>NZ_JBGSQX010000115.1:0-96613 GCF_041737845.1 Desulfococcus sp.
CCGTCCCCATCGGCCATACCGGCCGCGTGCAAGAAGGACACGCAAAGCCTCTCGGCGACCACGCAGCCCGGGGCGGACGCACCGCCGGCCGAAACCCGGCGGCCCGATCCGCCGACCGAAAAGACCGTAAAGCAGAGCCTCCGGGTGGATGCCCGCAAGATCGACGCGCTCATGAACCAGGTCGGCGAACTGGTCGTCAGCCGCGCCTGGTTTTCTCAGCTCCACCAGGAGATGCGGCGGCTCCAGGACTACCTGAAGGAGAAGGTCGGCCTGGACCCGCGGGAGATGAAGCCGGTCAAGGCCCTGAGCTTCCGGATCAGCGAGGCCATCGTCGCCCTCGGGAGGGCGTCGAATGAACTCCAGGAGGGGGTGATGAAGGTCAGGATGCTGCCCATCGCCCAGCTCTTCAACCGCTACCCCCGGCTGGTCCGCGACCTCGTTCATGATGTGGACAAGAAGGTGCATCTCGAGATCATCGGCGAGGAGACCGAACTGGATAAAATGGTCATCGAAGAGATTTCCGACCCCCTCATCCACCTGATCCGCAACGCCGTGGACCACGGGTGCGAAACCGTTCCGGAGCGCCTTGCGGCCGGTAAGCCGGAGGAATGCCGCCTCTGTCTGCAGTCCTACCATGAGAGCAACCACGTGGTGATCGAAATCTCCGACGACGGCCGGGGAATGGACCCCGACGAGATCCGAAGGACTGCCGCCGCCCGGGGGATCGCCACCCCGGAGGAGCTCGATCCCATGAGCCGCCGGGAACTCTTGGAACTCGTCATGAGGCCGGGCTTTTCCACCGCAAGGGAGGTCACCCGGGTCTCGGGACGAGGCGTGGGCATGGATGTGGTGAGACAGAACGTGGAAAGGCTTGCCGGCACCATCGAAATCGATTCCCGGATCGGGGAAGGAACGCGCTTCCGGATCAAGATCCCGCTGACCCTGGCCATCATCCAGGCCCTGCTGGTCCGGGTGGGGCAAGACATCTTCACCATCCCGCTGACGGCGGTGGAGGAGACCCTCCGGATCTCCCGGGAGGACGTCACCACCATCGAGGGGGTCGAATGCATCTATCTGCGGAACAGCACCCTTTCCCTGCTCAGGCTTTCGGAATTGTTCGGCATCCAGACCGCATCCCGGGACGGCCGAAGGTCATTCGTGGTGGTGGTCAACACGGGCATGCGGCGGGTGGGGCTGGTGGTGGATGCCCTCATCGGCCAGGAGGAGACGGTGATCAAGCCGCTCGTCGACTATCTCCAGGAAAGCAGCGGCTTCTCCGGGGCGACCATCCTGGGCGACGGCAGGATTTCCCTGATCCTGGATGTCTATGAACTCATCAAGCTGTCCATCGGCACCCACGCGCGGGCGAAACACCAGGGTGGAATGTTGGATTACGGCGAAATCGGCGGCGGCCGGCCCCGCTGACCTTAGGCCGCGCCCCTGGATCCGGGGATCCCGCGCAGCGCCCGTTCCGATGGCGATATGCGCCTTTTCGAATTCTGGAGCAGATATGGAAAGAAAGATCAAGGTCCTTGTCGTGGACGACGCCGCCTTCATGAGGAAGGCGGTCACCCGCATCCTCGAGACGGACACCGGCATCGAGGTGGTCGGGGCCGCGCGCAACGGCCTGGAAGCCCTTGAAGAGATCCGGCGGATGGACCCTGACGTGGTGACCCTCGACATCGATATGCCGATCATGGACGGACTGACCGCCATGCGCCATATCATGGTTGAATCCCCCCGCCCCGTTGTCGCCCTGAGTTCCCTCTTCAGCGACGGTGCCGTTACCTTCGACGCCCTGAGGCTGGGCATCGTCGATTTCGTACCCAAACCCTCGGGGGCGGTCTCAACGGATATCGATACGTCCGGGCAGCAGTTAATCGACCGGATCAAGATCGCCTGTTCGATGAACCTGACCAACGTCAGAAGGGTCCGTCTCCGTAAAAACTGGGCACAGGCTCTCCGGGTGGACCGCCTCTATGCTTTCCAGCCCCTCGAATACATGATCGTCATCGGCACCACGCTGACCGGGCCCAACACCATCATTCGGCTCCTGTCCAAGCTTTCCCCCTTTCTTCCGGCGGCCATCATCGTTCACCAAGAGATTTCCCCCAAGATCATAGATGCCTTCGTAGCGGAATTCAACCGGCATGTCCCCTGGCGGGTGGAAGCCGCCCGCGACGGAATGATCATCCAACAGGGCGCCTGCTGCATCGGCTCCACCGAACATGCTTTGGGCCTGGAATTGAGCGAAACGGGAGAGGTCCGCCTGCATTCCGACATGAGCGTCGCAGCCCCGCTGGATGCCCTGTTTTCATCGGCGTCCGAAATTTTCGGGCGAAATACCATCGGCCTTCTTCTGACCGGCATCGGCAGCGACGGCGCCCGCGGGTTCGCCCGGATCAAGGCGCACAACGGCACCACCATCGTGCAGGACCGTCAGTGCTGTGTCTTCCCAAATTTGACCGACAATGCCATCCAAAAGGGCGTGGTGGATCTGATCATAGACGAGCGGCAGATGCCCCACACCCTTGAATCCCTGATGGCGACATGACGTGGAGGCGATCCATGACCCCCCCGACAACCATCATCCCCATCGCCAGCGGAAAAGGCGGTGTCGGAAAAAGCATTTTCTCGGCAAACCTGGCCATCGCCCTGGCAAGGCTGGGCCACCCGACCATCGCCGTCGACCTTGACCTCGGGGGATCCAACCTCCACACCTGCCTGGGCATGCCCAATACCCTTCCGGGCATCGGGGATTTTCTCAAATCTCGCCAGGCAAGATTCGAAGACCTTCCCGCAGAGACCCCCTTTACCAACCTCAAATTTCTGCCGGGCGACGGGAAAACGCCGTTCATGGCCAATCTTTCCCACCCGCAGCGGATCCGCCTGGCCCGGGCCATCCGGACCCTCCCCGCACGCTACGTCATCCTCGATCTGGGCGCCGGCTCGTCCTTCAACACCCTGAACCTTTTCGGACTGGCGGCGTCGGGGATCATGATCACGACCTTCGAGACCACGTCGATCATGAACTGCGTGATGTTTTTGAGAAACTTCATCTTCCGGATGCTCTCCGGGATCGCCTGCAAGGATGAGACGGCCTTCGGCCGGCTCATTCAGGCCTTTGAACAGCCCTCCCATGCCGGGGCACCGACCCTCGAATCCCTGCTCGACACCCTCCACGGCGCCAATCCCGGGATAGCCGAGAGGGCCGAAAGATTCTGCGGCCGGTTTCGGCCCAGAATCGTTTTCAACATGGGCGACCACCCGGATGAACTTGCCGTTCTGCCCCGGATTACAGCGACCCTGAGGAAGGGGCTTTCCATGGAGGCGGACTACCTGGGCTTTCTGTTTTACGACGACGCCGTCCGCCGTTCGGCCAAGAACCGGGAAACCCTCCTGATGCACCATCCGTTTTCCGCTGTCTCCCGGGGAATCGCGGGGATCGCCGAAACCGTTGCCCTCGGGTGGGACGCCCCGATGGCAGACAGCGCCGCCCGGCTGGCCGCGGAAACCCGGAAACTGCACACGCAGCGGGAAGGACGGGATCATCGGGAGAGGATCGCCGTATGACACTGAAGCAGATTTCTGAAACACACGGCTCGGCACCGGAACGGGTAAGGCTCCTCATCGTCGATGACTCCGTCCTGATGCGGCATATTCTCTGCAACATCTTCTCCGGCGCGCCGCACATCCGGATCGTGGGCCAGGCGGGCAACGGCCGGGAGGCCCTTTCGATGATTCCCGACCTCGATCCCCACGTGGTGACCCTGGACATCAACATGCCGGTCATGGACGGCGTGACGGCGCTCAAGCACATCATGATCCGTCATCCGCTCCCCACCGTGATGTGCAGCACACTTACCCGGGAAGGCCAGAAGGTGACCTTCGATACCCTCAAATTCGGGGCCGTCGATTTTATCCACAAGCCGTCCAACCGCCATGCGCAGGGCCTCGAAGCGCAACACCAGACCATCATCGACAAGATCACCCTGGCCGCCGCCGTCGATATCGGATCCGTCCGGTTTCTGAAAACGGGAAAAAACGTCCGGCCGGGTGCCGCCGCGGCGGCGCGCCCGGAAAACCTCACCCATATCTGCGCCGTCGGCGCATCCGAGGGCGGTTACGGCGCTCTGCTCAAAATCATTCCCTATCTGCCCGGAAACCTTTCCGCCGCAATCCTTCTCATCATCCACGACACCAGCCAGAGCGTCGGCGCCTTCATTCGGTATCTCCACGAGGAGAGCGCCGTCCGGGTGCAGCGGGCCATCGACGGTGCGCCCGTCAAGCCTGGCGTCTGCTACGTCGCCTCGGGCCGGGAGTATATCACCATCGAGGGCAGGGCGTCTGGATGCGACCTGCGGGTCAATACGTCCCCGTTTCCAAACCGCCGAAGCAGCATCAACATGCTGCTGATCTCCCTTGCCGAAACCATGAAGCAGCGCGCCATCGGCCTGATTCTTTCCGGCGGCGGCCACGACGGCGCGGAAGGCCTCCGTGAAATCGCCCGAAGGGGCGGGCTCGCGATGGTCCAGTCTCCGGCGGCAAGCCTCTACAAAGAGATGCCCGTCTCCGCCCTGCAAAAAACGCCGTCGGCCGAGGTCCTCCCGGACCGGCAGATCGCCGAGGCGATCCGCCGGCACTGCCATCCTGCCGATATTGCCCGGGGCGCCGAGGCCTGTTGACGTCACCCCGCCCTTCTGCTATCTATCCACACCGTCCGGGAGCGCCCACCCGACGATCCTCCCGGCGGACGCGCCTTCCCGATGCGGCCCTCCCGGCATGACCGCCCGCCGCATCCAACAGCCAACGCAACGCAAAGGACCACCGTGGACAGGAATCCCATCCAAGCGCTCGACAGGATTATTGCGTCCCTCAGGGGAGAGAACGGATGCCCCTGGGACAAAAAACAGACGCCCGGAAGCATCGGGCTGTACCTCATCGAGGAGGCCCATGAGCTTCTCGACGCCATTGAATCGGCAGACCCCGAAGACATCTGCGAGGAGTTGGGCGACGTCCTCTTTCAGGTCCTGTTCATCGCCAGGCTTTTTGAGGAAAAAGGGCTTTTCTCCATCGAAGCCGCGGCACGGAAAAGCGCGGAGAAAATGATCCGGCGCCACCCCCATGTCTTCGGGGAGGTCACCCTTACGGAGACCGAGGAAGTTCGGCAGCAATGGCATGAAATCAAGAAGCAGGAAAAAAACGGGCGGAAGGAGGGCGGCTCCGTCCTCGACTCGGTCCCCCGAACCATGCCGGCCCTCATGCGCGCCTACCGGATCTCGGAGCGGGCCGCGCGCACCGGCTTCGATTGGGACGACATCGCCGGCGTCATGGGGAAGGCGGAGGAGGAGTGGCGGGAGCTGAAGGGCGAGATCGGAAACACCGGCACCCGCGAAGCCCTGCCGGAAGCGGATCGGGATCAAGAGAAAACCGCCATGGAATTCGGGGACGTGCTCTTCACCCTGGTCAACGTCGCCCGCTTTGCCCGGATTCATCCCGAAACCGCCCTGGCCCGCGCCACCCGGAAGTTCGAGGAGCGCTTCCATCATCTGGAGCGGGCGGCGGCCGAGAGCGGCAGGGACATCGACGCCGTTCCCCGCGAAGAAAAGGAGCGGCTCTGGAACGAGGCCAAGGAGATGTAGGCCGGAACAGCCCGCCGGCTCTGCCGGGCGCCGCATCATCCCCCGCCGGGGTCTTCCTCCTCTCCGGCGGTTTCTTCGAGTTGGTCCGGGTCCTCGTCATCCGCGTACCGCTTCTTTTTGGCCATCAGCCGCAGAAAGGCGATACAGGTGATCACCGCCGCCGTAAAAAACAGAATTTCGTAGAAATGGATCGACCCGATCACCCACCAGGCGTCTGTCTTCGCCAGGGCCTTCCGCCACCCGGCCTCGAATTCACCCAAAGAGACGCCCGCGGCGGCATATAATGCCGCGTCGGGGGAAGCGCCGTCACCCAGGGCGCCCAGAAACGCGAGCAGCCCTTCCACCCCGTACTGCCTGACCATGTGATCGACGATGCTTCTGCTGGCCTCGTAGGCGAGGATCACGGACGGCCGATCCTGCGAAAAATACCCGTTAACATCCTCGAAAGAAGGGATGTTGTTCGAAAGGACCGCCCGCCTGAGCGCCTCTCCGCCGCCTGCGGCCAGCAACTCGGAAAAGCCGTCGCTGTACCACTGGGCAACGCCTTCGTCGAGCCATCTATGCAACTGGGATGCCGGTATCCACCGATGCAGCATGAGGTGGCACAATTCGTGTTTGAGAGTGGTTTCAAGGGTCAGGGGCGCATGATGCATCTTGGTGTTGTCGATGACCATGGCCCCCGCCTCGGGCCGAACAAAGGCCGAGAAATACGGCCGCCCGATCATCTGTGCAAACAACCTGGCATCATTCAGCAGCCAGATCGTCACATGCCCCGGAAACGGGCGGTTGAAGCGGTCGACGAGATCCTGTTTCAACCGGGGGACCATCCTCAGGATCTCGTCTGCCGAAACCGCCAGCGCCGGAGGGGAAAAGACCGTCACGTCCGGTCCGTCCGAACGTTGATATGCGTCTCCCCCCGCGGTGAACGGATACCCCCACACCGCCAGCAGGATCATGAAGGCGGCATGTTTTCCAAGGATGCGTCCCCACCCTGTCCGGGTCCATTTTTCGGCGGCGGCTATTTTTTCCAGGGTCCGTCGATTTTGAAGGTCACGTTGACGTTGATATTGAAGTCTTTCAGAAGAGCGATCTCCCGGATCTTCTCGACCAACTCTCCGACGGCGCGGACCTCTTCAGCCCCGAGGCCGCTCAGGAGCTCCGGAAGCTTCAGGGTCGCATCCGCCCCGGCGCCCCGGACGTCCGCCTCGACCCCCATCTCCCTGGGAGGCCTGACGCGCCGGGTCTTGGGGGAAACGCTCTTTTTCCCGGCCCGCTGAACCACATACTTTCCCAGCACGGGAAATTCCTTCAGGGCCTGGTCCAGGGTATACCGCTCCTTCCCGGTCTTAAGGGTCATCCCATAGGCCTGCTGGGATGAAAGCTTCAAAAACTCATCCACCACCCGGTAGGTGAACCGGTTTCCTTCACGCTTCTTGTGGATAAAATGCCCGAGTTCGCATTTATCCGCATCCGTTATCCTGGAGAGCATGCTCGCCACATCCTGGACCTTCACGGGCTTCCCGGACAGGTCCGAAATGATATCCGTGATCTCCTTGGATCGAAGCGGATCCCCGCTCATCAGGGTTTCAATAATTAGATGCACCGTGCTTTTCTTTTCCTTGGCTGTCATTGGCCTTTTCCTTTGCTATTCTTCTTCTTTTGGTTCTTGCCCTCTTGAATGCCTTTCTCAACCCTTTTTTCATCCCCTGGAACCCAACCGTTTTCCAAACGAATCCGCGATCGCGGCATGGTTGTCTAGAATTTTCTCGATTCCTTTGCAAATTTATGACGTGAAATTTATTTTGTCAAAAATTTTATGTGATTATAATAAGATTCCGAAAGATTAGAAACGGAGAACAGCTATCCTACTTATCTTTTTGAATAAAATTCATCGAAGGGCCGCAGATCGACCAAGACGGGAGGGGTGGCGCGCCGCAGGGCGGACCTGAGAGGGGACTGGTTTCGGGGTGCTTTTCGGGAAGTGCCGTCAGGAAGGGTGTAACCCGGCCTGGGTTTGCCATGGCACCCAGGACCGGGGCGGCCTGTTCATACTGACCGGATCCAAGGCCGCATGGAAGCCGGTCAGTGAAGAGGGCTTATACGCCTTTTCCGGAATGGGCGCCGCCTCTATCAATGCACTCTCCATACGCGATTCTTTCGAGAATTACAAGATTCTTGACGGAGCCGCCCCGTTTTCCACCCGACGCCTCGGTTGACAGATCCATGCGCCTCGGCTAACAATGCGCCACGGGCTTGCTTTCCGGGGAGCGTTCACCATGTCAGAGGGATACCGCAGAATGAAGATGCCGCGACAACAACAGGGAATCCATAGAGGGGCGCGGACCGAAAGACAGAACGATGCCCCGGAACTCCCAGGGGAGGTCATCCGCCGGATCGACGCCATCCTTCGAGGGGCCTGCGAAGACCTCCGGGAGACGCTTTACGAGCACGAAGTCTACGACATTCTGAATCATATCGGGCTCGCCACCCCGAGGTATGCCTTCATCGCCTCTCCGGAGCAGGTCGACGACGCCGTGCTGCATCCTTTCAACAACGATCTGATGCTCAAGGTCGTCTCCCCTTCCATCGCCCACAAACAGCAGTTGGGCGGCGTGAAGAAGGTCCGCCATCACGACCCCCTCTTCATCCGGTTCATCCTTGACCAGATGGAAAAGGAGGTCCTTTCCCATTTCAAAGCGCCGGACCTTCCTGAAATCCGGGGATTTCTTATCGTGGAATATATCCCGCATACCCAGGCTTTGGGCTATGAGGTGCTTTTCGGATTCAAGGAGGACCCGGCCTTTGGTCCGGTGCTGACACTGAGCAAAGGCGGGGACGACGCTGAATTTTTCGCCAGATATTATGATCCGGCCAACCTCTCCCTTGCGCCCCTTACCCTGGAGGAGGCGCTGGAGATGGTCCAAGCCCTCAACATCCGGCATAAATTCGAATCCATCGGGCGCCTTGAATATCTCACCTATTTCGCCGAAGCCGCTTCGAAGTTGAGCCGTCTGGCCTATCATTACTCCTTTGTGGCCGAAAACCGGCCCGAGTTCATCATCACGGCCCTGGACGTCAACCCCTTTGTCATCACCTCGGACCATCGCTTCGTGGCCGTGGACGGATTTGCCCGGTTCCACCCGGGCCGCCGGGAAACGAAAATCGTCCCGCCCGTCAACACCGACCGCCTGGAAGGGTTTTTCAATCCCCGCGGCATCGCCGTCATCGGCGTGTCATCCGATCCTGAAAAACACAGCCTCGGGCGGAACATCGCCCACCAGATCCATGACCTGGGCCGGAAGGACCTCTACCTCGTGAACCCGAAAGGCGGGAACCTCCGGATCGACGGCGTCGACTATCCCCTCTACCCGTCCCTCAGGGAGGTGCCGCACCCCGTAGACCTGGCGGTGTATGCGGCGCCGGCCCGGGCCGCCCCGGAATTTCTCCGCACCATCGAAAACAAGGTCGAAAAAGCCCTCATCCTGATCTCCGGCATCCCCTCCGAGGTCGATTATGCCGAATACGCCCGCCAGCTCGATGCGGCGACGCCCGAGGGGCTTCGCGTCATCGGCCCCAACTGCATGGGGGTGTTTTATGCCCCCGATGCGGAGAGCCAGGGGCTCAACACCCTGTTCATCGAGGAGAAGCGTCTGGATCTGGGGTATTCGAGCGCGGGCAACACGGTTCTGCTCACCCAGAGCGGCGCCTTCTCGGTGACGGCCATCGACAAATTCCAGCGGTCCCGGCTGTTCAAGGCCATCGTCAGCTTCGGCAACAAATATGACGTCAAGATCCCGGACCTCATCGCCTACTTCTCGAAAAAGCCCGGCATCGACCTTATTTCTCTCTACATCGAGGGCCTCGATCCCGGCGAAGGGCGCGGATTTTTTCAACTGGTCCGGAGGCTTTCCCTGCCCATCATCGTCTACAAATCGGGAAAGACCGATGCCGGCGCGCGGATCGCCGCATCCCACACCGCCTCCATGTCGGGGAGCTACGACGTGTTCCGGGCGGCCTGCCGGCAGGCGGGGGTCATCCTGGCCGAAAACATCGAGGACCACTACGACGCCGTCAAGGCATTCTCCCTGCTCTCCCGCAAACCGCCCTCGGGAAACCGCGTGGCCGGAGTGGTGAACGCCGGGTTCGAATCGGCCGTGGGCGCCGACGAGCTGGCCCATCTGACCCCGGCCCAACTCTCCCCCGAAACCATCACGGCGCTGCGGGGTCTCGACGCGGGCGGGCTGGTGGACACCCGGTCGTCTTTTCTGGACATCACCCCCATGGCCGACGACCGCATGTACGGGGATTTCGTCCGCAGGGTACTTTGGGACGAAAACGTGGACTGCCTCTTTGTTTCGGTCATTCCCCACACCGATGCACTCAAAACCCTGCCGGAGAACTGCCGCGATCCGGACAGCCTAGCCAACCGCCTGGTGGCGATTGCCGGGTCTTCCCCCAAGCCCATAGTGGTGTCGGTGAACGCGGGGAGATATTACCAGGATTTCGTCAATATTTTAGAGGAAAACGGCCTGCCGGTCTATGCGGACATCCGGTCGGCCATCCGGTCCCTGGACCGGTTCACGGCCTTCCACCTCTCCCGCCGGAAGCAGGGCCGGCCGAAGCGTTTCAAGAACCAGTGACGCCCGGGCGGGACCTCACCGAAAGGGGCCCGCACCCGAGGGGCTGCGGGAAATCAACGGCTGCGGGTCACGCCGGCAAGCTTCTTCAGTTTCAGGGCGATCTGGTTGATGACCGCAACCTGGTCGCTGATGTTCTTGGCATGGGCGTAGAGGGCGTTGTCTTTCCGGGAGTTCATCAGGACATCCCGCGAGGCATCCATGGCCATCAGGGGCTCCTGCAGTTCATTATAGAATGCCCGGGCCAGCTTGCCGATGCTCTCGTTCCGCTCCTGGCGGATGAGTGCCTCCTCCGAGGCGATTTCATCGGAAATGTCCTCGATCATCCCCAGGACGCCGATCACCGTTCCCTCTTCATCGTGAAAGGGGAATGAGCCGGCGTCCCATGAAATCGTCTTGCCCGCCTTCTCGTCGAACTCCTCGATCACCTCGAAGCCCGGCGAGTTGGTTTCCATGGCGAACTCCCCGTAGCGTTTGAGCAGCCCGGCGTAAGGCCACGGCAGTTCGTCGTCGGTTTTGCCGACAATGTTCTTGGGGTCTTCCACCCCCGCGAGCTTGGAGAAATTCCTGTTGCAGCCGAGATAAGCGGAATTGGCGTCCTTCCAGAAAATGCACTGGGGGATGTTGTCCATGGCAATCTGAAGGATCTCCCGGGAATCCCGGAGAGCCTTCTCGGCCCGGCGTTTTTCTTCGACCTCCTGCTGCAGCCGCTGATTGGACGCCATCAGCTCGCGGGTCCGCTCCTCGACGATCTCCTTGAGGCGGTCTTTTGCCTGCTGGAGGACGGACTGAATCCGCCGGCTCTCCGCCAGCTCCCGCTCCTTCTGGATGAGCTGGTATTGCCGGACGCCGGCCTCAAGGGCGCCATGGAGGTCATCCGGCTTGCAGGGCTTGGTCAGAAACCGGAAGATATACCCTTCGTTGACCGCCTCCATAACAATGTTCAGATCCGCATACCCGGTGAGCATCATCCGGACACTCTCGGCCGAGGCCTCCCTTACCCGGGACAGAAAATCGATTCCGTCCATTCCCGGCATGCGAAAATCGGAAATGATGACCGCATACGGCCCGTTCCGGCCGACCATGGTCATTGCAAGTTCACCGTCTTTTGCGATGTCCACATCGAATGACTTTTTGAGATGCCGCCGGTAGGCATCCAGCATCTTGGCGTCGTCATCGACGATTAATATTTTTTCCCGTCCCACCATCCAACCTCCTGTGTGCGAGATATCTTTCGCGCCATGGGCGGCAACCCCTTTCCGAGCCCGGGCCGGCCGGAGGCTTTGCCCGGAAGCCATCTCCCGAAAAGGCTTTTTGTTATAATTTTGTTTATACATTAAACGGATAAGGGGTTCAAGCATTTATATGCCATGGGTTTTTTTGCGGAACCGTCAAAATTATTCACGGAAATCCGCGCATCAGTATTGACTAAGGCGGCATCTCCCGCTAATATGCCACGCTTATGCAAAATCCTTGATATTGATATGATCTGAGGAAACCCAAGGCGTCATGATACAGCTCATCAGAGGATTCAAAGACATTTTGCCCGGGGAAGCGGAGCTCTGGCAGGAGATCGAACGGGTCTCCCGCGACCTTTTCGAGAGCTTCGGCTTCAAGGAAATCCGCATCCCCGTCATGGAGAAAACCGAGCTCTTCGCGAGGAGCATCGGGGAGCACACGGACATCGTGGAAAAGGAGATGTATACCTTTCCCGACCGGAAGGGAGACCTCATCACCCTTCGCCCAGAGGCCACCGCGTCCATCGTCCGGTCTTACGTGCAGCACAAGATGTATGCCGCCGATCCGGTCCGGAAATTCTATACCATCGGCCCCATGTTTCGACGCGAGCGGCCCCAGAAGGGACGCTACCGCCAATTTTACCAGATCAACGCGGAGGTCATCGGCGTCGACGCCCCGTATATCGACGCCCAGTTGATCTTCCTGCTGGCCACCCTGCTGGAGCGCCTGAAGGTCACGGATGTGGC
Organism: Desulfococcus sp.; assembly: GCF_041737845.1. Lineage (GTDB taxonomy): Bacteria > Desulfobacterota > Desulfobacteria > Desulfobacterales > Desulfococcaceae > Desulfococcus. Next base: position 12,265 of record NZ_JBGSQX010000115.1, read on the forward strand.
GGCCCACATCAACTCCCTGGGATGCCCCGAATGCCGCCCGGCCTTCCGGGAAGCCCTGACCGCACTGCTGGACGGAAAAAAGGAGCGCCTCTGCGAGGACTGCGCGCGCCGGAGCGGCACGAACCCGCTCCGGGTGCTGGACTGCAAGGTCCCCGCATGCCGCGAAGCCATGGCCGACGCACCGTCCCTGCTTGAATATCTCTGCGAGGGCTGCAAGGCCCATTTTGACTCGGTCCAGCGGTCCCTGAACCGCCTGGGCGTGCCGTTCGTGATCGACAAGAAGCTGGTGCGGGGGCTCGACTACTACACGCGGACCACCTTCGAAATCCAGACCGGGGCCCTGGGCGCCCAGAGCGCCGTCGCCGGCGGAGGCCGGTACGACGGCCTCATCAAGATGCTCGACGGCCCCGACACGCCGGCCATCGGCTTCGCCATCGGCCTCGACCGGCTTGCCGAGATCGTGGGCCTCCGCCAGGCGGACCTGGAAAAAAAGCCCCGGCTGTTCATCGCGGCCCTGGGGGATGCCTGCGCCGAAAAGGCCTTTGACTGGATCTGCCGGCTGGGGCTTGCCGGCGTCCACGCGGAGATGGACATGGCGGACAGGAGCCTCAAGAGCCAGATGAAGCAGGCCGACCGCTGCGGGGCCGACCTGGTGCTGATCCTGGGGGAGAGCGAACTCGCCTCCGGAAGCGCCGTCCTGCGGAACATGCGGACGAAAGAGCAGGCCGCCGTCGTCATCGACGACCAGACCGCGGCGCGCCTTCTCGCCCACATTCAATGAACTAATAAGGAGACCATTCATTGTCGGATATTCTTGGTGATATGCGCCGGACCCATCGATGCGGTGAGCTGGGCGCGAAAGACACCGGTAAGGACGTCGTGCTGATGGGCTGGGTTCAGCGCCGAAGGGACCACGGCGGCGTCATCTTCATCGACCTCAGGGACCGCCAGGGCATCACCCAGGTGGTCTTCAACCCCGAGATCGACCTCGCTTTCCACGAGAAGGCCCACGACCTGAGAAACGAATACGTCATCGGCATCCGGGGAAGGGTCGAAGCGCGGCCGGAAGGCATGGTCAACCCCAACCTCGCCACGGGCGAGATCGAGGTGATGGCCCGCGAGCTCCGAATCTTCAACGCCGCCGAGACGCCGCCCTTCATGGTTGAAGACCGGATCGAGGTGTCGGAAAGCATCCGGCTCAAGAACCGGCACATCGACCTCCGGCGGCCCAGCCTCCAGCGGAACATCATCATCCGGCACCAGGCGTCGGTGGCGATCCGGAACTACCTCAACAGCCTGGGATTTCTCGACCTGGAAACCCCCATCCTCACCCGGAGCACCCCCGAGGGCGCGCGGGACTACCTGGTGCCCAGCCGGGTCAACCCCGGCCAGTTCTACGCCCTGCCCCAGTCGCCGCAGCTCTTCAAGCAGCTCTTCATGATCGCCGGATTCGACCGGTACTACCAGATCGTCCGCTGTTTCCGGGACGAAGACCTCCGGGCAGACCGCCAGCCCGAGTTCACCCAGATCGACATGGAGATGTCCTTCGTGGGCGAGGAAGACATCATGGCCGTCTCAGAGGGCATGATCCAGGTGCTCTTCAAGGAGATTCTGGGCCGGGACCTTGAACTCCCCTTCCCCCGCCTGACCTATCCGGAGGCCATCTCCCGCTACGGCCTCGACAAGCCGGACATCCGCTTCGGCCTCGAACTGACGGACCTCTCCGACATCGTCGGCGGCTCCGGATTCAAGGTCTTCTCCTCCGTCGTGAAAAGCGGCGGGGTCGTCAAGGCCATCATCGTCAAGGGCGGCGGCGATTTCACCCGGAAGGAGCTGGACGACCTGACCGAATTCGTCGCGGTCTACCGGGCCAAGGGCATGGCCTGGATCAAGGTCAGGGACGACGGCTGGCAGTCCCCCATCGCCAAATTCTTCACGGAGGAGGAAAAGCGGGCCATGACCGAACGGCTCGGCATGGCGCCCGGGGACCTGGTCCTCTTCGGCGCGGACGACGCCCGGATTGTCCACGACAGCCTGGGGAACCTGAGAAACCACCTGGGCCGGAAGCTGGGCCTCATCGACGACAACACCTACGCCTTCACCTGGGTCACCGACTTCCCCATGCTCGAGTACGACGAAACCGAAAAACGCTATCAGGCCCTCCACCACCCGTTCACCGCGCCCTTTGAGGCCGACTGCGACAAACTGGAGACCGATCCCCCGGCCGTCCGGTCCCGGGCCTACGACCTCGTGCTGAACGGCTTCGAGATCGGCGGCGGCAGCATCCGCGTCCACCAGGTCGACCTCCAGCGGCGGATCTTCCAGGCCCTGGGCATGGCGCCCGCGGAATATGAAGAGAAGTTCGGGTTTCTTCTCCAGGCCCTCGAATCGGGCGCCCCGCCCCACGGCGGCATCGCCTTCGGCTTCGACCGCCTGGTGATGCTCCTCTGCGGGGAATCCTCCATCCGGGACGTCATCGCCTTCCCCAAAACCCAGCGGGCCGCCTGCCTCTTGACCGGCGCCCCGGCGGATGTCGCCAAAGCCCAGTTGAACGAGCTGTCCCTCAAAGTGAGAAAGGTCCAGATGGAGAACTGACCGGGGCCGATTTTTTTCCGGGGAGCATTTTTCCCTTGACTTCATCCCCGATGTTCAATTATATAGGCTGTCGTTTTCAACCGATCCCCAGTAGCTCAGTCGGCAGAGCAGGTGGCTGTTAACCACCGTGTCCGTGGTTCGAGTCCGCGCTGGGGAGCCAAAAATCCATCCGCTGATTTCAGCGGTTCTTGTTTGCACGCAAAACCCCGGGGAACGAGTTCCTTGGGGTTTTGTCGTTTCCGCCCTGCCCGCGCCCTTTTCGCCACCTTTCATATCCTTTCCGATGCGCCGTCCCGAAGCCCGCCGTCCTAGTTCCGGGTGCACCCCTGGGGGTTGCGGGCGCTCACCGAAGATGTCCTTTTTGAATTCTCCCGTTCTCCGTTTTTTGGGGCCGCCTGGTTTAACAGCCTGGTTGCATTCGGGTGCCCATATTTTTAATTCGAAATGCAAAAAATTTAATTGCGATTAATTTTTCGGGTGTTATAGCATCTGTAATTAAGTCTATTATTATCGTTGGACATCTCTACTATAGGAAGATCCGATGAAACCTATCCATCCGGATTACGCGGCATTGGTTAAAGAAGTGCGGCGCCAGCTTGCCATCAGTCAAGAGGATCTGACCCGCGAGCTTGGGGTAAGCTATGCCACGGTCAATCGCTGGGAGAGCGGCCAAGCCAAGCCGTCCAAGCTGGCTCGGGCGCAGTTGGATGCCTTCTGCGATAGAATGACGGCACAGGGGATGCTCGAACTGCCGTAAAACACCAAATAAACTGCCCCATCAAGAACAGTTACTGAACCGGATGGGCGCTATCACAAAGGAACGGGGAATGAATCTGGAGACCCACTCTCAGCTCGCCAATTTCATCTGGAGCATCTGCAACCTGCTGCGCGGCCCATATAAACGCAACGAGTACCGCAAGGTGATACTGCCGCTGACGGTGTTGCGGCGCTTCGACTGTCTGCTGGCTCCCACCAAGGAACGGGTGCTCAAGGAGCATGCGCAGATCAAGGCCAAGCCGGAAAGCGTGGTGCGCAGCCTGCTGGAGAAAATCACCGGCCGGCAGTTTTATAATCTGTCCAAACTCGATCTGCCCAAGCTGCTCGACGACCCCAACCAGCTCGCCCCGAACCTGAACAGCTACATCAACGGATTCTCCAAGAACGTTCGGGAGATCATGGAGCGGTTTTCCTTTGACCAACAGATTGCCCGCATGGCGGAGAAAAACCTGCTCTATGAAGTGATCAAGGCCTTTGCGCGGATCGACCTCTCCCTGGAACGAGTGGACAGCATGCAGATGGGCTATGTGTTCGAGGAGCTGATCCGGATCGGGGCGGAACAATCCAACGAGGAGGCCGGGGAGCACTTCACGCCCCGGGAGGTCATCAAGCTGATGGTCAACCTGTTGCTGTCGCCGGAAAAGGATCTGGGCCGCAGCCACGTGGTCAAGACAATCTACGATCCGGCTTGCGGCACCGGCGGCATGCTCTCGGTGTCTGAAAACTATATCCTGGCATTAAACAAACAGGCCAAACCCCTGCTGTTCGGCCAGGACTGGAACGACGAGGCCTGGGCCGTGTGCAAGTCCGACATGCTTATCAAAGGCGAGGATGCGGACAACATCCGGCTCGGCGACACATTTACCAGCGACGGATTCGACCGGGACGCCCAGGGCCGGAAGATCACCTTCGACTACATGCTGGCCAATCCGCCCTTTGGCGTGGAGTGGAAACAGCAGGCCCGCTACCTCCAGCAGGAGCATGAAACCCTTGGCTATGAGGGCCGCTTCGGCGCCGGGCTGCCGCGCATCAACGACGGCTCCCTGCTTTTTCTCCAGCACATGCTCTCCAAGATGCGGGCACCGCATGATGGCGGCAGCCGCATCGCCATCGTGTTCAATGGTTCACCGCTTTTTACGGGCGATGCCGGCAGCGGAGAGAGCAACATCCGCCAGTGGATCATCGAAAACGACTGGCTGGAGGCCGTGGTGGCCCTGCCGGACCAGCTTTTTTACAACACCGGCATCTTCACCTACATCTGGGTGCTCACCAACCGCAAGGAGCCGGAGCGCAAGGGCAAGGTTCAGCTCATCGACGCCCGCCAGTTCTATGTAAAAATGCGCAAGAGCCTGGGCAACAAGCGCAACAAGATCGGCGACGCCGACGAAGGCGAGCCGGACCAGATCGGCGATGTCACCCACGTCTTCGGCAATTTTCAGGACGGCGAAACCCGCACCCTGGCGATCAACGGTGGAGAAAAGACTTTGGTGGTCGGCAAGATTTTCGACAACGCCGACTTCGGCTTTCACAAGATCACGGTGGAACGCCCCCTGCGGCTCAACTTTCAGGCCAGTGCCGAGCGCATCGCGCGGCTGGAAAATGAAACGGCCTTCCGGAATCTGGCCGACAGCAAGAAGAAAAACGAAGCCATGCGCCTGCGGGAAATCGAAGCCGGCCAACAACGGCAGGAAGAGATCCGCGCCATGCTGCGGGCCTTTGCCCAAGCCCACGGCGAAACAGTGTACAAGGACCGCAAGCAATTTCTCCTCGATCTCCGGGAGATCGACCGCAAGTGGGGCGTGCGCCTCTCCGCCGCCGAACTCAAGGCCGTGCTCAGCGCTCTGGGCGAGCGGGACGAAACCGCCGAAATCTGCCGGGACAAGCACGGCAATCCTGAACCCGACCCGGAACTGCGCGACACGGAAAACGTGCCCCTCAAGGAGAGCATCGAGGAATATTTCAAGCGCGAGGTCCTGCCCCATGTGCCCGATGCCTGGATCGATGAAGCCAAAACCAAGGTCGGCTACGAGATCCCCTTGAACCGTCACTTTTACCGCTACGAGCCGCCCCGGCCCCTGGAGGAGATCGAAGCGGATATCAAGACCCTGGAAGGCGAGATTTTAGCCCTGCTCAAAGAGGTGACGGCGTGAAGTACAAGGCGTATTCGAAATATAAGGACAGCGGGGTGGAATGGTTGGGAGAGGTTCCGGAGCATTGGGAAGAATCAAAATTGAAATATTTGTTTAAGTTTGTGAGCGGAGGAACACCACCAACAGAAGACGAACGATATTGGAATGGAGAACTCCCTTGGGTTTCTCCTAAGGACATGAAAAGTTTTCGGATTATTGACACAGAAGATCATGTTACTCGTGCGGCTGTTTCCCAAACATCAACAACCTTAGTCAACTCGAACACAGTTCTGATAGTTACCCGATCAGGCATCCTACGCCATTCTTTACCTGTGGCAATTGCCACCAAAGAAATGACAATTAATCAGGACATTAAAGGGTTAATTTCATTTAAACAAAATATCGATCCAGAATATATGGCGCGATTTATTGAAGGCCACCAAGCACAACTATTGTCAGTGTGGCGTAAAGAGGGAACTACTGTCGAAAGTTTGGAAACGGATATCATTAAAGATTTTACAATGGTTTTGCCTCCAGCAATTGAACAAACCACCATTACTGACTTTCTTGACCGAGAAATAAATAAGGTTGACACTCTTTTGGTGCAAAAGCGGGCGCTGATTGAAAAGCTGAAGGAAAAGCGCACGGCCCTCATCTCGCGCACCGTCACCCGCGGCCTGCCGCCCGAAGTGGCCCGGGCTGCCGGCCTTGACCCACATCCTGAACTCAAACCCTCGGGGGTTGAATGGCTTGGGGATGTACCGGAGCATTGGGAAATAAAAAAAGGCAGACATCTTGGGATATTGTTAGGAAGCGTTTCCCCGTCAGAGGGAAATTACACTGACAATGAGAAGGGTATACCGTTTGCTAAAGTTGACGATCTTAATCACATTGATTCGTCACTTTTATTGCTGAATACAAAGAATAGGGTAGAAGGGTTTCCGGTAACCAACAGGAAACTTATTTTGTTTCCTAAGCGAGGAGCAGCAATTTTTACAAATAAAGTAGCCACTGCAGAAGGTAAATTCTTATTCGACTCAAACATCATGGGATGGGAAATTTATCATTCGAACGAAACAAAGTACGTTGCTTATTGCTTGATAGCAAGACGATTGGATGACTTGGCTGATGTATCCACTGTGCCGCAAATCAATAACAAACATATTTATCCAGCATTATTTCCGAAGCCGCCTATAAATGAGCAATGCTTGATTGTTGATTACCTTGAAGACGTGAACAACAAAATTGACCAACTGATCACCAAGGTTGAGACCGCCATCAACCGCCTTCAAGAATATCGCACCGCCTTGATCACCGCAACGGTTACGGGTAAAATAGACGTAAGAGAGACTCAGGCATGACCACCCCTTTTGAAATTGAAAGCTTCGAGGAATACCTCAAAACAGTGCGGGATGAATTGCCCGAGGGTCGGAAATACTTCCGGGGGCAGAGCAAAACAGCAGCGACGGGCTACACCCTGAGGCCGTCCATTGGACGCTATGGACATCTGAGGGATCTTTCTTTTTATAAGCGCGACCAGCTTGAGCGGGAAGTGCTGGAGGTATTCAGCAACCATCTGGTCACCTATGTGCAGCACCTTCCCCGCACCGAATGGGAGGCATTGGCCATCGCCCAGCACCACGGCCTGCCCACGCGATTCATGGACTGGACCACCAACCCTCTGGTGGCGCTCTATTTTGCCGTGCGGGAAACGAAATTCGATGATAGCGGCAAACCCCTCAACAGCGCCGTTTACGTGCTGATCAGCGATCCCCCGCACTATGCGGACTTCAAGCGCAACCAGCAGCCGGCGATCAAGCCCGTGGGCGATACTCTGACGGAAGCACCCAAAGATGACGCGGGCTATGCGGACTTTGGCATTGATGGCAATGATGTCGAAGAATCCGGTGAACCCGGCGATGAGGAAGCTGGAACCAGCGGGACCGATGAAGGTCTTGACGAGAAGGAAACAGCTAAAACGCCACCTCCCATCCCTGCGCCTTTCGAGATCAAAGAGAATGTCATCTACGACCCGCCGCATGTTTCCCCGCGCATCCGGGCCCAGGACGGCGTGCTGCTTGCCTGCCATCAGCCATTGCAGGACCTGGAAGAGAAGGATTGTCTTGAAATCATCATCACGCATGAGGCCCATGACGATATCCGGCGGCGCCTGGATCAATACGGCGTCTTTGATCGGCAATTGTTCCCGGATCTTGACGGCATCGCCAAATGGCTGAAGTACCGGGTGTTCGAGATCAAGGGCACCATATAGGATAAGGAACGTTTTCCATGGCCGCACAGACATCCGAAAAAGCCTTTGAAACCCACGTGGAGGAAGGCCTGTTGCTGATCACCGCCGCGGTGACGGGTAAAATCGACGTGCGAGGTGCCGTCAAATGACTGCGGACCGGGACGAAAAATATCTGGCCGGATTGTTGCTGGAGTTGTGCAAGCTGCCCAACGAAACTGAATGGGTGGAATTCAAGGCTAACTATGCCGACCCCCAGGAAATAGGGGAATATATCTCGGCCCTGAGCAACGCGGCGGCCTTGTGCGGCAAGACCAATGGGTATCTGGTATGGGGGGTGGACGACGGCACCCACGAGGTCATTGGCACGGCCTTCAGGCCCGTATTGGCCAGGAAAGGTGGTGAGGAGCTGGAAAGCTGGCTGCTTCGGTTGACCAACCCCCGCATCCATTACCGGTTCCATAGTACCGAGTTTGAGGGAAAACCTGTGGTCATCCTGGAAATTCCCCGGGCGTCCAACAAGCCGGTTCGCTTCAGTGGCCAAGAATTCATCCGCGTCGGCTCCTACAAAAAGAAGCTGAAGGATTTCCCCGAAAAAGAACGGGCCTTGTGGCGCATCTTCGATGCCGTTCCTTTTGAGGAACTGCCGGCCGCCGAGTGCGTGCCCGACGAAGAGGTCTTGCGCCTGCTCGACTATCCGGCCTATTTCGATCTGACAAGCCAGAACCTGCCCGCGGACCGCACCGGCATCCTTGGCCGGCTGAGCGATGACGACATGATCCGCGCCTGCGAGGCCGGCGGCTGGAATATCTCCAATATGGGGGCGATCCTCCTGGCCAAGCGGTTGGATGATTTCAAGGCGCTCGGACGAAAGGCAGTGCGGGTCATTGTTTATAAGGATACCGGCAGACTGGAGACCCTTCGCGAGCAGGTCGGCGCCAAGGGCTACGCTTCTGGTTTTGAAGGGTTGATCGGATATATCAACAACCTGCTGCCCAGCAATGAGGTTATCGGTCAGGCCCTGAGAAAAGACGTGCCCGTCTATCCGGAACTGGCCGTGCGCGAGCTGGTGGCCAACGCCATTATCCACCAGGATTTTTTCATTCATGGTACCGGGCCGATGATTGAAATTTTTTCAGACCGCATGGAAATCACGAATCCGGGAATTCCCCTGGTCAAGACCGAGCGGTTCCTGGACAGCCCGCCCCGGTCGCGGAACGAGGCATTGGCTTCTTTTCTGCGACGGGCTGGAATTTGCGAGGAGCGGGGCAGCGGCGTCGACAAGGTGGTTTTTCAAACCGAACTGTACCAATTACCGGCGCCTTTGTTCGAAGTGACCGACGAACACACCCGGGCGGTTCTCTTTGCCCCGAAACCTTTCCGGGATATGGAAAAAGACGACCGCGTGAGGGCCTGCTACCTGCATGCCTGCCTGAAATATGTGAACCGGGCATTCATGACCAACGCCACGTTGAGGGAAAGATTCGGTATTGACCCTAAAAACAGTGCGGTAGCCTCGCGGATTATCAAGGATACGGCTGATCAGGGCTTGATTCGGCTCAGTGATCCAGACTCATCACGAAAGTACTCGAAATATATACCATTTTGGGCCTGATCCGTAGATTGCGGTTTATTTGACGGTTATTTGATCAAGCGGTGGGACTCCATTGAGATAAAGGGCGGCGGATAGTTATAAATATCTGAAAATACAATTTTTATTTATTTTATAAACCCGCCGGGCTTATTTGACGGTTATTTGATTGCATCGGGTGGACCCATGACAAAGACCTCTGAAAAAGCTTTTGAAACCCATGTCGAGGAGGTCCTGCTGCAACAAGGCGGCTGGCATCCCGGCACCAACTCCGAATGGGATGTGGAGCGGGCCCTTTTCCCGGCTCGGATTTTTGCCTTCCTGCAAGAGACGCAAGCCGCTCTTTGGGACCAGATGCGGGTACTGCACGGCAACGGACTGGAAGGCCTGCTGCTCAACACGCTGGTCAAGGAGCTGAACACCAAGGGCACGCTTCATGTGTTGCGCCACGGGTTCAAGTTCTACGGCAAGATGTTCCGCATGGCCTATTTCAAGCCGGCTCACGGTCTGAATGAAGAAGTGCTGGCCCTGTATGCCAAAAACCGGCTGTTTGTGAACCGGCAGGCCCTTTGCCATCCCGGCAGCCATGAGACCGTAGACATGCTGCTTTCCTTAAACGGCCTGCCCGTGGCCACCTGCGAGCTGAAGAACCCTGGTACCGGGCAAAGCTGGCAAAAGGCGGTCAAGCAATACAGGGAGGACCGGGACCCGCGCGCGCCGCTGTTCGGCTTCAAGATACGGGCCTTGGTGCATTTTGCCGTGGACCCGGATGAGGTCCACATGACCACGCGGCTGCAGAAAGAGGCCACGCACTTTTTACCGTTTAATCGCGGTAGCCATCCGGGCCAGGTGCAGTGCGGAGCGGGCAACCCCCAGCACCCATCCGGTTACCGCACGGGTTATTTCTGGGAAGAGGTGCTCCAGCGGGACAGCTTCCTGGATGTTCTCGGCCATTTCATGTTCATCGAAACCAGGGACGAAAAGATCGACGACGGCCGGGGCGGCATGCGGCGCATCACCCGGGAAAAGCTGGTTTTCCCCCGCTATCATCAGCTCGACGCCGTGCGCCGGATCGTGGCGGCCACCCGGCAGGAAGGACCGGGCAATAATTACCTGATCCAGCACTCGGCCGGCAGCGGCAAGACCAACAGCATTTCCTGGCTTTCCCACCGGCTGGCCAGCCTGCATGACACCAGCGACCGAAAGGTCTTTGACTGTGTGATCGTCATCACCGACCGGCGGGTCTTGGACCGGCAACTTCAGGATGCCATCTACCAGATCGAACATGCTCAGGGGGTGGTCAAGCCCATCGACCAGGATTCCAGGCAACTGGCCGATGCCCTGATCGACGGCACCCAGATCGTCATCACCACCTTGCAAAAATTCCCCTTTGTGCTGCGGGGGCTGATCACGGCGGCCGGAGCGGAAAGCGCGGAAAAAGCGACGGCAGAGGAAAAGGAGCAGGCCCGGCAGTGGGAAGCAGCCATTTCTGCCCGTAAATATGCCGTGATCGTGGACGAGGCCCACTCCAGCCAGACCGGCGAGACGGCCAGGGAACTCAAAGCCATTCTGGGAGCGGCCCCTGGCGAAACCGAGGAGGGCGAGGCGGACTGGGAAGACCGGCTGAATCAGGTGATGCTCTCCCGGGGAAGACAACCCAACCTGAGTTTTTTCGCCTTCACGGCCACGCCCAAGGGGAAAACCATCGAGCTGTTTGGGCGGACCGGGCCGGAGGGAAAACCGGAACCCTTTCACATTTACAGCATGCGCCAGGCCATCGAGGAGCGGTTTGTCCTCGATGTGTTGACCCACTACACCACCTACGGCGTTTATTATCGGCTGCTCAAGGCGGCCGAGGATGATCCGGCGCTGCCGAAGAAAAAGACCTCCCGGGCCCTGGCCAAGTTTATGAGCCTGCATCCCCACAATATCGAGCAGAAAACCGAGGTGATGGTGGAGCATTTCCGCCGCAGCGTCAAACAGCGCATCGGCGGCAGAGCCAAGGCTATGGTGGTGACGTCCTCGCGCCTGCATTCGGTGCGCTATATGAAAGCATTCGAGCGCTATATCGCCGATAACGGGTATCAGGATGTCCGCCCCCTGGTGGCCTTCAGCGGGACGGTCAGAGATCCGGAAAACGGCGGCGAGTACACCGAGCCGGGGATGAACGTCGACGTGGTCAGCGGAAAGCCAATCAGCGAGGCCCAGTTGCCCGAGCGCTTCAACTCTCCCGACTACCAGATCCTGCTGGTGGCCAACAAATACCAGACCGGTTTCGACCAGCCCCTGCTGCACACGATGTATGTGGACAAGCGCCTGGACGGGGTGCAGGCCGTCCAGACGCTTTCACGGCTCAACCGCATGATTCCGGGAAAAGACGCCCCTTTTGTGCTGGATTTCGTCAACAATGCCGAAGACATCTTCCGGGCCTTCAAACCCTATTACGATAAAACCGGGCTGGCCGAGGTGTCCGACCCGTCCAAGCTCGAAACGCTCAAGCATGAGCTGAATCAGATGCAAATCTACTATTGGAGCGAGGTCGAGGCCTTCTCTCAGGTGTTCTACAAGCCGATGGAGCGTCAAAACGCCGCGGATCACGCGCATATGCAACGGCATCTTCAACCGGCCGTGGACCGCTTCAAGGCCATCAAGGAAGATGAAAAGCGGCAGGAGTTTCGCGAAAAACTAAGCGGGTATATTCGGCTGTATGCCTTTTTATCCCAGATCATCCCCTATGCCGATCCGGAACTGGAAATGATGTACAGTTATGGAAGGTTTCTCCTGCCGCATCTACCCGTCGACCGCGATCCGCTTCCCATCAAGCTGACCGACAATGTGGCGATGCAGTACTACCGCATGGAACGTATTTATTCAGGGGCTATCGAAGTCAAGGAAGGAGAAGCCCAGTATGTGAAAAGCCCCACGGATGTCGGCTCAGGCAAGGCCAAGGATGATAAGGCGCCTTTTTCGGAGATTATTCAGGTTCTCAATGAGCGCTTCGGAACCAGCTTTAGTGAGGAAGACCGCTTGTTTTTCCAACAAATCAAGGAAAAGGCCTGCAAAAACGACCAGGTCATCCAGACGGCCATGGCCAACCCGCTGGACAAGTTTGTGCTGGGAATCCGCAAGTTGATCGAGGATCTGATGATAGATCGCATGGCCGAAAATGACAAGATCGTCACGCGTTACATGGCGGATCAGGAGTTTCAGGGGGCAGCCTTTCCCATTTTAGCCAGGGAGATTTTCGAGGCCATCCGATCTAAGGATGAGCGAGATTTGCGTGGTTAACCATTTGAATTAAGATTAAAATGTTATCTTGGGTTGTTTATATCGAAGCGCAAAACTTTTCATTTGGCCGATATAAAACCTTTCATTTGGCCGGACGCTTGGTTTTCAAACAGACGCCATGACTGAATCGACCCTATACGCACGATTTCTACGCAAGTCTTTAGAGGAGGCGTTGGAAGATACCCCGGTGGTGTTGATCCATGGGCCGCGCCAGTGCGGCAAAACCACCTTGGCCAGGATGGTCGGCGATGCGGCAGGGTATGAATACATTACCTTTGATGACAATGTTCAACTGGCCGCTGCCACTGCCGATCCGGTTCGGTTCGCGGCCGACCTGCCGCATAAAACGATTCTGGACGAGGTGCAGCGGGTTCCGGGCCTGTTTCTCGCGTTAAAATCGGCCGTGGATTCCGACCGGCGGCCCGGAGGACTTATTTTGACCGGTTCGGCGAATGTGTTGTTGGTTCCCAAATTGGCCGATTCACTGGCAGGTCGGATGGAGATCATACGGCTGCACCCCCTGTCGCAAGATGAAATCGCCGGGAAAGCATCCCGGTTCCTCGATGTTCTGTTTGCCGCCCGGTTTCAAAACCGAAGCTTCGAGCGCCTCGGCCTTGCGCTGGCCGAACGGATTGCCGCAGGCGGTTATCCGGCGGCGCTCTTGCGTACCAGGGTTAAACGGCGTGCATCCTGGTATCGTGACTATATCGAAACGCTGGTGCAGCGGGATGTGCGAGACCTTGCCCGTATCAGCGCTCTGGATGCGATACCGCGGCTTCTCCAGCTTGCCGCGGGCCAAACCGCGCGGTTGGTCAATGTGGCCGAAATGGCATCGGCGTTTCAATTGAGTCGGCCGACAATTCGTGACTATGTGGTGTTGCTGGAGAAAATCTTTCTCCTGGAACACCTGCTGCCATGGCACACCAACCGGCTGAGCCGGCTGATCAAAACGCCCAAGTTGCATCTTGCCGACACCGGTCTTGCCGCATCATTACTCGGTGTGGATGCCGAACTTCTCTATAAGGATCGTACAATGCTGGGACAGATTCTGGAGACCTTTGTTTTTCAGGAACTCAAACGTCAAGCCGGTTGGAACGACAGGCCTGTTCAATTTTATCATTTCCGGGACAAGGACGGTTTGGAGGTGGATATTGTGTTGGAACAGGCCGGTAAAGTGGCTGGAATCGAAATCAAAGCCGCTTCGACAGTTACAAAAAAAGATTTTCGTGGATTAGCAAAGCTCAAGGAAACGATGGGGGATCGGTTTGTCGCCGGTATTGTGATGTATGACGGCGAGAGTGCGGTTGGTTTTGGTGACGGACTCTACGCCGTCCCCATCCCGGCGCTCTGGGAGACGTACTGAATAATTGAAGCGATTTCGCAGCTGTTGAATCTTTTGCAGCAGCTGCCGCGGAGAATATCCTGTGTGAAGCCGGATAGCAGGTTTTCCTGCTATCAGAACAGCCTGGGAGGATCGTGAGAATGAATAAACATGAAAAGAGTAACGTGAGATCCAAAAAGCGAAAACAGATCGATCCCCTCGAGCAGGCCATCGAAACGGCGCTCTCGCCCGGAGACTTTATCTCCTACGATGACGCCTGGTCGTTCGTGGACGATGTTCAGAATGTTGCCAATGATATTGGAAAGATCATCAAAAAAGAGCCGGAACGCGCAGCACATCTGTACGAGACCTTCATCGCAGCCTGCCCGGATTCGAAGACATCGTTTCCGGCGCACCCAAGCATGTAGCGCGGCCCTTTCTGAACCGGGCAAAGGCACGGTGGCCCAAAAAATCGGAGGGGAGGATAAGGAGGTAATTACTTTGGATGCATTGGCCGCAAGGTTTGGGATATCAATTGGAGATACAAGATGATGAAAATCGGTCGCAACGCACCCTGCCCCTGCGGCAGCGGGAAAAAATACAAAAAGTGCTGCATGCACAAAGTGGCGCCGCCGTCCCTGACGCTTTACTATCAGCGGCTCTCGGAGGCCCATGATCGACTGGTGAACCGACTGCTCGCCCATGCCACCCGGATATTCGGAAAGGAGAGCTTTGCCGTGGCCATGGACGAGTTCCTGCTGTGGCCCGGCCCCGAAGACGAGATCCCTGAAGAAATGCTCGATCGGATCGGCGCAATTTTCTGGCTCTGGTTTCTGTTCAACTGGGAATACGATGCGAAGGACGCCGGGGTCGACCTGCCGGGGCCGGAAGGGCGGACCGTAGCCGAACTCTATGCCGAAGCAAGGGCCGGCAGGCTCACCCCCCTGGAGCAGCGCCTGATCGAAAGCGTCAACCGCACGCCATACAGCTTCTGGGAAGCGCTGAGCGTCGACAGGGGAGAAGGGATGACGCTCCGGGATGTTTTGACGGGCTCCCGCATTGACGTCCTGGAGCGCTCGGCATCGGAACATGTTGAGTCCGGCGACATCCTCTTTGGCCGGGCCGTCTCCGTGGACGGGGTGGGGATGCTGATGGGGCTCGGCGTTACCCTCATTCCCCCGGCCTTCAAGCCGCGGGTCATTGAATTGAGAAAACGAATGCGCCATGGCGGGTCCGCCGTCACCGGGGAGACCCTGTACGATTGGGATACGGAAATCCGGGAACTCTATTTCCACTTCGACCGTTCACTGCACACCGCGCCGGAACTCCACAATACCGACGGCCATCGCCTCGAATTTCACCGTCTGGTCTACGATGTGGCGTCCGCCGAGGAGGCCTTTGGGAAACTCTCCGATCTCTGCGTCACCATGACGCCCGAGGAACTCGGCGCCGATGCCGCGCGAGACGAGAACGGCCGGATCGTTCGGGTTGAAATTCCCTGGGAGCGCAAGGGCGGCGGGATCAGCCTCGGTATGGCCGTTACGCTGCTGGGCAGGATCGTGATCGACGGCCGCCGGCTGACGGCGGAGGTCAACTCCGCCGAACGGGCGGAAACCCTGCGCCGCGAGATCGATGCGCGGCTCCGCAGCAGCGGCCGCTTCAGGGTGGACGAAATTCAGGACCTGGATGGGATGCTGAGCAGGCACCCGGCCACAGAAGGCGAAAGCGGAACGCCGAAAGACCATGAAGCGCTGATGCAGCAACCGGAGATTCGGGAACATCTGGTGGAAATGATCTCCAGGCATTGGGAAAGCTGGGTGAATGAGAGCATTCCGGCCCTGGGCGGCAGGACGCCGAGGGATGCCGTCAAGACCGCCGACGGGCGCGAGGCCGTGGAAGCCCTGCTGCAGGATGCCGAGAGGTCCCGAGGGCAGAATCCGTTCATGCTGGAGGCGAACCGAAAAGGTGCAGCGCGGGTAAGGGAGCTTCTCGGCTTGCCCAGCCGGTAAGGAAGGGCGGCGTGGATATCCCCATGGATGCTTCGCCGCTGCTGAAATGTCTGAATCTTTACAAAACGCTCCACCGTAACGCAAGAAATCCATCATTTCTTTCGACGGCCCGGAAAATTGGTGGCGCAGTTCGTCCACCAAGAGGAGTTAAATTTAATCCGCTGAACTTCAGCGGTTCTTATTTAACGCAAGACCCCGTGGGCCCATTTAAATGATCGATCCCTCGGGGTTTTGTCGTTTCCGCCCTGCCCGCGCCCGGTTACGCCACCCTTCACATCCTTCCAGATGCTCCGTCTCGAAGCCCGCCGTCCGGGGTCCGGGTACATCCCCAAGGGTTGCGGGCGCTCGCCGAAGATGTCCTTTCCGAATTCTCCCGTTCTCCGTTTTTCGAGTCGCCTGGTTTAACAGCCTGGTTGCGTTCGAGTGCCCAGATTTTTAATTCGAAATGCAAAAAATTTAGTTGCGATTAATTTTTCAGGTGTTAAGGCATCTGTAATTAAGTCTATTATTATCGTTGAACATCACTTTATAGGAAGACCCGATGAAACCTATCCATCCGGATTACGCGGCATTGGCCAAGGAGGTTCGGCGCCAGCTTGCCATCAGTCAGGAGGATCTTGCTCGGGAGTTGGGGGTAAGCTATGCCACTGTCAATCGCTGGGAAAATGCCCAGGCCAAGCCGTCCAAGCTGGCCCGGGCGCAGTTGGATGCCTTCTGTGATAGAATGACGGCACAGGGGATGCTCGAACTGCCGTAAGATATCAAAACAAATCGCCCCATCAAGAACAGGTTTTATACCGGATGAGCAGTACTCACAAAGGAACGGGGAATCTGGAGACCCACTCACAACTCGCCAATTTCACTTGGAACATCTGCAACCTGCTGCACGGGCCGCTGCTATGATCGGAGGTGACAACTACCCTGACACAGGGGGAGACCGTCAGCTTTATCGTCGAACTCCCCATCCACCTGGACGAAAGGCATTTGGAAGTCTGGGCGCCGGGCATAAAGCTGCCTTCGCGGGTCGTGCATGTCCTTTCCGAATTTCAGATTGTTGACCAGGCTTCAAACATCGGGAATAAAAATGGTGATGCAGGCCATGACAGATACAAGGCCCGCAGGATGGCCAAGGTAAAGGAACGCCTGCTACAGGAAAAATGACTTGGGGTGGGAAGGACATCATGTGACGCCGCAAAGCACTAAAGGAAATGCAGAGAATGGTAAACGGAAATGCTTTTGTGGAAATCGCCGCTATTTTAGGGCTCGCAACCCTGACTGGAATTGTCGGGCAAAAATTGCGACAGCCCTTGATCATCATGTTTCTGGCAACAGGCATTTTGGCCGGACCCTCGTTTCTTGGCATCATACACAGCTATGAGCAAATTGAGCTTCTGGCCCATATCGGCATAGCCCTGCTGCTGTTTATCGTTGGGCTTAAACTCGATCTGAATCTGATTCGGACCACCGGTCCCGTCGCCCTGGCGACCGGCCTCGGACAGATCGTGTTTACGTCGATTATCGGATTTGTCATCGCCATCGTCATGGGCATGTCATATCTCAGTGCCGGCTATGTCTCGGTCGCGCTTACATTTTCAAGTACGATCATCATCGTAAAGCTACTGTCGGACAAAAAAGAAATCGACTCTCTTCATGGGCAGATTGCTCTTGGATTTCTGATTGTTCAGGATATCGCCGCCATTCTGGCACTGGTCGGCCTGACGACATGGGGATCATCTGTTACCGGGGATGATTCGGGGTATCTCTCGTACATGATGATCGGCGCAAAGGGGTTGGGACTGTTGGGCGCGGTTGCCCTGCTGATGAAATATGTCATTCCTTATCTGACCCAGCGCCTCGCGCATTCGCTGGAACTGTTGACGCTATTCGCAATCGCATGGGCGGTCCTTCTCGGAGCGGGCAGTGAGCTGTTGGGATTCAGTAAGGAGGTCGGCGCATTTCTGGCCGGTGTCTCGCTGGCGTCCACCACCTTCAGGGATTCGATTGGCGCGCGCCTCACAGGCCTACGGGATTTTCTCCTTCTGTTTTTTTTCATCGATCTTGGCGCACGATTGGATTGGTCCATGGTGGGCTCGCAATTGGGCGCAGCGCTTGTTTTTTCCATCTTTGTGCTCGTCGGCAACCCGCTCATTGTTCTGATCATCATGGGCGTCATGGGATATCGTCGTCGCACTGGTTTTCTCGCCGGTCTCACGGTGGCCCAAATCAGTGAATTTTCGCTTATCGTAGCGGCGTTGGGGCTGAGTATCGGCCACATTACCGAAGAAACGATGGGGCTGATCACCCTCGTGGGGGTGGTGACCATATTCCTGTCCACCTACATGATCCTCTATTCCTACCCGCTTTATCGTGTTCTATCCTCCCCATTGAAGATTTTCGAAAGGCGCAATCCTTACCGGGAGGCGGCCATAGACACCCTCGCGGAAACGGAAGCGGTCGATGTTATTTTGGTGGGATTGGGCAACTATGGCAGCGGGCTGATGGAACACCTTCTACGGCGGAAAAATGCCATCGTAGGGTTCGACTTCGACCCCGGCACTTTGGATAAGTGGCGCAAGAGAGGGGTGCCTGTTTTTTACGGCGACATGGCGGACCCGGAGATGCATGAGCAATTGCCGCTGAAAAAGGCGCGATGGGTTATCAGCGCCGTTCGTTCCAAAGAGATGAGCCTGGCGCTTATCCATAATCTCAAGAAGGACGGATATACCGGAAAGGTGGCCTTGACGGCGACAAACAGCCAAGAAGCCGCTGAGTTCGAAAAAGCTGGCGTCAATTTGGTATTTCGGCCTTTTAAGGATGCAACGGAGCAAGCGGCCGACGCCTTGACTTACGCGATGGACTTTCTGCCGGAAAATGTAGATTGGCCTGTCTCATTTCTCGAGTTGCGTATTCGTTCGGATGCTTCGGCCGCCGGGCAGATAATGAGAGAAATCCCGTTATCGGCTTCGGGTATATCTGTTCTGGCGGTCAGTCGGGGGGGGCGCATCTTTCACGAGCCGAAGCCGGACTTTAGAATTTTCCCGGCCGACCGTCTGCTCCTCATGGGACATCCGGATGGCTTGAAGGAGGCTGAAACCATACTGAATCACCTTGAGCCGCAAAGAGACGCAGAAGACACAGACCGCTTTGAAATCGCCGAAATCAAGGTGTCGGAAAATTCGGATCTTTCAGACAAGTCTTTGGCGGAGCTTCATTTTCGGCAAAAGTTCGGGGCGACCCTGGTCGGCATTCGCAGGGGGCAGGATCAGATCACGACGATCAACCCTGCGGAGCGCTTGCTTGGCGGGGATTGTCTGATCGTTATCGGAAAGTCGAGCAGTATCAAAGAGCTGAAGAACCTGGCCCCTGTCTGACGGCTCAACTCTTTCTCAACAGATATCGCTTTCCAGATAAAGATTTTGGGTGCGTTATCGGTCGGGGATGGCCGACAGTTTTTCAAGGCGTCAGCCGCAACAGGCCTGTCCCCTCCCTGCTGCCTTCCCAAAGTCATTAACTGAAAAGCTATCGACGCACGAGGTGATCCATGAAACGTTTCAAAAACATACTCTACGTGAACGAACCAACCGCAGAACAGGAATCGACGATTGCCCGTGCTGTCTTGCTGGCGGTAAACAATCAGGCCGATCTGACAATTGTTGATGTAATCCCGACTCATGCCCTCACGGAAGGTATCGATTTGCCGCCGGGAGGCCTGACATCCAGCGATCTGCGAGCCGCCGTAGAATCCGATCATCGCAAGGCGATGGAATCCATGGTTCAACCCTACAGTGAACACCTGGAAATCCGGCTGGAGGTATTGGTTGGAAAGACGTACCTTGAGGCAATTCGGGCCGTATTGAAAAATGGGCATGATCTGCTCATCAAGCCAGCGGAAAATCCGACTTGGACAAATCGGCTGTTCGGCAGTGACGATCTGCATCTTCTCCGGAAATGTCCCTGCCCGGTCTGGCTCATGAAGCCACCTGAGAAATCGAAATACAGCATCATCCTGGCGGCTGTCGATTTCGATCTTTTTGTTTCCCTCCCTTCAGAGCAAGCGCTTAATCGCGAAATTTTGGAACTGGCCGCCTCACTGACGCTTTCCGACTTTGCGTCCCTGCACATTGTTCACGCCTGGGAAGCCCTTGCTGAAAAAACAATGTTGTCCCGAGGCGGCATATCGCCGGAAGGCTTGACCAATTACGGTGAAAGAGAGCATGAGCGCCACAAGAATGAATTTTACAGGCTGGCCGAGGAACTGCGCGGATGGATCGGCAAAGACGCCTATGGTTACCTTTCGCCTGGCTTTCACCTGCTTAAAGGACCGGCAAAAAAAGAGATCGCGCCATTGGCGGCGGAGTTGCGAGCGGACCTTGTCGTCATGGGGACGGTCGCCCGAACCGGCATATCAGGACTGATCATCGGCAATACCGCCGAAGCCATTCTCGACCAGCTTACGTGTTCGGTGCTTGCCATAAAGCCTCCTGGGTTCAAGACCCCGGTGAATTTTGATGAGTGACGCTTTTTAAGCCTGTTAAAATCCTTTAAACTATATCCGTATCGAAAGGGTTCACTGGCCGAAATTGACCCAAAATTCCTGATTATAATTGATTTTGGGGAGGCCGATTTTCATGGGGCACAATATGTTGATTCGGCTGCAAACTCAAGCTCAACATATTGATATTAAACAAAATATTTTTTACCTAGATTTTTTATCAATAATTTAATATAGTTAGAGACTAATCCCTGGCAAGGAGGTCTCTAACTATATGGGCAATGCAGATACAGGATCCGCCACCCGAAACAATAGAAGCATATGCGTGCCGATTTCTCAAGAAATTTATAGCGCCAATATCGCTGATGCCGGAAACTTTGCTCCGTGGTGTCCGGAAACCGTGAAGCACCATGGTCATAAAAGTCCAGCCGAGAGGTTGAACCGATTTTGCTACAGCGAGAGCTGGATTGAAAACCTTTTGATATCGGGTTCGCTGGGAGGTTATCGTACCCCTCCCCAAAATCCATTATAATCAGCATTTTCATGGTACCCGTCCTGGTTTTTTTCATCATGAAGGACAAGGACCGGCTGGCCCGGTGGCTGCTTCGGTTTTTACCGGCCGATCGGACCCTGGTCAATCGGATCGGCCGGGACATCAATGTCCAGATGTCCAATTACATCCGGGGCAAAACCATCGAAATGCTGATCGTGGGGGTGGCCGCCTACATCCTGTTTCACCTGTTCGGGCTCAATTACTCTATCCTGCTATCCACCTTGGTCGGCCTGTCGGTTTTCGTTCCCGTGGTGGGGGCCATCGTCATGACTGTTCCGGTGGTGCTGGTGGCTTTTTTGAAGTTCGGCTTTTCCCAGCAATTGATCTGGCTCACCTTGGCCTACATCGTCTTGCAGCAACTGGACGGCAATGTGCTGGTGCCCATCTTGTTTGCCGAGGTCAACAAACTGCATCCCGTGGCCATCATCAGCGCCGTGCTGATATTTGGCGGCACCTGGGGCATTTGGGGTGTTGTGTTCGCCATTCCTCTGGCCACCCTGGTACAGGCGATCATCCAGGCCTGGCCGGAGGAGATAGCGCAGCCGGAGGCCCAAACCCGTTTGTCTACAGACATTTCTTAAGGAGAAAGCACCATGAATACGGACACAGAATACGAAGGCTTGTCCATCAAGCCGGGTGAAGACCGCCTGATCAGCGCATTGAACGCCACCATTCGCCTGGGCATCCGCGCCCTGGCGATCCTGATGACTCTGGTGATCTTCTGGGGAATCGCGGATGTTGTGTGGGTCATCTACCAGCATATGGTTGAACCGCCGTTTTTGATCCTGAGAATAGAAGACATCCTGGACACCTTCGGCGCATTTCTGGCCGTACTCATTGCTGTTGAAATCTTTCTTAATATTGTTCTTTATTTAAAAGACAACGTCATCCACGTGAAGCTGGTGGTCGCCACGGCCCTGATGGCCATCGCCCGAAAGGTGATCGTCTTCGATTTCAACAAGATCAGTTCCGAACACGTGATGGGCGTCGGTGCGGTGATTTTGCCCTGGGCATCACCTACTGGCTGATCGCAGGACAGCGCAAATAACAGCCTGCATGGCGGGTGGCTTGAAAAAACAACCAGGTCAACGCGGCGTCGGGTTCAAGGTGATTGGCAATGCTGGAAAATGTTTGACGGGTGGAAATTTTTGGCCGGGTTGGGCATTTTTTTATTCAGCATGTTCATGGCGGAAGACTCCATCAAACTGCTGACCTGCCTTAGGCCAGGCTTCGACACTTTTGCGAACCGAAAGAACCGAACATGAAAGAATTTGACAAACAGAGAGATGCCTCACTCGTCCAAGAGGGTTCAATCCGAAGGGAAAATCGTGTCCACCGCATCCTCGTTCGGGTACTGCTTTTGTTGAAGTGCAGGATATCGAAAGTTACGAACAAACGCAGGAGACGATGGCGCTCTTGAAAATCCTGGCGCTCGGCACCCGCCAGATCGAAGAGGGAAAGGTTCAACCCCCTGCCGATGTCATCAAGCACCTTCGAAACAGGCCGGAGTCCCGCTGATGGTCTTCTCGATGCTGTTGACCGATGATGCGTCGCGTGACCTGGAGGATATTTATGATTCCATCGATCGGTGCGATGGACGGGGCAATGCGGATTACGTTCTCGATCGAATCGAAAAAGCGTTCAACAGCCTGTCTGAAAATCCTGAGCGCGGCGCCTTCCCGAAGGAATTGCTTGCCGTTGGAATGCGCGAGTTTCGCGAAATCTTCTTCAAGCCCTACCGAATGATTTACCGCATCATGGAAAATCATGTGTATGCACTCCTGATTGCCGATGGGCGTCGTGACATGCAGAAACTCCTGCAGCGGCGCCTGCTGCAGGCGTGACCGATCCCATTGTCTATTCCGGGACACGGATCTTTCGTGATGCCTGCCTGCATGTTTCCAGGGCTCATTAAAAATTGCCGGCTAACAATCAAATGATCCCCGAAAAATATAAACGAGCAGAAGACCAAACCCCCTTGAGCCTTCGCCAGAGCCGCTCCAGCACTGACGACTCCGTCGTTTCCCGGGGATCGTACCCGTTTTCGAGGATCCGTTTCGCCCTTGCCTCCGGTGCCGGATGGCTTGACAGGAAAGAGTGGTCGTTGCCTGCGGCGGCCAGTTTGATCAGGGCGGAAACGGCGGGCTGCCGGTCGTGCCCTCTGTTCTCCAGGTACAGAACGCCGTAATCGTCCGCCTCCCGCTCCTCCTGCTGGGAGAACCGGGCGTTGAGCAGGGTCTCTGAAAAGGCGCCGACAGCGGATCTGGCGATGGCGCCGACTTCGTTTTGCTGCGAGGCGACCGCCTTCCGGACGGCGCTGCCGGCGTAGGCCAGCATGATCTTTTTCTTGATGTGCTTCGCCGTCACATGGCCCATTTCATGGCCGACGACAAAGAGCAGCTCGCGGTCGTCCAGCATATCCATCAACCCGCTGTAGATCCGGATGGTCCCGTCGGCCATGGCAAATGCGTTGACCTCGGGCGACAGATACACCTTGCAGTTGAACCCGTGACCCCCGTATTCCTCACCCCCGCCGATCAGCCGATGAAGCCGCCGCGCATGGGGATGGTCGGGAGGTGCCACGGAATGTTTCAGGTCCGATTGCCTCGCGACCTCCACGGCCAGGCGCTTGACATCCTCATCCTTCAGGGTGGCGGCCCGGAGGGCATCCGCCCCGGCCTGGATCGCCATGCCGACATCCGTCTCCTCGCACCCGGTGATTAGCATGCAAAGGATTGCAAAAATTGATAACACCCTTTTGTTCATATCCTTCTCTCCATAGCAGCAGACAACTCAGGACTTTCGCATTAAAGAAAAGACAATGTCAACACTGCCATGGAGGCCCCGCATGAAAACAGCGAAACTTGCCCTGAAACATGGGGAACGGCGCAAAAACGCCATGAGCACCTTTCGTTCAGTCTGGTTATTTCATCGGGGGCGGGTCGGCTCGTAGATCGGGACCTTGCATTTCCGGGCGGCCTTCAAAAGGGAGGCGTTCTGTGTGGAGAGGGGCAGAACATGACGACCGAATTTTCGACGACGAACCGGGCAGGGATCAACGCCGTCCCTCCTCGATCATATCCGGTATCGAGAGGCCATTGAGGCGGTTGGTCTTTCGAAACCGCTTCAATGGGTCGATGATGTCGGATACGGGCGTCTTTTGTCGGACAGATGGACCAAAGCTTCGCAACATGAGGGTGTCGGCGCCTATCATCAACGGAGACGCCAAAAATAATGGTATTGACATTTCGCCCGAAATAATTAGCTATTTATCCTACAAGCATCTTGATCCTACAACCACATTAAATCAACCAAGTTCACCGATGCGGCAGCGGGTTCATGCCTGTTGGCTCAATACAATTGGTCCCCGTCCTTCTGGAAATGACTGATTCGGCATCACCCTAGATCCAGACGCTGCCCTCGGACGCACCGCCTTGCTCGGCAACGCATTGAACGGCCGTATTTTAAACTGGAAATATTGCCGGATCAATGGAAACCGAACCCCACGCACATAAGGAGACCCGCCATGACCGATCGACTCAAACCCGGTCCATACCGGTTTATCCGCATGGATGACGGCATCGAGGTACCCTTTTATATCATCCCTTTCGACAAGCGGGGCATTTGCGACGGCCCGGAAACCCGCCGCCATCTGATCAACAGTGTGAAGGAAGGCGCCTACTCAGACATCTTCCTCTTCTCCCACGGCTGGAACAACGACTGGAGCGTGGCCACCAAACGCTACGAAGACTTTCTCAAGGGCTACATGACCATGCGCCGCGCCCGCAACCTGCCCATGCCCTCCGGCTACCGCCCGCTGCTGGTGGGGATCTTCTGGCCGAGCACCGCCCTGGTTTTCGGCGAAA
This sequence comes from Desulfococcus sp., assembly GCF_041737845.1. Taxonomy (GTDB): domain Bacteria; phylum Desulfobacterota; class Desulfobacteria; order Desulfobacterales; family Desulfococcaceae; genus Desulfococcus. Next base: position 37,134 of record NZ_JBGSQX010000115.1, read on the forward strand.
GCGAAACAGGACCGAAAATCGCCGCGGCCGACCCCGAGGCAATGGATGCAAGGGTCGCCGAGGAGCGCCGGGAAATCCGCGAACTGGCTGACGAACTGCCCGCCGACCAGGCCGGGCGCTTCTATGAACTGGTCCAGAAACCCGGCCTGTCCGAGCCCGAGGCCCTGGAACTGGCAAAAATCGCCAGGAGCTTCTATCACGAAACGGACGATGAGCTTCAGACAGGATCTCCCTTATCCGAAAAGGAGATCGTCTCCCTGTGGGCAGCCGCTTCTCCTGAGGCCGAAGCGGATCTGGAGGATTTTGGCACCACCGGCGGTGCTGCTTCTGAAGGCCCCCAGGCCGCGGGATTGGGCGACCTGTTTAAAAAACTCGATCCGCGCAACATCGTGCGGACCCTGACCGTCTACCAGATGAAAGACCGGGCCGGCACGGTGGGCGCCCGCGGGGTCGGGCCGCTGCTGCGGGAGCTGCTCGCCGCAGGCAGTTCGCGGCTGCACCTCATCGGACATTCCTACGGCGGCAAGGTGGTCCTCTCGGCCGCCGGCTTCGGCGACGACCTGCCCCGCAAGGTCGAATCGATGCTCCTGCTCCAGCCGGCGGTTTCCCACCTCTGCTTTGCCCAAAAAGTTCCCGGCACCGACCACCCCGGCGGCTACCGGGAAGCCCTCGCCCGGGTGAACAAACCGATCCTGACCACCTTCAGCGCCCATGACTTTCCCCTCACGAAAACCTTCCACCTCGCGCTGCGGCGAAAGGATGACCTGGGCGAGGCGAAAATCGCGGGAGTCGGAGATCCGCCCAGCAAATACGCCGCATTAGGCGGGTTCGGCCCGCGCGGTGCCGGAGAGGCGCTGATCGATATCCGGGACGCAGGGCAGCCGTATCAATGGCCGGCGGGCACGGAGATCATCGGCCTGCGCGGCACCCGGACCATCAAGGGACACGGCGACATCAGCAACGAATCGACCTGGTGGGCGCTCTATTCCCTGGCATCCCAATAAGGAACCGGATCATGGCGGAGATACTGAAACGGGAATATCATCTGCTGACGCTCAAGGTGAGTCTCAATACCGCGGAACGTCCAACCCGCGTGACCTTTGAACTCGAGGGCCGAATTGAGGGCGAATTTGACCGCATCGACGGATGGGAATTTTTCGCCGACGAGATGGGACTGCCGGAGCGCCTGGAGTTTCGCAAGACCCTCTACGGGGGATACGAATTCAGCCTTCCCGACGGCCTGCTGGACGCCCTGCGGTTGGCCGTCGCGGGCACGGCTCCCGAGGGGCGGCCCCTGTGGCTGCACCTGGTGAAGCCTTACGGCTATCTCGGCATGGTCCCCTGGGAGCGGCTGATGCAGCCGGCCCTCAAGGTTCCCATCCTCCGGCTTCCGGATTTTCTGGCCGATCCGCCCCGGGAAACGCCGTCAGTGCTGGATGCGGTCCTGTGCAGCAGTCTCCCTGCGGCAAAGGAATCGTTCATGGTCATGGACCACCTGACACAGATGGTTGAAAAGATCCTTTCCGCGGTGCCTCGCCGGACCACCATCCATATCTTCACCGATCGGGAGTGGTATCCTGCTCTTGAACATCGCATGCAGGAGATGGGCCTTCTCGGAGGGCCGGTAAAGCTCCATAACCCCGAAAACGCCGGGGCATACGCCGCTCCTGAAGCCACCTTGAAGGTCAACGACCGCCCGGGCAGGATCGAAAACCCCTGGCTGCTGTGGATTCGCGACGCCCTTGAAGGGCACAGCATCGATATTGCTCATTTTGTCTGTCACGGCTTCCTCTCGCGGGACCGGGGGGCCCTCGCCCTCTCGGAAACCCCGTTACGGAACGAGGACCGGAACACGGCAAGATTTGTGGGCGCCGCCGAACTGACCACCTTTCTGACCCAGACCGGCGCCTGGTCTGCGGCATTCAGCTCTCCCGAACAGAACTACTGCCAGATGGGCCTGCGGCAGATCGCCGATGCCATTGCCCAGTTGCGGCCCGGCCCGGTCATCCACCACGAGATCCCCCTAGATTTCGACGGCGAGGCCCTGGCCGGGATTTACCGCTTTCTGTTCGGGCCGGCCCCTCAGCCCCCTCCGGCCAGCCCGGCGCTGTTCACCTACTGTCATCCGTCCCGGGTGACCGGAAAACCGAAGGCCCGCACCCTGGCCCGCGTTGCATTTCAACGGATCGTGGATGCCGCAAATGACGTGCCGTCTCACCCCCTCTTGAAAAAAATCTTTAAAGCAGATGAAAACGTGCCCTCCTGGATCGCCGCCTCCCAGCGCTTCATCGAACAACAGAACCTGAATCTCCTCAAACTGACGCACGAAGCGGGGTCGGAAACGGGAAAGACCACCGAAGGGCTTCGGGAAACTTTGAAGCAGATTCAGGATGTTATTGCCAAGGTGGCCGACACCACCCGACGGGGAGACAAGCCATGAGCAACCGAACCATCGTGGCCATTGAACCGAGTTTCGACGCGGCGGCTAGCATCCGACTGATCAAGGCCCCGGCCAACTTCATCGGGGCCCTTATCCCCCAGCGTTTTGACTGCGATACGGCACAGATGCCGGCATGGTCCCAGCCCAACGCCGTCACGGCTTACGGCCAAGAAATCTTCACCCGGCTCAAAACCCATCCGGCGATCCGTTCCGCGCTGGACACGGCGCTGCTTGCGCCCACCGGCCAGGTGCGTCCCCTGTATTTCAAGGTCGATGTCAACGATGCGGAAAGAATATGCTGGGAGACCCTGTGCGACGACCACGGGCAGTTTCTCGCCCTGGACCGTCGCTGGCCCATCGCCCGAATGGCCGATTCGGTAGCCGACCGGCAGTGGATCGAACCTGAGTTCAGCCCGCCGCTGAGGATCCTGGCGTTCATTGCCGCCCTGGGAATCGACGGCCTGCCCGAGTGGGAATCGCTGCGAAAGGCCGTCGACAAGGGGCGGAAAGACGGCCTGCCGATCGAAGCAAAGATTTTCGTGGGCGAGAAGTTGCTGCTCGATGCCATTCGGAATGAAATCATGAACCAGGGATTAACCGGAGTGCAGGTCGACCCCTTGCCGGATCGAACCATGGAGATCGAGGAGGCACTGGAGGCGTTCGCCCCCCACATCGTCCACTTTTTCTGCCACGGTTCCACCGCCCATGGCGTTTCGGAGCTTGAGCTGGCCACCCTCCTCGACAATCTGCAGCAGAATGCGGCGGGGTCCATCCGCCTGGAGGTCGATCAGCTGGCCGGCATGCCCGGAATGGGGCGGGTCTGGATGGTGACCCTCAACTGCTGCGAGGGGGGCCGGCCCACCAGCGACCTTCATTCCATGGCCCACAGCCTGGTCGCCTCGGGCATTCCCGCGGCCGTGGGATCACTGGAGCCGATCGACGCGGGGGATGCCCATGAATTCTGCGTCAGCTTCTATCCTGCGGTTTTTGACCGGTTGCAGAAGCAGCTCAAAACGATCCAATCCGGTCAGACAGTGGAGGTGGAGTGGGCGGAAACCCTGCGCCCCCCACGCACCGGCCTGTGTCAAAAACACCGGAACGACCCCGGCAATTTCCGCCAGTGGGCCCTGCCGGTACTCTACCTGCGCCCGGAACTCTTCCGGGTGAAGAAGGCAGACGGGGGGATCGATCCAAGAATCCTCGAACAGATGAAGGCCCGCGCCGAAATGGTCGCCAAGGCCCTGCAATCGCTGCCCCCGGAAACACCCAAGGCGGCCCGCGATCAATTGCTGGCCATCCTGGCGGATCTTCCCGAAGCGCTGCGCCCGGACCGCAACGGCAATTTTTCCACCACCGGAGGATCCACATGAGGAACAAGATGAACTGGCCGACGACCCTGACCATCAACGCCTGGACCGGCCCCCAAGGGCAGCCCAGCGCACCGCTCGATCCCCATCAGGCCGCTTCCTGGGCGGTCAAGGGAAAGCTGCAGGAGATTCCGCGGCTGCTCGCGGCCCCTGAACCCGCGGACCTCCGCGACTGGTTCGACGCGGCGGTCGGCTGGGGCCTCGTGCTCCCGGAGAACGAGGGGGTTTCCGAAAAAGACCGGGCCCTGGCCCTCGACGCCCCGGAGCCGATCCGGGAGTTGGTCGCGGCCCGCAACCAGGCGCCCGTGTTCCGGTACCGGAAAGATCTGAACAACCGGTTTCTGCGCCGCTATTATGTCGACCATTCCCCCCGCGACATTGCCGTCAGCGGCTCACCGCGCGGCACGGGCGACCAGTGCCTCCCTCGTTACCTGCTCATCTACGGAACACCCGGGGAGGTTTCCTGGAGCCTGCAGTACGTCCTCAACAACGCCGCCTTTGTCGGCCGCATAGACCTCACGGGCGACGGACTCAAACGCTATATCGACGCGCTGCTGAACAACTGGGCGGAGGCTGCATGCCGCCCCGAGCAGCCGGTCGTCTGGGCGGTGGACCACGGGCATCCCGACATCACCTGGCTGATGCGCGGGGCAATCGCAACCCCGATTGCGAAAAAACTGGCCGAAGACAACCAGATCGGCGACAACCTGCGCTCCCTGGCCGGTGCCGACGCCACCTCCCAGTCCCTGTCCCGGACCCTCAAAGACCGCCGGCCGGCCCTGATCGTCACCACCAGCCACGGCATGACCGGCCCGCTCAACAACCCAACCCTCATGGCCCAACAGCTCGGCTGGCTGGTGGATCATGATTACGCCCTGTTAGACCCTGCTGCGCTGCTCAGCGAGTGGCAGCCCGACGGCGCCGTCTGGTATGCCCACGCCTGCTGCTCCGCCGGGAGCGACGACCAGTCCGGTTACCTGGGGCTTGTCGCCGAAGGCTCCACGGTAGCGGAGACGCTCGCCGCCGTCGCCGGCCTCGGCGCCCGGGTCGCCCCCCTGCCCAGACTGCTGCTCGGTGCGGAAAAACCCCTTCGGGCCTTCATCGGCCAGGTCGAACCCACCTTCGACTGGACCCTGCGCCAGCCCGAAACCGGCCAGGTGCTGACCGCCTCCCTGCAAAACGCCGTGTATAACCGGATGCACCGAAAGCGCCCGGAACCGGTCGGACTGGCATTTGAGGAATGCTACCGACACGTGGGGGAGCTTCTGTCTCAATGGAATCAGGCCCTGCGCCAGGTCGCCCGGGGCATCGAAGGCGCCGAACTCGCCGCCCTTCGCACCCAGCTCACCGCCCTCGACCGTCAGAGCATGGTCATCCTGGGCGATCCCACCGCATGCCTGCCGCCGTTGTAGTTTTCCCATCATCATCATCATCATCATCATCATCATCATCATCATCATCATGGAGCAGTGGACGCGGGGTCCAAACCCATACAAGCGACCAAAAGCCCTTGAGCCGTCGCCAGAGCCGCTCCAGCGTTGACGATGTCGTCGTTTCCCGGGTTTTACTGGAAGGAGTGACCGCTGCCTGGGGCGGCCAGTTTGGACAGGACGGAAACGGCAGGCTGCAGGTCCAACGCCATGAAACAGAGAAGAGGTTCGCGTGAAAACAACGGAACATGGGTGCCGGCTGTGCGAAGAGCATTGGCATGCCTTGGAAGTTCAGGCGGTTTATGATGAGCTTCAATCCGGGCCGGACGGCCTGGAAACGGAGGAGGCGCTGCACCGCCTTTCGTTCTACGGACCCAACACCCTGCCCACCCGGGAGCCTCCGACGATCTGGGCCATCCTTCTCCATCAGGTGCTCAACCCTCTGATCTTCATCCTGCTGGCGGCCGCTGTCGCCTCCGTTGCCATCGGAGAAGCCGCCGACGCGATCTTCATCCTGATCGTCATCGCCCTGAACAGCGGACTGGGGACCTACCAGGAATATCAGGCCGAAAAAAGCGCCGCCGGCCTGCAGCGACTGCTCAAGATCACGGCACGGGTCCGCCGCGCCGGCAGGGAGATGGACATCCCGGCGGAAAAGGTGGTGCCCGGCGACATCGTGCTGCTGGAATCGGGCAACAAGGTGCCGGCCGACCTTCGCCTGATTAAGACCAACAGCCTCGCGGCCGATGAGAGTTTCCTGACCGGCGAATCCCTGGCCTCTGAAAAAGCCGCGGCGACCCTGCCAAAGGACACCGGGGTGACTGACCGCAGCAACATGGCCTTTGCCGGATCGACCGTCACCTCCGGCAGAGGAACCGGGATCGTTGTCGGCACCGGCACCGAAACACAGGTCGGCATCATCGCCCGGACCGTAACCGAATCGGAAAGCGGCAAGCCCCCGCTGGTTCTCCGGATGGAACGGTTCGTCAAGCACATCAGCATCCTGGTACTGGGGATCAGCGCGGGTCTCGCGCTTCTCCTGTGGACCCACGGCCAGGATCTCGCGGCGATCTTCTTTTTCGTGGTGGCCTTAGCGGTTTCGGCCATCCCCGAGGGGCTTCCCGTGGCGTTGACCGTGACCCTTTCCATCGCCACCAAGCGTATGTCCGGCCGCAGCGTCATCGTGCGCAAACTCACCGCCGTGGAAAGCCTGGGAAGCTGCACGGTGATCGCCAGCGACAAGACCGGGACCCTGACGGTCAACCAGCAGACGGCCCGCATCATCGCTTTTGCGGACTTGCAAGCCTTCGATCTTTCCGGAGAGGGCTATAACGGAGAGGGAAGCGTCTCGGCGGCCGACGAAGATGGAAAGGTTTCCGAAGCCGCTCAGGATCGTCTGAAGCAACTGGCAGAATTGGCGATTCTGACCAACGAAGGGTCACTCGCCAAGGAAAATGGAGACTGGAAACACCAAGGGGACGCAATGGACGTGGCGTTTCTTGCCATAGGATACAAGCTGGGCCTGAATCCGGCAAAGATCAGAGACCAGCTCAGCGTGACGGGCCAAATCCCTTATGAATCCGAGCGCAAGTTTTCGGCGGCCTTCTATGACAAGGATGGCTCCGGACGCTTGGCTGCCAAGGGGGCCGTGGAGACGATCCTCGATTTTTGCGGGAAGATGCTGCAGGATGGGACGCCGGCAGACCTCGACCGAGAGCGCATCGAGCGGCAGGCACAAACCCTCGCGGAAAATGGACTGCGTGTCCTGGCCGTGGCCGACGGTGAAACCCGGTCGACCGGAGACGGCACACCCCCGGAGGAAGCGCTGCTTTCCGGGCTGATCTTTCACGGATTGGTGGGATTCATCGATCCCCTGAGACCGGAGGCCGCAGCGGCTGTAAAGACCTGCAAGACAGCCGGCATCCAGGTCATGATGATCACCGGGGATCATCCCGCCACGGCCGGGGCCATCGCCGGGGAACTGGGCCTGTCCGATCACGATGAGCCGGTGGTGACCGGGATGCAGTTGAGCGAGGCCGGAACCCCGGACAGCCCGGCTTTCGAAAAAATGGTTTCATCCACCCATGTATTCGCCCGGGTGTCTCCCACCCAGAAGCTGGAAATCGTCGATGTGCTGATCCGGCGGGGGGAATTTGTGGCGGTTACCGGGGACGGGGTCAACGACGCCCCGGCCCTGCGGCGCGCCAACATCGGCGTGGCCATGGGCTCGGGAACGGACGTGGCCAAGGAGGTGGGGTCCATGATCGTCGCCGACGACAACTTCGCCTCCATCGTGGCCGGTGTGGAGGAGGGACGGTTTGCCTACGACAACGTGCGCAAGGTGATTTACCTGCTCATCTCCACCGGCGCGGCCGAAGTCCTGATGTTCGTCACGGCGATCCTGGCGGGACTGCCCATCCCGCTGCTGGCGGTGCAGATCTTGTGGCTCAACCTCGTCACCAACGGCATTCAGGATGTGGCCCTGGCCTTTGAAGGCGGGGAGCCGGGCGCCATGAAACGCCCGCCCCGAAAACCGGAGGAAACCATCTTCGATCCGCAAATGGTCTGGCAGACCCTCGTTTCGGGGATTACCATCGGCACCCTCGCACTTGGATACTGGTTTTGGATGGTGCGTGTGGAAATGATGGACGAGACCGTCGCCCGCAATCTCGTCCTGCTCTTTATGGTCCTGCTCCAGAACGTGCATGTGTTCAATTGTCGTTCGGAGTCGATATCCGCCTTCAAGGTTCCCCTCCGGCGGAATATCTTCCTGGTCCTGGGGGTGATCGCCGCTCAGGGCATCCATCTTCTCAGCATGCATCTGCCCTTCATGCAGAATATCCTGGGGACCCGGCCGGCGAGGTTCACGCATTGGCTCCTGTTGCTGGCGATGGCTTCATCGGTGTTGCTGGTGATGGAGGTCTTCAAGTGGACCAGAAGCCGGTGAGGCAGGTTTTGGAAACCTTATGGAACCAGGCGATTGTGAAGAGAGAAACGTCAGATTGGTAGACAATAATTAATAACGATCGATCCGCCGGACTGCAATGGGGGCAATTCCTGAAGCAGCGAAGGCAGTTGGAGGATTGCCATGTTTTTTAAAGCCGATTCATGCCGCCTGCTGGACAACCCGGCAGGCCCCGCCGCCCAAAGGTTTGCCCACTACGACGATTTTTTGAATCACAACCACCAGGCGCTGCGCCACCTCGCCGAACTGGAGATGCTGGATCGGGGAGACGGTCTGGCAACCCTGGCATCCATTCAGCGCCGGGCCGCCGATCTCCTGGAGGAGGTTTCCGGGCTCGTCGAGGCGATCCGCGGGCTGGCCGGGGATCGCTATCCGGAGCTGCCGGAGGTCTTCAAGAGGGTCGCGGGGGATCTGGCCCCCCTGATGAAACGAGAGCGCAATCCCATCCAGGGCCCGCTGGTACTCCCCTTCCCGATGCTGGAAAGCGGGCATCTTCCCCTGGCCGGCGCCAAGGCGGTCAACCTGGCGCTGATCCGGAACCGGTTGGGCTTCCCCGCGCCCGACGGCTTCGTCGTCACCACGGCGGCCTTCGATCTGTTCCTTCGGGAAAACCGGCTGCTGGAGGCCATAGATGACATGCTGGCGGTCTTCGACCCGGACGCAGACGACATCGAGGAGGAATGCCGCCGCATCCGGGAAAGGATCCTCGAGGCCCCCCTGCCGGAGGTTTTAACGGAAGCGCTCCACGGAGCCTACCGGGAACTTGCCGACCGCCATGGCGGCTTGCCGGAACTGGCCATGCGCAGCAGCGCCGTGGGGGAGGATACCGAGGCGTCTTTTGCCGGCCAGTATACCAGCGTCCTTCCGGTCAACCGGGAAGAGATCGATTCGGCCTACAAAACCGTCCTGGCCGGCAAGTACACCCCGCGCGCCATCGTCTATCGGCTGCGCTACGGTCTCACCGACGCGGCCACCCCCATGGCGGTGGCCGCCGTGATCATGATCCGGCCCAGGGCCAGCGGCGTACTCTATACGCTGGACCCGGCCCGTCCGATCGCCGGCCAGGCCCGCATCGACGCGGCATCCGGTCTGGGAGAGCAGGTGGTGGGGGGGACCGTTTCGCCGGACGTCTTTCTGGTGGATCGAAATCCGCCGGCTATCCGCCGGCGCAGCATCCCCCCCGGGGGACAGGCCCCCGAGGCCGAGGAGTCGACCCCCGCCATCTCCGATTCAACCGCTCTGGCGCTGACTGCGGCGGGGCTGAAGATGGAAGACCATTTCGGGTCTCCTCAAGATATCGAATGGGCCGAGGACATGCAGGGGGAACTGGTTTTTCTGCAGGCCCGGCCCCTCGGGATTACCGCAGCGGCCGGCAAGGCCGGCGCACCGGATACTTCCGGATTGACGCTGCTGCTGTCGACCGGCCAGACGGCTTCCCCCGGAGGGGTCTCGGGAGTCGCGGTTCATGCCCGGGCCGGGTTGAAGGCGGAAGCCCTCGAAAAAGCCATTCTGGTGTCCCGAACGGCGTCGCCCGACCTTGCGCCCCTCATGGGGCGGGTGCGCGGGCTGATCACGGACCTGGGCGGGGTGGCCAGCCACCTGGCATCGGTGGCCCGCGAACACCATGTCCCGGCCCTCATGGACACCCGCACGGCCACAATGGAGATCCCCGACGGCCGGGAAATCACCCTGCTCGCGGATGAGGGAAAGGTTTACGCCGGCCTGGTGCCGGACCTGGAACGGAAGCTCCCGGACCGGGACACGGATGAGAATCCGGGCACCATCGGCCGCCATCTCCGGGACATCCTGGACCGGATCTCCCCGCTCAACCTGACCGACCCCGATGCGCCGGAGTTCACCCCGAAGGGGTGCCGAACCCTTCACGATCTGATCCGCTTCGCCCATGAAATGGTCATGGTGGAAATGTTCAACCTTTCCAGGCTTGCCGACAAATCCGTGGTCTCCCAAAAAATGAACGCCAACATCCCCCTGTCCCTCTATTTCATCGATCTGGGCGGGGGACTGGCTCCCGGCCTGACCACCTGTGATGAAATTCTCCCCGAACACATCCGATCGGGACCGATGACGGCCCTGTGGCGCGGATTCACCCATCCTGGAGTCACCTGGTCCGGAGACGTGGGCATCAGTGCGGGCAATTTCATGGCCCTCATGGCCGGGAGCATCGGCCCCGGAGGCATGGCTCCCCGCAGCGTGGATTCCTACGCCCTGGTATCCCGCGACTATCTCAACCTCAGCGTCAAATTCGGGTATCACTATGCCAACCTCGAAGCGCTCTGCTCGGACGACCTCAACGCCAACACCCTGACGCTTCAGTTTTCCGGCGGAGCCGGCACCGGGACGGGCAAGGCCCTGCGCATCGAGTTTCTGTCCGAGGTCCTGACCCGTCTGGGATACACGGTGGAGATCCATGGCGATATGCTCCAGGCGGGGCTCAAGGGGCTGGATTGCCCCGCCATGGAAGACGTGCTCGACCAGACGGGCCGGCTGCTCGGCTGCAGCCGCCTGCTCGATCTGGCCATTCCGAACCAGGCCGAAGTACAAACCCTGACCGAACTCTTCTTCCAGGGGGACTATGATTTTCTCGGCCGTTCTGAAGCGCGGCTTCCCGGCTTTTATGCATCGGTGGGAGAATGGTCGATAACGGAACTCGACGGGGAGGAGGTCATCTTCCAGGACGGATCGAGCATGGGCGGAACGGTCTCCTGCGCGCTCCACAACACCCTGGAAACGGTCCTGGGTGGGCGGTATCGAAAATTCCTGGAAAACCGGCACGCTCTGCATTATTATCCCGTGTCGGTGAAACGGGGAGGCCGCCATGGGGACGGCCGCATCCTTGCCGATGCGCGAATCACGGCCGGTTGCGTCGACCTTGCCGCCGGACTGGCCTTCGGCATCTGGAATGTCGGCAACTGTCTGGTCCTGGCGGCCGATGCCGCCGCCGGGGAACTTCAGCTTCTGGAGTTTATCAACAACGTCCGCCATTTTCGGGAACGCATCCCCACCGACATTCCACTGGATCAGTGGCTGCAGCTCGAAGTGTCGGTGAAGGCAAATGAGATCACCGGCCGTCTGGGAGGCCGGGCTCTGTTGCGATTCACCGCCCCAAAAGCCGTTTCAGGCTATATGGGATTGTGGAGCAAGGGGGACACCACGGCCTGTTTTCGGAATCTGAATTCAATCGACGCCCAAGATGAGGAGCAGGAAAGATGACCGGGGATCAACTGGCGGTTTTTGGGATTCTTTCAGTGACGCTTACGCTGTTTGTATGGGGCCGGTGGCGCTACGACCTGGTGGCCCTGGCGGCCCTGCTGCTGGTCTTTATCGCCGGCCTGGTGCGGGCGGATCAACTGTTCCTGGGCTTCGGCCATCCGGCGGTCGTGACCGTGGCCGCCGTGCTGGTCATCAGCCGGGGACTTCTCAATGCCGGCGTCATCGACGCCCTGTCCCGCCAACTGGCCAAGGTGGGCACCCGGCCCATGGCACAGGTGGCGGCCCTCACGGCCCTTGTCATTGTGAGCTCCGGATTCATGAACAACGTCGGGGCGCTTGCGCTCTTGATGCCCGTGGCCATCTGGATGTCGCGCCGAAGCGGGCGCTCGCCGTCCCTTCTCCTCATGCCCCTGGCGTTCGGCTCCCTGGTCGGGGGCCTGATCACCCTCATCGGGACCCCGCCCAATATCATCATCGCCCTCTTCCGGGAGGAGACGGGAAAGCCCGCCTTCGGCATGTTTGACTTCACCCCCGTGGGCGCGGGCGTGGCCCTGGCCGGACTCCTGTTCATTTCCCTGGTCGGCTGGCGGCTCACCCCCCGGCGGGAAGGCCAGAACGCGCCGGAGGAGCTGTTTGCGATCGACAGCTACATCAGTGAGATCCTGATTCCCGAGGATTCCAGATTCGTCGGTCAAACCGTCTTCCACCTGACCTCCGCCATGGCGGAGGAGACGGAAGCCACGGTGGTGGATCTCGTCCGCGACGGCCGCCACCGTCCGGCGCCGTCCTGGTACGAGATCATCCAGGCCGGGGATATTCTCATGGTCGAGGCCGCACCCGAGGACCTGAAGACGCTCATCGACGGACTGGGAGTGAAGCTGGCCGAAAGTAAAAGTCATCCGATGGCGACCCTGGGATCGGAGGATGTCCGGCTTCTTGAAGCCGTCGTCCCCATGGATTCATCTCTTGTGGGCAAGACCGCGGCCAGCCTGCATCTTCGCAACAATTACGGGGTCAATCTTCTGGCCATTGCCCGCCGTGGGCGGCGGCTGGAGCGGCAGTTGGGTCAGACGCCCCTGGTCATCGGCGATATCCTTCTGCTCCAGGGAACCGACACATCCCTCCAGTCAATGCTCAAGCACTTCACCTGCCTGCCGCTGGCAGAGCGGGGCCTTCGCATGGGGGAACCCTCCAGACTCTTGACGGCCGTCGGGATTTTCGCCCTGGCCATGCTCCTTTCCACCTTCAACGTGCTGCCGGTCCAGGTCGCCTTTGTCTCCGCCTCGGTCGTCATGATCCTTGTGGGCCTGGTGCCCCTGAAGGAGATCTATGAAAGCATCGACTGGCCCATCATCGTGCTGCTGGGCGCCCTGTTCCCCCTGGGCCACGCCCTGGAAAGCACCGGCGGGGCCAGACTGATCGCTGAAAAACTGCTGATCCTGTCCGGATATCTTCCACCTATGGGAACCCTGGCGGTGCTTCTCACGGGGACCATGCTGCTCTCCAACGTGGTCAACAATGCCGCCGCCGCCGTCCTCATGGCGCCCATCGCCCTCACCCTCGCGGAGGGAATGGCGGTTTCGGCGGACCCCCTGCTGATGGCGGTGGCCGTCGGCTCGTCCTGCGCGTTTCTCACCCCCGTCGGCCATCAGTCCAATGCCCTGGTCATGGCCCCCGGGGGATATCAGTTCGGGGATTACTGGCGCCTGGGACTTCCGCTTTCCCTGGTGGTCGTTGTGGTCGCCGTGCCGCTCATCCTGTTTTTCTGGCCCATGGCACCGATATGACCCCGTTCATAAAACCGATCCGGGGGATGTTTTTCCAGGGGGCTGTTTCACGGCTCACTAAGACGGCAACCCCCGGGTTGTCATATGATTTTCAATGAGGAGGAAAACAAAATGGAAAAATTGCACGTACGTGATCTCATGGTTCCCGCAGACAAGTTTCCGAGGATTTCCAGCCACGCGAGTTTTTACGAGGCGCTTGCGGCTTTGGAGACCGCTCAGGAAAAATATCTGTCCGGAGAATCGGAGCAACGAATCCTTCTGGTTGAGGATGAGAAGAAAAAGATCGTGGGAAAACTCAGCCCCATGGATCTGCTGCGCGGACTGGAAACAAACTATTCCAGGGTGGATACCGAAAAGACGCTCTCTCGCTTTGGGTTTACCGGTATCTTGGAGTCCATCCGGAAGGACTACCATCTCTGGGAAAATCCATTCAAGGATCTCTGCCGGAAAGCCGAAGCCGTCCAGATAAAAGACTTCATCAAGGGCATCTCCGAGGGACAATCTGTTGGCGTGGAGGATCCCATGGCCAAGTGCTTCCATCTGTTTGTCATGAATCGGCATGACGCGCTTTTCGTTTTTGAGGCCGATCGGATTGTCGGGCTGCTGAGGTTTTCAGATGTCTATCGGGAGGTTTCCAGCACCATGAAAGAATGCCATATGGAAGCGATTCAGAAATAGGGAATTGTCCAGCAGGGAGGCACCATGACCTATGTGCCCTTGATTTTAGGTGCTGCATTCATTCTCGGCGCCGGTGCACATGCTCGTGACGGTCATCGTTTTCGGTGCGGCTATCGATAGGATGGGCAAGAACGGGATAGGGGATATGGCCCAGACGGGATGGGCATCGGCGCTGCTGGTTGCCTTTGCCCTAGATTTTTCCAGATCACGAAATCAAACCTTCGGATGGTGGTTGGTCATGACCCGGGGGGTACGAAATGTTCACACCCCTTTTTGCGAGAATATCAATTGAATTTGGTGAGGTGATGTCAGAAAAACACACGAACGACAACAAAAGCTCCGGCACGCTTGGCACTTTTGCAGGCGTGTTTACGCCGAGCATCTTGACCATCCTGGGCATCATCCTTTTCTTGCGCACAGGCTACGTGGTGGGCAGCGCCGGCCTCGCCCGTTCGCTGATCCTCATCGGCGTCGCCAACCTCATCTCCATTCTGACCAGCGTGTCGCTGTCGGCGGTGGCCACCAACCTCAAGGTCAAGGGAGGCGGCGACTATTACCTGATTTCACGCACCCTCGGCCTGGAATTCGGCGGCGCCATCGGCATCGTCCTTTTCCTGGCCCAGGCCGTGTCCATCGCTTTTTACTGCATCGGATTTGGTGAGGCCCTCGCCGCGGCGCCCGCTTTATCCGCCCAGGAAATTTCCCCGCGGATCATTGCCGCGGCAGCCGTTCTTTTTCTTTTCGTTTTTGCATGGATGGGGGCGGACTGGGCGACCCGGTTTCAATACGTGGTCATGGCCCTGCTTGCCGCCGCCCTGGTATCCTTCTTTGTCGGGGGGATTTCCCGATGGAATGCGGCGATTTTCAGCGCGAACTGGGCCGCCCCCCCGGATGCCCCGCCGTTCTGGGTCCTGTTCGCCCTTTTTTTCCCGGCCGTAACGGGGTTCACCCAGGGGGTGAGCATGTCCGGAGATCTGAAAGATCCCTCCAAAAGCCTTCCCCTGGGCACCTTTTTGGCGGTCGGCACCTCCATTCTGGTCTATTTCGGTGCCGCGGTGGTGTTTTCCGGAGCGCTTCCCCATCCGGACCTGACCGCCGATTACACCGCCATGAACCGCGTCTCCCGCTTCCCCGGACTCATCGATGCCGGGGTCATCGCCGCGACACTCTCCTCGGCCATGGCATCCTTTCTGGGGGCGCCCCGAATACTGCAATCCCTGGCTTCGGACCGAATCTTCCCCTTTCTCTCGCCCTTCGCCAAGGGCGCCGGTCCGACGGACAACCCCCGCCGCGCAGTGCTCCTGGCGGCAGCAATCGGCTGCCTGACCATCGCGATCGGAAACCTGAATTTGATCGCCCCGGTGGTTTCCATGTTTTTTCTGATTTCCTACGGCCTGCTCAACTATGCCACCTACTACGAAGCCCGAACCTCCAGCCCTTCTTTCCGTCCGAGCTTCAAGTGGTTCGATCAACGTCTCAGCCTGCTCGGCTTCCTGGCCTGTCTCGGCGCAATGCTGGCCATAGATCCTTCCATGGGCGTGATCGCCATATCGATTTTGTTTGCCATTTTTCAATACCTCAAACGCACGGCGGGGCCGGCCCGCTGGGCCGACAGTCGACGCGCCCATCATCTCCAACAGATCCGAGAAAACCTTCTGGCCGCCACTGTTTCCCCCGAACACCCCAGGGATTGGCGACCTCAAATTCTGGCCTTCTCAGACGATCCCCAGAGACGGCCGCGCCTCTTGCGACTGGCAGGTTGGCTTGAGGGCGGCAGCGGGCTGACAAGGGTCGTTACGCTATTGGAAGGCAAGGACCTGCTGCTCGCCAAAATCAAGGAAGATGTGGAAAAACGGATGCAGCTTGACATCCGTGAGCACAACCCGGCTGCGTTTTCGCTCGTTCTCACAAGCAGGGATGCAGAGATCGCCGTTCACGCCCTGCTCCAAGCTCACGGAATCGGCCCCTTGCGCGCCAACATGATTCTGCTGAACTGGCTCGATCCGCAGAATAAGTCCGGAACCGGGTTTCGGGAGTACCTGTTTGGACGCCAGCTCAGGACTCTCCACCGATTGGGCTGCAATATCGGCGTGCTCCATGCCCGGCCCGATGCATGGGATCGACTGATGGAGACCGAGTCCGGTCAATCCCGTATCGATGTGTGGTGGTCCGGTGATGCCACGGGAAACCTCATGCTCCTTTTCGCTTACCTGATGACCCGGTCGGAGGCCTGGGAAGATGCTGCCTTGCGCGTACTGGCGTTTCATGACGACACACCGGAGGAAGATCAGAGAAAAAACATCCAATCAGTCCTGAGCGATGCCAGAATTGACGCCGAAATCGAGCTGGCAGCGTCCAGGGATGCTTCGGCCGTCATCGAATTATCGGCCCCATCGACGATCGTTTTTCTCCCGTTTCGTTTTCGCGGCAACCTGATCCAACTCCCGGTTGACGGTGCTGCCGAAGACCTGTTGCAGAAACTGCCGCCGGCGGTAATGATTTCAGCAGCCGAGGATATCGATTTGGGGGCTGAGCCGGAAGAGGGCGCCGCCGCCGAGTTGGCCGAGGCAAGGGACTTGCTGGACAAGAGGGACCAACTGGCCAAGGCGGCTGAAGATGAGGCGGCGGCATCCGGCAAATCCGCCGCAGTCGCCGAAGAAGAACTCCGAAAGGCCATGGCCTTGCCGGAAGCCGATCGAGATGAAGGCCAAATCAAAGCACTGATGGAGGAGCGGGATAACGCAGCTGCGGAAGCGGAAAAAGCCCGCCGGAGAGCGGCAAAGGCAAGAGCCAAGGCGGATCTGGCCCGCGAAACCGTCGAATCGGAAGCGGTCGAATTCAAAACGGAAACAGACGACGACGAAACTACCGACACCGCCCAAGGCGAGAAGAAAAAGAGATGACCGGAGATCAACTTGCGGTTTTTGCCATTCTTTCGGCAACGCTGGTGCTGTTTGTCTGGGGCCGGTGGCGCTACAATCTGGTGGCCCTGGCGGCCCTGCTGCTGGTCTTTATCGCCGGTCTGGTGCGGGCGGATCAACTATACCTGGGCTTCGGCCATCCGGCGGTCGTCACCGTGGCCGCCGTGCTGGTCATCAGCCTGGACTTCTCAATGAGCACCCGGCCCTAAGGGATTGGAAAGGGGAAGCGAACTTAGGTGTGTTGTTTGCAGGCGGGGCGCTGGGATGAATGAATGTGCGGAAGAATCGGATTTGGTTGTTCTCACGGCAGATAAAAATATGAAATTTGCAATAGAGGGACTGTTGAACCGAGCCCAATCCTTGGCCGTCCGTCCTATTTCCGCGGTTTACTAAATCCATCCGGAGAGCGATCCGGGTTGCCTGCTGCATGCCGATGCTTTCCTTCGCCCCTTTGTCAGACGATTTGCCCACGCCATTGTCATGTTTGATCGCGGGGGCTTTGGAAAAAAATCCCCAGGGCGGTTCTGGCCCGTTGCGAGTGGGGGCATGACGACTACAGCCTGCGGGTGGAGAATCTGCCCCAGGCGCCGCCGCCCAAGGGGCGGATGGGGTTGTTCGAAGAGGAGCCGGATTGATGGATGTGATTCTTTACCTCTCTGATGACGGTGCAGTGCAATTGGATGTTCAGTTGGAACGGGAAACCGTCTGGCTAAATCAGCGTCAAATGGCAGAACTTTTTGATAAAGACACAGACACCATCGGGCTGCACGTTCGCAACATCTACAACGAGGGTGAGTTGCCCCGCAAAGGAACTACCGAGGAATCCTCGGTAGTTCAAAATGAGGGGGGACGAAAGGTTCGCCGCCAGGTATCTTTTTACAACCTGGATGTTATTATTTCAGTAGGTTACCGGGTAAAATCCAAACGAGGCACCCAGTTTCGCCAGTGGGCCACGTGCGTGTTGCGCGAGCATCTGGTGCGCGGCTTCACCCTGAACGAAAAACGGCTCCAAGAACAGGCACAAAAACTCGAAAATCTGCGGCGCACCGTCGGCCTGTTGGAACAGACCTTGGTCCATCAGGCTATCGGCCTGGACGAGGCCAAGGGGCTTTTGCAGGTCATCACCGATTATGCTTATGCATTGACCACCCTGGATCGCTTCGATCATGGGACCCTGGCCATCGAGCAGACCACGCGTCCGGCGGCATACTTGATGACGTATGAGGCGGCCACAGAGATCGTCACGGCCATGAAAACCGGGTTTGGAGGACTCTTCGGACGGGAAAAGGACCAGGGGTTTAAAAGCGCCCTTGGGGCCATTTACCAGACCTTCGGCGGCGAAGAACTCTATCCCAGCATCGAGGAAAAGGCCGCCAATCTGCTTTACTTCGTGGTCAAGAACCACGCCTTCAGCGATGGCAACAAACGCATCGGCGCGGCCCTGTTCATTGCTTTTCTGGCCGGAAACAACGCGCTTTACCGAGGCGACGGCTCCAAGCGCATTGCCGACAACGCCCTGGTGGCCTTGACGCTGCTGATTGCCGAGAGCCGGCCCCGGGATAAAGAAACCATTGTCAAAGTGATCGTAAGCCTGATCAACCGCGCCAACGTGTAATGGGGGATACTGGAATGAATCGACATGTGAATGCCATCTCCGGGCGATTGAGCCAGCGGCTGTGCCGGGATAGGCGAATTTCAATTTACTTTTCATCCTAAGTTCTGGTACCCTTCCCGCCCAAGTCCTCCACCCGTCGGCTATGGCCTGCTTCACGGCTGTTTTTAGGCGATTGACGGCATTTTCAGCAAGTCCGCCCGGCATGGAGGGCATTTTTTATGAACCGGTCAATTTATGGGCAAAAAAAGCCCCTATTTTTTAAAAAGGTAACGAATATGGATGCCCAATACAGTGCCACCCTTGAAACCCTTGAAAAACTGCGCGCCGAATCCATGGCCGCAGGCGGTACCAAAAAAATGGATGCCCAGCACGACAGGGGCAAACTCAGCGCCCGGGAGCGGATCGACCTGCTGTTGGACGAGGGCAGCTTCGAGGAGTTCGACGTGCTCAAGACCGGCCGCGGCGGGGCATTGGGCGATGCCCAGACCTACGCCGGCGACGGGGTGATCACCGGCCACGGATCCATCGACGGACGCGAGGTGTTCGTATTCAGCCAGGATTTCACCGTCATCGGCGGCTCCCTGGGTGAGGCCCACGCCCAGAAGATCTGCAAGGTGATGGACCTGGCCGTCAAGGTCGGTGCGCCCATCATCGGCCTCAACGACTCGGGCGGGGCCCGCATCCAGGAGGGCGTGGACGCCCTGGCCGCCTACGGCGAGATCTTCCACCGCAACGTCGAGGCCAGCGGCGTCGTCCCCCAGATCTCCTGCATCATGGGGCCCTGCGCCGGCGGCGCGGTCTACAGCCCGGCCATCACCGATTTTGTCTTCATGGTGCAGGAATCCTCGTACATGTTCGTCACCGGGCCGACCGTGGTCAAGACCGTGACCCACCAGGAGATCACCTCGGAGGATCTGGGCGGTGCCGGGGTCCATTCCAAAAAGAGCGGCGTCTCCCACTTCATGGTCCCCAATGACGTGCTCTGCCTGCGGGAGGTCCGCCGCCTGATCAGCTACCTGCCCTCGAACAACCGGCAGCGCGGGCCCCTTCTGGATCTGCGGGATCCGTCGGACCGAATTGACCCGGCCCTCGACTACCTCATTCCCGAAAACCCCAACCAGACGTACGACATGAACGTGCTGATTTTCAGCATCCTCGACGGGGCCGAGTTCATGGAGGTCCAGTCGAGCTTCGCGCGCAACATCATCTGCGGATTCGGCCGCCTGGGGGGTCAGACCGTGGGGCTCGTAGCCAACCAGCCTGCGGTGCTGGCGGGGGTTCTGGACACCGACGCCTCGTTCAAGGCCGGCCGCTTTGTCCGGTTCTGCGACGCCTTCAACATTCCCCTCATCGCCCTGGTGGACGTTCCGGGCTTCATGCCCGGCCCCGACCAGGAGCACGGCGGGATCATCCGCCACGGCGCCAAGCTGCTCTATGCATTCACCGAGGCCACCGTGCCCCGCATCACCGTCATCGTCCGCAAAGCCTACGGCGGGGCCTATCTCGTCATGAACTCCAAGCACATCCACTGCGACGTCAACTACGCCTGGCCCTCGGCGGAGATCGCGGTCATGGGGCCCAAGGGCGCCGCCGAGGTGATCTACCGCAGGGAGATCCAGTCGGCCGAAAACCCCGAGGCTGTGCTGAATGAAAAGATGACCCACTACCGCCGCACCTTCGCCAACCCGTTTCTGGCGGCCCAGCGGGGCTATATCGACGACGTGATCTTCCCCCGCGACACCCGCCACCGGCTCATCCGAACCCTGCAGGTGCTGGAAGGCAAGGAAGCCAGAGGCCCCAAACGCAAACACGGAAACATTCCCCTGTGAGGCATCCCATGTTCGATAAAATTCTGATCGCCAACCGAGGCGAAATCACCGTCCGCATCATCCACACCTGCCGGCGGCTGGGCATCCGGTCCGTGGCCGTCTATTCCGACGCGGACAGCCGCAGCCTGCACGTGCAGATGGCCGATGAATCCGTGCGCATCGGCACCCCCCCCGCCCAGATGTCGTACCTCGACGCGGACAAGATCCTCTCCGCGGCCCTTGCAACCGGCTGCCGGGCCGTCCACCCCGGGTACGGCTTTCTGTCGGAGAACTCCGCCTTCGCCGGACGCGTCGCGGACGCCGGGCTGGTCTTCATCGGTCCGCCGGCCGACGTCATCGACACCATGGGCGACAAGATCGCCTCCAAGGCCCTGGCCGTCAAGGCCGGGGTTCCCATCATCCCCGGCCACGCGGAGGCCCTGACCGACGAGGAGGAGGCCCTGGCCGCGGCCGACGGCATCGGCTATCCCGTGCTGCTAAAACCCGCGGCCGGCGGGGGCGGCAAGGGAATGCGCATCGTCCGGAGGCCCGAGGAAATGAAGGCCGCCCTGGCTGCCAGCCGCCAGGAGACCCGCAAGGCCTTCGGCGACAGCCGGATCTTCATGGAGCGCTACATCGAGGGTCCGCGGCATGTGGAGATTCAGATCCTGGCCGACATCTTCGGCAACGTCGTCCACCTGGGGGAGAGGGAATGCTCCATCCAGCGCCGGTATCAGAAAATCATCGAGGAGTCGCCGTCTCCGGCCGTCTCCGAGGCCCTGCGGCAGCGCATGGGCCGGGCCGCCTGCGATCTGGCCCGCAAGGCCGGCTACGTCAACGCCGGTACGGTGGAGTTCGTGCTGGACGCCCGGGGGGAGTTTTTCTTTCTGGAGATGAACACCCGCCTCCAGGTGGAGCACCCGGTCACCGAAATGGTCACCGGCCTGGACCTGGTGGACCTCCAACTGCGGATCGCCCGGGGCCAGAAGCTCCCTTTCGACCAGGAGGGCGTAACCGTAAGCGGCTGGGCCATGGAAGCGCGGGTCTGCGCCGAGGACCCCGAACGGGGGTTCATCCCGTCCACCGGCATGATCACCCGCTACGCGGAGCCCAGGGGAAACGCCGTCCGGGTGGACAGCGGCGTCCAGACCGGCAGCAGCATCGGCGTCTACTACGACTCCATGCTGGCCAAGGTCATCTGCCATGGGAAAGACCGGGAGGAAGCCCGGGTCCGGCTTGTCGAGGCCCTGAACGGCTATCATATCGAGGGGGTCGTCACCAACATCGATTTTGCCAACAGCATACTCTGCCATCCGGAATTCGCCCGGGGCAATCTGACCACCGGCTTCATCGAACGTTATTTCGAGGGCAGCCAGCCCGCCATCCCCTCGGATCGGCGGGCGTTTGAGCTGGCGGCCCTGACGGCGGCCCTGATCTATCATGTCCGCACGGCGGCGGTGCGCGATTCCCTCCGCCCCATGGCATCCCGGATCGGCGGGAGGAAAGCCGTCGTGACTGCGCACCGCTACACCGTCCGGTCGGGGGACGAGGTGCTGGACCTGCGCCTCGAGGGCGCGACGTCGGGAAGATACTGGACCATTCGTGTGAACGAAAACGCCTACTCGGTGAAAACCCCCGAATTCGAGTTCTACCGGCGCAGGCTCAATCTCACCATCGACGGCAGGCTTCACCGCTTCCGGCTTCGGCTGGAGGAATTCTTTATTTTCGTCGCCTTCAGCGGCATCACCCGGGTGTTCGAGATCTATACCCCGAGGGAGTGGGCGCTCGTGAAATACATGCCCAAACGGGCCGAACACCCGGCGGACAACGTGCTCCTCTGCCCCATGCCCGGGCTGGTGGTGGGGGTGCCGGTCCAGCCGGGCGAACGCGTCTTCCGGGGCCAGACCCTGGTGGTGCTGGAATCCATGAAGATGGAGAGCGACGTGGCCTCGCCGGTGGACGGGCTCATCGAGGAGGTCTGCGGCACCGTCGGCCAGGCGGTGGAGGCGGGAGACGTCCTGATCCGGTTTCAGGCGTAACAAGGCCGGGCAAAGTCTATCGCTGTCACGCCCGGCTTTCCGGGCATGACAGCATTGAATGGCCATTACACCATGGCGGCCTGGATTTCCCGATGATACCCCAGATACCGATCCAGAGTCTTATCGTTTTTTCCATATTTGGGGATGGTTCGTAAAATCTCCTCGAAACGGCCTTCGGCCTCCCGTTCATCCTTGATAGGCACGATGCCGTCCGTGATAATGTCCACCAGCCGGTCGGCATATATAATGATTCGCTCTTCGAGGGTCGAAAGGGTGTAGTCCTTCACCGGCAGCCCCAGCTCGATTGCTTCTTCGGCACTGAGCCCGCCGCGGATATGCTTTTCCATCACCGCTGTGATCGTTGGAGGCAAGCCCACGGCCGCACCCATCTCAGCACCCAGCTTGCCATGCTCGATTTCGTGCGTCTTGGCTTTGCCCAGATCGTGAAAGAGGGCTCCCCGTCCGACGAGTTCCATGTCCAGGCCTTTTGGGATTCGCGATACGATTTCCAGGGCTTTTTCAGCCACCTTGACGCTATGGGCGATATCCTCCTCGGAAACGCCCGCCTGGCGCAGCAGGTCGATGTCGGCTTGATGAATCGAATAATGTGATGCCTCTACCGGTTGTCCGCTTTCGATCCAGTTTTTGAGACCGCCATCCAGAAAAGCGGCGTCGAAGCCTTCATTCCGAAGTCGATCCGTCACGGACTGGCTGACCGATCCGCCCTTAACGCAATACACCACAGCGCGCTTTCCAACCGGCAGCTGCTTGACCCAATCGCCGACCTTTTCGGGATCACGCCATACCGCACCCTTGATGGTCTTTGGATTGGCCTGGTAATCCGCCTCGCGGCGCACATCCAAAAGGGTCATCGGTTCTTCTTTTTCGAGGAGTTTACTGAGTTCATTAATATCGATGGTATGTGCCATGCTGTTTCTCCTTATTGATTTTTTTTTAGACAAAAAGTTTCCAGATCACTCCCGCGACCGCCCCGATGGGCACCAGGTAGTGGATGGGGAAGTGAAATTTCTGCAGCAGCACCAGTGATACGACCGCGGAAACCACCGCGAAAATGTCCACGCCGCCGTTGGGCAGAATCACTTTGTGCCCGAACCAGACCGCCAGGTTGAGGATCACGCCCACCACCGCGGCCGTGACGCCGGTAAGGGCCGCCTGGAGCCGCTGGTTTCCGGCCATGGCCTCGATAAAGGGCGCGCCGGCGAAGATGAAGAAAAAGCAGGGCAGGAAGGTGACATAGGTGGTCAGCAGAGCTCCAAAAATACCCGCCGTCAACGGGTTGAGTCCGCCGGGCAGGTTCCAGGCGGCCAGGAAACCGGCGTATTGGGTCACCATGATCAGCGGGCCGGGGGTGGACTCGGCCAGGCCGAGGCCAATCAGCATCTGCTGGGTGGAGAGCCAGCCTCTGGATACGGCCACGTCGGTGATATAGCTGAGCACGGCGTAAGCGCCGCCGAAGGTTACAAAGGCGGCCTTGGTGAAAAACAGGCCGATCTGGGTCAGGGTATCCCCGCCGCCGCGCCACATCCAAATGGCCCCCATCGGAATCACCCACAATACTAGACAGACGGCGAAAACCTTTACCACGTGACCGATGGAAGGCCGGGCGTTGTTTTGCCCCGCGGTGGATTCAACCTCGATTCGGCACTCGCGACTTTGCGGATCAAACCGACCTTTGCAAAAAACTTCAGGCATCGGTCGCTGCATGAGCAGACCGCCCAGCGCGGCCGCGGCCACGATATAGGGGAACGGCACCTTGAAAACGAAAATCGCCACGAAGGCCAAGGCGGCAAAACCATACAGAAATTTGTGTTTAAGCGCCTTTTTGCCGATGCGCAGCACCGCCTCGACGACCACGGCCACGACAACCGGCTGGATGCCGTAGAAAGCGGCCGCCACAGCCGGGATGTCGATGTGGGCCACAGCCAGGTAGCTGAGCAGCAGCATCACGAAGATGGAAGGAATCACGAACAGGGAACCTGCAGCAATGCCGCCCCACGTGCCGTGCAGCCGCCAGCCGATGTAGGTGGCCAGTTGCTGTGCCTCGGGTCCGGGCAGCAGCATACAGAAGTTAAGCGCGCGTAAAAACTGGTTCTCGCCGATCCATTTTCGCCTCTCCACCACCTCCTGGTGCATAATGGCGATCTGGCCGGCCGGGCCGCCGAAGC
This sequence comes from Desulfococcus sp., assembly GCF_041737845.1. Taxonomy (GTDB): domain Bacteria; phylum Desulfobacterota; class Desulfobacteria; order Desulfobacterales; family Desulfococcaceae; genus Desulfococcus. The sequence continues at coordinate 61,601 of NZ_JBGSQX010000115.1, forward strand.
TGATGAAGCCCAGCTTTGTCCAGAACCTGAGGGCTTCCTTGAACGGAATCGTAGTCGCCAACGGTTTCATTCAGACCTCCATATCCGTCATCGCGCGGGGATGTCTCGCCCGAAGACCGCAAACCCGACCGTGCCGATAATCCCGAAAACAAAGGCCGTGATCAGGTTTGTTTCGGGGCTGATCTGCCACAGGAACGCCCCGCCCAGGGCCGCGACCGAGACGAAAACGTCCCGGATCAGATAATACAGGCCGAACATGCCCGCCTTGCACGAATCCGGCGCCAGATCCATGATCATCGCCTTGCGGGTGGGTTCGCCGAACTCCTTGAGTCCCCGCAGGATGAACGCCGCCATCAGCCATTCGATGGAGCGGCTGTACAGCAGCACCAGGGGGAACAGGGTGAAAAAAACAAAGGTCATGAGGACAAAAGGCTTCTTGGTGGTGCGGTCGGCCAGGTAGGCCACCGGGATGTAGACCAGCACCGCCGTGGCCATCTCGATGGTGGTGAGCAGGCCGAATTGCACCGCCGAAACGGGATGGGCGATGGTCTTCATGCACCAGACCACCACAAAGGCATATGGGATCTGCTCGCAGAAGCGGATCAGGATATCGGTCGCCAAGAGGCCTTTCATGGCCGGGTTCATCAGGTGCAGCAGCTTCAGGGGGTTTTTTTCAGGCGTCAGACCGCTGGCCTCGGATGAAGACTGCGCGGGCCTGTCGTCATCGATCATCCGCTGCTGCAAGACCAGCGCAACCAGGGCCAGGGCCAGGGACGCCGCAAAGGCCAGGCGGACACCGTCGCGTTCGCCCCAGACAGCGATAAAAATGCCGCCCGCGATGGGACCCAGGGCCATGGGGATTCGGCGCACCAGCGAATGCATGGTGACCCCCATGGTGCGCTTATTGGAGGGCAGCACCCGGTACATCAGGCTCATGGTGGCGGGCAGGGAGATGGCCGACCAGGAAATGAACAGCACCGCCCCCATGAGCACCGCCTGCCACGTGGGGATCAGGATCACCAGGGCGAAACCGGCAATGGCCACCAGGTTGAAGATCAGAAGCGATCTCTTGGTGCCGATGCGGTCGGACAGGTAGCCCCCCGGAAAGGAATAGAGGGCCGAAAGCAGGTTGTCCATGGCCTGTAAAAGACCAATGGCCAGCACACCACCTCCCAGGGCCAGCATATAGATGGGCAGGAAGCGTTCGGCCATGCGTTCGCCCATGCCCACCAGCACCGCCATGGCCAGCACCCCGACGGTGCTTCGCTGCAGGCCAAGAAAACGGCTGATCCGAAAAACGCGGGCCTTCAGGGTTTCAGGTGTGGCCATGGGGCATTCCTTTACGATTCGCCGCGGGCCACATCGAGCCGGCACCAGGCATACAGGGCGTCGTAAACCTCGAACTGACGCTCGATGTTATCCAGGTCATCCGGAAAGCGCAGGCCGTAGCCCACCGCGATGGCCTCAACGCCGGCCGCCAGGGGATCGGCATCCAGCCGTCCGGTGTCGGCCGCGTTGATGACCTTGGCCATGCGCAGCAGCGCCTTGTCGGTCAGCGCGTACTCCTGGACGATGACGCTGAAGGTGCAGAGCTCCTCGCGGTGATGCAGTTCGGCCCCGGGCGTGTCGAAGGGGATCGCACCGGTCTTTTGGGCGACCTCCAGGACCTTGCTCTTGGGCACGAACAGAAACTCGGCGTCAGAATCAATAAACCGGGTGATCAGCCAGGGGCAGGCAACGCGGTCCACGTGCACGTGGGAACGGGTGATCCATTTCATGATGCTTCTCCTTTGATTATGGGCAGAGCCTACTGCTTCTTGGCTCCGAAATAGGCCAGGGTTGTGTCTACCAATGCCTGGACATCCTCGATGAGGTGGTTGAATTTTCCGTTCAGGTCGTCGGCCAGGTGCTGAACATACTCCCGGGCGGCTTCCTCGCCGTACTTTTCCTCGAAAATCCGACTGAACTCCAGCACGCGGGTGATGTCGTGGCGCTCGTTTTTGTGCTGCGGATCATCAATCCACTCATGGACCTCGCGATAGGGTTTTCCGGTCCGACGGATGCTGATCTCAATATGCTTTTCAATGGACGGCATGGTTTGGCTCCTCTGTGTTTTAATGTTTCTCGGTTTTAATTTTTCCCGGAAGGGTTATTCCCTCTTTCGCCGCTGGTAATAGGCGTACAGGTTGTCAAACAGCCGAAACCCTTCCGTCATCCGCTCGTCGTCATTCGGCTGAGAGGCCCCAAGGCCGGTTAATAAGACATTGAACCCGACTGTTTCGGGGCGGCCGAATTTGTCGTCTTTCAGATCAATGTCGTGGACGACCTCGGCCAGGGGGACGAGTGCCCGATCCTGGAACTGCAGCCGCCGGATCATGACTTCGAAGGTGCAGCAGTCCCCCTCGTGGGTATATTCGCCGCCAAACATGTCGAACCGAAGCTCTCCGGGTTTGGGGGTATACTGAGGATCGGAGACAAACTTGAACGCCGCAGCCGGATCCACGAAGCGCCGGATCAACCAGCCGCAGGCGATACGGTCAACAAACAGGTTTCTCCGCGTTACCCAGGTTTTTCCTGACAGGTCTTCGCGCCTCTCCCTATAGGAAGCCGCCGCGGTTTCAGATTGGCCGGACAGGCGTTTCGCCAGTTCTTTAAGCAGAATTTCGGCGGTCCCTCGCTCCGGTGCCCGAAAAAAATCAATGGCGGCGATGTTATCCAGCCGGCGCCGCAGCTTGGATACCTGAGCCGCCCCCTTCACCGCCGGGTCATGGGGGCTGTCCCCTCCCGAAGACCACTCGGCTATCAGGAGGTTGGCTTCCTGAATGATCTTTTCGTAGTCCGACGTGCGTGTGTTTTGAAACATGGCGATAATCTGTTCGTCGGTGAGGCCCTCGATAAAACGCGCTTCGGAAAGGGATCCGTCCCCCCCGCCGTCGACGATTTCCTTGAGCGTCCAGCTTAGGTCTTCACGCGACTGTTCGGAAAAGGGCATGGCGTAAACCGACGGCTTGATGGCAACGGCGCCAACCTGCTGAAGCCGCCGCCATATTTTCACCCGCAGGGCATTGGGCTTGGGCGGGATCTGGTGGATCAGCAACAGCCACGTTTTCGAATCATTTGAGGCCATAAAATATCCTATCAACTGTTACATGTATAATGTAACAACTGTGATTATGTGTCAAGAGGCTTGTTGACGATATCTGAAGGCCCATTTTTCAAGAGACCGATATCGGGGCGCAGTGCCCTAAAAAAAAAGGCCGACGATTCTCCCGAAGGAAAATCCCCGGCCCATAACGGCGGTTCGGCGGCGTCTGCACCCTCAGTGCAGGCCGAACCCCATGGATGCATATTCACGAATGCTCTCGCGGGCTTCGCTGACGGTTTTCCCCAGCTTCCAGGGTTCCATGAAGCCCTCAAGGTTCATTTTCCAGCCTTCATCATCCTGAAATATTTCAGCGTCCTCGCAGGACATGCCGCATCCTTCCTCACCGAGGACATCGTACAGGGTTTTCAGGAGTTCGGTTTTATCGCTCATCCAGGCCTCCTTTCAGGTCCCGCAGAACCCCAGTTTGCATTCCCGGCCCCTTGCCCGGCTGATCACGCCGCAGGCCAGGCCGATGGGGATGATGGCCGCGAAGGCAATCAGACCGTAAGGCACGAAAAGGCTCAATGCCGAAAAAGCGATCAACGCCGCGATGGCTGCGGCGGCACATATATTCAACATGACAAACCTCCTTCAGTGTCGGGGTTATCGTCTATGCGTTCATATCCTGGACCTCAAAACGCGGTCCGGCGGATCCCTTGTCTTACCGAAAGCCTAATCACAGGAAAGCCCGGGGTCAAGCCAATGTCGGAGCGACAGGATGCGATTCATGACACCCATCCGCCGCCCTATCGGGCCCCCTGCGGCCAAGCAGATGGAATGGAAGCGGCCTTTGAGCGGTCACATCAGCAGGCGCGACCCGGGGGAGGGATGAATTTTCTGAAGCTTCTTGAAACTGGAGGGGGTTCTCGGCGGGGCCCTCCGTCATGCGGCCGGCGCTAAGGCGCCTGGCCAGAGGCCTCGCCGCAGCAAGGAAGTATCCGGCGATGAATGGGGATCAGGAGCCTTTCGATCCTTCGGTCGGGGGGTCGGAAGCTCTTTCTGGCTTTGTCGCCTGGGCTTTTTCATGGATCTCATATATTGTGCCACCCCAGCCGTCGGGGACCTCATGGATCTCCCAGTACTGTTCGCGAACCCGGGCCAGCGGCCCCAGGATTTTGTTGTAGGCCGCCTCCATTTCGTTCAGTTGCTCCAGGATCCCTTCGGTATCCCCCGGATCGGACTCCAGGATATCCCGCATGATGTCCATGTTCAACTGAAGGGTCATGAGGGGGGTGTTGATCTTGTCGCTCAGCCCGCCGGCCATCTTCTTGATGGTTTCCACCTTCTGCAGCTCGAGCGTGCGGGTGACATTGTGAACGATGCCCTGGTAGGTGCAAATTTTGGTTTGGATCGCGCATTCCGCGATGGCGTTGATGACCACATCGATCTCGGCGCCGCCGGCGACCCGCCATTTCACCAGCTGCTGGGCATGCCCCTGCGCCTCCAGTTGCTGCAGCAGCCCGTCCCGCTGCCGGTGGTCCACATACAAGTCCAGTATATTTCGGGGGTGCAGATCCTCGGTCATTCCCAGAAGCGACATGCCCGCCGGGTTCAGTTCCAGAAAATTGCCCTCCATATCCACCCGGTAGATCATTTCACTGCTGTTTTTGATGATGCTCGAAAGCTTCCGGCGTTCTTCCTGCAGCTCCATTTCCTTGCTTTTCTGCTCGGTGATGTCGACCAGGGTGTGGTCGATGCGGCGGGGCATGCCGCCGCCGCGCTCCACAAACAGGGTGTTGCCCATGTCCCGCACCCACTTGATCTTCCGGTCATTGCTGATGATCTGGTATTCCAGCTCGGAGCTTTCATGGATATCGGGGAACCCGTTATAAAAGTCCATGACCCGGGGCAGATCTTCCGAATCGACGAAATCAAACAGGTGGCGTTTGCCGCTCATGATATCTTTCATCGAGCAGCCCAGCAGGGCCTCGACATATTTGTTCACCAGCAGGATGTCGTTGCAGTCGTATGGGGCCATGGCCATGAGCACGCTTTCGCTCTCGTCAAGATGGCTCCGCATGCGCCGGTTGTCGCGCTCCAGTTCAATGAGTTGATCCTCATAATCCGTCACGTCCGTCAGGCTGCAGCAGATGCCCGGGGCGTCGGCATAGATCCCGTGGAGTTCCACCGAAGAGACCTTGAGGCGGACCAGGCGCCCGGCGCGGGTGGATCGCTGCAGCCCGAAAATGATGGGGGCCGGAGACCCCATATCCAGTTGCCGCAGGCAGTCCGACACCATATCGCGATCCGAATCGACCACGAGGCTCAAGAAAGAGCAGCCGATGATCTCGCCGCGGTTTTTTCCGACCATTTCGCACAGCGCCGTATTGGCGTAAATCACCCGCCCCATGTTGAGGACCGCAACACCCTCGGAAAGCATGGCCATGACATGACGAAAGGGGATGGGGTTGGCCGAGGGGAAGGGATCATCCTGGGAATCGTTTATCGGTTTTTCCATTTTTTCAACAAGTCATCCATCAGGGAAACCCTGCATGTTTAAGCGGTTATGGGCGCTGCCCGCCGCACCCTTCTTAACAGAGGTGCTTGCTTTTGTCTGGCGCGAACATAGCGACCCGGCAACCGTGTGTCAATCTAAAACGGCGCTCGAAATCCCTGCCTGAGGATCTCGCTTCCGATAGCGGTCCAGGGCCTCCAGAACAACGTCGATGTCGCCTTCGGTAGGGTCGGCCGAGACCTGGTACCCCCGGATCTCCTCACTGCCCCGGGGAACCACCGGAAAGCCCGGTCCGGTGGCCAGGATGCCGTTTTCCATCAGGTACGCGACGAGTTCGGCCGTTCTTCCGGTATCCCGGATCATGAGGGGCACCACCGGGTGCTCGCTCGGGAGGATCTCAAACCCCAAGGCCGTCAGGCCCTGCTCGAACCTTCTGGGGAGGCGCCGCAGCCTGTCCAGCGGTCCCCTGCCCCGGCCGCTGTCCAGAATCTCGACGGCCGTGAAGGCCGCGGCCGCTGGATGGCGTCCTGAGGGATTTTATCCGGGGGGCTGGCGGGTCCGAAGGTGGCGATGCATCTGGGGGTGAACACGGCGCACCGGCATTTCCGGGCTGCATCGAGGACGTTGTAAAGGCCGCCCATGTTCACCAGCCAGCCTTTTTGGGGGTTTTTTTCCGCGCTGGCCGAAAGAATCGCGGCGAGAGGATAGATGGTGTCGATCCTGCAGCGTCTGACCCATGCGGCGACGGGTTCGATCTGTGGGCACTCGATGAAATGAAAAGGGCCGGATTCCCCGAGGGCCCGGCCGGGCTTTTTCGTGTGGCCGGCGGCCATGACGGTGTCATTGCCCGGGGTGTTTTGCAGGGTCATGACCATCTCCGACCCGATCCGGCCGAGAGCCCCGGTCACCAGAACTCTTTTCATGAGCGCCCCTCAAAAACAAAGGGGCACCCGCAATGATTTAGCGGCATGCCCCCATTTCGGAAGAGAAAAGCGACTTACTTTACAGTGACGTTGACTGCGGCAAGACCTTTTTTGCCTTGCTCGACATCGAACGAAACCTTGTCACCCTCGCTCAGGCTTTTGAAACCGTTTGCGTTGATACCTGAATGATGAACAAACACATCCGGTCCGTTTTCCTGCTCGATGAAGCCGAATCCTTTTTGGTCGTTGAACCATTTTACCGTGCCATTGGCCATAATGACATCCTCCTTTCTTTGAATTATTCAAAAATTTAAATCTGGAGGATGCTTCATTGGCGTTCAGAATTTTCCTGCAGAAAAAAATCGTTCCGCCCGTTACCGGCGGAACCTTGTTGAATGCGAGGAATATAAGCCGGTTTTTACCCAAATGCAAGCAAATTATTCAACATCAACAAAAACATCCGCCTGCGCTCGACCGCTGTGGATGTGGCAACGGACGGTTTTAACAACCGCTGCCGGGATTTACCTTGTCCGGGACCTGGAATCGCTTTATCATGACCCCATTCGTTTAAACGCTTTGGGCCCTGCCGGCCCGTCACCGGTTCATGAACAACCTGCCAAGATAGAGAGGCTCCCCTTGTCAACGCGAACGCAGCTCCTGGTTTACCTCGTATTGCTGGCCCTCGTGGATACGGTCATCCCCATCCCGATTACGGCAATGATACTGATCACGGTCTTGTTCCAGAAACCCCAATGGTTCAGGGACTGGGTCGACGAGATCTACCGGCGATGACGGCCGGAGTCGTCATCCCACCGATGGGCAATCCGACCATCGAAACCCCATGCGCCGCCGGAGGCGATGGATGGCCCTGAAGACGCAGACATATCGCCGGGGAGGTACGGACAACCTTGCCACTGGAACCTTTTCTCATGGCTCCTCCCCTGCGTTCGGCCCTCCCCGGAGCACGGCATGGAGGGTTTCGCTCAATTCGTGAATCCGATAGGGCTTGGCCACCGCGCCTTTGAAGCCATATTCCCGGAAGTGCGCGATAATGGGGTCGTTGGCGTATCCGCTCGAAACGATGGCCCTGGCATGGGGTTCGATCTCCAGGATCCTTTGGATCGCCTCTTTCCCTCCCATCCCCCCTGGAATGGTCAGATCCAGAATGACCGCGTCGAATGGCCGCCTTGAATCACGTGCATACCTGTACAAGTCCAGCGCTTCCTCGCCGGTCCTGGCACACTCAACCTCATAGCCGAGTTCCCGCAGCATCTCGCGGCCCACGTCCCGGATATATCTGTCGTCATCCATCAGCAGAACCCGCTCGTGCCCATGCATGATCGGGGAAGGCATGACATTATGGTTGACGAGGGATGACGGCAGCGCCGGCAGATATACATGAAACGTGGTCCCCGCATTCGGTTCGGATTCCGCAGTGATATGGCCCTCATGTTTGTCGATGATGGAATAGACCATGGCCAGCCCAAGGCCGCTTCCCTTCTGCTTCGTCGTGAAATACGGGTCGAATATCCTCGGGATGTGCTCCCGGGGGATGCCCGTGCCCTGATCGCGTATCGTGGTTTTCACGTAGCTGCCGGCTTTCACGGGCGGGATCAGGGGCGGCTCCAGCGTCACGTTCTCGGCCTTGATATCGACATGGCCTCCCGCCGGCATGGACTGATGGGCATTCAGGATGATATTGCTGATGACCTGGCTGATCTGCCCGGCATCAACATTCACCGCCCACAGGTCGCCCGGAATATCGAACCGGCATTTCACATTGGATCCCCTCAAGCAGAACTTTGCGGTATCCTTGATGATCTCCGCCAGAGAGACCACCCGCTTGACGGGGGCGCCGCCCTTGGCAAAGGTGAGCAGTTGACGGGTGAGGTCTTTGGTTCGCAGCGCGGCCCGTTCGATCTCCTCCAGTTTCTCAAATACCTTCCGCCCCGGTTCGGCGTAAAGTTTGGCAAGGGAGACATTCCCGATGATCGCCATCATGGCGTTGTTGAAATCATGGGCGATGCCGCCGGCCAGAATGCTGAGGGATTCGAGCCTCTGGGACTTCTGGAGTTCCTCCGCCGTCCTGAGGTTTTCCGTCACGTCGCGAAACACCAGCACCACGCCCAGGGTCCGCCCCTGTTTGTCGACGATGGGCGCGCCGCTGTCGGCGATGGCGCGCTCCGTCCCGTCCTTGCCGATCAGCACGGTATGGTTGGCCAGCCCCACGATGCCGCCGGTCTCCATGACCTTGGCCACCGGATTTTCACAGCGCTGCCGGGTCATTTCATTGACGATGTTGAAGACGGCCTCCAGCGGCCGGCCGCAACCCTCCGCCTGCGACCATCCGGTGAGCGTTTCGGCCACCGCATTCATCATCGTCACCCGACCGTCCGCGTCCGTGGTGATGACGCCGTCCCCGATGCTCCTGAGCGTCACCGCGAGGCGCTCCTTTTCTTCGGCCAGAGACGCCTCCGCGCGCCGGCACTCGACGATATGGCCCCATTCCCGCAGAGCGCGGCCGACAATGTGGGGCATGTCCCCCAGCGCGGCCGCGGACTTGACGACATAATCCAGGGCCCCGGCCTTCATGGCGTCCACCGCCGCGCGTTCGTCCCCCTGGCTGGTCATGACCACCACCGGGAAAAGCGGCCCGCGGTCATCATGGGCCAAAAACACGACTCCCCGGCCGTCGGGCAGCACCAGATCCGTCAAAATGAGGTCGGGCGTGTGTCCGGCAAGGTATCGCCTCGCCTCCGCAAGGCTCCCGACGATGGAAAGCCTGAAACTGCCGGCATGCGGATCAAAGGCGCGGCGCACCAGTTCGGCATGGGACGCCTCGTCCTCCACCATCAGGATATGGCTCTTTCTCTGTGTCATGGCTTGTCCCCCGGCTGTCAGCGGCGGTTCCACAGCAGCCAGTAATTCCCCATGGTTTCGATCAGGCTGGCGAACACGTCCAGATCCATCGGTTTCACGAGATAGCTGTTCGCGTGAAGCCGGGAAGCCCCGGCGATGTCGCTCTCGGCCTCGGATGTGGTCAGCACCACCACGGGGATGCGGCAAAGGGCCTCGGATGTTTTGATGGACTTGAGGACCTCCAGGCCGTCGATCCGGGGCAGGCGAAGGTCCAGCAGGATCAGACGGGGCAGGGGGTATCGGGCGCGAACCGCATAGCTCCCGCGCCGGAAGAGATAGTCGAGCGCCGCCTCGCCGTCTGAGACATGCTCGATGACGGCGGCGGCATGGGTCCTGCGGACCAGTCGCATGACCATTTCGGCGTGATCGGGATTGTCCTCGATCAGGAGGATGAGATCGGGTTCATCTTTCATTTTACAGCGGCTCCCTTATATTCGAATCCATATCGCCTTGAAGCGTGAAACAGAAACTGCTGCCGTGTCCGGCCCCCTTCGATTCGACCCAGACGCGCCCCCCGTGGACCTCCACAATCCGCTTGACAATGGCCAGCCCCACACCGGCGCCTTCCGCGGACGGGTCCAGCTTTTCAAAAAGCCCGAAAACCTTGCTATGGTAGGGCGGATCAATCCCCATGCCGTTGTCCCGGACGAAGAAGACGGGGCCGTCGTCCGTTTGCCGGCAGCCGATTTCAATCCGGGGCGCAGGCTGCGTTCCCATGTACTTGCCGGCGTTGTCCAGGAGATTTTCAAGGGCTTCGCGCAGCCGCTGGCGGTCGGCGCAGACGATCGGAAGGTTCCCGGCGATCTCCACCCGGATATTTTTTTCCGCCATGCGGCCGGAAACCATCTCCTTCGCCTCCCGGGCGATCTCCTCGAAGGGAATCCGCTCGGGAGGGTTGATCAGGCGGCCGATGCGCGACAGTTCCAGCAAATCGTTCAGGAGTTCCTGCATCCTGTGGGCCGCGCCCCGGATGCGGCTGCAATCCTCTTTCACCCTGGCCATGTCGCCGCCCAGGGCGTCTTTTTCCAGGAACCCCAAAAAACCCTGGATGGTGATCAAGGGGCTCTTGAGATCATGGGAGACCGTGTAGGTGAACCGCTCAAGTTCCGCGTTCTTGACCTCCAGGGCCTCAATCAGCGCCTCGCGCTCCCCCTCGCGGAGGGCCAGTTCCCGCACCTTGGCTTCGAGGGCCTCCTGGTATCCGAGAAGCTGCCGGTTTTTGTGATCGAGGGTGTCGAGCATGTCGTTGAGCGTCACGCCCAGCATGACGATGTCGTCTTTCGGATCGCCCGGAAAATCAAATCGCGATGCCATGCTGCCGGATTTGATGTCGGCGATCACCCGGGCCACCGAGCGGACCGGCCGAAGAATATTGCGCGCCAGGAGGGTGATGACCAGCAGCATGGTCAGAAGACTTGCGGCCATGGACGCCAGAAACGACACGCTGAGCCGCTCCCGGAGGGTTTCCGCTCTTGCGAACTCGGTTTGCAGAGACTTCTCCGCCTCCCCTGAAATGTGGGACAGAAGGGCCGTCAGCGCCTCGCTCGTTTCGTTGAACCGCATGGAGGTCGACGCGAACTCGCCGACAAGCCCGATATCCTCATCGAGGATGGCGCCGTAGCCGTCGAGATACCCGGACAATCTCTCATTCAGGGCATCCGCCTGTTTCAACTTGGCCTTCAGCGATTCGATGACCACCTGGAGTGCCCGGTAATCGGACGCCCTGGGGTTGTCGGCATAACTCATCTGAAACTGGGTCAGGACAAACAGCGACTTCAGAAAAACCGGGTTGCGGATGCTCAGGATGGAAGAGGCCAGGGACTGATAGCTGGAATCGATTCGGGTGCGCTGCAGGCGGTGTTCGGTATTGATCTGCATGAGGCGGTTGAAGTCCTGTTCGTACCGTCTCAGCAATTCGGACGCGGGCCCGAGCCTGCCTGTAATCGCCGCATCGGCAGGTTCATCCGAAAGGCCCGCCAGATGGCGTTTCAACTGGGCCATGAGGGTTCCGAAACGCTGTTCCGCGTCTGAAAACTCCTGGGTGAACACGGCCCGCTCCCAGAAGCGCATCTCAAAAAAAAGGTTCAGCAGGGTGCCGATCTCCCGCTCGACGCGCACGATGCGCTGGCCCTGGGCTGCAACCCGGGACTGCTTATGCAGGAAATAGGCCATCTCCGCGTAGCCGATGGAGAACAGGATCGCCAGGAGGCCCAGAATGCCGTAGAATTTCTGGTTGATGGTCCGGAACACGTCTATTTCTCCATGACCATCAGATCGACGAGAATATTCGGCATCGGCCGTTCCCCGCGATACAGCATGGCAATGCTCTCAACGGCCAGTGCGCCCATTTTTTCGGGCTGCTGAACAACGGTTGCGGTCAGCCGGCCCTCCCGGAGCGCGCTCCGGGCCTCCCGAATGCCGTCAAAACCGACCAGCACCGTCGTTTTTACGCCCGGGAAGGATTCGAACGCTTCCATTGCGCCCAGGATCATATTGTCATTGTGGGCAAAAACCCCATCGATCTTGGGGAGCCGCTTGAAAAGCTCAATCATGACCTCCCGGGCCCTGGGCCGTTCGAAGTCCGCCACGACCCGGGCCGCGACATGGATCTCCGGATATTCGCGGAGGGCGTCGTTGAACCCCGCTCCCCGCTCCTGGCTGGCCGAAGTCCCGGGAATGCCCTCCAGCTCGACGATGTTTCCCCGCCCGCCCAGATGATCCGCCAGGATCCCGGCGGCCATCCGGCCGCCCTTGACGTTGTCGGATTCAATATGGCAGACGACCTTGCCGTCGGATGCCTTTCGGTCCACGGTGACCACCGGAATGCTTTTCTGGTTGGCCAGTTCGATGCCGGGTCCGACGGTTTCGGTATTGGTCGGGTTGACGATGAGGGCGTCGATGGGGTCGTTCAGCAGGCTCATGAGGTCCGTCAACTGCTGGGCCTCGTCGTTTCGGGCGTCGTAAACCGTCAATTTCATGCCGTGCAGCAATGCTGTCTGCTCCGCCTGCCGGTGCAATGACGCGAAGAACGGGTTTTTCATTTCCGATATGGACAATCCGATTTTTTTGTCGAAGGTTTCGCATGTCACCAGGTCCACCGGGGTGGCGATGAATTGCGGGACGCGCTCTCCATTGAGGGACTGAACCGCAAGCTGCACCCCGAACTCCCCCATCAGCTCCGGATGCTGCTCCACGGTCGCGTGAATCCGCCCGTCCCGCATCTCGTGCCGCACGGCCTCGATATTGTCATACCCCGCCAGCCATACCTTTCCCGCCGATCCTGAAATATCCAAGGCCTGGAGGGCACCCAGAGCCATCTTGTCATTGGCACAGAATATGGCGTCCACGGGACCGTGCTTCTCCAACAGCCGGATGGCCAGGGAAAGGGCTTCATCCGTATGCCAGTTGGCGCTTTCGCTGGCTACGATCTCGATGGCCGGCCCCCGCTTGACGGCCTTCGTGAAAGCGGTTTTTCGCTGATCCGCGTTTTCAACCCCGCGGATGCCCTCGATGACCATCACGCGCCCGCGGCCCCCCAGTTTGCGCTTGAGGTAGTCTCCGATTTTCGCTGCGCCCTCGCGGTTGTCCGAACCGACGAACGGGATCGAAACGCCCAGCTTCTTCAAGGTTTCCCGGTGCAGCGGGTTGTCGACATTGATGACGGCGATCTTTGCCTCAAACGCTTTTGCACAGACCGGGACCAGCGCCTTTGAATCCGCCGGCGCAATGACGATGGCGCCGTAGCCCCGTGAAATGAGATTCTCCAGGATGCTGATCTGACGTTCGACATCCGTTTCGCGCTCGACGCCGAAGACCTCCAGGGGGATGCCGTGCTGCTGGGCATAGGACTTGGCGCCCGACTCCATTTTGGAGAAAAAGGGGTTGGTGAGGGCCTTCATGACCAGGGCCACGGTCTTTTCATTGCCGGCCAGGGCGGGCGCGTCGAGGCAGCAGAGAGGAAAGGCGGCCAGAACAATGAAAACCGTGCTGAGAAAAAAGACATGTCTATCCGCGGGTGCGTTGCGACGGCGCATCATGGTCTCCTTTGATGCCCAAAGGCCTGTATCGGCCTGACAAAAGGCAAATCGGTCGTCTTATTCGGGTGCCGGTTGGATATGGGGTGGAGATATGGTTTTATAGGAAGAATCTTGTCGAATTGTCAATTCGGAAAAACAGACCGGTGCATTGGAAATCACCGGTTCGGGAAAGGGGAAGGCCCCGCTGTGCCGGACTTCCGCCCAGGCACCGGGTCAGAAAGCTTTGCTCGGAATGCCCCCTCGGTGCAGCACATCATCGATCCGCCGCGGGTCCCGATCGTACTTCCGGCGGATTCGTCTCTTCATCCCCCTTGGCGGCGGCGCAGAAATCATAACACACATCGCACAGGGTCACGTCGTCATCGGTGATCAGTTTGTTGACGTCGTTGTAGTTCTTTCCGCACAAGGCACAGTAAAGAATATCGTAAGCCATGGTCGCCTCTTCCGCGGGCAGCGGGCGGGTATTCCCCGGGGCGCGACGGCCGCGCCCGGGGGAGACATGGATGGGATGGAAGCCTGAAGACCAGGCTCAGGGGAGTCACTCAGGGGTCGGTCGGGGTCAGGACCTCGGTTTGGGCCACTGCTCCACGACCTGGCCGTCCGAATTCCGGATGGTGATGGAAACGCCGTGATCGCCGTCCAGGCGATGGGTTGCGCAACTGATTCATGGGTCGTAGGCGCGCACGGCCATCTCGATCTTGTTCAGGATGCCCTCGTCGACCTTTCCGCCCTGAATCAGGGTCCGGGCCGCCTGGTTGACGCTCATGTTCATGGGGCCGATGTTGTGGGTGGTACCGACGATGAGGTTGGCCCGGGTGATGAGGCCGCGATCATCGGTGGAATAGTCGTGGATCAGGGTCCCCCGGGGCGCCTCGACGCACCCGACGCCCCGCCCGGCCTTGGGTTCGAACTTTGCCCGCACGTCCGGGTTCGTGATCTCGGGATCGTTCAGGATCTCGATGGCCCGCTCGCAGGCGTAGACCTCCTCGATGAGCCGGGTGTAGTGGTAGAGGAGGGTCGCCTGGGCCGGGCGGCCGAAGGCTTCCCGGAATTCTTCGAGTTCGGCCTGTGCCCTGGGGGTGGCCATCCTGTCGGCCACGTTGACCCGGGCCAGGGTGTTGGCACGGTAGATGCCTTTGGGGTTGGCGAGGTCCATGGAGAACCCTTCGTTCCAGCACTTCGCGTAGGGGAACTTGCTGTAGGAATAGGGCTCCACGTGCTCACCGATGTAGTCTGCGTAGCTCTTCACGTCGAACTCGAAATAGGTGCCGTCGGGCTTCATCAGGCGGATCTTTCCGTCATAGAGGTTCAGGGCGCCGCCGGCGTCCACCGTGCCGATAAAGCCGGTGTGGATCACGCCGATGGTCTGGATGGCCTCCATGTATTTTGGGAAGATCTCCTTTTTGGCGAATTCGATGGTGAACAGGGCAAAGTCCATGAGCTCTCCCATCTTTTCCAGGATCTCCCTGCGGTCCGCCTCGGTCATGGGCTTGGAGAACCCGCCGGGAACCCCCGCGACGGGGTGGATGGTCTTGCTCGAGAACTTGTCCAGGATCATTTTGGCCATGAAGCGCATCCGGACCACCTTCTGGGCCAGTTCCGGGTTGGCCTTGGCGATGCCGATGACGTTCCGGACGGCGTAGTCAGCGTCCGGCCCGATCACAAAATCCGGGGCCGCCAGGAAGTAGAAATGGAGCAGCTTGTCCTCGACGTGGGCGAGGGTCTGCATGAGTTCGCGGAGCTTGCTGCCGGTGGGCGTCGGAGTGACCCCGAAGCATCCGTCCACGGCCTTGTTGGACGCCAGATGGTGCATCCAGGGACAGATGCCGCAGATCCGGCTCACGATCCGGGGAAGCTCCTCGGCCGGTTTTCCCTCCACAAATTTTTCAAACCCGCGGAGGGACATGACGTTCACCCGCGCATCCCTGACGTTGCCGTCGTCATCCAGTTCGATGCCGATGGATGCATGTCCTTCGATGCGGGTGATGGGTTGTATGTTGATCACCTGGGTCATGAATCAGGCCTCCTTTCGTTTGGGGCGGAGCATGTGATGGGCGCCCGAAAACCGGAGAAACGACACGCTTTCGGGCAGGGATCGGACATCGATGCCGTTGGATGCCAGGGCATTCAGCATGTCGAGCCGCTGGTTGCCGCCGGGCTGCACCGGCCCGTAGCACCCGCGGCACGGGACCCGGGCCGAGATGCATCGCGGGCGGAGGGCGTCGCCGCCGCACCCGGCCCGGGTCACCGGCCCCATGCAGACCATGCCCTGCTCCAGGAGGCACCGCATCTTGTCGAGGGGTTCATCCGCGGCGGCATAGGCCGGGGCCTCCAGGAACCGCCGGACGTCCTTGAGTTCGCCCTTGCCCATCCGCACCGTGGGGCAGGTGTCGCAGACGCTCTTGTCGGGCAGCACCGGGGATTTGCCCGCCGCCAGGGCGGCCAGGGCGGAGAAGATATGGTCCGGATGGGGCGGGCACCCCGGCAGCAGGATGTCCACCTGGATCTTCTCGTCCAGCGCATAGCACGAGTCCAGAAGCGGCGGGATGCCCTGGCCGGGGTAGGCCGTCACCGGGTCCGTGGTTTCCGTGGTGTAATACCGGTCCAGAATTTCCGCGTTGGTATAAGAATTCGACAGGGCCGGAATGCCGCCATGGGTGGCGCAGGTACCGAGGGCGATGATGACGCCGCACTTCTTGCGCATTTCACGGGCGACCTCTAAATGCTCCTCGTTCCGGACCCCGCCGCTGATGATGCCCACGTCCGCATGGGGAATATCGATATGCTTCCCGTCTCCCGTCTGACCGAAATATTTGTGGTCCATGAGCGCCGGGATATGGACGAAATCTGCGATTTCAAGCACTTGAAGGAGCCGTTCGCCCATGTCCAGGATCGAGATCTCGCATCCGGAGCAGGCGTTCAGCCATTCACTTGCGACTTTGACTGTCATAGGGTTTCCCTCCTGCTGAACCGTTTCAGCATGCTGGGGTGTTGAGGCTATCGGTCGATCACAACCGGTTTCATGCCGAGGTCCCTGCGGTTGTGGCGGGCCGCTTTTTTCTTGGCCGCGGACGCCGTCCGAACCTTGCCCAGGGCCTCGCTCGAGGATGCGGGGTTCTCCTCGCGCGCAAACTCCTCGACGACCTCGGCGCCCCTGGCATCGGCGAATACGGCGCGGCCCAGGGGGCTTCGGGTGATCACGGTGGTCCACCCTTCCTCGGCCCCGATCCCCCCGAAGGAGATGTCGGCGAACTCCGAGGAGTAATCCGGGCAGAACCGGCAGGCATACCGCCGCATCGATTCGACCCCCGCGAGGTCGATGGACCGCACCTCCCCGTCTTTCAGGTGGACCAGGAGGGCGTCCTTGATGTTGATCTTCCGGACATTCTCCCACGAAAAGCCGCCCATCTCCGAGAGCGCCTTCTGTTCGGCCGCGCTGAAGGTGAAGTTCCCCGAGCAGAAGAGTCCCAGGCAGATGGAGATGGATTCGGAGGGGACGAGGCTCAGGGTCTGCATCCGCCGGATCGACATGATCTGGCAGGGCGTTCCCACCAGGGCGACCCGCCGGAGCCCTTTCTTGAGCATGGGGTCGAACTCCTCGATGGAGGAAAAGGTCATGTACTGGTCGCTGAAGCGCTTCATGCCGTGGGAGGTGTCGAAGAAGAACCCGGCGCCCTCCTTGATCTCCTCCCGGGTGACGGCGAGGAACGGCTGGCGCTGGAAGCGCCCGACCTGACGGGCCACGATGGCGCCGTCGATGCGGCCCCGGTCGAACATATGCAGGAGCAGGGCGGTGACCACGCCGCCGTCGGTCGCCGCCTTGAGCACCGCCTTGTCCGTGGCCCGGGCCACGGTCGTCTCGATGATCCGGCCCATGGGGGCGCTCCAGTTCGAATGACGCCTTGTCTCCTCCTCGAGTTCGTCGATCTCGGGGCAGATGGTGTAGCAGAGACCGCACTCGATGCACTTCTCCATGTCCCCGAACCGGGGCTTCCCGTCCTCGCTCAGCTCCAGGGCCCCGTAGTTGACCGCCGTGCAGAACGTCACGCATCCCCCGCAGCGGTGGCACAGTCCGGGTTTCTGGACCTCCTGAACCAGGTTGAAAAATGTTTTCATCATGCCTCCTTCCAAGGGGGTTATTCGAGTCCCACCGCTGCCAGGTCCGGGCCGAGATAGGCGCGTTCGGTTTCGCCAAGAATTCCCATGGCCAGACACAGGATGCTCCAGAGGTGGACCGTGTGGTAATGCCCGCCGAAATGCAGGGCGAGGTCGTGGATCTGGGCGTGGCAGTTGTGGCATGGGGTGATGCAGTAATGGGCGCCCGTCTCCATGATCTGGTCGAACTTGATTTTGCCGTAGGCCCGCCGTTCGTCGGCGTACCCCGACTGGAGGAACCCGCCGCCCCCGCCGCAGCAGTAATTGTTGGAGCGGTTGGGGTACATCTCCACGAAGTTCTCCTCGCCCACGGCCGCTTTCACCACCAGGCGGAGGTCTTCGGCCACCGGGTCGCCGAAGCTCTTCCGCACGAGCTGGCAGGGGTCCTGGACCGTGAATTTGACCTTCAGGTCCCGGTTCCAGTCGGAGCTGACCTTGAGCCTGCCCTCCCGGATCCATTCCGCGTAGCAGTGGATGATGGTCTTGATCTCGAAGTTGTAGGGGATGTTATATTTTTGCAGTCCGGACCGGACCGCGAAGAGTTCGTGCCCTCACTCGGTGTTGAGCCAGACCTTGCAGCCCAGGTCCTCCACGGCCTTCACCTTGGTCCGGACGATGCTCTCCCAGGCCCTGTCGTCGGCCAGGAACATGCAGTAGTTTTCGGCGGCCCATCCTTTCGACCCGTAGGTCCAGTCCGCGCCCGCCTGCTGAAGGATCTTCCAGAGGGGGATCATCTCGTCCGGCTCGGTCACCGGCTCCCGGGAGTTCTGGTTGAGGAAATAGACCGCCCCCTTCCGGTCCATGGGCACCTGGATCTCCTCGAACCCCGGCTGCATCTCCCGAACCTCGTCGGCCACATCCTCGACCACGAACCGCCAGTCCTCCTCGGAGGCGCCCATGGCGCTGCAGGTGTCGTGCCGAAGGGCCTGGTCGCAGGAACCCAGGATGCCCTTGGGTCGGTTTTCCCGGGGCCAGCTCGCGCGGACGTTGAAGATAAGCTGGGGGATGTTGATCTTCATGGGGCAGACGCTGATGCACCGCTGGCACATGGTGCACATCCAGGCCCAGTCGCTTTTGAGGATCTCCTCGTCCATCCCCAGGGCCGCCATGCGGAGGAACCGCCGGGGGTCCATGTCCGAAAGGCCGCTGGCCGGACATCCGGAGGCGCAGAGACCGCAGGTCAGGCAGGCGTTCAGGTTTCCGCCGTCCGGGAGAAGCGCCATGACGGCGTCCTTGAAAAGGCTTCTGGGCGCTTTTCCGAGCGTAATGGTCTGTTCTGACATAAGTCCTCCTGTATCGCCGTCTATCCGGCTGCAAGCATGGATTCGGTCCGCTTCACGGGATTCGGGCCCAGGGCCCGGATCTTTTCCGTAAACCGGGTCACGACCTCGGCGAACCTCGGCGCCTCGGCGGAGGAAACCCATTCAATGGTGAACCGTTCGGGATCGACGCCGGAGTCTTCCAGCACGATCCGGATGACATCCAGACGGGCGTGGGCTTTGTGATTACCTTCCAGGTAATGGCATTCACCCAGATGTCAGCCCATGACGATGACGCCGTCGGCCCCGTTGCCGAAGGCATGGATGACGAGGTCCGGATGGACCATCCCCGAACACATGACGCGGACCGCCCGCATGTTGGGCGGATACTGGAGGCGGGACACGCCGGCCAGATCGCCGCCGGCGTAGGCGCACCAGTTGCAGAGAAAACCGATGACGACCGGTTCGAATTGATCAGACATTATTTTTTCTCCTTGGTTGTGATTTCAATATACAGCCAGTGCCGCACTCACCTGGTCCTTGAGCTGTTCCAGGGTAAACCCGTGGACATAGATGCCGCCCTTGGGGCAGGTCGCCTCGCAGAGACCGCATCCCTTGCAGAGGGCCTTGTCGGTGAGGATCCGCCGGTGGGACCTGCCGTCCTGTCCGTCGTACTCCTCCAGCTTGAGGGCACGGTAGGGGCAGACATCGAGGCAGAGGGCGCACCCGTCGCATTTTTCGGTGACAAAGGACTTGATGGCATCGAGCTGCATCTCCTTCTTCGCCAGGATCACCCCGGCCCGGGCCGCCGCGGCCTTGGCCATGCCGATGGACTCGTCAATGGGCTTGGGATAGTTGCACATGCCGGCCAAAAACAGGCCCTCGACCGGCATGTCGACGGGCCTCAGCTTGGGATGGGCCTCGTTGAGGAAGCCGTCGGCGTTGGCCGCGCATTTATAGAGCGCCACCAGGTCCCGGGTGTCGTTGGGTTCGATGGCCGCCGCCAGCACCACATGATCCGCCTCGATCCGGAGCGGAAACCGGGAGATGGGATCGAAGACCGACACGAAGAGCCCCTCGCCGTCCCGAATGACCTCGGGCTTGCGATCCAGGCTGTAGCGGATGAACAGCACCCCCAGCTCCCGGGCCTTCCGGTAAAGCTCCTCGCGCTCGCCGTAGGTGCGGATATCCCGGTTCAGGATGTAGACGTTCATGGCGGGATTAAGCTCCTTGAGCCGGATGGCGCTCTTGACGGAGTGGGTGCAGCAGACCCGGCTGCAGTAAGGGCGCCGCGGTTCCCGGGAGCCCACGCACTGGATGAAGACCGCGCTCGCGGTCGCTCCGGCGAGCCCCTCGTCCGCATTGAGGCGGGCGTCGAATTCCAGGTGGGTCATGATCCGGTCGTCCCGGCCGTAGAGATACTCGTCCGGGCGGGACTCGCGGGCCCCGGTGGCCACGACGGCAATGCCGTAAGTCACGGCCCGGGATTCTCCGTCCACGCGGATCTTGCTCACGAAATTCCCCACCGAGCCGACGGCGGTCTCCAGGGCCGCGTTCTTGAGGACCTTGATCCTGGGATGGCGATCCACCCGATCGATCATCGCCTCGAGCACGGGCCGGACCGCCCGGCCCCGATCGGTGGCGGTGAGGTGCCAGGCGTTGCCGCCCAGGCGGTCGCTTTTTTCGAGGAGGATCGTCTCGTATTCCTGGTCCGCCAGGCCCAGGGCCGCGCCCATCCCGGCGAGGCCGCCGCCGATGACCAGGGCCTTCTGGGTGACGCCCACCGAATCCCGGTGGAGGGGATAGTTCTTCAGGACCTTGGCCACGGCCATCCGCACCTGGGCTATAGCCTTTTCCGTGGCTTTTTGGGGTTCGTTCTGATGGACCCAGGCATTCTGGTTCCGGATGTTGGCCATCTCCATCATGTAGGGGTTCAGGCCGGCCTCCCTCAGGGTGTCCTGGAAGAGGGGTTCGTGGGTCCTTGGCGTACAGGCCGCAACGACGATCCGGTTCAATCCGTGCTCCCCGATCTTCTTGGCGATGAGATCCTGGGTGTCGGCCGAACAGGTGAAGAGGTTGTTTTCCACATAGGCGACATGGTCCAGGGTTTTGGCATAGTCGACAACGGCCTTCACGTCGACCACGCCGGCGATGTTGATGCCGCAGGAGCAGACGAACACCCCGATCCTGGGCTCCTCCGCCGCGATGTCCCGCTCCCGGGGATAGCGCTTCTCGCGGGTGAGGGTCCCCCGCGCCCGGATGAGCGTCGCGGCGGCCTCGGCCGCGGCGGATGACGCTTCAGCCACGGACCTGGGAATGGCCTTGGGGGCCTGGAAGGCGCCGGTCACGAAAACCCCCGGCCGGCTGCTCGTCACCGGCTCGAAATTGGTGGTCTTGGCAAAGCCGTGGGCGTCCAGCGCCACGCCGAATTTCTCGGCCAGGTCCCGGGCGTCCGCCGGCGGCTCCATGCCGACGGACAGGATGACCATGTCGAAATCCTCCACGACCGTCTCGCCCGCCTCGGTGACGTAGCGCATGGAGGCCCCCATGCTGTCTCTGCCGGGCGCGATGGTATGGGGCCTTGCCCGAACGAAGCGGATCCCCGAGGCCTTGGCCATCTCGTAATACCGCTCGAATTCCTTGCCGTGGCTGCGGATGTCCATGTAGAAGATGCTCTGCTGGAGGTCTGCGCCGGCCGTGTGTTCCGCCGTCACGATGGACTGCTTGATGGAATACATGCAGCAGACGCTGGAACAGTAGGCGTTGGTGCACCGGTTCGTGCTCCTCGACCCCACACACTGCAGCCAGGCGATCTTTCGGGGCTCCCGCCCGTCCGACGGCCGCACCAGGTGGCCCATGCACGGTCCGCTGGCTGAAAGGAGGCGCTCGTATTCCAGGCTGGTGACGACGTCGGGGATCTGGGTGTAGGCGTAGAAATCGTAGCCGGAGGGATCGAAAGGCTTGAACCCGGGGGCCAGAATGACCGAACCGACGTGGATGTTGACCATCTCTTCCTTGTCATCGAAATTGATGGCGCCGGTGGGGCAGAATTTTTCGCAGGCCCGGCACTTCCCCCGCTTCAGGTAGATGCAGTTCTCGCCGTCGATGGCGTACTTGAGGGGCACCGCCTGGCCGTATTTGATGTAGGCGGCCTTCCGCTTGTTGACCCCCATGTTGAACTCGTCATCCACCTTCCGGGGGCATTTCTCGGCGCACAGGCCGCAGGCGATACATTTGTTCATGTCGATGTATCGCGGTTTTTTTCGAAGGGTTACGGTAAAATTTCCGGCGTCTCCGGAGACACCCGCCACCTCTGAAAGCGTTAACAACTCAACATTCAAGTGCCGACCGCACTCGACCAACTTGGGTGAAATAATTCACATGGCACAGTCGTTGGTCGGGAAGGTCTTGTCCAGCTGGGCCATCGCACCGCCGATACCGGCACTTTTCTCGACGAGATAGACAAAGTACCCTGAATCGGCCAGATCCAGCGTCGCCTGGATGCCGGCGATCCCGCCGCCGACCACCATCACAGATCCAATCGCCTTTTGCGACATGGCAACCTCTCTTTTTACGGGTTGATGTTTCCTGGGTTTCACAACGGCATGGGAGCCGGCCGGGGACAACCGGTCCGCGACCTCCCCCGAAATCCCCTGATCCCTGCAGAAGCGCAGGAATTCAGGGGCTTCTATGAGATATTTCTTTCCAACAGTAGGGCGGGCCGCCAACCGGCCGCTTCGGATCCAGTTGGTGACCGTGTTGCGGTGAACGCCCAGGATGTTGGCAAGCTGCCCCACGCGAAATTCAATCATGACGGGCCCTCCGATGCCGAATCGGCAAATCGCTCCCGGATCAGATCCCGGATCCGGGAGCACATGACGGGAACCGCCGCCGCCACCGGGTTCGAGAGGCCGGGGCTGACCATGGACGGCAGCCCAGTGGTCTGCACCACGAACACGCGGACGTCGATATCGGTCTGGTCCTGGATCTCCTTGAGCATGTTGGTGGTGGGAAACTGATGGAGGGAAAAATCGCAGATCTTGGCCGGCGAGATGTCCGCCACGTCGATCTCGAATATCTCTCCGGCTGCGGCTCCCGGAACCTCCATGGCGTCGACGATGACGATCAGTTCGGGTTTCTTTTCCACCAGGAGAAAATCGAACAGGATATCCCGGATCGAGGTTCCCACATCCAGGCAGGCGACTTCATCCGGGAGGGGAGCCGCCCCCTCCAGATGCCGGATGACCTCCGGCCCGAATCCGTCGTCGCCGATGAGAGGGTTCCCGCAGCCGAACACCAGGCATTTTTTTTGGTAGATCTCTCTCAGCATGGCGTATTTCCGATACGGTTTTATGCAAATTGTGCAAATTGTTCAAACTATGCCATAGACGCTGGTGATGTGCGTAACAATAACTGTGCCAACGCCTGGGCCAACATATTACTATTTGAATTTAAATGGAAATATAAGAAAGGTGGAAAATGGGAGGGACCCGGGCGCCGGGGCGAAACCTCCCCGAACCGGATTTAGAATTTGAATAAACCGTTGGTGGAGCATAGAAATAGCGAATTGGGGATATTGCTGGACTATCTGGGGCGATTATTCCCCGAATTTCGAGGCCGCTGCGGCCCATCGATCAGGCCGTAGCGATGCATCTTGATGAAGAGGGTTTTCCGGTCAACCCCCAGCAGCCTGGCCACGAGGGTTCTGTGCCAGCGGTGCCGCGCGAGGGCAGACGCGATGACCCCCTTCTCGTAGCCTTCCACCAGTTGCCGGAGCGTCCCGTCGGCGGGAACACCGCCGCCGGGGTCGAGGGTTTTGGGACTTCCGGGGTCCGATGCCGTCAAATCGATCCCCTTCATGGCGCAGTACCGGATGATGACGCTCTGGAGTTCCCTCACGTTTCCGGGCCAGTCATGTTCATGGAGCCTTTCCATCTCTTTTCCGGTGATGGGCCGAAGGTTCAATTTTCCGCCGTGGATCATGAGAAAATGGTCGATCAGCAGGGACAGGTCTTCCTTCCGCTCCCGGAGCGGTGGGAGATAGATGGGGAGGATATGGATCCGGAAATAGAAGTCCTCCCGCAAAAGCCGCCTTCGGACGTGATCTTTCAGGTCCCGGTTGGTGGCGCCGATAATGCGGACATTCGTCTTTTCGACCTGGTTGCTTCCCACCGGGGTGTAGCCGCCGCCTTCGATGACGCGCAGAAGCTTCACCTGCATGTGGGGGCTGATCTCGCCGATCTCGTCCAGAAAGAGGGTCCCCCGGTCGGCATAGGCGATATATCCCTCCCGGTCTGTATTCGCCCCGGAGAAGGCCCCGCGGACGTACCCGAAGAACTCGCTCTCGAACAGGTTTTCCGGGATCGCGCCGCAGTGGACCGGCACAAAACGGTGGTTCCGCCGGTCGGAGAGGTCGTGGATGGCATGGGCCACCAGCTCTTTTCCCGTGCCGGGTTCCCCGTAGAGGATGACGTTGGCATCCGACGCGGCCGCGTTGAGGATCTCGTCGTAGACCTGCTGCATGGCGGGGCTTTCGCCGACGATATTGCCGAAGTTGCGCCGCAGGCGTACGCCGGCGCGCCGGAGAACCTCCCCGGGCATCCGGCAGGATGCGCCGTCTTTCAGCGCGGTTTCGGCCATCTTCCTCTCGTGAACGTCGGTGATCATCGACAGCAGCAACGGGCCGCCTTCCCCGCGGGGCACCGGGGCGTTGACGCTCTGATACCACCGGCCGCTCGCGGGGTCCCGGATATCGAAGCGCACGGTTTCCCCCCTCAGGACCTGGTCCATGACGCAGAACGGACATGGGGTCTTCCGGCCCTGGAGCGCCGCATGACAGGGTTCGCCCACGGCATTCCGGCCGATGCGGTCGACCAGCCGGTCGTTCATGTAGGAAAGGAGATAGTCCGCCCCGGAGACATAGATCTCCCCGTCGAATGCCCTGACCACCGCCCGAAGCAGCCCATCGCCGTCAGGCATGATGGCCGCCCGCCGTTTTTGTTCCAAGTTCATGGGCATGCCGCTTTTCCTCAACTCTCACAAGTGGGGCCGCCGCTCCCATCCGCCGCCCACGGCGGGACGCCTGGCCTCTGTCCGCGTACTACCCAGACTAATAAGTTCAAAAAGACCGCCTGTCATCTGCTGCACCCCATAATCACCAGGGCGCCGGAACAGTTCCGCCGGGGCCGATCCATGCATCCCGGGAGAGCCCGGCCGGCGGTCCGCCCCACTTTGGGGTTGAAGATTGGGCCGAAATCATCTATAATACTATAATATACTAAAAATATTCATCAAATGCCTCATTCCGGCATATCGGTGCACCCCGCCGACGGAATCCGATGGAGGACGCTTATGGCCCGAAAAATGCTTGCCTGCCTTCTGTTGTTCATGATCGCCCTCTGGGCCGTCCCCCTGATCTCCGGACCGGCCCGGGCGGCCTCGGATTCTCCGCCGGCCCGGGAAGAGGCGTTTCCCAGGCGCCTCGACAACTACAAAGACCCGGCCCACGAGGGACTCCTGGCGGTGCTGAAGCACCGCATCGAACTGGAGCCCTTCAACCTGGCGGCCACCCTCATCTTCTTCGCCGCCATCCTCCACACCTTTCTGGCCAGCAAGTTCATGGCCATCGCCCACGCGTGGGAGCACGAGCACGACACCCGGATCAAGCAGGGCACAGCCCCCCGAAACTCCGTCCACCACGGCGCGGAGCTGTTCCATTTTCTGGGCGAGGTGGAGGTGATCTTCGGCCTGTGGGTCGGGGCGCTCGTGGTGGCCATCCTTTTTTTTTACGACTGGCAGACCGTCGTCACCTATATCAGCTACAAGGTCAATTTCACCGAGCCGGTCTTTGTCGTCGTCATCATGATCCTTGCGGCCACGCGCCCGATCCTGAAGCTTTCCGAAACGATCATGGCGAGGATCGCCAACCTGTTCGGCGGCACCCTCAAGGCCTGGTGGTTCACCATCCTCACCGCAGGGCCGCTTCTGGGCTCCCTGATCACCGAACCGGCCGCCATGACCATATCGGCCCTCCTGCTGGCCCGGAAGTTCTATGAACTCGAGCCGGGGGAGCCGCTCAAGTACGCGACCCTGGGGCTGCTTTTCGTCAACATCTCGGTGGGCGGGACCCTCACCCATTTCGCCGCCCCCCCCGTCCTGATGGTGGCGGGACCATGGCACTGGGACACCGCCTTCATGCTGCTCACCTTCGGGTGGAAGGCCGCCACGGGGATCCTCGTCGTCAATACGGTTTATCTCCTGGTGTTCCGGGACGAGATGTCGGGCCTGGAGGAAAAATTCGCCCTCCGGAGCCTCCGGGACCACATCCGTGCCACCTACCTCAGCCGGGACATGATCGAGGCCGAATTCGACAGGGCCGGGGACATCATCGACGCAAGGACCCAGGTCTTCGCAACGGTGGAGGCCCAGGTCCAGGCCATCTCCCAGGAAATCCGGACCCGCCTGCTCAACACCTACCTCACCGAGGCCCTGCCCGAGGGGGTTGACCGGTCCCTTGCCTGCGAGGCCTTCGATCAGCGTTTCAACGAGGTCCTCCTCTACCGGATGCGGGAACACCTGCCCGTGCTGCTGCCGGAGGAAGACCGCGCCCCGTTCATCGACCCGGACTGGGACGACCGGGAAGACCCGGTGCCGGCCTGGGTCATTATCGCCCACCTGCTCTTCATGGCATGGACGATATTCAACGCCCACCACCCCGAGATCTTCATACCGGGCCTCCTCTTCTTCCTGGGCTTTGCCACGGTCACCGCCCCGTTTCAGAACCGGATCGAACTGAAACCGGCCATCCTCGTCGGGTTCTTCCTGGGGGGGCTCGTCATCCACGGCGGCGTCCAGGGATGGTGGATCCAGCCCGTCCTGGGGAACTTCTCTGAAATTCCGCTGATGATCGGGGCGGCCGTGCTGACCGCGTTCAACGACAACGCCGCCATCACCTTTCTCAGCACCCTGGTGCCGGACTTTACCGGCAGCCTCAAATATGCCGTGGTCGCCGGCGCCGTCACCGGCGGGGGGTTGACGGTCATCGCCAATGCCCCCAACCCGGCCGGCCAGTCGCTCTTAAAAAAGTATTTCGAAAACGGAATCTCCGCCGTGGGGCTCTTAAAGGCCGCCCTCCTCCCCACGGTGATCATCCTGCACATTTTCATGATCTTTCTCGTCACCATCAAATAGGCGTCAACGATGCATTCGGGGCTCGCCCACCTGGGCATGATCGTCTACACCCTCATTATCGCCGGGTCCTTTCCGGTGGTCTCGGCCATCACCCCGAGCCTCGACGCCGTCGTCCTCACCTTCTGGCGGTTTCTGTCCGCCACCCTGGTCTTCGCCCTGATGCTGCCGTTCGCCCCCGGCGCCAGGCGGCTGCCGGGCCCCGGGGATTTTTGCCGGTACGCCGTCGTCGGTGGGAGCTACGGCTTTTTTTTCATCCTGATGTTTGCGTCCCTCAGGGAGACCACCCCCCTCAACACCAGCACCATCTACACCACCCTGCCCCTCATGACGGCGATCCTCGGGGCTTTCATGGGCGATCCGGTGCGCCTTCGCCAGGGGGCCATCCTGGGCCTGTCCATGGCAGCCTCCCTGTGGGTCGTTTTCCGGGGGGACTGGGGCCGGATGGCGGCCCTGGAATTCTCGCGCGGGGACCTGCGATTCTTCCTGGGGACCGTGAGCCTCGCCGTCTATGTCCTGGCCCTCAAGCGGCTCGCTCGGGACGAGTCCAAGGTGCGGTTCACCTTCTACAGTCTGCTGACGGCAACCCTGGCCCTCCTGGCCGCGGCTCTGGTTCAGACGGGGTCCCTGCCGTTTCCAAAGCCTTCGGTCTGGCTGGGGCTGGCCTACCTCTCGGTGCTCTCCACCGCGGGCACGTTCTGGATCATCCAGTTCACCGCCGTCCGGCTCGGACCCAACCGGGTGGTGGCCTACACCTTCCTGACGCCGTCTGCCGTGGCCGGCATGGAATGGGCCATGGGAAAATCGGTTGTGGAATGGACCGTTCTGCCCGGCATCGCCTTCACCCTCCTGGCCGTGGTGCTCCTGCAACTGCCGGAGCCGCCCGGCGGCCGCCCCCCGAGGTAGTCGGCCCGGCCGTTATTTCCGGAAATCCTCCTTCCGGACGCCCAGGGCCTTCATCTTGTCATACAGGCCGCGGGAGTGGATGCCGGCCATTCGGGCGGCCCTCCCGACGCGGCCGCCGGTCTCCGCCAGCACCATCTCGATGTACCGCTTTTCGATCTGCGCCACCATCTCCCTTCGGACCTCGGGAAGGGTTTTCCCCTTCCAGGCGGCGGTCAGATCCGGGGCTTCGTCTCCGATCATCCCATGGGGCAGGAGCGACCCGCGGTGAAAAACCGAGGGAAGATCTTGCACGGTAATCTCGTGGGACTTGCAGATCAGGATGGCCCGCTCGATGACGTTCATGAGCTCCCGCACGTTTCCGGGCCAGTCGTATCCGCTCAATGCCTTCATGGCCGAGGGGGAGATCCGCCCCACATCCCTCCCGATCTTGTAGCGGTAGAGATCCAGGAAATGCCCGGCCATGTGCGGGATATCCTCCTTGCGCTGCCGGAGGGGCGGTATGGTGAGGGTCACCACGCTCAGGCGGTAGTAGAGGTCCTTCCGGAAGTTCTTTCTGGAAACCTCCTTTTCAAGGTCGCGATTCGTGGCCGCGATCACGCGGACATCCACCCAGATGGGGCTCTCCCCGCCGATGGGCTTGACCTCGTAGTCCTGGAGCACCCGGAGCAGCTTCGCCTGCAGGTGGAGCGGCATCTCCCCGATCTCATCCAGAAAAATCGTCCCGTTGTGGGCCAGCTCGAAGGTGCCCCGCCGGGAGCGGACCGCGCCGGTGAAGGCCCCCTCGGCATGGCCGAAGAGTTCGCTCTCCAGAATCTGCTCGGGCAGGGCCGCCGTGTTGACGGCGATGAAGGGTCCGGCCGAACGGGGGCTTTCGGCATGGATGGCCTTCGCCAGGTGCTCCTTGCCGACGCCCGTCTCCCCCATGATCAGCAGGGAGGAATTGCTCGCGCTCACCTGCCGGACCTCGTCGATGAAGATCCGCATGCTGTCGCTCTCGAGGACAAAATCGCCCAGTTGGGGCTTGGCCGGGTGCTTCGGGTGGAAACGGTTCAGTTGAATCAGCTGCCGGCGGGACTCCAGGGTGGTTTCGATGGCCTCCTGAAGCCGCTTCTTCGAGACGCCGGAGAAGAGCACCACGTCGGCTCCGGCGGCGACCAGCTGGGCATGCTCCTCCGAGGAATCCCCGTCGTGGAGAATGACCGTCGTGGGGCTCTCGGGCAGATCATTGAGCATGGCGATACCGGATTCGGACGGCCTTGGAATGATCGACTCGCTGATGACGATGATATCCCCGCAGCTCCGCATCACCTTCTGCCACGGGGAAGGCAGGGCGCCGCAAGACTCGACGCGGATATCCGTGAGGGAAAAGCTCTGCTCCAGATACCTCTGAAGCCGTTTGTCCTGGACGGCCAGGACCAGTTTAATCAGCATGAGCGCTCCTGATATGTGGTATTTTTTTACCCGCTTCCGATTACTACGGCCGTCGCCTCAGGGGGCCACCGGGGCACGCATCCACTTTTAATGCGTTAAATCAAATTGTTTTCCCGAGCATCGCCTTTCCCCAGGATTCGTCAGGAAAAGCAAAACACCGCGGCATCCCGCTTTCGACACCTCTTATCAGTAGTCCAATACCTTTTTCAACAAATATAAGTAAGCACTTACTTAATATTCGGATGAGACCCGCAGAAAAAAGTAAACGCCTCAATGATCTGTTTCGATATCAGGATATTACGGCATCTTGAACCCTGGGCACGCATTATGCTTGGCGAAGTATCATTCAGCGGCGGGGCCCCGATGGGTCCTCCCGGAAGCAAACCAGACCGGCCGCCGGCCTTCCGTTGAAAATGACTTCGAACAATCGTTCCGCCCGGCCTGCAGGCCGGCCCGGCGGATGCCGCGGAAACCTGAACACTCATGTGAGGATCGAAAATAATGATGCATATCCGAATTGAAGAAGGCTTCGAGACCTGCCGTCAAATCTGGGAGAATATCCGGCCGGTCGAGACCCTGTTCGACCTCTGGCCGGTAAGGGTTTGCTTTGCGACATCCTTCGACCGGAACCCGTATTTCGTCATCGCCGAGGAGGGCGGAAAGATCGTCGGGCTGCTCCCCCTGAGCCGGACGGACGAACCCGAAAGCTTCGGCTTTTTCCCTGGAGAACTCTGGTCCGGCAAGACCTGGCTGGAGCGGAACCGCATCATCGCCCGGGACGCACGAATCGCCCATGCCCTGCTGAACCACGTTCCGGGCACCGCCCATCTGCGCTACATGGCCCCATGCCCCCTGGTTTCCGAGGTTCAGGAGATGGACGAGATCGGATACCTGTTTCTGCCCGCAGATTACCAGTATCAATTTGACACCTACATGGCCCAATTTTCCGCGAAATCCCGCAAAAAACTCAGCCGGGAGATCGACGCCGTGACGGCCCCCGGGGTCGCCTTCCGGTATGACGTCTTCGCCGACGTGGACCATTTTTTCCGGATGAACCTCGGGGCCTTCGGCGAGCGCTCCTATTTCAGCGACCCCAGATTCCTGAAGTCCTTTGAAAAGCTGATCGCATGGCTGGCCGCGAACGAGATGCTCCGGATCACCACGGTGCTCATCGGCGGCAGGATCGCGGCCGTGGACGTCGGCGCCGTCCTCGGGACATCTTACACGGTCCTGGCCGGCGGCACCGATCCCGAGTTTCCGGGGATCGCCAAACGGATCAATTTCCACCATATGGAATGGGCCTGCCGGCTGCGGATGGCAGAGGTCGATTTCCTGTGCGGCGATTTCGGATGGAAGGAGCGCTTCCACCTCACCCCCCGCCCCCTTTACCAGATCCGCATCCCTGCCATGCATGACACGGTCCGGCTGCCCGCGCACCCGATCCCGGCGAGGGTCCCCTTCGTTCAGCATCCGGCCCGGATGCCCGCCCCGGTGACCTCCTGCGGAACACACCCGCCGACGGACGCTCCAGCGAGGAATGCCGAAGGTGTCTGGTAGCCCCCGGGTGCTCGTCGTGGGCACCACCTCAGACTACATCGACTGGATCCGCAGCGCCGCCCCCGGAAGGGCGCTGTTCCTCACCGACCCCGGGATCCGGCGGCGGGCGCAGGAAGCCCCGCCGGACCCCTCCGAAGAGGTTCTGTGCGACCTGACGGCGACGACGCGGGTTCACGAGGCCCTGGAAGCCCACCTGAGAGACCGGCGGATGCACCTTTCCGGCGTGGCCTGCTTCGACTGCGAATCCATGGCCCTGGCCGCCGGGATCGCCGCCGCCCGCGGCCTGCCCTACCCGTCCGTTGAGGCGGTGGGCCGCTGCCGGGACAAATATCTCTCGAAAAAGATCTGGCGTCAGGAGGGCGTCCGGTGCCCCCGGGCCGCGCGGGTCTCGTCGCCGGACGAGGCCGAAGCCTTCAGCCGGGAAGCCAAAGGCCCCATCGTCCTGAAACCGGCCACCGGCAGCGGCAGCGAACTGGTCTTTGTCTGCGCAGGGCCGGACGAGAGCCGGGCCGCCTTTACGGGCATCGAAACGGGGCTGGTTTCCCGCCGCGGCAACCGGCTCTACCCGGCCGGCGCCTCGGATGCCCCGGGCATCATCGCCGAGGAATATGTCGAGGGAGAGGAGTACAGCTGCGATGTGATCATCGAAAAGAGCGGGATCGGAATCATCCGGCTGACCCGGAAGATCCGGTCGCCCCGGGACCCCTTCGGCACGACCCGGGGGTATGTCCTGATCGACGCCCTTCCCCCGGCCGTCCGGATGGCGGACTTAGGCCGGCAGCTCCGGGATGCGGCCTGGGCACTGGGCGTCACCTCTGGAATCTGCATGGCGGACCTGATCCTTCGCGGGGGCGACCTCTTTTTCCTGGAAATGACCCCCCGGCCCGGCGGGGATTGCCTGCCGTCCCTGCTCCGGGAGGCCGCGGGCATCGACATCCTGATGATGACCCTCGATGTCGCGGAAGGCCGGCCCGTCGGTATTATGCAGGGGCGCCCGGTGAAGCCCCGGGTCGGGCTGCGGCTGCTTGCAGGTCGAGGCGGGGTGGTGCGGGAAATCGACTGGGCGCGACTGGCACAGGACCCGCGCGTGCGCCAGGTCAATATCATCCGGAAGCCCGCGGACACGATCCGGATGCCGCCCGAGGACTATGACTCCTGGCTCCTGGGCCATGTGATCTTTGCCCCTTCGGAAGACGGCCCCGAACTCCCGGCCCAGTGCGACGACATGGCCGGCCGGCTCACCGTGAGGATGGCATCGTGACCCAAACAGCCCAAGGCCCGATCTCCCCGGCAGAAATCGAAGCAGCCGTCGGCAGGCCGCTGCCGCCCTTTCCCGAGGCATCCCTCCGGGCCTTTGTCGCGCGCCATTTTGACCGGGCCCCCTTCTACATGGACGCCCTCCGGAACCATCCGCCCCCCGTCTATCTTCTGGAGACCCAGGTGCTGGCCGCGGGCGCAAGGCGGTTCATGGCGGCCTTTCAGGGCGCCCTGCCGGACACGGCCTTCTACTACGCCATGAAGAGCAACAACCATCCGGAGGTGGCCGGACATCTCCTGAAACAGGGGTTCGGGCTGGACGTTTCGGGCGGGCCCGAGCTTGCGGCGGCGCTCGATCTGGGGGCCTTAGACATCATCTTCAGCGGCCCGGGAAAAACCGATGCCGAACTGGATATGGCGGTCCGGCACGCGGAGAAGGTCGTGGTCCTCATGGACAGCTTCGGTGAACTGGGGCGCCTGGAGAAGGCCGCCGCATCCCGTGGGGCCGTCGTCCGGACGGGGGTCCGCCTGACCACCAACCCCGACGGGCTCTGGCGGAAGTTCGGCATCCCGCCCGACCGGATCGAAGACTTCTTCCAGGCCGCCCGGAGCTGCCCCCATGTCCGGCTTCAAGGGCTTCAGTTTCATACGAGCTGGAACCTCTCCCCCGAAGCCCAGCTCCGCTTCATCGAGATGCTGGGCGGTGTGCTGCGGACCCTCCCCGAAGGGTTTCTGAGGGAGTTCGCCTTTATCGACATCGGCGGCGGCTACTGGCCGGAGCAGGGGGAATGGCTCCATCCCGGCGGAACGCCCGAGGGGATGATCCGCAAGGCCCTGGGTCAGACCGTCGCCGCGGCAGCGCCCCGGTACCGGATCCCGTCGATGCCCATCGAAGGTTTTTCCGAGGCCCTGGTGCCTTCCATCGAACGGCATCTCCGGTCCGTGGTTCCCTGCCGCATCTGTTTCGAGCCCGGCCGATGGCTCGTCAACGACGCGATGCACATCATAGTATCGGTGGTGGATAAAAAGGCTTCGGACCTCGTCATCACCGACGCCGGCACCAATGCCGTCGGGTGGGAGCGCTACGAGACCGACTATTTCCCGGTGCTCAACCTGACCCGGCCGGCCATGATTGAGCATCCCTGTCATATCCTGGGGGCCCTGTGCACCCCCCACGACGTCTGGGGCTATGCCTACTGGGGCGAGGCGATCGAACCCGGAGACATCCTCCTGATCCCGACCCAGGGGGCGTATACCTACAGCCTCCGGCAGGAATTCATCAAGCCCCTGCCGGCGGTGGTGGTGGTGGTGTAGCGGGATTGAGGCTGAAGGCTGGGACCGGTCAGGCGGACGCGGCGGCCGTGTGGTCCGCGATGGCTGCGGCCATCCGCTCCCACAGGCCGGGAAACGCCGTCCCGTGGCCGAGGCCCGGGATCACCTCGATGCGGGCGCCGGGAATGATGGCCGCCGTGTCCTGACCGTGCGCAAGGGGCACCACCGGGTCGCAGTCGCCGTGGATGACCAGGGTGGGGATCCTGATCTGGTCGAGCCGGTGCCGCCTGCCGCCCGCGCCGAGGATGGCCGCGAACTGGCGGAGGAAGCCGGGCGCATAGATGCCCCGGTCAAACGCCTTTCCCGAAAGCTCCCGCTGCAGTTTTTCGTCGTAAAATTCAGATCCGCCCGCAAACGTGCGGTAAATCGCCGCCATGTGGCTGACATAGCCCGCGCGCTTGGCCGGTGGGATGGACAGCAACGCCTCCCTGGCTTCCGGCGTCGAGGGCGGGAGGTCAGGCTCTCCGGTGGTGGACATGATGGAGGTCAGGCTCAGGAGCCTGCCGGGGTATTCCAGGGCCATCACCTGGGCGATCATGCCGCCCATGGAGAGCCCGCTCACATGGGCTTGATCGATCTTGAGGGCATCCATCAGACCGACGGCATCGTCGGCCATGTCCAGAAGGGTGTAGGGCACCCAGACCTGGCGGCCGGCCGCCGTCTCGGCCATGAGGGCCTCGACGTCCGGCACGTAGAGGCGCTCCATCCGGGTGGACTGGCCGACGTCCCGGTTGTCGAACCGGACCACGAAATGGCCGGCCGCCGCAAGCATGCGGCAGAACGGCTCGGGCCATGCGACCATCTGCGTGGCAAGCCCCATGATCAAAATCAGCGGCCGGCCTTTCCTGTCGCCGAAGGTGTCATAACAGATCTCAATCCCGTTGCTGGATGCCTTGCGCATCATCGCTTCCCCCTTGTCGCCTCCGCACGCCCCTGTGCAAGGCCCCGTCGTTGTTGAATGCCGCTGTTGATCTGAAAAAGCGTATCAGTATACCCCCCGTATTACGGGTTGACAAGCAGATTCCAGCCCATAGCCCGCAGGATGGGTGGAGGGGCGCGAAACCCATCCTGCCGATATCAGCGGACGGTCATCCGCCGAAGAAACCCCTCGACCGCCCCTAGGGTCTTCTCCCACGGGGGATGACGGTGAAAGGTGTCCAGGGCCCGGACCGACATCCGGGCCAGGGCTTCCCGGTCTTCGGCCAGCCGCCGGACTGCGGCGGCCGCAAGATCGGTCCGTCCCGGCGGCACGAGGATGCCGTTGACACCGCAAACGACCGTCTCCCGGGCCGCGCCCCTGGTGGAGGCAATCGCCGGGAGGCCGTAGGCCATGCCCTCCATCAGGGCCATGCCGAAGCCTTCCTGGGAAAAGGGCATGGTCATGAGGTGGGCGTCCTCCAGAAGCCGGACCAGGGCCGGCCCCGATACCGGGCCCGCCAGAAGGACCCGG
>NZ_JBGSQX010000141.1:0-16931 GCF_041737845.1 Desulfococcus sp.
CGCTGCCATGCCCTCCCGCGCCGTTATGGCCCGCCCTTCCCAGCCGGGAGCGGACGCCGGTGGGGTCGGCATGGGCCCGCCGCTCCCGCTGGATGGCGGTTGCGGTAAACGCCGGCGTCTTTCCGGGGATGGGTTCGCCCCAGATATTGACTATCGTTCCAGGTCGAATGCCATCGGGCAGATCCTCGGGGAAGAACCGGACCCTGACGCGCTCGTGACGCGCTCTGTGAAAAGCGCTCTTCTCCGAAGCGCCCATCATCCGGAGGTTCAGCGTTCCCGTCTCTCTGTCCAGGTCAACGACGGCGCCCCAGATCAGATCCGTGGCCGCGGCGTTTCCCTGGAAAAGCGCCATCTGAAAAAAGAACAGAATGAGGAGTCTGCGCCACATGATAGCACCTTAAGATGAAGGCTGAAGACTGAAGGCCGAAGGGGTGAATGAAGGCGCTCTTCAGACGCACGCCTATCGGCCCTTGGCCCGGCAATCAAAATTCGAATTGACATCAGTTTAACGTCGATATCTCGGCAGCGTCAAGAACAATGGTAGAAGAGGGCATACCAATATTTATACAAGCAGCGGGCGGTGATGAGGAGGGCCTCGGCCGGCGGGGCGCTCCTGTCGGGTTCATTCGAAAAATAACGTGTTACAGGGACTCTTCCGAATCCGCTTCGGCGGCGGGGCAGGTTTGATTCCTGAAACCCTTCCTATGGTCATGCTTCATCCTGCCATTGCCGTTCTCCTGATTCCGGCCCCAAAGCGGAAGGCCGGTTTTCTCATCTCGAAGGGGAATGGTATCCGTGCCGATGGTGATGCTGATCGCAACGGTTCTCGTGGACCCGTCGCTGAAGGCGACATCAACCCCGTTCACCGTGATGACATCCCCCACCACCGGACGTGCGATCCCGATGGAATCCCAGTAGAACAGGGGGCCGATGCCGTAAACTGTGATCGTTTCGTCGCTTCCCGTATCAATTTCCAATCCCTCGAAGAATGGCCCGACATTTTTTACCGTGCCGGTGATGGGGACTGGCTGTTCCCCCGAAAGAACATCGTGGATGGGTCCTGTCCCGTCACCGGCGCCATAGCCGTGGATCCCTCTCGGCATGTCCGACCCGTTGCCTTCGAAGCCCATGGCGCTTGCCGCAAGTCCAAAAACGAATGCCGCCGTAAGGATGATCCTGAAGATTTTCATGATGCGTCCTCCTTTTAGGTTGTGCTGTTGCGGATTCCGGATCGAAGGACCCGGAAACCCGCAGCAACATCGTCTTGATTACGCTTTGCAGTCGCCGGTGCCTTTGCCTTTGCCGCCGTCAGGGCCGTTACCATTGCCTTTGGCCGCAAACAAGCTGCAATCTCCGTCTTGGCTCTGATCCCGGTCTCCTCCGCCTTTGCCGCCGTCAGGGCCGTTGCCTTTTCCATTACCTTTGCCCGCAAACTGATTGCACGTGCCGTCCCCTTTTCCCTGTTGGCCATCGCCGTCCCGGTCACCAAGGCCTTTGCCGTTGCCGCCGGTTCCGGAGCCGTCACCGGGGCCTTTGCCTTTACCCGCCGTCAGGCTGCAATCGCGGTCACGGCTCCGATCACCTTCGCCTCGGCCGCCGTCGGAGCCTTTTCCTTTGCCCGACTGCAGGCTGCAACTGCCGTCCCTGTCCTGGTCCCGATCCCGGTCGCCGCCGCCGTTGCCGTCACCATGCCCGTGCCCGTTTCCATTGCCTGCAAGGATGACGGAGGAAGGCTCCGACGCACCGCTGTCAAGGATGCCTGCGGCCATTGCCGATACGGTTGTCGCCATCAAGAATACCATTGCTGCCATTGTCGCCTTTGTTGTCATCTTCATTTTTTTCTCCTGCAAAAGTGTTGTGTCCGTGAACATCCGTGTGGATTCCTCGAAACGAACGACCGTTTCTGCAGATAGTATAATCAATTATCGTGCCAAATCTTATATGATTAAACTACAGAAGGTTAACGTTTTTCTCTTTCTGCGCGCATCGACAATCTGCTACCATTGTCGACAATTTCGTCGAAGGTGGAGAGGAAGTTTTTGGATCGCAAGCGGGTATCATCGAGAAGGAATAAAGAGAGATCTTCTCAAGTCGCGAAATATGAAAAGCGGTTGTCATCCGACCTGGAGATGGATAACTTAAGGAAATTGAGTCCAGGAATGTGATGAAAGGCAGCGTTATGAAAAAAATAGGGGCATTATTCATCCTTGTCGTTGCTCTGCTGATGCTTGGGTCGCCTGTTCCAGCCGGAGATCGGGAAACAGGGGCAGCGGCCCCCCAAGGGCACGAAAGCACCCTCGACGGCCTGCGTCGGAATGCCGAAAAGCAGAGCGCCGCGTGGCGGCATAAAACCGAAAGAGCAGACCGGAATTGGCGGGAAAAGGTGGAGAGCGGCATGGAAAAATGGGGGCGGTCGACCGACAGCTTCGTGAAAAAGATAGGTCGAAAAACGGATGAGATGATCGATAAGTGGGGGCCTGCGCCGGCAGGCGGCCCCCGGAACCGGAAAGAGTAGACCGGAAAGAGCAGAGAAGACCCGCCGGCGTGCCCTCGATGCAGGCTACATCCCGAAGCGCTTCAACGCATCCATCACCGCCTCTTTTTCCTTTTTTTCAACGATCATGATCTTCTGGGCATGGGCGTTCTTGATCTTCCGAGTCAGGGTTTCGAGATCCGCAGGCTTCTCGATGAAGTCCGTGGCGCCCAGTTTGATGGCCTCGACGCCCTTTTCCACGGTGGCATGCCCCGTCAGCAAAATGATCTGAGCTTCGGGCTGGATCTCCTTGATGGCTTTCAAGGCCTCGATCCCGTCCATGCCGGGCATCTGGAGATCCAGGATGATGCAATCGTAGGCGCCTTTTTTGATCATGCTCAGAGCATCCTCGGCGGACGTGGAGGATGCCACCTCCAGACCTCTGGCCTCCATTCTATCGGTCATGACATCCAGAAAATCCTTGTCGTCGTCTATGAGCAATACGTTATCTGCCATGGGGTGTCTCCTTTTTTGATGAATAGATGTTGGGGGAATCGATACATCCAGTTGTCATTTTTTTTAACGAAATCGTCTTATACCGCCGTCTTCATAGCGCCTGCGGTCAGTTCGGCGTTAATTTTTCAGGCAGACTCAGGACAATCGCCCGGCCCGCCGCATCCGGGGCCACCTCGGTCTGGAGATGTCCGGCCAGCAAAGCCCCGACACCGTCTGCGAGCCCCCGGGAGAATGCGTCGACATCATCGACATCGCTCAGCCGGATCTCGGCGCCGTCGGGCCGCTTTTCGATATGGACGGTAAGCTCCGGTTTATCGGGCGCGGCGTCCATGGCCGCTTCAATGCAGCACCAGCAGAGATTCAACAGGGCGAATGGGTTGGTGGTGATGCGCACCGCCGGCTCCGGGGGGACGACCCTGACGGTCTTTCCCCGGTTGGCGGCAAGACGGCCCGTCAGCGCAACAATCAGCGTAAGGGTGTCCAGAAGGTCAACCGCGGCCTCGGGGTCATCCACCTGATGGGCAAAGCGGTTCAGGTTCTGAACCACATGATCCGCCCGGGCGACGCGATCCAGCACCTTCTCTGCGATACTCTTGACGCGGGCCGGATCCAGGGGTCGTCCTTTGTCCGCCATCAGGATCAAATCCTTTAACAGGCCCGCGTTTTCGTTGATGACGGCGAGACCGTTTTTGATTTCATGGGAAACCGTGGCCGACATTTTTCCAAAGAACCGCAATCCCACTTCGCCAATATGATTCGTATCCTTTGCCATATCGTTTCCTCACATGTCTAAAATGTCTTTCATTTTGGCAATCAATTGATCGATCTGGACCGGTTTCACCAGATAGACGGCGCCGTCGACGGTTCCCTTGCGGTAATCCTCTTCCGAACCATGGCCGGTCAGGAAAATGAACCGGATGTTGGGATATTTTTGCTTCAGGCGGTCCCGGAGTTCCAGGCCGCTGGTCTTTGGCATTTTGACATCGAGAACCGCAAGGTTATAGGGCACGGTCTCCGCGGACTTGAGGGCATCCGCCGCATTCGTGAACCAATGGGCGGTGATCCCCCTTAACTCCAGCCGCTCCGCCAGGGTTGAAACCAGTTCTATTTCATCATCGACCAGCAAGATATTCACTGGGAATTCTCCTTTTTCTGCGGCATGGTCAGGGGAAGATGCACCTCAAAGGTCGTCCCGACGCCTTCCTCGCTTCGAACATCGACCTGTCCGCCGATCTCCTTGACCAGATTATAGGTGATGGACAGCCCCAGACCGGTCCCGCCTTTCTGGGTTTTGGTAGAAAAAAACGGTTCGAACACCCGCGCCAGATCCGAGGCGGGTATGCCGCAGCCGTCATCCTGAACAGACACCACGACCTCCTGCCGATCGTTCATTTCGGCCGATATGACCAGATGTCCGCCGTCCGTCATGGCCGCAAAGGAATTGTTGATGAGGTTCAGGAAGATCTGCTGGAGCTTCCCGAGGTCGCTTTCAATCGGCGGCAAATCCGCCGATACCTGAATGGAAACCTCGATGGACCGGTATTCCGCCTCTTTTCCGGTAAAACTCAGCACTTCCCGGATCAATTCCTCCACATTCACCTGCTGCACGAGGATATCGGACTGCCGCGCGAACCCGAGGAGCCGCTTGGTGATGGTGCCGCAGCGTTCGACGGATGTAATAATGGAATCGACGATTTTCACCAGCCGGACGTCTTCGGCGTATTCCTTTTTGTAATTGAACAAATCCTTGATCAGGCCGGCCTTCTCATTGATGATGGCCAGGGGGTTGTTGATCTCGTGGGCGATGCCGGCGGCCAGTCGGCCGATGGAGGCCATCTTGCTGCCGTATTCAAGCTTGTGAAGGCTCATCAGCCGCTTCTGGTCCGCTGCATAGAGGCTGTTCACCAGATAGGTGGCCACCCCAAAAATGACGATGAGAATGATCGTGATGCTTGCGATCAGAAAACCGATCAGCCGGGCCCGCGTCTGCCGCCAGGACTTCATGAGCTCGCTCTTGAGCTTGGCGATGATGAGAATGAATGGCGTGTTTGGAATATAGGCATACCCGATGATCGTCGGCTCGCTCCGGGCGCCGGGGATCTCCTGCACCTGGGTCCGTTCGGAATATTCAGGCACAGGGAGAGAAAAGGTTTCCAGCACGTTTCCGTAATATCGGGTCGGCGTCTGGAGAATGCCCTGGGAATTGATCAGAAAGGCGTCGCCCCGCCCGCTCAACTCCAGCTCGGAGAGAAGCAGGATGAACCGGTTGGTGTCCACGGAAGACCGGAGCACATAAAAGGAGCCGCCCGGCAGGTCGTACTTTACGGCGATGATGAGGTGGGGGACGTTCCGGAACCCCAGAAACACATCGCTGATGTAGATGCCGCTGTCAACCGCCTTCCGAAACCAGGGCTGCCTGCTGTAATCCTTTCCCTTCAGGCTGTATGGACCGACATAGGCCCGCTGGATGCCGGCCGCATCGATCACCCCGATGTCCTCGAACCCGCCGCCGAATCCTTTCCTGAGATTTTCCAGGATCCGCGATAGATTCGACTCGTCCATGAGGGATTCAAAGCTGTTGTCGTGAACCAGAAAATCCAGAGCCGATTTGCGTTCGTCCAGAAAAAAGGAGATGTTTCGCTTGGCATTCGAGGCTACCCTGGCGGTCCGCAGGAGAATCTCGGATTCGATGGCATTCTGGGTCACGTTATAGTCGATCAGGGTGATGGCAATCAACGGCAGGAGCGTAACCCCGGCTGTCAGGCTGACGGTCAGCTGCCATATCCTGCGGAAATTGAACATGTGCTTGAAGGGGCCCTGGTTGTGGACCGGCAGGTCCCAGAAGGCGGGTCTCCATTTTTCGAAGGGAAATCTCATAGATTTTCGCGTCCTCGCAGGGTTTTTTTAAGCGACCATTCCCCTTGATCCGATCTTTTCCATGCCCGGGGAATATCCCCGGGCGATGGGTTCAACAGGGCGGAATCATGCCTTCCGCATGGCGCTGGTGCGGTCCCGCATCCTGGCGTTGGCGGCCTTGAGGGTTTCGCTCAGCGTGTCGATATCGACCGGTTTCTGGAGATAGGCAAACGCCCCCAGCTCCATGCATATCTTCTTGTCCGCCTCGCTGCCGTGGCCCGTCAGGATGATGACCTCGATCTCCGGTCGGGTCTTCTTGACGCGGCGGAGCACCTCGATGCCGTCGATGCCCGGCATCTTGAGGTCGAGGATCATCACCTCCGGATCATCCTCGTTCACAATGTCTAAGGCCGACTCGCCGTCATAGGCCACCGCCGAGCCCATATCCCGCATCATCAGCCGCTCGGAGAGGGTCTGGACAAACTCCCTCTCGTCGTCCACGAGGAGCACCTTGGAGGGCACCTCGAAGTCGAACCGGCGGTAGATATCCGTCTGGTGAAAATTCTTTCCGATCTCGGTTTCCACCCCCGCGACGCCGGGGACTTTCTCCGCGATGCCTTTGAGTTCGTCTTCCAGCCGCTGGAGCATCAGCACGTAGGTGTTGATGGTCAGGGTCACCTTTCCATTCCTGGCTCGCACCCCCACCTGATGGCCTTCCCGGGCCAGAGCCGCTTCGACGCAGGCGGCCAGGTGAAAATCCGCCACGGCCTTCTGCGAGCGCTCCGAACGCTTCAGCACGTCGCTGTCGATGTTTTCGGCGATCAGCCTGGCGGCGGCGGCGGCGCTGGTCTTGTCCGTCGGAACCAGGATGTCGTAGAGGGTCGAATCCCAGGGGTCGTTCCTGTCATGGAGCATCTTCACCCACGCGGCGCAGTCCTCGTCGCTTTTCCGGATGAGGTTCAGGGCCTCCTTCTCGGATACGGCCCGTTCTTCCCGGAGGTACGATACCCGGCTGGGGAGATCCGCGATCAGGCACACCGGCAGCACATGAGTGATGGACCGGGGAATGAGAAGCCCTGAAAAACCGGAGATGAGCAGGTTGTCCGCTTCCAGGATTTCGGAAAGCGAAACCCGGAGGTGCGCCACCGCGCGCTCCTTCTCGTGGGTGAACCGGTTGAACAGGGATGTTCTTGACGAGAAGGCGCTCTGTATTTTCGAGGCCGGCATGCCGGAAAGCTCGGCTGCGCGGCCCATGATCTCCTTCCCGTCGATCCATCGGTAGCCGGTTTGATCCTTGATCTCCCGGCTCACCGCCGCCTCGTTGCAGTATTCTCCGCTGAACAGTGTAATGACAGGCATATGGTTTTCCTCCTTGTTCTCTGATTATGAAATCCGGCAGACGGTGGTCAGGGGGCATAAGGTTTCCGCCGAACCCGAGTGGGTATGGGTGTGGACGGCGCAGATGGCCTTTTCCATGGTCGGGTAGATATGGTCCCGACCGATCTTGTCGATGAGATGGGTCCGCTCCAGCACGGCCATGACCGATTCATTGACGCCGCTCATGGAGATATCCACCCCCCCGCTTCTCACGGTGTCCACCAGGATGGAAAGGATCTCCTCTCCGGATGCGTCCATATCGTTGATGCCGTTGGCGACGATGATGATGTGTTTCAGCTTTTTGCCCTGCATCAGCCGATCGTTGATCTTGTCCTCCAGGTAGCTGGCGTTGGCGAAGAAGAGGGGGCCGTCGAACCGGACGAGGTCGACATACTCGCACCGCTTCAGGCCGTGGGAGACCGCATCCCGGAGGCCTTCGTCGTCATGCCGGGAGAGGGAGGTTACGGTCGGCCGCATCATCTTATACAAAAACACGCTGATCGACAAAACCACTCCCACCATGATGCCCTTGTCCAGGTGGGGCGCAAATGCCAGGGTGCACACAAACGACAGGATGGATATGGTGCCGTCATACCACTGAGCGTGCCAGGCATGGACAAAGCCGGAAATATTGATCAGGCCGATGACGGCCATCATGATGACCGCGGCCAGCACGGATTGCGGGAGATGATACAGGAGGGGCGTGAAAAACAGCAGCACGATGACGACGACGAGGCTCGTGAACACGCTGGAGAGCCCCGTGACCGCGCCGGACTGGAGGTTGACGGCGGACCTCGAAAAGGAGCCCGAGGTGGGATAGCTTTTCCCCACGGCGCCCAGGATGTTGGCCAGGCCCTGGCCGATCAACTCCTGGTTGGGATCGAGCCGCTGGCCGGTCTTGGCGGCCATGGCCTTGGCGATGGAGATGGCCTCCATGAACCCCAGCAGTGAAATGATGGCGGCAAACGGGAGCAGGCGGAGCATGACGCCCATGTCCAATTTGGGGATGGTGAAGGCGGGGAGCCCCCGGGGCACCTTTCCGATCACGGCGCCGCCGCCCGTCATGAGGAGATGTTCCGTGTCGAGAGGATTGTTGCCGAGTCTGAACCGCCAGGTCCTGCCGTCCCCGGTCTCGCCTTCCGGGAGGCTGCCTTTGGCGTAAAAAAGGAGGGTGCCGTCGGGCTGGGTCACGCCCTGGAAAAGGTACCCCCTGATTTTCTCCCGGTACTGATGGGCCTGGTTTTTCAAGCGCTCCATGTTGAGGTTGACGACGCCCAGGTCATGCCCGAGATCCAGCATCCTCGCCTCATCCTTGTTTTTGTTCGCCTCCTCCACCTCAATCGTGAGCCGGGTACGCTCCAGGGCGGCCGCAGGTATCGCTGAGACGACGCTGTTGAACGCCTCGATATCCGAGCGGGCCCCGGGAGACTGGATGGCGTCCAGCCGGCTCTCGACATTGTGTTCGAAACCGATGGCCCAGGAGATCACCGTTGTGAACAGCACCGCCACCAGCACGTTGGGAACCTTGGGCAGGAGCTTTTTGAGGCCGTACATGATGGCGAAGGCCGCAGCACCCATGATAAACGTCGGCCAGTGGGTATAATGGGCGGCCGCCTGACACACCCGGAGGATGGTTTCATAATGGTGTTCCGCGTCGTCCACGGAGACGCCGAACATTTTGGAGAGCTGCGATGACGCGATGATGATGGCCGCCGCGTTGGTAAAGCCGTTCACCACCGGATGGGACAGAAAATTGACCACGAGCCCCAGCCTGAGAATGCCCAGGGAAAGCTGAAACAGCCCAACCATCAGCGCCAGGAGGACGGCATAGGCGATGTATCCCTCGCTGCCGGCCGTGGCCAGCGGTGACAGGGATGCGGAGGTCATCAGGGAGACCACCGCCACCGGGCCCGTCGCCAGTTGACGGCTCGAACCGAAAAGTGCCGCGAGCATCGGCGGCAGAAACGATGCATACAGCCCGTAGTAGGACGGCAGCCCTGCCAACTGGGCGTACGCCATGGACTGGGGGATCAGCACCAGGGCCACGGTCAATCCCGAGATGAAATCCGCTTTGAAATCCTGGCTCCGATAGGACCTGAACCAACCGATGAAAGGAAAAACCTTTTCGACCATCACGCCTCCCTGAGATTAGGTTTTCTGATGTTGCAGCATCTGTCTGCACAAGCTGATCAAATCGTTGTAAAGCGCCCCCGCATTATATAACTGGTACGTCTTGAAGCGCACCACGCCGTCCACCATGGACAACAGAATCAAAGCGGTTTTATGGGCCGGTACATCCCGGATGGAGCCGTCGGCCTGTCCGCTTCTGATAGCCCGTTCGAAGATGTCCACAAAACAGTTGTAGATCCCTTCGAGATGACGGCGGCAGACCGGGTTGACCTCGGCCAGCCGGTAGGGATGGTTCCGGTGGAGCAGCATGAACCATTCCTCCCGCAATCCGGCCATGTAGAGAAAAAAGGAGACGACGCCCTCCACCATCTCCAGACCCGATTCAAAGATTTTCTCG
Organism: Desulfococcus sp.; assembly: GCF_041737845.1. Lineage (GTDB taxonomy): Bacteria > Desulfobacterota > Desulfobacteria > Desulfobacterales > Desulfococcaceae > Desulfococcus. The sequence goes on from NZ_JBGSQX010000141.1 coordinate 9,750, forward strand.
GAGAAATAGTCGTCGAAAGCCTTCAGGAGTCCGTTTTTCGTGTGCTCGAGCACCGCAATAAAGAGCTCTTCCTTGTTGCTGAAATGATAGAAGATGGTCGCTCCGGCAATATTCGTCATCTCGGCGAGCTCCGCCATCGAGGTGCCGCTGAAGCCCTTTCTGGCAAATAGTTTGGTCCCGCCGATGAGAATGGCTTCTTTCTTGGTCATGATCTCAGACTACCCCCAGAATTTGAACATGCTGATCATTTAATCAGGCATACTGATTAATCAGTCAGTTTTAAACCCATATAAATCCATCGAAGGGATACCGTCAAGAAAAAAATGTAGGGCGGGAAAAAAAGTTGAGAAGGAAGAGGGGCTGAAGGCTAAAGGAAGAAGGCTAAAGGAAGAGAGGGGGGAGGGGGAAGAAGGAGAGTCTATCGCGGGATCGGTTGAAGGAAGAAGGGGTAGAGCATCCCCAGGCCGGCGTCCATGGCCCCGGCCATCAAAGCCGGCGCCCGGCGGATGAACGCCATCGCAAAATGCTGGGCGAGGCACCGGATCTCCATGTTGGATACGAGGCTTCGATAGTTCTCCGGCCGGTCCATGAAGGGGAAGATCCAGGATGCCCAGCGCTGGGGCGCTTCTGAAAGAATCAGCCCCGCCATTTCTCCCATCATGGCCTCGTCTACATCGAAAGATGGACAGAGGTCGAAAAGGACCCCCTCCAGGGTAAAGAAGCTCTTGCGGAAGAGGAGCAGGTCCCGGGGAAACCGGAACCCTTCGATCGCCAGCCCGTCCAGCAGCACAAAGGCCTTTCTCGCGATGGCGCCATCGCAAAACGCGCGGCCCGACAGGATCCCGGAGATCGCGGCCAAGGCCCGCTCCCTGAACGCGGCCTCAAGCCGGTCGTCATCGGCGGAAAGGGCCTGGATGCCGTCCAGGATCATCTCCCGGTTCTCCATGAGAATGCCCAGCATCATCAGCACCAGCCGGCTGCGCTTGTCCCGGGGCAGGGTTCCGGAGAGGCTCCAGTCGATCAGCCCGATCCGGCAATCCCGGTCGCCTTCGCCGCATTGGGCGAGGAGATTGCCGGCATGGGGGTCCCCGTGAAAGGGCGGCAGGGGGGCAAGGGAAAAAAGGGGCTGCCAGATCAGGGTTCTGAACAGGTCGCGCGCCAGGCGCTTCCGTTCTTCCGGGGCCATGGGCGCGTCGGTGATCTTTTCCCCGGGCATGAATTCCATGGCGGTGATCTCCGGGGTGGAGAAGGGGAAGAGGCCCGGCACCCGGGCGGGGCCGTCGCCGCGATAAAACCGGAGGGCGTCGCCAAGCCTCCGCTGTTCGCCGGAGAGATCGACTTCCTGGATCAGGGCCGCCCGGATATCCTCGAAGGTATCGGCGAAGCGGAGGCCCCCGACGGGATAGAGATGCCGCCGCCGGTCGAGATGTTCGGCCAGGTCCGCCAGGATCTCCAGCTCCTCCCGGAGCCGCTCCCGGACGCCGGGCTTGAGCACCTTGAAGACGCCGCGGCGTCGCCTGCTCCCGTCGGAGGTGAAGCGGAAGGGGACCACCACGCCGACGCTCGCCTCGGCGATGGGCGCGGGGCCGATCTCCACCGCAAGCCGCGCGGGGTCCTCCCCCAGGGCCTCGTGGATGAGCGCTCTGATCTCATCCATCGGAATGGTGCAGGGGCCGTTTTCCAGCGAGGTCAGCCATCCCTTGAACGATGGATCCAGGTGCCGGTTACGGGCGATCATCTGCCCCAGTTTGTGCAGGGTGGGGAGCTTCCGGGCGAGGATCAGGAGGCGGCCGGCCGGGGGGATGTCCTGGGGCGCACCGGCCTGGTCAGCGATCAGTCCGGCAATTCTGTGGATCGAAAGGCGGGAGATCAGGAACCGGATTCCGTCTGCGACGATCCCTCGATACCCGTCATAGACCGAGGGCAGCACCTCCTCCGGCCGGCAGGAGGCAACGATATCTGCGGCGGACTGGTCCCGAAACCGTCCATGGCCGATGTTGTCGGCCATCTCCATGAGTCGTGCTTTCAGATCGGCGCGGCTGAGGTTTTCCGACAGCTCCCGCAAAAATTTTTTCCGTGCTTCAAAATTGAAGAGATGTGTGATGGTCATTTTTTCGTACTGTTACCTTTTCCGCACCCTGCGGTGCGCTGTGTTGAAGGGTCCGCCGGCTCGTTTCAGCGCGCCGGAAGCTTTTCCGTTGCTCCGACCGCAAGGATCAGACCGGCGGACATGGCATCCCGCTTCCCGGTTTTGGCTTCGGGCGAAGCGGTTGCCACGCGATCGGCCGGAAGCCCCTCGGAGCCGGTGAGGGCTTTCACAACGGCCCCGGCCCGACCGGCGCCGACGGCGGCAAGGGTTGTGGTCTCCAGGGGTTCCTTCTCGACCAGACGCGCGAACATCTCCTTGGACAGGCTGCCGGGATCCGGCGCGTCATCCGCACCCGTTGCGGCGTTCCGCGCGGGCATGTTTTCAAGGGCCTCGGCCCCGAAGCGTTCAACATACCATGTTTTCAGCGTCTGTTGAACCCTCGGATTGCTGAAATCCACCGGCCCCGGATCCTCGCCGGGGGAAAGCGGCACGCCGCGCTTTTCCGCGAGGGTGCGGCGGACCTGGAGATCCTTGAGCGCCCGGCCGTCCTCGTCCGGATGATAGCGGCCGGTCACGATGACCTTGAGCTGCGGCCGCTGTCGCAGTGCCTCCGTCAATTTGACGAGTTTCTCCCGTTCAGGGGGGGGCAGGGCCGTACTGCCGGCCTCGAAGGCTACAGTGTTCAGGGTGTCGTCCTTCATGCCGAGGAGGGCGCCAAGCGCCCGGAACGGCGCAGTGGCGATTTTGGTGATCAGATTCGCGATGGCCTTTCCGATAAGGTGGCCGATGCTGAATTTGGGATCATCGAGATTTCCTCGCACGGGCAGCCCGATATCGATCACGCCGTTGCTGTCCTGCATCAGCGCCACCGCAAGATCCAGGGGAAGATTGGACGCATCCGGGCTGTCGACCTTCTCCCCCAGAACCAGCCGGTCGACGATGATCTTGTTGTCGCCCATGAGCTGGCTGTCAGTGATCTTGTATTTCAGATCCAGGGAGATCTTTCCCGACGCGATCCTGCGCCCGGCGAACTTTCCCGAATAGGGGGACAGGCGGGTCATTTCCACATTTCGGAAGACCATGCCGATATCGGTGAAGCCTTTGGGATCGAATACATTGATCTCGCCTTCGATCCTGGCCTGACCGTAGTCGTCGACCCGACCCTCCAGTTTCACCTGGGCCCGGGCATTTTTCGCTGAAGCCATGCCGATGATGACCCCGTCAAGCTCTCGAATCTTGCTGGCAAAAGGAGGGATAAGGCTGAGGTCGGTGAAATCGAGGAGGCCTTTCGATATCCGGATCTTGGAGATCCGGATGGGAAAAGCCTCTTTGGCCGGGGTCGGTGCCTCGCCGGATGCGCCCGCGGATGCCTTCCCGTTGCCCCGGACCTTGATGAGCTTGACGATATTGACCGAACCGTCCCGGGAGATGAACAGTTTTCCCTCGGGTTGCAGCAGGATGATCTCATCGATCAGAAGCTGGTTCGGCTCAAGTTCCATGCGGACGGCGGAGGTTTGAAGCGACTTCCACCCCGCGACGGTCTCCCGGGACCGGATTTCCACCAGGCGCAGATCGTCCGACTGCACCTTGCCGGCATAGACGGCCCGGGCTGAGGCGCCGCCCTCCCCATAGCGGAGGGTTCCCTGGGTGGAAACGCGTCCCGAGGCGATCTCGAGGTCCACAAAGGGCTCGATATAGGGCTGAAATGGGGTCAGATTCAGGTCCGCCGCGTCTATGGCGGCATCGACCTGCGGCCCCGCGGGATCGGCTGTCCCCTTCAGCGACATTCGCCCGCCTTGGACCATGGTCATGGCCAGTGAGAAATCGGTCGGCGATTTACCGTCCACGTTCAGGAGCAGAGCGGAGATGCCCGCAAGTTCGATGACCGGTTTTTCCTGGCTTATGGCGGCATCGGTGAGGGACGACCGGAATTCCTGAATTTGGACCTTCCGTGCCATGAATTGCCAGGGCTTGCCGGCCTTGCCGTCCTCAATGCGCTGTTCCTTCACCTCGCCCATTTTTTGGGGTGCGAGAAGGTTGAGGAGATTCATCTCTCCCGCCTTGTCGCGAATCAGTGCAACAGTTCCCCCCGTCATCTCGATGCCGGCCACCGTGACCGACCGGTCGGCCAGGTCAAAGACGCCCGAGCTGACCTTGACGGCGGGGATGGACACGATCCGGCCGGCCTCCTGTACAAGCCCCAGCCCGGCATCCTGGATCTTGAGTTCGATATTTTCGAGCCTTACCCGCGGCTCCCCGGGGCCGGTGGCCACCATAGCCTTTGACGACAGGCGGATCGTGGATGCCTGGACCCTTGCCTCCGGCTTCCGGCTCATGTCGGCAAAAGCCAGCCCGAAATTGTCCACGGTGATCTGATCAACGGTCAAATTCCAGGGAGCGGGCTGTGTTTTCGATCCGGCCGCGGGCTTTGTGGCGCCAGGTCTGAGAATCCTTTGGAGTCGCAGCCCTCCGTCCGCATCCACGCCCGTGTCGAACCGGCCGCCGCGAACCGACAGGGCGCCTGCGGCCGCCTCCCGGCGGGACAGGTCCAGGCGACCCTTTTGGAGGGTGATCTCCGATGCGCTCAAGAAGGGGGCCGCTTCCTTGTCCAGCTTCAGGGAAAGGCCAGACAGGCGAACCTCAAGCTCCCTCACCGCGGCTTTCAGGCCATCGCCCTCAGCAGCCACATCATACTGGAGTTTCGCGTCCGCGTCACCCCCGGGTTCGGCCAGGTTCAGGGCGTCTCCTGCAAACGTCCAGAGGCTGGCCGCCCGGAGGTTTTTGATGGCCAGCGTTCCTCGGGAACGGAAGGGTGCGAGTGAGATATGACCCGTCCATTGAATGGAAGCGCCGTCCCCGGTTTTGGCTTCCCCGGAATATGCCCCCTCCCGCCCGGGGAGGGTGGATATGTCGGTAAGGGTGATGTCGATGGGATGAACGGCCAGGCGGGCCGCCCGGGATTGCCGCATGTCCGCCGCGTCGATCCGGCCGCCGTGAATCGTGACGGCGCGGAAGAGCACCCTGGGGAGGGCACTTTTTTGCGCATCGGGCGGCACTTTTTCATTTCGATCCTCACGGAGTGGCGGGGGGGCCAGATGTTTCAGCAGGTTGATGCCGCCGTCCTTTTCGATGACGACGCCGGCCATGGGGGATTCCAGTTGGATGTCGCGGAAGATCCACGCCCAGTGAAGGATGCTGCTCGCCTGAAGGTCGACGAACAGACGGCCAAAACCGGCAAGGGGGCTGCCGGTTTCTTCCGAAAGGCTGAAATCCGTGATCTCCGCGGTGAGGAGGAACGGGTTCATGCGCACGCCGCCAATGGCGGCCCGTGTCTTGAATTGCCGCTCAAGCACCTGCGGCACGTATCGCTTGACCAGCCAGGGCGTCAGGAAAAAACCCGCAAGGGTGTAACATGCCAGGGCCGACGCAGCGATGACCAGGGGTTTTTTCAGCAGGATGCGTCGCATGGCCGCGGTTTTGCCTGTCGGTGATGCGGGTTCCGGGGAGCTGGGCACTGTTTCATTTTCCATGATGAACCTCTCTCTCCTGACAGGAGTCCTGAAGTGGCTGTCGATTCCTTGCCGCAAAAACAGCGGATTGCCATCAGTCGAAAGCCGGCATTCCGCATTCGCGGGGATTCACACGCCATCCTCTATAACTAAGGTACTTATTAAAGTATACCGAAAAAGCACCTGTGGCAAACAAGGCTTGCATTTTTTCTCCATTTTGACGCGCCCCGAAAAAAACGGTTGCACAGCTCCCCTCAATATGTTAATGCAAATCATTATCATCTGAGTCCATCTATCAATTGTCAACCGGCAGATGCTTTCGGCGGCAGAAAAGGATATTCGTGACGGATCCTCAAAAACGATTCGATGCCATCGTCAAGGCGCTCAAAGAGAACAACCAGAGGCTCACGCCCCAGCGATTGGCCATCGTCCGGATCCTGGCCCACAGTGATGGGCACCCCAATGTGGAAGAGATCTATGAAGCGCTGCGGGGCGATTTTCCGACCATGAGCCTTGCGACGGTATATCGAAACGTCATCCTCCTGAAATCCCTGGGGGAGGTCCTGGAGCTGGGGTTTCCCGACGGCGGCAACCGTTATGACGGGAACAAGCCCTATCCCCATCCCCATGTGATCTGTGTGAGATGCAAAAAAATCATCGATCCGGATCTCGCGACCCTCAAAGACATGACGACAGAGGTCGCGGAGGAGACCGGGTTCAGGATCCTGACCCATCGGCTCGATTTTTTTGGGATCTGCCTGGAGTGCATGGAAAAAGAGCGGTGATTTTTTTTGACTCTTTTATGATAATTATTATCATATGATATCGGTAATTTTATAGGATGAATTACTTTCTGAACCGTGAAAACGATTGAATTGTTTGGATCGACATGCTAAAGAGATAATCGTCTTTAATACATCCATATCCCCGACCCACCTGAAGTCGTCCGGGGCAGGGGCGGCCGTTATTCGCCTCCTGCCTCGCTTTTGTATGCAAAGGACATACCCTGTCCGGTCGCGCCAGCGACCTGGTTTTGCGGGTATCGATGGAGTTTTTTTCCTGCCGCAAAGCGACTTTCTTGAACACGTCGTTCATACCGACCGCGCTGCGCGCGGCAGATTAACTCCGGCGTTAGATAGAGAGGCAGCGAAATACCACAGTATTCAGTTCAACAGTTCACACAACGAAAGGAGAAACCGTCATGAGTGAAGACAGCAAATGCCCGGTAACGGGCCGGAGAAGCAACCCCATTGCCGGCGGCGGCACGTCGAACCGGGACTGGTGGCCGAACCAGTTGAACCTCAAGATTCTTCATCAGCAGGATAAGAAGAGCAATCCGATGGGCGAGGCGTTCACCTACGCCGAGGAATTCAAGAAACTCGATTTCAAGGCCCTGAAGAAGGACCTCTATGCGCTGATGACCGACTCGCAGGACTGGTGGCCGGCCGACTACGGCCACTACGGGGGGCTCTTCATCCGGATGGCGTGGCACAGCGCCGGCACCTACCGCCAAGGCGACGGCCGCGGCGGCGCGGGGTCCGGCAACCAGCGCCTGGCGCCCCTCAGCAGTTGGCCCGACAACGT
>NZ_JBGSQX010000150.1:0-19473 GCF_041737845.1 Desulfococcus sp.
GGCCTCGGTCTCCGGAAGCGCCGGCCTGCCCCTCGCGGCGTGTCCCGCAAGGTATCCCGGCACGTCGATGGCAATGGGCACGCGCGCCGAGGGCGCCCCCGTCTCAACCGGTTTCATATCCTGCTGCTCTTTTCATCCGCACAATGCCGCGTCCTTTCGCCCGGTGCCTGTCCCGCCCCGGCTTGCCCGGGACGTTCTCCTTGAAGCCCTTCCGGTTTTATATTCCTTTCCCTTGATTTTCAACGCTTTTTTAAGGCCTACGACCCGCTTTCGGACGCTGTCCGCCAAATCCGGCGCCGGCCGCGCTTCACGCCGCCATCCGAGAGGCATCCCCTTGACATGGCCCGATCCATGCCTATCCAATGATAGGTTTTTCAAGGATCGCCGCGGCGCCCCGGAACTTCGCCGCGGCAGCACATCCGTATTTTCAATTCTCTAAAGAAATCCAATTGGATACCGAAAGGAGCAAACGCATCATGACCGACACCCCCAAAGGTGCCATCCTGCAGCGGGACGGAGAGACCTACGCCATCGTCCCGAGAACCCCCGTGGGCCTCTTGAACCTGGAGACCCTGGAAGCCATCACCCGGGTCGTCCGAAAATACAACATCCCCATCGTGAAGATCACGTCAGGCCAGCGCATGGCCCTGGTCGGGATGAAAGCCGACGTCATCGAGGGCATCTGGAAGGACCTCGGGACGGACATCGGCCGGGCCACGGAGCTGTGCGTCCACTATGCCCAGGCCTGCCCGGGAACGGCGGTGTGCAAGTTCGGCGTCCAGGATTCCCTGGGAATGGCCCTGGAACTGGAGAAGATGTACGTGGGCATCGACCTGCCGGCCAAGGTCAAGTTCGGTGTCTCCGGGTGCCCGTTCTGCTGCGGCGAGAGCTATGTCCGCGACGTGGGCCTCATCGGCACCAAAAAGGGATGGCATGTCATCTTCGGCGGCAACTCGGGGAGCAAGGCGAGGGTCGGGGACCTTCTCGCGGAAAACCTCGACAAGGATGCGGCCATCGACCTCATCCGGCGCGCTCTCGAATACTACAAGGAAAACGGGAAGAAGCGGGAGCGGACCGCCCGCTTCATGAGCCGCATCGGCGAGGATGCGTTCAAATCCGCCCTGGGCATCGCCTCATAGCCCCGTTGGTGAGGGCTTCCTTGTCCCTCCTGTCGCCGGCGCCCTGCCCTGCCGCGCCGGCGGCGTCGAGGGCCGATTAAATCTCTTCCACGTCCAGACCTGCAAGATCCGCGAGTCCTTCCCGGTCCATGAGGCGGATCTCCCGGCCGTTGACCTCGATCAGCCCGTCCCCGCTCATTTTGGCGAAGATCCGGGAAAGCGTCTCGGGGATCGTGCCGAGGAGGCTCGCCAAGTGCCCCTTGGAGATGTCGAGCTGCACGCTCTCGACGGCATCCTGCTCCCGGGCGAGATACATCAGATAGGCGGCCAGGCGCTCGGGGACCTCCTTGAGGGACAGGTTCTCGATCTGGACGGTGAACTGCCGGAGCCGCATGGAAAGCACGGCCAGCATGTTGAGGGCGAGGGAGGGTTTCTCGGTGACCAGGGCGACGATCGCCTTCCGGGGGAAAAAAATGAGCCGGCAGGCCGTGATGGCCTGGGCATTGGCGGGAAAGGATTTCCCGCTGAAGACCGGAACCTCGCCAACGGGTTCGCCGGGACCGAAAATGTGGAGGATCTGCTCCTTGCCGTCGAAGGACATCTTGAAGATCTTGACCTTCCCTTCAGCCACGACATAGAACCCGTCGGCATGGTCCCCGTCTGAAAAGATAAGCTCGCCCCGGCTGTACCTGCGATCCACGGCGATCCGCAGAAGGGCCTCCATCTCATCGCCGTCGAGTCCGCTGAAGATCGGTACGCTCCTGATGACCGTGATGATTGTATCCACTTCTCCCCCTTCTCAAAGGATATGGTCCGGCTGAATCGGCGCCGAACCCTTATATCGGATATCGCCCGAAATTGAAACCCGGGAATCCGTTTCCGCGTTTTTTCATCGCGTCTCTTTTCCTGGGTGGCCTTTTAAAAAGCCGATTTTCAGACCGTTCCGCAAAAAGACCGAGATCAAGACTTGCCAGTCCCGAGGAATGCGGCGTGCTTAGAGTACGCCGCAGTGACGAGGGATACGCGTAACGCAGATATCGGTTTTTTTACGGAAACGTCTTTTCTTGACCTAAGTCAATGCGGGCTGCGGACGGATGGGGTAGATTCCGCTTCAACATCAACCGGAACGCATCACGATTTCATCAAGATATAACCCCAACAAGGAGGCAACATCATGTTTTGTTTTCAATGCGAACAAACGGCAAAGGGCGAAGGCTGCACCAAGATCGGCGTCTGTGGAAAACAGCCCGAAACGGCGGCCCTTCAGGATCTGTTGATTTACGCGGTCAAGGGGCTCTCCCTCGTGGCGGTCGAAGGGCGGAAGCACGGCGTCTCCGATGACGCGGTCAACCGCTTCACCTGCGAGGCCGTCTTTTCCACCCTCACCAACGTCGATTTCGACGACGCCCGCTTCGTTGCACTGATCCGGGCCTGCGTGGACCATCGGGAAATTCTCAAAAAGAAGGTGGCGGCAGCCGGCGGCAGCACGACGTTCGCCGACCCCGCAGCCGGTTTCACGCCTGCGGACACCGCGGCCGGGATGACGGCCCAGGGCGAAACGGTGGGGATCAAGTCCGACCCCGACATGAACCCCGACCTGCTCTCCCTGAGGGAGCTGCTCATTTACGGCCTCAAGGGCCTTGCGGCCTACGCCGACCATGCCGCCATCCTGGGGCAGCAGGATGAGGCGGTCTTCGCCTTCATCCACGAGGCCATGGCCGCCACCCTGAACAAGGGCCTGGGCCTGAACGAATATGTCGGTCTGGCCCTCAAATGCGGCGAGGTCAATATCCGGGCCATGGAGCTTCTCGACGCGGGCAACACCGGGACCTACGGTCACCCCGTCCCCACCAGGGTCCCCCTGGGCGCCAAAAAGGGCAAGGCCATCCTGGTCTCGGGCCACGACCTCAAAGACCTGGACACCCTGCTCAAGCAGACCGCGGGAAAAGGCATCAACATCTACACCCACGGCGAGATGCTGCCCTGCCACGGCTATCCGGAGTTGAAGAAGCACTCCCATTTCCACGGCCACTACGGCACCGCCTGGCAGAACCAGGCCCGTGAGTTCGACGCCTTCCCCGGCGCCATCCTCATGACCACCAACTGCATCCAGAAGCCCAAGGAAACCTATAACAACCGGATCTTCACCACCGGCCTGGTGGGCTGGCCGGGCGTCACCCACGTGCCCAACGACGATTTCACGCCGGTGATCCAAAAAGCCATGGCGATGGAAGGGTTCACCGCCGACACGGAGGGCAAGTCGGTCATGGTGGGATTCGCCCGCAACGCGGTCCTGGGGGTCGCCCCCGTGGTGATCGAAGCGGTCAAGAGCAAGGCCATCCGCCACTTCTTCCTGGTGGGCGGGTGCGACGGCGCCAAGCCGGGCCGCAACTACTACACCGAGTTCGTGGAAAAGGTGCCCAAGGACTGCGTGGTCCTGACCCTGGCCTGCGGCAAGTTCCGCTTCTTCGACAAGGAACTGGGGGACATCGGGGGCATCCCGCGCCTCCTTGACGTGGGCCAGTGCAACGACGCCTACTCGGCCGTCCGCATCGCCATGGCCCTGGCCGATGCCTTCGGATGCGGGGTCAACGACCTGCCCCTGTCCATGATCCTCTCCTGGTACGAGCAGAAGGCCTGCGTCATTCTCCTGAGCCTCCTCCATCTGGGCATCAAGGACATCCGCCTCGGGCCGAGCCTGCCGGCCTTCATCACGCCCAACGTGCTCAACGTCCTGGTGGAAAACTTCAACATCATGCCCATCGGAACACCGGACGGTGACCTCAAAGCCATCCTCGGGTAATCCGGGGCGAATCCGGCATCACGTCGGTAACCACGGCGGCGGAGAAATCCGCCGCCGTTTTTTGCTGACGCCCGATGCCTTTCCCGCATTCCCTTCCCTTTTGGGTTGACGGGGCGCGCCGGGGTGACTAAGGTGCGGGGCGAGCGGCGGATGGAGGGCAGGGTCCCTCGACGGCCGTTCCGACAAAAGGATCGCCCCATGCCCCGACAAAAAAAAAAGCGCACTGCCCCCGATAAGAAGGTCGAAACCTTCCTCTATTGCATGGCCCAGATCATCCGGAATTCGGAGGTGTCTTTCGCCGAACGGGCCCAGGCCATCGCCAACCTGCTTCCCAAGTCCTGCGGCGACCCGTCCGCCGCAGCCTGCATCCGCCTCGACCAGCAGGTGTTTTACAGCCCCGGATACTCCGAGGAGAACGCCGCCCAAATCCTTTTTGAACGGATCTGCATTCAGGGCCGGCACCGGGGGCTGATCAAGATCGCCGGACAACCCGAATCCGGGCAGGGTCATGACCGGCCGGCCGTGGGGGAGGAGCGGCGATTGATCCGGACCGTCGCCCATCAGCTCTCCCTCATGCTCGAAAAGGAGGAGGCCGAAATCCGGAAAACCGAGCTGGAGGCCCAGGTCCGCCATGCCGACCGACTCGCGAAAATCGGGCAGGTCGCGGCGGGGTTCGCCCACGAGATCAACAATCCGCTCAACAGCATCCTGGGCTTCGCCCAACTGGCCGCCGGCGCGGAGGGGCTTCCGGAGCAGGCGGCCCGGGATATCGAAAGGATCATCCAGGCGGCCCTCCATGCCCGGGAGGTCGTCCGGAAGCTGATGCTTTACAGCCGCCAGGTCCCGCCCCAGGAGCGCGAGGTCGACCTGAACCTTCTGGTCAGGGAGAACGTCCATTTCATGAAGCACCTGTGCGAAAAGCATCATGTCGAGATCGTCCAGGATATGGACGAAACGCTGGGCATCTTCCCGGCGGACCCCTTTCAACTGCGCCAGGTGCTGATGAACCTGATCATGAACGCCGTCCAGGCCATGCCGGACGGGGGCACCCTCACCATCCGGACCCGCCGGGAGGAGGGCCGGATCACCCTCGCGGTCGAGGACACGGGAACCGGCATGGATCCGGCAACCCTGGACCATATCTTCATCCCCTTTTTCACCACCAAGGAGATCGACCAGGGCACCGGCCTGGGGCTATCCGTCGTCCAGGGCATTGTCGAGGCCCACAGTGCGGACATCCGGGTATCCAGCCGGAAAGGCTCGGGCAGCACCTTTTTGATCACATTCCCCCCCCAAGAAAAGCGAGGATTGACATGACGTCCAAACAGACGCCTGAAAAAATACGCATCCTGATCGTCGACGACATCCCCGAAACCCTGGAGATCCTCCGGCGCCAGCTCTGCGCCGCCGGCTTTATCACGAGCGTCGCCCCCGGAGTGGCCGAGGCCATCGGGATCTTGGAGTTCAATCCCGTGGACCTCGTCATCACCGACATGAAAATGCCCCGGCTGACTGGCCTCGACATGGTGCGCTACATTCGCGAGAATGCCGCTGAAACGGAGGTCATCATCATGACCGCCTTCCCCTGCATCGACAACGCCATCCAGTCGGTCAAGGACGGCGCGGAGGACTACCTCACCAAGCCCTTCACCGGGGACGAGCTGCTTGCCGCCATCGAGCGGGTCCGGGAGAAGATTCTCCTGAGAAGAAGCGCGAGAATGGACGCCCCCCCGTCGGAATCCTACGGCATCATCGGCGAATCCACCGCCATGCGGACGGTCTATTCCCTCATCGACAAGGCGGCCCCCATCCTGGTGAACGTCCTGATCTCGGGGGAGAGCGGCACGGGGAAGGAACTCGTCGCCCGAGCCATCCACTATGGCGGGGACCGGGCCTCGGCGCCCTTCGTGTCCGTCAACTGCACCGCCATCCCCGACACGCTCATCGAAAGCGAGCTGTTCGGCCATGTCAAGGGCGCCTTCACCGGCGCCAAGGAGAACCGGACCGGCTTTTTCCAGATCGCCGACGGCGGCACCCTCTTCCTCGACGAGATCGGCGACGCCAGCCCCAATCTCCAGGGAAAGCTGCTTCGCGTGCTTCAGAACAAGGAAATCCTTCTCGTCGGGTCGAGCCGCGTCCGCAAGGTGGACACCCGGGTCATTGCCGCCACCCACAAGAACCTGCAGGCCCTCGTGGCCAAGGGCCTCTTCAGGGAGGATCTCTTCTACCGCCTCAACGTCATCGACATCCCCGTGCCGCCGCTGCGGGACCGGGAAAACGACGTCATGATCCTCATGAACTATTTCCTCAATAAATTTTCAAAGGAGATGCACCGCCCCGCGCCCCGTTTCTCGGACAACGCCCTCCACGCCATCCTCCATTACCGCTGGCCCGGAAACGTCCGGGAACTGGAGAACATGGTCCAGCGGATCATGGTCGTGGTCGACGAGGACCTGATCGACGTGGTCGACCTCCCCCGGGACATGCGCGGACATGTCCCCTCAAAGACCTGGACCGCCCGCTCCCTGGCCGAGGTCGAGGCGGAGCACATCGCGCACGTCCTGGCCGAGGTCGAGGGCAACAAGACCCGCGCCGCAGAGATCCTGGGGATCGACCGGAAGACCCTCCGCCAGAAACTGACCCAGACATCCGACAAGAAGGGGCGATCGGGGGAATAATCACCGGGAAAAATTTCTCCACCGGGGAGTTTTACCCCGCCCCGCCGCCGCCCACCTGTCTGATCGCGCCACCCCATTGAAGGGTTTTCCCATGGCGCCGCTTTTATTACCCATTGAATTCATTTATTAAAGTATTTTTATGACCGGGTCTCGACATCCCTGGCCCGGTAATTGCTATCTTGATGGGCATCTGGATGGATCCGCCCCCAGGGGCAATGCCAGAGAAACCCAACCATGACTCGCGGAAAGCATATGGAACCGAACATCACGGAAGACAAAACCTATTACCATACCCTGCGCCGGAACATGCTGATCACCGTGGTCGTCGTCTCGTTCATGCCGCTGATCTTCGTGAGCGGCATCATCCTCTATCATTTCCAGACATCCTACACCGAGAAGGTGGCGGCCCACATCGAGTCCCTGGTCAACCAGCACCGGCTGCAGATCGACACCTTTCTCAAAGAGCGGCAAAACGACATCCTCTTCCTCACCGACAGCTATACCTTCCGTGAACTGAGCGATGAAGCGTTCCTGAGAAAAACCTTCGATATCATCAGGAAAGAACACGGCCAGGTCTTCCAGGATCTGGGCGTTGTGGATCACGAGGGCCGCCAGGTGGCCTACGTCGGCCCCTACCGCCTCGAGAAGGCCAGCTACGCCGGAGCGGACTGGTTCAGGAGCGCCATAAAGGAACACGCCTATATCAGCGACGTTTTCTCGGGGCTGAGGGGCACGCCCCATTTCATCGTCGCCTCCCGGGGCGAGTGGAACGGAAACCCGTATATCCTGCGGGCCACGGTCGACTTTCAATACTTCAACCGCGTGGTTCAGGAGATCCGCATGGGTGAAACCGGTTCCGCCTTCATCGTCAACCGGAAAGCCGAACTCCAGACGGAAACCTCCCTCGACATCTCAAAAGACGATGAACTCCTCAGGAACCTCATGGAGCAGGCCCTCAAGACCAAGGGCGATGTTCAGATCAACGTCCTCGAAGGAGATAAAACCCGGGCGGAGAAGCTTTACGCCACAGGACTACTCAACAACGGCAATTGGGCGCTCATCTACAGGCAGCGGATGAATGACGCCTTTGCGGAGATCTATCGCACCTGGTGGATCGCCCTGGCGGTATTCATCGCTGGCGCCGTCGCCATCGTCACCATGGCGGTGATCGTCTCCCGGCGCATGATCGGACGGATCAAGGCCGCGGACGGGGAAAAGGAAATGATGAACCAGCAGGTGATCGAGAGCAACCGCCTGGCGTCCCTGGGGGAGATGGCCGCGGGCATCGCCCACGAGATTAACAACCCCGTAGCCATCATGGTCGAGGAGGCCGGCTGGATCAGTGATCTTCTCGACGAAGCGGAGTTCCATGAGAGCGAGAATCTCGATGAATTCCGGACCTCCCTGGGACAGATCAAGAAGCAGGGGATCCGATGCCGCGACATCACCCACAAACTCCTCAGCTTCGCGCGGCGCTCCGAGTCGGAACGGCAGCTCATCAAGATCAACGACATGGTCGAGGAGGTGGTCGGACTTTTTTCCCATCAGGCCAAGTACAGCAACGTTCGCATCGTGACCAAATACGCCGAGGACCTGCCCTATGTCCATGCCTCCCAGACGGAGCTTCAGCAGGTCCTGTTCAATCTCATCAACAACGCCCTCGACGCCCTGAGGCCCACCGGCGGCAAGATCGTGATCATGACCGGCTGCGAGGAGAACATGGCCGTGATCGAGGTCAAAGACAACGGGCCGGGCATCCCCCGGGCCAACCTGATGAGAATATTCGATCCGTTTTACACCACCAAGCCGGTCGGCAAGGGAACGGGGCTGGGATTGTCCATCTGTTACGGCATATTGAACAACATGGGCGGAAAGATCACCGTTGCCAGCTCCATGGGCATCGGCACGAATTTCAGGGTCTTCATACCCCATCAGGATATGCTGCCGGAAGCCGCGCCCGATTCGCCGCCGGCTGCAGAAACCGCTTTAACCGAAACCCATCAGTCCCCGATCGGAAGTCCATAGCCCCGACGGACGCAACCCAAGGAGAAACAAAATGAACCCATTGCTATCCGACATCAACCTGCTTCTGGTGGACGACGAGGTTTCCTTTGTGGATACCATCACCAAGCGACTGAAAAAACGCAATTTCAACGTACAGACGGCCTACTCCGGCCTGGAGGCGATCCAGAAGCTGGAGGAGAGCGACGACGCTACGGAGGTGGTGGTCCTGGACGTCAAAATGCCGGGCATGGACGGCATCGAGACCCTTTCGGAGATCAAGCGGAAATTTCCCCTGAAGGAGGTCATCATGCTCACCGGCCACGCCACCGTCTCCTCCGCCATCGAAGGAATGAAGAAAGGGGCTTTCGACTATCTGCTGAAGCCCTGTGAAATGTCGGATCTCGTCGAAAAGGTCAACCAGGCCGCAAACAAGAAGCGGGCACATGAAAGCAAGGTCATCGAGGCGCGCATGAAAGAATTCATGCGCAACCGGGCCTGAAGCAGGGGAGGATCATGTCGAACAGCACGCACCCAAAACCCATTGAATTGCTCCTGGTTGACGATGAGGCCGATTTCGTGCGGGTCCTCGCTAAACGGCTCGAAAAAAGGGGGATCCGCGTCACCCAGATCTTCAGCGGTTCCGATGCCGTCCATGCCTTCCTGAACAAGGATTTCGACGTGATGCTGCTGGATCTCAAGATGGAATTCATGGACGGTATCGAGGTGATGAAAGTGGCGAAAGAGTTGCGGCCGGAGCTGCCGGTGATCATGATCACGGGCCACGGCTCGGTGGAAGAAGCCCAGATGGGGCTCGAATGCGGCGCGGTGGAATGCCTTCCGAAACCCTATGAACTGGAGGAACTCCTCGTCAAGATTCAGGAGGCCGCGGGCCAGAATCCCTCCGCCGGCGGAAAGGAGAGCTCAGATGGATAAGATCAACCTGCTTTTAGTGGATGACGAGGTGGAGTTCCTCGCCCCCATGGTCAAGCGCCTGAAAAAGCGCAATTATGACGTCCACACCGCCACCAACGGCAAAGACGCCATTGACTATATCGGGCAGAATCATGTCGACCTGGTGGTCCTGGATGTCCAGATGCCCGGCATGAGCGGCATCGAAACGCTCTCTGAGATCAAACGGATCGACCCGACCATCGGTGTGGTGATGCTGACCGGCCATGCCAATATCGAGGCGGCCGTCGCGGGGATGGAGCTGGGGGCCTTCGATTATCTCATGAAACCCATGAACTTTGATGAACTGGTCTACAAGCTCCAGGACGTATACCGGGAGAAACAGATCAGGGAAGACAAACCATAGCGAGCACGACAGTGTGATGGGTACAAAAACCTGAAAGACGGCGGTCGTCTTTCATCAATCAACAACCCAAAGATCCAGGAGGAAGGGTAACACAATGAAATTCTTTAAAGAGTGGGGCAGATTCATGATGATGGGCGCCAGAGCCCACGCCAATTGGGAAATGGAGATATCCAACACCATCCTCAAAGACAGAAAAAGACTGATGGTCCTGGGATTGCTGCTCATTCCCGTCATCCTGGGCGGCATCGCCTTCGCAGACCAGGTCGGGGACGTCATGCCGCACTTCCTGGGCGGGAAGAAAGCCTACAGCCCGGCGTTTTACAGCCCGTTCATCTTTGGCGCGTCCATCCTCATCGGCCTGGGCGCCGGCCTCATCACCGGCTGCATCGGCGCGGGCGGCGGCTTCATCATCGCCCCGGCCCTCATGAGCGCGGGCATCAAGGGCATCCTCGCCGTGGGCACCGACCTGTTTCACATCTTCGCCAAGGCCATCATGGGGAGCGTCATCCACCGCAAGCTGGGGAACGTTTCGGTGCCGCTGGCGGTCATCTTCCTCATCGGCGCCATCATCGGGGCCACCTGCGGCGGCATCATCAACCGGGTTCTTTACGAGATCAACCCGATCCTGAGCGACGCCTTCATCACGACGATCTATTCCCTCATGCTGGGCCTGCTCGGATGCTACGCCCTGCTCGACTTCCTCCAGGCCAGAAAGCGCGGCGACACGGGAGGGGCCCACGGCGGCAAGAGCGAGGGCGCAGACCTGGGGAACCTCCCCAAGAAGCTCCAGGCCATCAAGATCCCCCCGATGATCACCTTCGACCAGGGCCTCGTCCCCGGCGGCCGGAGCATCTCCTGCGTATTCCTCATCCTGAGCGGGGCCCTCGTAGGGTTTGCCGCGGCCATCATGGGCGTCGGCGGCGGGTTCCTGACCTTCCCGATCTTCGTCTACATGCTGGGTGTCTCCTCCATGACCACCGTGGGCACCGACATCCTCCAGATCGTCTTTACGGCGGGCTATGCCGGGATCACCCAGTACGCCATCTACGGCTTCATCTTCTACACCATGGCCATGGGCATGCTCCTGGGCTCCCTCATCGGCATCCAGATCGGGGCGCTGGTGACCAAGGTGGTCAGCGGCATCACCATCCGCGGGTTCTATGCCATGGCGGTGCTGGCCGGCTTCGTCAACCGGATCTTCGCCCTGCCCGGCAAACTGACCGCCTTGGAGGTCATGGACCTCTCCAAGGGAACCACCGCCATCCTCGACAAGATCGGCGTGTGGGCCTTCTTTATCGTCATCACCGGGTTCGGGGTCTGGGTGATCGGAACCTTCCTTACCAACATCAGCGTCCTCAAAGGAGAAAGGGCCGCATCATGATTGCACGCAAATCAGAGTTCTTCAGAGGACTCGGACTGCTTATCGCATTTTTCGTCGTCCTGTTCGCCATGTTCATTCCCATGTTCAAGGAGGGGACTGCGCTGAACTACATGGACAACCTTTACAACTCCATCTCCAAGGGGTCAGCCTACTACATTCCCGGGCTCCAAAAAGATACCGGCACCCTCGCAGGCAAAACGATCGAGGTGACAATCGACCTCGCCAATGCCCGCCAGGCCGAGGAAACCTCGCTCCTTTTTGAAAAGGCGGGGGCCATGGTGACCCGGAACGACGCCCGGATCACGGTGGCGGGCGACCTGGCCGCCATCCTGGACAACGTCCTTGCGGATGCCGACCTCATGTTCCACAACAAGGGGGAGGAGGTCCGGACAAAATACGGATACGGGGAACGGCAGGTCCTGTTCAACTGGTGGACGGCCCTGGGCAAGATGGACTTCGAACTCAAGCAGCAGGAGAAGTACGATGAAGCCAAGTTCATCGGCAACGTCAACCAGCGGGCCATCGAATGCGCCTATAACTACTACGAAATCGTGCCTGAAAAGATCGGCAACAAGGCGGGGATCGTGATCTTTTCCCTGGTGTTCTACGTGATCTACACCCTCTGGTTCGGGTTTGCCATCATGTTCATGTTCGAAGGATGGGGGCTGCGGCTGGAGCACTGACGACGCAGGCGTTGCGTTCAACACCGCGACATGATGACCACCCCAAAACAGCGCCCTCTTCCGCACCCCGGAAGAGGGCGCAATACGAGCCCATGACAGAATCCATCCTCAACCGTATCTTCAGGCATCGCATTTTCCGGCACCGGTATCTCAGCGCCCTTTTTCCGGGCAAGGCTGAGGGCGTTGCGGCCGAGGACGTCGAGACCCTCCGGTCGGCCTTCAAAGAGCGCTATCACAGCTTCAAGATGCTGCTGGGGGCCAACAACCACGCCCTCGAGATCATGAGCGAGATTGAGCAGGCGCTCCAGGGCCATGCCTCTTTCGACATGGCCTTTGTCCGGGGCAAGTGCACGGAGGTGACGATCAATGTCCACCGGATGATCCAGCAGATGGACCGCCTGGCGCCGGGGAGGTATGCGGGGCTTTCGCCGCGCTACATGGACATCCGGGAGAGCATCGAAGGCATCCTCGCCGTCCGGCGGCCGGATACCGAACATCTGCTGGTGGTCGATTTCGACGCGGTCGGTGAGGATATGGCGCCGCTCGTGGGCAGCAAGATGGCGGGCCTGTGCGACATCCGGAACCGCCTGGGCTTTTCCGTTCCCGAAGGCTTCGTCGTCACCACGTACGCCTTCGACCGCTTCTTTTCGGAGACAGGGATTCAGACCGAAATCAACCGGCGGTTTCAGACGGCGGACCTCAAGGATGTGGAGAATCTCCACGCCCTCTGCTCCGAGATTCAGCAGCTCATCCTGCGCACCCCCCTGCCCGGGGAACTTGCGGAGGCCATCACCTCCGCGTGCGACCGGCTCGCCCAACGCGGCGGGGGCACCCTTCCCCTTGCCTTCCGAAGCAGCGCCGTGGGGGAGGATGCGATCCACAGCTCCTTTGCCGGACAGTATCATTCGGAACTCAACGTCGATCCGGAGCACGCACACTATGCCTACAAGACGGTGGTGGCCAGCAAGTATACCCCCCAGGCCGTCATCTACCGGATGAACCGGGGGTTTCGCGACGAGGACATCCCCATGGCCGTGGGCTGCCTGGTCATGGTCGACGCCGCGGCCGGAGGCGTCGCCTATTCCCGGAACCCCGTGGACGCCGCAGACGATACCGTCCACATCAATGCCGTCCACGGTCTGCCCAAGGCGGTCGTGGACGGTTCGACCCCCTGCGACCTGTTCGTGGTCTCCAAAACCGATCCGCCCCGGGTCGTCCGCAGGGAGATCGCCGCAAAAACAACCCGATATTCCCCGAATGTCGACGAGGGGGTGGACCGCATCCAGGTGGATGAGCGGACGGCGGAATCGCCCGCCATTGAAGAACCCCATCAGACGGCCATCGCCGGGATTGCGGCTGCCCTCGAATCCCACTACGGTCTTCCCCAGGATATCGAGTGGGTGATCGACCGGACGGGGAGCATCGTCCTGCTCCAGTGCCGTCCCCTTCCCCGTGCCATCACCGAGGAATCCGCTCAACAGGATTCTTCGGATTTCCCCGACACCGGGGAAGACGACGCGGATGTCATCGTCGCGGGCGGGATCACCGCCAGCCCCGGCGCGGCCTGGGGGGAAGTCTACGTGGCGGCCAAACAGGCCGACACCCTCCGGTTCCCCAAGGGCGCCGTCCTGGTGGTCCACCAGGCCCTGCCGCGGTGGGCCGCCCTCCTCAACCGGGCCGCGGCCGTGGTCTCGGAGCAGGGGGGCGTCGCCGGGCACTTGGCCAGCGTCTGCCGCGAATTCGGCATCCCGGCCATTTTCGGCGTGGCGGGCGCCGTCACCCGCCTGAAAACCGGTCAACGCGTCACCGTGAACGCAGACCGCCTCAAAATCTACCGCGGGGTCAAGGACAAAGCCATTTCCGGGAGAAGGGCACGCCCCAACCTCATGATCGGCAGCCCCATCCACCAGACCCTCAAGCGCGCCGGGAGGCTGATCATCCCCCTCAACCTCCTCGACCCGGACGCGTCCGGTTTCAGGCCGGAAAACTGCACGACGCTCCACGACATCACCCGCTTCATCCATGAAAAGTCGGTCCACGAGATGTTCAATTTCGGCAAGAACCATGCCTTTCCGGAGCGGGCCGCCAAGCAACTCGTTCACAACAAGGTCCCCATGCAGTGGTGGGTCCTCGACCTGGAGGACGGGTTCGCGGGCCCCTGCGAAGGCAAGGTCGTGCCGATCGAGAACATCGTCTCCATCCCCATGCTGGCCTTCTGGGAAGGGTTCACGGCCATCCCGTGGGAAGGCCCACCGGCCATCGACGGCGGCGGGTTCATGTCCGTGATGTTTCAGTCGACCGCCAACCCGGCCCTGGCCACCGGGGTCCGGTCTCAGTACGCCCAGCACAATTATTTCATGATCTCCCGGAACTACTGCAGCCTCAACTCCCGTCTGGGATACCATTTCGCCATCCTGGAGGCCCTCGTGGGGGAACGGGTGCGGGAAAACTATATAAGCTTCCAGTTCAAGGGCGGGGCCGCGGACGAGCGGCGGCGGCAACGGCGCATCACCTTCATCGGCGATATCCTGGAGGACAACGGCTTTGCCGTCCGCATCCGGAACGACCACATGACCGCCCGCATGGAAGGCCATCTTCAGGCCCACATGGAGGCCTATCTGAAGGTTTTGGGCTACCTCAACCTCCACACCCGGCAGCTCGACATGATCATGACCAACCCCACGCGGGTCGACCACTACGACCAAAAGATCCGCAAGGACATTGTCGCCATTCTGTCGGGGAAGGTTGGGGGGCAGGCAAAGCCGGCCGAACCGGGTTGACAGAACATCTGAAATAGCTTAGTTTAGAACTAAGCTAACAAAAAGGAGCGGCATGATGAAAATCGGCATCCACGAGGCCAAAACCCGGCTCTCCAAGCTCATCCCGGCCGTTCTGGCGGGTGAGGAGGTTATCATTACAAAGTCGGGAAAACCCCTGGTGAAGCTGGTCCCCGTTGAAAACCCGGAAGGCGACAGGCCATTGGGCTTTTACGCGGACAAGATCAAATTCACGGGGGACATTTTGGCGCCGCTGCCCGAAGCTGTTATCAGCGACTTCTGGCTGGGGGAAGACGCCGATGCGGTATCTTCTTGATACCCATGTATTTCTCTGGATGGCGGCTGCCCCGGATCGACTATCTCCAAAGGTCAGGGAGATCGTTCGCCGAAAAAGCAGCCGCCTCCACATGAGCGCGGCAAGTGGCTGGGAGGTGGCGCTGTTGCAGCATCTCGGTCGCGTGGAACTGCCCGACGCGCCCCAGCGGTTCATACCCGAGGCCATGAAACAACTGAACGTCATTCCAATCTCCATCGGCTTTTCCACGGCCATCGCTGCAGCATCCCTGCCCTTGATCCACAGAGATCCCTTTGACCGTATCATCATCGCCGAGGCCGAAAAAGAGAAGATGATCGTCCTGACGAAGGACGGCATCTTTCCGGAGTATGGCATCCAGACGATTTGGTGACCGGCGCCACCGTCCTGACACATCCCCCCATGAGTTTATTCGGGGTCGCGGAACCCGGGGGGCGCTTTCCAACATTGGCCGTGATGGCTTCGACCTGGTTGGGCCGTTGTATTTGAAAATCGACTTTTTGCGAATCCATCAAATTTCATTGACACCAATGGAATCCGACACTATTTTTTTGTGGCAGAATGCATCAATACGACGCTAACTGCAACGGATATCCATAGAACGATACCAGGAGGTAATAATGGCCACCGTATCTTTCAGAATTGACAAAGACCTGGCGCTCCAGGCGGAGCGTGAGGCCAGAATTCAGAATCGATCAAAGGCCAAGCAGTTGGAGTACTGGGCAAAGATCGGCAAAGCGGTGTCATCTCAGTTGGACATTGCGGATGCTTTTACCGTGTCTCAAGGCATCAAAAGAATAAAACTGGAGATTACCCCCCCTGCCCAATCGATTCCCGTAAATTCAGACGTTGTATTCAATGACCTCGAAAATGATAGGGCAAAGGGGCTTCTGTCTGAAAACGTGACGTCTGCCGAGATATACTATGAGGCAAGCACTGAACATCCTGGCTGTCTTGACCGGGTGAATGCCGCCACAAAAAAAAGAGAGGCCGGCTATTTCAAAAACGGTGAATTCAGGGCGCTCTGATGGCCAATCCAAGGCAGCTATGGGTGCTGGCCGGCGGAAATGGTGCAGGCAAGACGACATTCTACAACCTGTATCTTTCCAGGTACGGCATGCCGTTTGTGAATGCAGATGTGATCGCAAGAGATATGGGTCCGGAGAATCCGGAAGACATGGGCTATCCCGCCGCGGCCGTGGCCGCCAAAATCCGGGATGACCTGCTCTCGCAAGGCGTTTCCTTCTGTTTTGAAACGGTTTTTTCCCATGCATCAAAGATCGACCTTGTTGCTCGGGCCAAGGCCGGCGGGTATAACATCATCCTCGTCTACATTCACTTGGTTAATTCAGGCCTGAATGAAGCCAGGGTCAAGCAGCGCGTCTCGGAGGGCGGGCACAGCGTCCCAACGGAAAAGATTCACTCCCGGCTACCGCGGACCATGAAACATATCAAAACAGCGTTGTCCATTGTCGATGAAGCGCGAATCCTGGACAATTCCTCAAGGGACGACCCGTTTCAACAAGTCATTGTAATGAAGGCGGGAAACTATAAAGCCAAAACAGATCCCCTGCCTGAGTGGGCAAGGGACCTGCTTCCCGTCTAACGCTAAAGAAAAACCGCTGTATGGTGAGTTGAAGTCAGATAAATCCTGCGAAAGCGGGAGCCAGATCAATCCGTTCCTTTTTTCTTGGCATTTAGTGCGTTTCGCTTGCGGACTTCCAGCAGGACCCGGATATCTTCACAATCCTCTATGGTTTCCACTTTTCAGAAGCCCCCTATTGGGATTTGTTCTGAGTATCCCGCGCCTGTCTGACCTTAAGAAGGAAGATTTATGATGAAAAAAAAGATAGCGGAATTCGAGAATGAGGATCAGGAAAGGGATTTCTGGTCTGATCATGATGCCGCGGATCATATCGACTGGTCAGATGCGAAGCGGTTATCCTTTCCCAACCTGAAACCATCGACAAAAACCATTTCCGTCAGGCTTCCCGAATCCATGATAGAAGACCTGAAAATTCTGGCAAACAAGAAGGATGTGCCTTATCAGTCCCTCCTGAAAATATTCCTCGCCGAACGCATCAAGGAAGAGATGACATCCCATCACTGCTGACCGGCCTCAGCGGAGAAGCTCCGGTTCATCTGCGCCCGGATCCGCTCGATATCGGCTTTCGTTGGTCTGAACGGATAATTGCGGATATCCGGGCCGGGCCGGGAGTTGGCAAACGGCCGGTTGCAGGCAACCTGGCCGTCGTAGCCTTCGCATCCGCTGGTTCTGAAGGGTTCGCCGGACGAAATCACCGCATCGAGCCTGGCGTCGGAAACGCCGAAGCCTGCTATCTTCCCGTCCCCGTCATAGCTGAATCGCCCGGCCCTGCTCAGATTCCCGTCGATGAGATACCGGGCCAACTGAATCCTCCGGTAGTGGTCCATGGCCGGCATGGGATGATCCGCCAGTTGCGAGCCGGGCTCGGGATAAAAGGAAAACAGGTGGGTCCAGCCCCCCATGTCCCGGATCTCCTGAATGATGTCCGCCATCTGCTTTTCGGTCTCCCCCATTCCCGCGACAAAATGGGCGCCGGCATTGCCCGCCCCGAAAATGCCTATGGCTTCGGCCAGGCGGTTCACGTAGGTGTCCCAGGAATGGGGCCCCCCGACCCCGCCGCCGCGGTATTGATCGAACAGGGCCGGCGTGGCCAGGTCGATGGCCACCCCGATCTTATCGGCCCCGGCGGATTTGAAATCCATCAGGTCATCCCGCGTGGTGATGGTCGGAGAAATCAGCAGGGAGACGGGGATATCGAAGCCGGACCGCAGCCGCCGGCAGACGGCCAGGGTAGCGCCGACGGCCCGCCTGTGGGTGATCTGGGAGATGCAGATCCTCTTGACGCGGTCCTGCCGGGAGGCGATCCGTTCGATGATCTCGTCCGTCGGGTGGGCCGGCCAGGTCACCCGGATAAAACTCTTCTCGTGATACCTCCCCGGGCGCCTGTTGGACAGTCCGCAGTACGCGCAGCGTGCCGCGCAGCCGTTCCTGTAGGTCAGCAGGAGGTTGATGCAGTACAGCCTGGCGTTTCTGTAAAAGATCCCCGGCTTGAACCCCAGGGTCATGGCCGCAGCCAGACTCATGCGCAGAACATCGGGGCTTTCGGCAATGTCTATGTGTTCCGGATCCATCAGGGGGTTTCCTTTTTCATGGCTGCGTCTTCACGGGCCGATCGGTCAGGTCCCGGCCAACGCTGCAGCAGGTGTTGCGGCAGTGGATCGCCAACCCGTGGGACGCCGCGCGGGCCGCGGCCTCCTCGGAAGGCAGGGCCATGCGGTTGACCCCGGCGTCGATGGCCAAAAGCTCCAGGCGCCGGTTTCCCCGCTTTCGGGCGCAGCCCAGGCTGACGGGGGTCCGGGGCATGGCAAAACGCACCTCGGCGATGATGTCCGCCACGGCCTCCGGCGCCGGAGGGACGGCCTTTTCCATCGGTGTCCCCGGAATGGGCATCAGGGAGACGATGACCACCTGCTGCACCGGAAACCGGGAAATCATGGCGACCGCTTCTTTTTCCCCGCGCATCCGGCCGTAATGAATGCCGCAGACGATGTGGGGCACCACGGGAATCCCGGCCCGCTGCAGGGCCGCCAGGGCCGAGTCAATGCGGTCCACGCCGAAGGGCAGATGACAGACGGTCCGGAGGGTTTCATCGTCACCGATGACATCGATCAGGGCCTGGTCCACGCCGGCCTGTTTCAGCCCCAGGGCGTCCCGGTCATCGACCAGGCCGCTGTGAACGGAGATGAACAGACCCGTTTCGGCCTTGACCTCCCGGATCGCAGGAATAAAGCGATGCCACGGCAGCCGCCCCCCGGTATCGCATCCGCCGCTGATCAGCACGCCCAGGCAGCCCCCGGCCGCCAGCCGGCGGCAACGGGCCACGAGCTGATCGGGGGAGCTGACGTGAACCATCTGGCCCAGAAGCGCGCCCCGGCAATGATCGCACCCCAGGGCGCATTCGCCGCCGGTGATCGACAGCACCGGGTATCTTCCCCGGACGCCGTCCTGAATGAACATGCCCGGCAGGTAAAATTCGATGGTCTTGCCCAGATGCCGCCAGGAAAGCTCCCGGGCCGCCCGCAATCGCTCGGCAATAGATTCGGCCCTATGCATAATAGTCCCGAAAGGCGATCCAGCACAACCGGACCGTGCGTGAAAAATCCCCCCAGCCGGATTCCATGGCCCGGCGGCGCCGGTAGGCCCGGTCGAGGGCGCCCCCGTAGAAATCCTGCCAAGCTTCATCATAGCGGGTGAGCACCCCGGCATCATCCTTTTCGACGGCCCGGGCGGCCCATTTGCCCGCCATCCCGCCGCAGACGACCGCGGCGGCGATCCCGGCGCCGGTGACGGGGTGG
>NZ_JBGSQX010000024.1:0-13465 GCF_041737845.1 Desulfococcus sp.
CCTTTCGCGCGCCGGGGCGCTACGGCCGGCTCATCGGCCGCCCTCCCCTGCCCGGCCAAAGCCTCGCTGATGCCGTCCTGGCCGTGACGGACCCGGTCGACCACGTCAAGATCGTCCATTCCGGATTGAACAGCCTCAAACACTTCGGGAAGGAGACCGCGCCCCAGTTCACGCCGGCGGAGCTCCGGGCGGCGGTTGCGGCCGCCCACGGCCGGGGGCTCAGGGTCATGGTCCACTGCAACGGCGCAAGCCCGGTGGCCATCGCGGTGCAGGCCGGGTGCGACTCCGTGGAGCACGGATTTTTCATGGGGGAGGAGAACCTCCGGCGGATGGCCGATGCGGGCACCGTCTGGGTGCCGACGGCGGTGACCATGAAGGCCTATTCCCGGATGCTGCCGCAGGACGCCCCGGAGGCGGAGATCGCAAGGCGCAACTTCGATCACCAGGTGGGGCAGATCCGCCGGGCGCGGGAGCTGGGGGTCAGGATCGCCTTGGGCACCGACGCCGGGAGCCTGGGGGTGCATCACGGCAGGTCCGTGGGGGAGGAGCTTGCCATTTTCGTGGCGGCGGGCTTTCCCATCGAGGCGGCCGTCGCCTGCTCGACCGGCGTCGGCGGGGAGTTGCTGGGGCTTGACGATGGCCGGGAGATCCGGGCAGGCCGTCCGGCCCGGTTCATCGTCGTGGACGGCCCGCCCGAGCGGCTGCCCGACAATCTGAACACCAGCCGGCATTTCAGCCTTCCGGCGTGATTCTCAGGGCCCCCTTTCCGAGGTAGCGCTCCACCTCGCTGTAGATGCACCCGCAGTATTGCTGGCGGTAGATCCTAAGGCGCTTCGAGGTCTCTATCCCCTCTTTCCACCCCTCCCGGAAATCCCGGTAATAGAAGGGCACGCCCACGGATTTACCGAGGGATTCGCCCATCTCGCGGATCAGTTCGTGGTTCTGGTGCCTGCTGTAGAGCAGGGTGCTGGTGAAACAATCAAAATGCCCCCGCCTGGCCAGAAGGGCCGTGCTCTTCAGGCGGTCGTGGTAGCAGTAGCGGCATCGGTCCGCCTCCCGGTAAACGACATGCTGCAGGAAGGTTTTCAGATCATAGTCCTTCTGGCGGAGCACCTTGAAGTCTTCCGTCTCGGCATACCGGTCGAGAGCCTGCTCGCGCTTCATGCACTCGGTATAGGGGTGGATGTTGTGCCGGTAGAAAAACCCCATGACCGAGAGCCCCTCGGCCCGAAGAACCTTGACCGGGTAGATGCTGCACGGGGCGCAGCACATGTGGACGAGAATTTGGCTGTCCGCCATCGTGTCCGTCACCTTCCGGATGTTGTCTGTTTCAGGATGGGGCCTCGCCCAGGGTGATCACGCTTTCGCGCATCAGGGCCTCGATGACCTCGCACACCGGAAGGCCGACAACGTTGGTGTAGGAGCCGTGGATGCTCCGCACCAGAAACGTTCCCAGCCCCTGGATGGCGTAGGCCCCGGCCTTGTCAAAGGGCTCTCCTGTCCGGATGTACCATTCGATCTCCGTTTCGGAAAGGGTCTTGAACAGGACGTCGGTCTTCACGGCGTCGGTGATCATGCGGGCGGGGGCATGGCGGCAGAGGGCATAGCCGGTGTAGACCTGATGGGTCTGGCCGCTGAGATGCCGGAGCATCTCCCTTGCCTCGTGCTTCGACCCGGGTTTTCCCAGAATGGCGCCGTCGATAAGGACGATGGTGTCGGCCCCGATGACCCAGGCGTCCGGGTGCCGGGCGGCTACATCCAGGGCCTTGGCCCGGGCCAGGGTTTTGACGTAGGCGGCCGGGTCGCTCAGCGGGACGGCACCTTCGTCGACACTGCTGGGGATCACCTGGAAAACGAGCCCCGCCTTCTGCAGGAGGTATTTGCGGCGGGGGGACTGGGAGGCCAGAATCAACCGGTGCTGTGGAGATGTGGATGTCATGGCGGAGACTTACCAGATCAGGGCTTCCATTTCAATACCCGTTTCGCCGGGACGCAGGTGAGACCCGTTGACAAGCCAATGGCCGGTGAATAGGTTCACCTTGTAAGCAAAACGTACGAACTGCGGTAGTTTTCACCAGCGCTGAAGGTTTTTGCCATAAAGGGTATGGCATTTGCAAACTTTCAGCGGCCCACCCTTGAAACAGCATGCACGGAGGTGCACCATGTCCGAGTTCGACATCAACGAAACATTCGATCGCGGGGTCAAAGACTTCGTCGAAAACCATATCAGCAGGTCCATTGAAGCGTTCACCGCGGTCATCGCCCAAGACCCCCGCCACCGGCTGGCCTATTCCAGCCGAGGGGTGGCCTATCTCCGGATGGAGCGGGTCCGGGACGCCCTCGAAGACTTCAACCATGCGGTTGAACTCGCCCCGGGCCATGCCAGGTCCTACCATTTGCGGGGGCTCACCTACGAAAAACTGGGGGATCTCGACCGGGCGGTGGCGGATTTCAACGAGGCCATTCGCTTCGACCCCGAATACGGCGCGGCATACTACAGCCGCTCCACCCTGCTCTCGATGATGGGAAATATCGATCAGGCCTTTGAAGACCTTCAGATGTATACCTCGCTCACGGGAAAAAACCTGAGCGAATACATGTCCGAAAACAACATCTGGCATTCCCGGCAGATGAACCTGGAGGAGACCGGCACGGCCGATGTGATGGACCGGTAGCCCCCGTCAGGCTCGGCGGGCGCCCGCACCTCGATCCTGACGGTCTTGCGGGCCGCGTCATCCGGCGTGGGGCGGCCTCTCCTTGGGCAGCACCTCGAGCCGGGTGGTTCCGCCGATCCCGGGGATGACCTGGATCTTGGTCTGGAACTCCCGGTCCAGGCGGCTCACATGGGAGATCACCCCCACCCGTTTTCCATTGGCCTTGAGGTGGTCGTTCAAGGTGTTGATCACCTGCGTCAGGTTCTCGTCGTCTAGGTATCCGAAGCCCTCGTCGATAAACAGGGACTGGATCTTTCGGCCGCCTTCGGTCAGGTCGGAGAGGGCAAGCGCCATGGAGAGGCTGATCAAAAAGGTCTCCCCGCCCGACAGGCCTTCCACGGGCCGACGGGCCGGCTCCCCGTCCGAGGCCGTCTCGACCTCGAGGCCGAAGGGATCCTTTTCCGACTGGCAGATTCTGTACCGCCCGTCGTTCAGCATCCCGACGTAGCCTCCGGTCTTTTCGAGAAGCTTTCGGAACATCTCCTCATGAAACCCCCTGCGGATCCGAGCGTCGTCCCCGGATTCAAGGGCCGTCTTCATTGCGTTCAGCCGATCGCAGCGCTTCCGCAGCTCCTCCAGCAGGGTCTCTGCCTCCCTGTACATTGTCCTGGCGCGCTGGGCCGCCGCATCCCTTTCCGTCAGGCGGTCCAGGTCATCCCTGAGCAGACCTGCCTGTTTTTCCGCATCCTCGATGGCGAGTTCGACCTCCGCGGCGGACCGCGCGGTCCCCGGGGCGCCGGATGAAATCTTCAGTTTTTCGAGGGTATTCCTGGAGGCGGCGATCTCCTCTTCCACCCGGCGGACATGGGCCTCCAGGATGGCCTTCTCTTCAGCGGTAATGAAGCTTTCCCGGACGTCGTCCACGCTTCGGAACACGGAAACGGCGATGACCTTGTTTTTGAGGAGCCGGTCAAGGGTGTCATGGGCGGTTTTGGCGCGCCCGAACGCCTCCGCCGCCTCGGCCAGCGCTTTTCTATCCTCGGAAAGCGCCGATGCCGACGCTTCGGTCCCGCTGCGAATCCGCTCCTGTTCGGCGGCGAGGGCCGCGATCCTGTCGGCTGCGGCCTGCTGCCTGCGGATGGGGTCCTCCGTCCCGAACCTGGCTTCCCGCGCCGCACGCAGGTTGCCGAGGCGTTTCTGGGATGCCTCGATCGGGCCTTCGAGGGCTTCGGACTCGGATTTGAGGGCCTTGAGTTCCTCCGGCAGGCGCGCGGCCCGATCCACGAGGCGGTCGCCCTCCTGGGCAAGGCGGATCAGTCCCTCCCGCCGCGTCCGGAAGGTCTCGGCCCTCACGGTGATCTTCAGAAGGAAGTCATCCTCAGCGCCGGGGCCGGGGACCTTTTCGCCGAAGGGGTCGACGGCCTGCATCAGCGCCGACGCAAACGCGGCCTCCTGCCCCGCCGTTTCCGCCGCCTCCTGTTCGATGGCCGCAAGAAGCTTCCGATGGAGGGTGACCTCGCCCTCCTTTTCACTCAGAACGGCCTGGCGCTCCTGGAGCTTTTCCGCGGCGCTCTCCACGGCGTGGGCCATCCTGCGGGACTTCCCCTCGTGGCGCCTGACGATCCGGAGCGCCTTCTTCCCGCTGCGAACCTCCTGCCGGATCTCCCGGAGAGCCTGCCGCACGGCATCGACGTCGCCGATGGGCCAGGCGCCGCCGGCGTCCTGGCAGAGCGTCTCCCATGCCGCCCTGTACTCTTCGATCCGTGCCAGGCGCTTCTGCAGATCCTTGATGCGGTCGATGATCTGGTTACGGGCCTTGAGGAGCGCCTTCAGCTCCTTTTTCATGCCCTTGAGGATCTTCCGGGCGTTTTTCGCGTCCGTCGGTTCGGCACTGTAGGGATGGTCGAGGGAGCCGCAGAGGGGGCAGGGCGCCCCGGATTTCAGAAGGGACCGCTCCTCGTCGAATTTGATCTTCCTTTCAAAATGCACCATCGCCGTCTGCTTGGCTTCGAAGGATTCATCGAGCCGGACAAGATCTTCTTCCTTCAGGCGGAGCGTCTCGTCGAGGGACCCCCCGTTTCCGGCGACCTGTTTTCGATATCCCTTGGCCGCCTTGAGCAGCTGCTTGCAGGCCTTGAGCCGCCGAATGTTCTGCTGAACCCCCGATTCAAAATCTTCTGCGGAAATGTCGGCCAGGATCGCGGCGGCAGTCTCTTCCTGGCCGGCTCTGCGGGTTTGGAGGGTCTCCACTTTTCCAAGGCTCTTGGCATGGGCGCTCCGGGCCTTGTCGAGGAAGGCCCGGGCCGATTCCACCCGCTGCAGGGATTCCCGCCGCCGGGCATCCTGGCTTGCGATCGTTTCCCGGACGGATTTCAACCGGGCCGCGTTCTCCTGGATTCCCGGAAGGGCCGCCTTCAGGTTTTCAAAAGCCCGGTGCTGTTCCAGCCATTTCTCCTCCGCGGCCCGCTCGGACGCATTCCGCGCGATGTCATCCTTGACCGTTGCCTGGGCCTGGAGGTTTTCCTGCTGCTCCCGCTCGATCGCCTCATAGCGGTCGACCTTACTGCGGAAGGCTTCGGCTTCGGCGTTGATCTCCCGGTCCGCTGCGACGGCCGCCTCGAAATCCCCGGCATCGGCGGCCTGCTCCGCCTCGGCCCGGGCAAGGGCCTCCCGGCACGCCGTCTCCCGCTCCGACAGCTCGGCAAGTTCATGCTCATGGGCTTCGATGGACGCCTTCAGGGCCGCGAGCCGGGCCTCCCGGTCCGCCATGACCGCGGCCTGGGTTTCATATTCCATCAGGTCCGCATCGAAGGCGTCGGCGGCCTTGGCCCGTTCCAGCCGGCGGATCTCGTCCCGCATGGCCTCTTTCCGGGCGAGGGCCGCGCTGAGGGCGATCTGGCCTTCCTGATAGGCCTGCTTGTCGCGGTCCCGGCGTCGGATCAGGTCCCTCTCGTTTTTCAGCGCATCGAGGTCCGCCGAGGTTGCGAGGTAGGCCTTCTCCGTCGTTTCGATCGCCTCCTGAAGCAGGGCGTCCCGTTCCGGGGCGGGCATCCCGGCCAGGGCCTCCTCATGGGCGATGCGGTGGTCGTTTTCAGCCCGGGCGGCTTTCAGGATGGCCGCACAGTGCTCCTCGTACGCCTCCTTCCCGACGATCTTGTCGATCACGTCGACCCGCTCGCTGGAGAGGGCGTGGAGGAACGCTGCGAATTCCCCCTGGGGCAGGAGGACGGATCGGGAAAACCGCTTGAAATCGAGGCCCGTGAGGCGCCCGATCTCCTCGCGGACCGAGTTGACCGTCTCCTTGAGCACCGTCTCCCCGCCGTCGATTTCAACAAGCTGCATCCGGGTATGAACGGCCCCGCCGGCGCGCCGGGCGGACCACAGGGAGCGGTACCGGTGATGATCCAGGGTGAAGGTGACCTCGGCTTCGCATTCCGCGGACCGCTTGTTCATCACCTCTTCGCTCTGGGCCCTGAATCGGGGCGTCTGGCCGTAGAGGGCAAGGCAGATCGCATCGAGGATCGTGGTCTTTCCCGAGCCGTTGGGGCCTGTAATGGCAAAGATGCCCACTTCGTTCAGCGGAGGCTTGTCGAACTCGATTTCGTGTTCTCCCGCAAGAGAATTGATATTTTTGATGCGAACGTTCAGGATCTTCATGGCTGGCCCCTCCGCCGTTGACGGGAAATTTAACCGATACAGGCGACTTATAGCAAAACCGGGGCGTGAATACAAGATTCCCTTGCTTGACACCGACCCGTCGTTTCCCTATAAAAGAAAAAAGGTGATGATGGGTGTCCGCCCGCATGACCGCTCTGTCTTGTCCTTGCATCGCATCCTCTCCGAACCGACTGACCGCGTGCGGAACCACCGCCAACCGAAAAGGAAAAAGATATGGAACTGTCCAGCCTGAATGCCATCTCGCCGGTGGACGGCAGATACCGAAAAACCACCGACCGCCTGGGCGACTATTTTTCAGAAGGGGCGCTGATCCGGTATCGGGTCCGGGTGGAGGTGGAATATTTCATTGCCCTGTGCGACATCCCGCTGCCCCCGCTGAAAAGCATCGACCCCGGCCAGTTGAAGCAGCTCCGGCGAATCTGCCGGGAGTTCACCCCGGAAGACGCCCGGAGAATCAAGGAGATCGAGAAGACGACCAACCATGACGTGAAGGCGGTCGAGTATTTTCTGAAGGAGAAATTCGAGGCGCTGTCGCTTTCGGCCTACAAGGAGTTCATTCATTTCGGCCTCACCTCCCAGGACATCAACAACACGGCCGTTCCCCTCTCCCTGAAAGAGGCCTGGGAGGACGTGCTGAAACCCCTCCTCCTGGAGATCCGGAACCTGCTGTACGAGAAAGCCGAGGCGTGGAAGGCCGTGCCCATGCTGGCCCGGACCCACGGCCAGCCGGCTTCCCCGACCCGCCTGGGCAAGGAGGTCTGCGTGTTCGTGGAGCGCATCGACCGGCAGCTCGCGCTGATCGAGCAGGTGCCTTTTTCCGCCAAATTCGGCGGCGCCACGGGGAATTTCAATGCCCATCATGTGGCCTACCCCCATATCGACTGGATCGCCTTCGCGGATGACTTCGTAGACAACGTCCTGGAGCTGAGCCGCTCCCGGATCACCACCCAGATCGAACACTACGACAACATGGCCGCCTTTTTCGACGGCCTCAGGCGCATCAACACCATCCTGATTGATCTCGATCGGGACATGTGGACCTACATCTCCATGGACTATTTCAAACAGCGGATCAAGGACGGGGAGATCGGCTCCTCCGCCATGCCCCACAAGGTCAACCCCATCGATTTCGAGAATTCAGAGGGCAACCTGGGCATCGCCAACGCCCTGTTTACGCACCTCTCTGCCAAGCTGCCCATATCGCGGCTCCAGCGGGACCTCACCGACTCCACCGTCACCCGGAACATCGGCGTCCCCATGGCCCATTCCCTGATCGCCTACCGATCGATCCTCAGGGGCATCGACAGGCTGATCCTGAACGAGGAAAAGCTCAGGGCCGACCTCCAGAAAAACTGGGCGGTGGTGGCCGAGGCCGTTCAGACCATTTTGCGGCGGGAATCCTATCCCGACCCTTACGAGGCCCTGCTCCAGTTGACCCGGACCCACCGGGAGATCGATCAGCAGACCATCGCCCTTTTCATCGCCGCGCTGGATGTCTCCCCGGCGGTGAAGGAAGAACTGCTCAAGATCACCCCGGAAAATTACACAGGCGTGGAATGCTGCTGATCGAAACCGCTGCGACTTTCCGCGAGGCGCCGCCGCGTTTTCGCGGAAAGTCGCCGCCCTTTACCGCAACCGGCGAGGACCCCGATGGCCCGAATTGGGATCAATAGCGGCCGCATACCGCCATGGCGATGGCCCGTGCTTCTTCTGGCGGCGTTCGGGGTGCTGTTTTCCCACGGCGGGTGCGCCCAGGATCCGGAGAGGGCGCCCAACGCCCTCCATCCGAACCGCCAGGGGGACTACCCGAGGTCCGTGGCCGTCCTGCCCTTTACCGATCTCACCGGTACCCCGGGGCTCGCCGAAAGCATGCGGATCGAATTTTACGGCCACATGAGCGTCCTGCCGTTTGACGACATGGAGCTGTATGTCATCGACGAAACCCTGAGGCGCCATCGCATGGGCGATCCCAAGGTGATCTCCCGGACGCCGGTCAAAGCGTTGGGCCGGGTCCTGGGCTGCGATGCGGTGGTGTTCGGCAATGTCTATGAATTTCAGAAGATATATGCCGGCTTATATTCCTCCATGAACATCGGGCTCTCCCTCCAGATCTGGGATGCCCGCACCGCCGAGATCATCTGGACCGACCGCTACACCGCCCGCATTCATGACGGGGGGCTGCCCCTCACCTTCTTCGACGTGCCCATGATCACCCTGAGATCCGGGCTCAACCTCCGGGATACAGTCAAGCTCCACGCCATCGACGAGGCCTGCAGATACCTGGTCCACCGCATTCCCACGCCCAGGTCCGTCATCCGGAACCCTTCCACGGCCTATATCCTCCAGGTGGGCGCCTTTTCCAGCAGGGACCGGGCCGCCGCCGTCGAGGGACGGTTCAGGCAGGACGGTTTTCCGGCATTCATCCGTAAGAGCCGGGATGAACGGGGGGTGTGGCACCGCGTGTTTCTGGGCCCCTACCGGAGTATGGCGTCCGCCCTCGAAATACAGCAGAAACTCCGGGAAAGCTACCGGACCGAAAGCCTGATCTCCCGAAACCGGTCCTGACCGCCCGCGGGCATGCCCTCTGGCCCCAAGCCCTGATCTAACGGCCTTTTTTCTTGCATTATTACAGAACTTGAACTATAGGACACCTACCTCAAAAATGCC
This sequence comes from Desulfococcus sp., assembly GCF_041737845.1. Classification (GTDB taxonomy): domain Bacteria; phylum Desulfobacterota; class Desulfobacteria; order Desulfobacterales; family Desulfococcaceae; genus Desulfococcus. The sequence goes on from NZ_JBGSQX010000024.1 coordinate 9,000, forward strand.
CGCGGATCAAGGCCGGGCAGCCTTCAGCCTGGGTGGCGGAACAGGTAGACGCAAGGGACTTAAAATCCCTTGGGGCTTAGTCCCCGTGCGAGTTCGATTCTCGCCCTAGGCACCATGAAATCAAGGAGTCAGCCGTTTCGGCCGGCTCCTTTTTTTGTGGGGAAAGGGGCAACTGTGTCCGAAAATATTTTTATTCGAAATATCTCATTTTCTATTGAATATTTTTGGTATAAATTTAGTTCCCAAATAGGGAACATTTATATTGACAAGTTTCAGGGAACCCATTAAATTATGCACATCATCAAGCGAAAAACGTTGATCGACTTTCACAGCCAGCCAGGGTATCAGGATGCCAAGGGGCCGTTGGATGCATGGTTTTATGAAGCTAACAATGCCCAATGGGGATCACCGGCTGAAATCAAAGAGCAGTATCGTTCCGCCAGCATCCTCAAAGACAACCGGATCGTTTTCAATATTGCAGGCAACAAATATCGACTGGTGGTCAGAATCAACTATGATTCGAAAACCGTGTTTGTGCGGTTTATCGGAACCCACAAGGCATACGATAGAATTGATGCGGAGGTAATTTGACATGATCAACCGCCTGATAAAAACCGAAGAAGATTACGACAAGGCATTATCCCGCATTGAAGACCTCATGGATGCAGCGGCGGGCACCCCTGAGATGGATGAACTGGAATTGCTGACCGCCCTTGTCGAAATGTATGAAACCAAGCATTTTCCCATCAACCCCCCGAATCCCATCGAGGCGATCAAATTCCGGATGGAACAGCTCGGTCTTACGCAAAAGGATATGGTTCCCTATCTCGGGTCCAAAAGCAAGGTATCCGAGGTTCTCCATGGTAAGCGCCCATTGACCCTGGCCATGATGCGGGCGCTCAATCGGGGCTTGGGCATATCGGCCGAGGTGCTGCTGAAAGAACCGGGCGCCACGTTTCCTGAAGATATGCGGGACATGGATTGGACCAGGTTTCCCATCGTTGAGATGGCGAAGCGTTGCTGGCTATCCAAAAAGGCAGGGGATCCAACGGAGGCTGCCGAAGAACGGATGCGTGATTTTATCGCCCGGGCCGGCGGGCCGGAAACCCTTTCCGCCGTATTTTTGCGTCAGGGAAAGGGGGGGCGCTACAATGCGAAAACCGATCCCTATGCCCTCACCGCCTGGTGCCTGCGGGTGTTGACTCTTGCACGCGAAAATCCGCTCCCCGTCAAATATCTCAGGGGCTCGATCAAGCCGGCCATTTTCCAGGACATCGCCCGGCTGAGCTATTTTGAAAACGGCCCCCTGCTGGCCAAAGAATATCTGGAAAAGCAGGGAATCCACCTGATCGTTGTCTCTCACCTCCCCAAGACCTACCTGGACGGCGCCGCCTTGCTCCTGCCTGATGGCACCCCGGTCATCGGATTGACCCTGCGGCATGATCGTCTCGACAATTTCTGGTTCTGCCTGCTCCATGAACTCGGCCATGTGGCAAAGCACCTTTCGGCATCCGACCGGATCATCGTCGATGATCTGGACCTTCGCGGGCACGATGTGGAAACCGAGGATAAAACCGAAAAGGAGGCCGATGAAATGGCCAAAGCAGGCTTGATTCCCAATAATGTATGGGAAAAGAGACCCACCGTGGGAGTAGTGACGCCGGATGCGGTTCGCAAGCTCTCTGAAGAACTGAAAATCCATCCGGCCCTCATTGCAGGTCGCATCCGTTATGAACAGCAAAACTACCGGATCCTCTCCAAGCAAGTTGGTTCGGGTCAGGTCCGAAAACACTTCGTCGAAACCTGCCGGGAAGCTGCTTTCGGTTTGTAGGGAATTCTAAGATTTCAAACCGATTCGTGAAATATCGGGTAACCTCCTGGCTGTTTTGGATTGCCCTCTCGTGCTACGTCATAGGAACACGTGTGTTTGCGGCGGTGCTGTCGTGCGATATCTTTTTTCTGCTTTGGCAGGAAGCTCGGACGGCACATCAAACCTCCCCACATGATAGCCCTGGCGCGACAAGGTGACCATGCCTTCCTGCAACCGCACTGCGCCCTGCCCCACAAGACGGTCAATTCCCTGACGGATTCGCCCATCTACTGCACTCCCGACGCGCTGGAATCCGAAAAGGCGCGCGATCTCGTGAACCAGCTCGTCCATGGGAGCGCTCGTATCATGATCAAGAAGGTGCTTGGCTGCGTTGGCGATCTCTTCTATGGGAAGGTCGTCGGCCTGCCTGCGGGGCGGTCCTGCCGATATCGATGAGGCTCATCTGGTTCGATTCAGCCTGTTCTGCAGCCGGAAAATCGATATCGTGCCTGGATGCCATGCCGCTTATGAACTATTTGACACCCAAGGAAGAAAGCCATAAGATGCCGCATCGTAACGAGCTAAATCAGCGGGAAAAAAATATGAAAACATCGTTTCGCCATGGGAATCACCAGAGTACGGTGGAAGGCCGTTACGCGGTCGGAATACGCATGGGAGCGAGAGGCGCTGGAATACATCAAGGATCGCCTTCCGGACCGGGAGCCCTGCCGTGTATGGGGGAACATTACGAGGCTCTCATCACGGAAGATGCCCGGAAGATGGGGAAACCCCTGGAAGCCTTTCGTCAATGGCATCCGCCGCAACTAGAAAGAAACTGACGACAGAGGAGGTCTGAAAAACATATGAACCCCGAAAAAATAGACCCTGTCGAGGAACTGAGATCAAAGGCCGTAATTATCGTCATCAATAACAGTTTGTTGGGGAAGCTTTCCGCCTCGGAATGAATTCCGACAATGAAGATGATATGATGGGCATGAGGGCGGGGAAACGGGTTGAATGGCTGATCATAGGGGCTTGGAAATGTTTCGAATCAGGGATATGTCGTTGAGTTCCGGAAGGAGGGCGTCATGCTAATAACAATCGATGTGCCGGAAGCCTTTTTCAAGGAAGTGTCGTTTGGCTATACCGAGCCGGAAAAAGAGATCAAATTTCTTCTGGCGGCAAAATTAACGGAAGCCGGCCGCATATCCACCGGAAGGGCCGCGCAATGGCTTGGGATGTCCAAGCCGCGTTTTCTTATTGAAATGAGCAGATATGGGCTGTCCGCTTTTCCGATTGACGAGGAGTCGATTGAGGAGGATATTCTGAATGCATCCAATGGTGATTCTTAACACTTCGCCTCTTCAATACTTGCATCAGCTCGGACTCCTCGACGTTCTTGAAAGTCTTTTTTCAAGAATTTATGTCCCTGCCGAAGTCGTTGAAGAGTTGGATGGTGGAAAACTTGAAGGGGTCCATCTTCCTGATTTGCAAGACTTAGAATTTATAAAAATATTACCGCCTCAACCGATTTCCGCGATCAAGCTGGCCCGTGATTTGGGCAATGGAGAGACCGCTGTCATTTTACATGGCTTGGAAAATCCGGGATGCTTGATTGTTCTGGACGATCTTCTCGCCAGAAGAACAGCGCGCAGTCTAGGCGTCAAGCTCACTGGAACGGCGGGAATATTGATTACCGCCAAGAGGAAAGGGGTTATCCAGGAAATTAAACCGTATCTGGATCAGTTGGCGCAACTTGGATTTTATCTTGCCCCTTCGCACAAATCCTTGATTCTGGAAAAGGCGGGGGAACAGCCATCTTAGGAGGGGAGCATTATCTGTTTCTCAACAGTTAAGCTCAAATGAAAATATTCTCTTTTTAATCCAACCAGAAACCCCAAGGCATGAGGAAATCGCACGTATCATTTAGAGAGAAAAATACATTAACCTTCTTTTGGAGAATCAGGTAATGCTTCCGGTGATTATGCTTTCCTTTTTTAAAGATAGGCAAGAGTGGGTAAAAATGAACAAAAAAATTTCTGAGTGGGAAGAAAAACGCAAAGCTTCATCGCTGGTTCTTGATGTGGAATTAAAGAAAAAGGTGGGCGCCTTCGACAAGGATGCTCTTAGGGATGCAATAAAATATGAGAACATGGAATGCGATGCTGAAATAAATTTTTTAAAAACAGAAAATTTAATGAAGAAAGTTGATAAATACAAAATACCCCATTCTGATTTTGAAGGTAAAAAATTATTTCTTGAGCATAACGAGCATTATGTAAATGGAAGAAAATCCTTAGCCAAAAAGGGATTGATGAGCTCCACAAAATAATTGACCAGCGGAAAAGAGACAGGCTCGACACGATATTTAAGTATGTTCTTATTATTACAGGCATAATAACGGCCATAGCAACGGCGGCCACCCTTTTTTTTTAAAAGAACAAATAGTGATAATTCCGCTAAAATCCGGCTAAAGAAAATCTTCCAGACGGGGGAAAACATGGGGTTGAAGGGAGCAGCCCTTTAAAGGTGGCGTTTCTAATTCGTTTTCTTCCTGTTAGCGATAATTTTAGCGGTGGAGACATGTGGCGTCTTCTTGCAGCTTTTTCGCTTTGGCTGCGGTTTTTTCGGCCCGCGCGGGTGCTTTCGGAATGCG
>NZ_JBGSQX010000133.1:0-33326 GCF_041737845.1 Desulfococcus sp.
CGTGCCGATACAACGCCACATGATCGTTGATGATCTGAGCACCCTCTGGGAGAAATGGAATGCAACTTTGAAGCATCTTCGAGCCTCCATATTGTTGCATTCATAAATACCATATATTTCTACCCTGATCAAGTAAATTCAATTGTTTATTTGCTTGGGGTCAAGAGCTCTGAATTTGGATTGGCGACTGTGGGATGCCCATCTTACGCGCAAATCGCCCACGGCTGCCCGCTCGATGCGTTGGCTCAAGGCCAAGTTTGCCATCTGCGTGGCGTGTTATAATTTGATCCGACCCCATGAAACGCTCAGTCGCGGCCAGGATCGGGTTTTCCGTGCCACGACCCCGGCTATGGAAGCAAGTGTGGTCGATCATCCCTGAAGTTTTGCCGAACTGTTGGCCTACCCAGCGCATTGTCAATGAAATGGTGACATCACCGGATTTCAACAGAGCTTAAATTTGCCTATTTTTTGTCTTGACTTTGGGGGTAACCATAAACCAGGTCTTTACGGTATCGTCCATGATGGCGCATAACCTGACGAGGGAAATGCAAATGCTGGCTCACCCTGCTGCTGGTCGCACGCTTGCGAAACGTCCGTCAGCCTGGAAATTCCAAAAACTGGATTCGATACGTCACCGGTTCATTCAAAGAGCAGGCCGCCTCATCCGTCCGCAAGGAAAATTGATGCTTGTCATGAGCGCCAACAAAGCAGTGCGAGAGGATCTCCTGCACTTCATTGAAGTGCTGCAGAAAGCGGCGTAGAGCAAGTACGAGTTATTTATGCAACGTTAGGGTTTTTTTGAAAAAAGATTTTGCTTTAGCTTTTAGCCGTTTCAGCAATTGTGCATTGTAATAACGAGCTTCAGGCTCTTTTACCAACGGTGGTTTTTTATCCAATACTGCTTTCAAATAGCCCCAAATCAAACCGAACCCGCCGGCCATAAAAGGAAAAGTGAGGAAACGGCGAATCGCCTTGAAAACAAAAAAAAGAAGACTCCCGCCACTTCTGTAGTACGCTTCTCCCTGCATAAAACTGTTCTTAAAAACGCCAATACTTGAGCCTTCAGGCTTGTGATGGTACATCTTGAGATTGCTGAAATGGGTTGTCCTCCACCCCCTGCTCATAGCACGAATTTCATCCACGGTATCCCAGCCCGGAGCTGGAATAAAGCCGCCAATTTGCTCAAAGCATTCCTTTCGCACAACCTTCGAGGCACCGGCAGCATGATATGACGGCATAATCACCTCTTGCCAAATGCCAGACCGATTAGGCTCAAGATATACTCCCGAAGCAATCCCGAGTTTTTCATCCATCCTGAACTTTTCAAGCAACTGTTCGAAGTAATTCGTATCAAAGCTCAGGTCGCAGTCAAGTTTGACAATAAAATCATAATCGGTGGAGTCGATGAGCCTGCACCCCCTATTGAAGGCCTGAATTTCAGCAAATGCGAGTTTTCGCTCACCTGCTTTCGGGTTACGTTCATAGCGTATAAAGGTATTCGCTGCAAGAAAGCCGTTTATGATTTCCGATGTTTTGTCGATTGAGCCGTCGTCCACAATAATCCACAATACCGGCTTTATACTCTGATTGATGACAGATTGCAGCGTAAGCGAAATATACTTTTCTTCATCTTTAACAGGAGAAACGATAACATACCTTATAGATGAGCCCCCTGTGGTTGCACCCATAAATTGTCTATCCTTTTCTATTGGCAAATACCATTTTCCATAGTAATTGCAAACTATAAACCCAATTATATCCACCTTCTGTTTTGGCTCTAAACATAGATGCGTTATCATGCCGATTAACAGGAATTCTTTTCAGAAAGTATATATCATCTTCAAGACAAGTTGTTCCAATCATAGTTGTCACGCATGTTTGATACCCATTATTTATCAACAATTCTTTTAATGTGTAGGTATAGTCAGCATATTGTTCAGGGAATGCATAGGGATAGGAAAAAGTAAGCACCGGTTTACCCGTTTTATCCTCAATGATCGCTTTGGATATATGCAATTCATATTCAATTTGCCGCCTTTTTAAATTTACCATCTTGGAATGACTTGCTGAATGAGAACCGAAACAGATACCATCATCTCTTAGCATTTTAACTTCATTCCAATTCAGACACTCTCTTGAAGTGAATCGGCGTCGAGACTCACCGATAAAATCGGTGGGTAAAAATACATCTGACGTAAAGTTGTATTTTTTTAATATGGGGTATGCGTTGAGATAAAAATCTCGATATCCATCATCAAAGGTTATTACAGCTATCTTTCCTGATGAAGGCCAGTCGTCTATAATCGCCGGCAGATTTTCAAGATTTACGACCTGATACCCTTTTTCGGATAAAATCCGTAAATGCAGATCGAATACTTTTGGAGTTGTTACAATATCATAGTAGGGGTGTGTATTTTGATTTAACGAATCATCTGAAATACTGTGGTACATCAATATCGGAATATGCTTTTTATTTGAAATATTCCATTTTCTGATGATGGGCATTGCCAGATAAAGCGTTAGAAAGCGATCTAATCTAAACATTTTGATATGATTCAGTATTCAAATTCTTTCAAAACTTAGGAATCACGTGTATGTACAACAAATTATCGATGATATCCAAATAAATGTGCTTTTTCATTTCCCACGTGTTCGTTTCCATAAATTGGTAGGCATTTTTCGCAAGCAATTCTCGTTCATCTTTATTTTTATGTAGGTAGAGAATTGCCGCCGCCAGGTCATCCTCATTTTCAGGCTCGAAAAATTTTACGATATTTTCGTTAAAATAGTATTGGTCAATCTTTGTTCTAGACAGGATAATCGGCACCCCGCAGGACATAAACTCCAGGGTCTTGGTGCTGAAGGCTTCTCCGCCAAAGGGATCGTTTCGTTTTGGAATGATGCCAAGATCCGAATTTTTCATGCTTTCAGCTATTTTTTCAATTGGGATGCTGTCAAAGAGATTGACCCTGCCTGCCAAGTTCAAGTCTTGAATCAGTTGTTTCAGCGTCGGCTTCATGGGGCCATCCCCATAAATGTGAAATTCCATCCCCGGCGCTTTATCTGCGATGCGGCTGAAGGCCTTGACGGCAATATCCAATCCCTGGTGCCAATTCAGTGATCCGGGATAAAGCATGACAAAACCATTTCTCGCCGATTTTTTCGCACCATTCCGGTGAAATATCGCCTGGTCCGCGAAATTCAGGATCGCCGTACATTTGCCGTCGCAAACCGACCGACGGGTAATCTTACGAAACCACAGGTCATTGGATATGATGACATGATCCGCGAACCGGCAGGACATCTTTTCGACAAAGACGAGGCATTTTACAAGGATGGAATCCTTGGCTGCGCCGAACTTGCCGGCATAAAACTCCGGCACGATATCGTGAATATCCAGAATGATCTTTGCCCCCAGCAGCTTGGGGATAAATGCCGCGAACACCTCAAAATCCGGCACCGAGTGAACGTGAATGATCTGATATTTTGATGTTACATGCTTGCAGGTAACATAGATAAACGACTTGAAAAAAAAGGATAGCAATTTCACCAAATATGAAATTTTTGACCTTTCATTTCTGATTCGTTTTTGAATCCTATGAACATTCACTCCATTCACAGACGCGAAAGAAGGCTGATCATCCGTCCTCAGGCTGATCACATCAACATCGAATCCCTCTTTTACCAATGACTCCGCATATCGTTTTACGCGATTGTCCTGCTCGTAAAACGAATATACCAACATACATGCCTTCTTAGGAGATGCTGAATGTGAGCGATCCACGTCCTTCCTTGTAACAGAGTTGACAAAACTTTCTGTTCCCTGAGATGTTCCCGAAAGATTTTTTGCGCAGAAATTTGCCACTTCCCTGGGCAGGGCACGCCAGTATTTCCCGGCATAGGTTTGCTGGATGTACTCCAGAAAATCCTGATACAAACGAACCGGATAGGTTTCTCTATGAGGCTTTTCGTCCGCAAACTGCATATAATCCGGATGGGAGTTCAACAGAACCATCCCCCCTTTTTCCGCAATCCAGTCCAGCTTTTGTTTCCAGATGGTGTTGGTTGGCTCCTGGAGCATAATGAAGAGGGTGTGATCCTGGGGCAGAGTGTAGGGCAGTTCCACATAGCCCTTGGATGCTTGGTGATTCTGGATCCAGAGCGGAAACACGGTTTCCAGGGCATCGGGCTGGGGTTCAAAGGGGTCGGTGTCGAAGGTAGAGGTGTCGTGGGTGATGTTGAGGGCGTGCATCCAGTCGAGGTTGTGGTGCATGGAGGGCGAGGTGAAGCCCTCGGCGCCCCAGTCCCTGAGGTATTCGTTGATGCGGATGACCCGTTCGTCAAAAATTTTTCTGGAGGAAAAGAGCCTGCCGTCGTGGTTCAATCCGTGGACGCAGACCTCGAAGCCGTTTGCGGTGACCTCCCTGCGTACCTTCTCCGAAACCTTGTATCGTTCGGGGACAAAGTTAAAGGAGGATCTGAACCCCATCCGCTTCTCCAAAGCCAACAGCTTCAGGCATTTGTCATGCCCGGCCTGGGTGTCGACATCGTGGGACAGAACCAGGCAGAACTGCTTCTGTTCCGGCCAGCCCGGCCAGTTTTGGGGCGGTGTCCCGGATTTGGGATCAATGGGCCAGATGTGGCTGTACAGCCTTCGCTTTCGCTTGACCCACCGGCGCCGCAGCGCGATCTGGAGGGATCGCGGGATGAGGGGTTTGAGGGTGTAATAGATGTTTCGAAAGATCATTTTGGATGCGTATGGTGTTCGCAATTCCGTAGGGGCGAAAAATTTTTCGCCCCTACAACATTTCAACCCATATGTCGGTACAATATTCGCCCGATGCCTCTCAATACAGGCTGGGCCATTTTTTTCGTCCAGGCATATGGTGGCCGTCCGTAGGGGCGAAAAATTTTTCGCCCCTACGACATTTTAACCCATATGACGGTACAACATCATCCCAATGCCTCTCAATACAGGCTCGGGCATTTTTTTCATCAGGGTATGGGAATTTTTAGGGCCTGTTTCGGATTCAACAAACCGGGATGTCGCCATATCAAATCGATGGTAATGCAGGATCGTTTCCTCCCCGCCCCATCCCCGTTTAAACCGGAGCAGGCCGTCGTGGTCCAGGTCGGTCCGGCCAAAATCCAGGAGATCAAACCCCTTCCGGGCATACCGGCGGATGCTCTCCCACATTACGAGGTTATTGGGCCGCAGGTGAAGCCATGCCGGGTCGGAGGCGCCGTATTTATACACGGCGGTTTTCCCGAAATTGAGGTAGACGGCGCCGGCAACGGTTTTGCCGCGATGGGCGGCCAGGGCCACGATGCCCTTCCCTTTTGAAATGAGATGCTCGTGGAGTTTGCGGAAAAACCGGAAAGGCTGCGGCGGGAGGCCGTGCTTTTTGCGGGTCATGCCGTTAAGACGGCTAAAGGACCTGACGGATTCAAGGGACCTGAAGAAGCTGACCGCGACACCCTCGTTTTCGGCTTTCTTGATGTTCCGTTTGTGGCTGCTTTTCAGGCCGGAAAAGAGTTTTCGCTCCCCTGGTGCAAGGTCAAGATGGTGTCCGTAATAGGAGCAGAACGGCCTGGATGGCAGGTTTGCTCCTCTCAGGTCAAGGTGCTTCCATCGCCGGATCTTGCCATGGGATATCGCCGCTTCGATCAACGGCTCCAGAAAGGACGGGTCCTGGACCAACGGGGGGCATAGATCGGAAAACGGGAGCGACACCCCTCTTCTTCCCGTCAGGAAGCTTTGGATTTCCATGACCGGCAATACTGCAAGAAGTCGGCCGCCTTTTTTCAGCGTGATATATTGCGGGGCGTATCCATAGGATTCCGCAAGCACCCTGGCCCATGCCGCACTGTGAAATATCGTGCATCCGGGGAACTCGAGGACCAACCTGTCCCAGCCGCGGACTCCGAGCGGGTTCAGGATCTCAATGGTCGGCATGGCATCGTCAGTTTTTCAGGGAGATGACTTCCCGGACAATCCCGTTGGGCTGGGCAAGGGATATTGCGGTCCCAGGACGAGGGGCCTCATTCGTAATTATCGGCTCGTCTGTAAACGGGCTCCGGGTCAGGTCGTCGCGAGCCTCACGAATGATTTCAGCGGTGATCTTTTTCTGCTCGAGGCCGTATCCGATGAGCAGGGCGTTGTCGCAGAGCATGTTGATTTTTCGGGGGATGCCGCCCGAGTATTCCCAGATGAGTTCGAGGCATTCATCGCTGAAGATGCCTTCGCCGCCCGCGATTTCCAACCGGTGGGCAATATAGCCCCGGGTCTCTTCCCGAGTGAGGGGCGCCAGGTAGCGCCGGAGGCTGATCCTCTGCTCAAGCTGCCGCAGGCGGTGGTCCTTCAGCTTGGTTTCCAGCTCCGGTTGGCCCGAGAAAACGATCTGGACCAGCTTCCCGGATTTTGATTCGATATTGGAGAGCAGCCGGTAGTTTTCAAGGGTCTGGAAGTCCAGGTTCTGGGCCTCGTCGATCAGGATGGCGACATTCTGGTTCTTTTTGGCCTGGAACTCGGCAAATTCCTTGAGCCGGCTGAACAGCTTGGCCTCGGAGACCCGCATGGCCGGGCTCGAGATCTTGAGCTCCTCGGCCACCATTTTCAACTGTTCGGGAAAATCGGTGTTCGTGTAGAAAATATGCGCAAACCGGGTGGTTTCCTCGAGTTGTTCCATGGCAGCCCGCAGCAGGGTGGTCTTCCCCGTGCCGACCTCGCCGACGATGACCATGATCCCTCGCCGCTCCTGGATCCCGTAGACCAGGGCCGCGAGGGCCTCCCTGTGGCTCGTGGGCAGAAACAGGTATTTTGGGTTCGATGTGACGTCGAACGGTTTTTCGGTCAAGCCGTAGAAGTGAGTATACATAAGCCTCGGTCTTTTTACGAAACCTTCCGCAAACCGACTTCTTGCGAGTTCATCCCAGCATGAATAAAATCTTCGATTGCCGTGCAGACCGTTGTGATCTGTGCTGTTGTAAGCTCCGGAAACATGGGGAGCGAGACAACATCCTTAGCACATTTTTCCGCGACGGGAAAGCTGCCTTCCTGCAGGTTCATGTGGGCGTAGGCTTCCTGGAGATGGATGGGGACCGGGTAATGGATGCCGCAGTGAATATCCTGGGCCTTGAGGAAGTCGATCAGTCCATCCCGATGGTCGGTCCTGAGGGCATAGATGTGGTAGACATGCCCGGCGCTGGGCCTTTCCGTGGGAAGCAAGAGGCCCTTCACCTGCTGGAGCCTGTTCCGGTATTCATACGCGGCACTTTGCCGCCGCTCGTTCCAGGCGTCGATATGCCTGAGCTTGACGCTCAGGACCGCGCCCTGGATGCCGTCCATCCGGCTGTTCCAGCCGATCATCTGGTGATAATACTTGGTCCGCTGGCCGTGATCCCGAAAGATCCGGATTTTTTGGGCCAGGGCATCATCGTTGGTGACCACCGCGCCGGCCTCGCCGTAAGCCCCCAGGTTTTTGCCGGGATAGAAGCTGAAACAGCCGGCATGACCGACGGAGCCGGCGATCCTGCCGCGATCCGTGGCCCCGTGGGACTGGGAGGCGTCCTCGATCACGGTGAGGTGATATTCGCCTGCGGCCTCCATGATGGGCGTCATATCCGCCATCTGGCCGTAGAGGTGCACGGGGATGACGGCCTTGACCGGGCGGTTCGAGGCCTTGTTTGTGAGGGTCCGGGTGTTGGGGTCGTAGGTGCAGTCTTGTTCGAAGAACGCCTTCAGCTTTGCGGGGTCCATGTTGAAGGTGCGCTCATCGATATCCACGAAAACGGGGTGGGCGCCGCAGAAGCTGATGGCCTCGGCCGTGGCGATGAAGGTATTGGGGACGGTAACGACCTCGTCCCCCGGGCCGACGCCGGACGCCAGGAGGGCCGTCCAGAGGGCGTCCGTGCCGTTGCTCACGCCCACGGCATGTTTGCAGTGGCAGTAGGCGGCCCATTCCTGCTCAAATTTTTCGACAAAAGGCCCGCCCGCAAAGGCGCAGCTTTTCACGACATCTTGAATCGCATTGTCGATTTCATTTTTGATGGATTCGTACTGGGATTTCAAGTCGAGAAAAGGAACGGTCATTTCAATCCTTTCGGAAGATGGGGAAGGCCCGGTATGGTCTGCGCCCCACGCAGTTTCGTTCAAGTGCCGCTAAGGCTTGCTCCGGGCGTCCCGGAAACTCGCTTCGCTCAAACAGTCCGGGACGCTGATCCTCCGCTGCACCTAAGCGGCACTAACCCTCACTGCTCTTGGGTCTCAGACCATACCGGGCCATCCCCTCGCCGCCATGGGTACGCGAGAGTCAAAACCTGGCGGTTATAAATGCACACCTGCGATGTTTGGGTCTTCTCTTATAATCCCCGGATTACTCTGGCGGGGTTTCCGGCGACGATGGTGTTTGGGAGCACATTTTTCGTGACGACGGCGCCGGCGCCGACGATGGCGTTCTCACCGATCTCGATCCCAGCAAGAATTGTGGCCCCGGACCCGATGGAGGCGCCCTGCCGGACCCGGGTGGGGATCACCTCCCAGTCCGCGTCCGTCTGGAGCCCGCCGTCCGGGGCGGTTGCCCTGGGGTAGAGGTCGTTCACAAAGGAGACATTATGGCCGACAAAGACATTGTCCTCGATGGTGACGCCCTCGCAGATGAAGGTGTGGCTCGAGATCTTGCAGTTGTTCCCGATCACGGCCTTTTTCTGGATCTCGACAAAGCAGCCGATCTGGCTGTTGTCGCCCACGGCGCATCCATAGAGGTTGACAAACCCGTAGATCCTGACGTTCTTGCCGAGGGTGACGTCGGGAGCGACTCTTCGGCCGATCTGTTCCTGGAGGTCGTGGAGGTTTTCCATTTGTTTTGCCATTAAATCCGCTTCAGATATCGGAGTTTTTACGGAACCGTCAAATACTCTCGATCTCGATCCTCGCACCGTTGTTCTTGAGCGATTCGCTGGCGGCCTCGAGGACCTGGACCACCTGGAGCCCCTGCAGGCCGGAGGTTAATGGCAAGCTGCCCATCCGGATGCAGTCCAGAAAATGCTGGCACTCCGTCTTGAGGGGCTCCACCTGGTTGACATAGGGGCTGTAGATATCGCCGTAATGATAGGAGTAGTGAAATTCCGCGAAGGTATCATAGTGGGGCGGCACGGTGACCCGCTTGTCGTATACCCTTATTTTTTCATTCGGCTCGTTGTCATCGAAAAGGATCATGCGCCGGTTGCCGACAAAGGTCATCCGCCTCACCTTGTTGGGGTCGAGCCAGCTCGTCTGGATGGTCGCAAACCCGCCGTTTCGGAAATTGAGCGACATGTTGGTGACATCCTCCACCCCCTTGTTGATGTGCGACCTCCCCTGGCAGTTGACGGCGAGCGGCGCGGAGCCGGTAATGTAGAGCATGATGGAGATGTCATGGGGGGCGAGGTCCCAGGCAACGTTGATATCCTTCTGAAAAAGGCCGAGATTGAGCCGCTGGGAGCTGATGTAGAGGAGTTCCCCGATATCGCCGCTGTCAACAATCTCCTTGATCTTTCGAATGGGCGCCGAATAGATATAGGTGTGTCCGATCATGAGCGTGAGGGCTTTTTCAGCAGCGATATCGATGAGTTCCCGGCATTGGGCTGAGGTCGATGCCATGGGCTTTTCGATCAGGACGTGCTTGCCCGCCGCCAGGGCCGCTTTTGCGAGATCGTAATGGGTCCAGACGGGTGTGGCAATGGTGACGGCGTGGATATCGGGTTTATCCAGAAGATCTTGGACCTCCGTGGTGACGCCGAGATTGGGGTAGACGCCCTGGATGTGCTTCAGCCTGCCGGGATCGGCGTCACACGCGAACCTGACGCTGCAGTCGGGAAGGGATGAAAAGTTGCGGATGAGGTTGGGCCCCCAGTAGCCGCACCCGACGATGCCCATACCGACCTTGTCCGTCATTATTTTTTTACCATGCTTTCTCAGCCAAAGTTAGCAGGCGCAGCGGCATGGGCGGCGTCCGAACCGCGACATAGGCAAGCCGAGGGATCATGCTCGGCAAGTCAAAGCGCCGATTGAAGCGGTATTGAAATTCAGCGAGGTAGCGGGGAATATGTTTCTTTCGAAAGGAATGGTATGTTCCTCTGAGAGAATTTTTCACATTCCCGAGAATGGTGTTTACCCACTTGAAGGCAGGATGCTCGACGGCCTGCCTTCCACCACCGACAATATGAGTTTCATGGATACACCCGGCGACAGCGACTGCATTGAAGCAGTTCAAACCATCGGAGACGACAATGGTTCCAGGATCGAGGTTCCGCTTGCTCCACTGCTCGACTTCGTCCTGGCGGAAGCCCTTGACCTTCGAAAGCTTGATCCTCTGCGGCTTTTTATCCATGTCGGTTTCTACGGCTGCCAGAAAGGGGGTTTTCCGTCCTGCACCTCGTCCTCTTTTCCCGGCGACACGTTTGCCGCCAAGATAAGAATCGTCAATCTCAACACGGCTGTTGAGTTTCTTCGTGCCTCCGCGCTCAAGCATGACCTGCATCAGTTTGTGCTTGATCCGCCAGGCAGCATCGTAGGAAATACCGAGTTGCCGGGAAAGCTCCAGCGCGGAAATACCGTTTTTGCTCTGGGTCAGCAGATACATCGAAAGAAACCACGTTGTGAGAGACAGATGGGTCGACTGGAATATGGTTCCCGCAATCAATGACGTCTGATGATGGCATCGATGGCATTGGTAAACCTTTCTCGTCCTGATTTCGCAGTAGGTCGTATTGCCGCAGGCCGGGCAGCTAAAGCCGGCCGGCCAACGAAGTTGAAATAATGCAGCATGGCATTTTTCCTCTGTGCCATACTGCTCCATGAAATCAGGAAGACTCATGCCTCTTTGAAATTGAATTTTATTCTTCGCCATGCGGATACCTCCCTGTATTTGAAGGTTATCTCCTTGTCGTTAAGATAAGCATGGCTGAGGAAAAAAGGTAATCAAATTATTTTTTGTCCTTCTTGGGCATGTCCAGAATCTGGATGAAGACCGCGGGAACCGTCATGAAGATGATAAACACGTCTCTAAGAAAAGTCCTGCGTTTGGCATATCGGGCGTCAAACCGCGCCATCTCCAGGAAGGTGGTCCGGTTTTTGCCGCTCACCTGCCAGAGACCCGTGAGGCCCGGCTTGGAATCGAACCGTTCGTGCTGCCATGCGGTGTATTCCTCCGCCTCGTAGTCCATGCAGGGACGGGGCCCGACGATGCTCATGTCTCCTTTGAGGATATTGAACAGCTGGGGCAGCTCGTCCAGACCGGTGGATCGAAGAATTCTGGCAAAGGGGATGAGTCTTGGGTCCTTTTCATCCAGTTTCGTCATGGCGACGGCGCTGTTTTTGATGAACGCCTTTGAATATTCCATGTGGCATTCGGTTTCCGCGCAGACGCGCATCGTCCTGAACTTGTAGATGGTGAAAGGCTTCCGTCGAAACCCGAGCCGCTCCTGCTTGAAAAGGACGGGACCGGGGGAAACGATCTTGATATAGGCGGCGATAATCAGGAAGAGGGGGAAAAGGAGGATCAGGCCCACGGAGCTGCCTGCGATGTCGAGCATCCGCTTCCATCCGGGGTCGGACGCAACGAAACTGCAGTCGGCAGCATCAAGATGGATATTGCATTGCGCCGCTTTCAGCGGGGCCTCATTCCCGGAAAAAGCGGCTGCCGGAGGTTTGATTGCCCTGATATGCCTGCCTTCCGACCGCCTATCCGCGGATGTGTCGATGCCGGGATAGACCTGCACCCGGATCGAAAGGATATCCGGCTTCATTTTCCGGGCGATGTCATTGGCCAGCACCTCGGCCCCGGGGCAGCGGGTATCCGGCAGCAGCACAGCGAGGCGGCTGCCCGTGTACCAGCCAATTTCATCCGTCGAACGCAGGCGCTCCTTCAGAAAAACGATGAGTTTTTCATACAGGGGGTTTCTGTCGGAATTCACGTCATCAAAAATGAGGATTGAAAAGGGGATGCCGCTTCGATGGGTTCGAAGCCGCTCTTTTTCGAGGATCTCGCAAAACTGCGGCTCGGAATGGACTGCGTCGAGCCGGCTGTTTTGTCGCTTAAAAGGGTGCTTCAACTCGGATATGAATCTCATACAGACCTCTTTCAAACTGTTGCGAGCCGGAAGTTTTCATTTTTACAGCCTGTCGTCAGTTTTATGACGTACAATCTTCTTTATGACACACAATCTTCTTGCTTGATGACGATACGTTCTGTTTCCGTGCGGCTTTCGAGAAGCGTCCGCCTGTGTGAGTGTTGCATGATCGGCTGAAGATCCATCCTCGATCGAAATTGCTCTGAGAGCTTTCCCCTATCGGCCGCCGATATAGCTCCGCCTTGTCAAGTCACCCCCGATTTGATTGCAACCTGTTGTTATTTAATTACTTTTGTTATAACTGGCGCTCAGGGGATCGGAAATTCCTGCGCCGCCGGATCAGCTTCGGCCCGAAAACGGCCTTCCGTAAGGCACCACCAAGGATGAACCATGGTCAATTTTTTGACATGGGCGTCTGCGCAGGGGACAGCGCGCCATACTGGTCTCCCCATCTGAAAAGAGGAAAAAATCAGCTATATTTCTCTTGAATATCAAATTACTAAGATCCATATCCGCCCTGATTTTTCACTGCCGTCCATAAAAGTATTAAATACCGTAATGGCGTTCTGTTGTCTATAGGTACAAATACCTATTTTTTTGTGATTCATTGCCTTTTTCTTCCGGCAATATCCGACAAAAAATCAGCCTGAATTGAACCCTTATCGACGCCGACATCACGAAGGGCCTGGCCGACACAGGGGTTTTTCCTACTCCGGCGAGGACCCGTCAAAAAGAACGACTCGACATGCCCTCGCTTTTGAAATGACACTATGCAAAGCAAAAGAAATGCCAGCACTGAGGTTATTGCCAAATAATTTAATTTTTCAAATATCTTTAGAGTGTTATTATTTTCACGATCTGATGGTAATGATATTTGCCCCAATTTTAGACAGAGAAAAGCCCAAGATTTGTCACAGGAGAAGAAAAATTGTCATTTAGAAGAAACCCAAACGCCTATCAGGAATATGGGAACGCATTGGGAGACTGCGTTGACGTGTTGATGACAATGGCATTTATGGACAAATTCGGCAATCGATTTCTGGAAATATCATGATAACGCATGGCGCTGCCAGATCGGAATGAATCCTGTTTGTCAATCGCCGCTTCGGAGAATGCCATAGTTAGAAAACAATTTGTAGTCAGCACCCTCCTCTTTTCAGAAGAGGGCGCTGCTCCCTTGATTCAGGCTTCGGGGCTGAATGCTCCCCTTATATGCCTGTCATTTGTAGACCACAATCGAATCTTTGCCGACGTTGCCATGACCGTCATAGGCATAGGCGGTGATGGTATATTGGTTGACCCGATCCTTCAGGCTGGGCAGCCAGCTATAGGAAAGCGTGCTTTTATACACGGTTTTTCGGAGAATCCCGTTGATATATAATTTTATTTTGGTCACGCCCACATCATCGGTGGCCCCGACCTGGATCAGGGTGTACTTCTTTGTTGAAACAATCGCCCCATTCTTGGGAGAGATGATGGATACCTGTGGAATGGTGGAGATGTTCTGGACATGAACCAGCACTGTTTCAGACTGAGACACGTTTCCGGCCGCGTCGTATGCCTTCACAAATAGTTCGTAGGCATCGTTCGGCAGCGCAGTGGTGACCAGCGAAAATCCGAAAGGTGCAAGCGTGTTTGTCAGGTGGAGGGTGCCGTCGACGTAAAGCTCGGCCTTGACCACGGAGACATTGTCGCTCGCATCGACATCCACCGGCACAGTTCCTTTGATTTGGACCCCATACCCGGGTGAAACAATGGCGACCACCGGCGCTTCGATATCAACGGGTTCTTCCGGGATCTCTCCGATTTTTTCGAGATAAAAGGCATCCAGCCTCGCCGAAGCTTTGCGGCCGCTGATCGTCACCGTGTGATGTCCGGACGAAAGCGCGACGGTATAGGGGAAACCCATAGGAGCTTCCGCGGTGATCGTCTCTCGGTCTGTGATCTCCTCCTTTTTCCAGATGCCGAATTCAGCGGCCTCGTCCTGGCCGTTGAGGTCCCAGACGAACGTTCCCAGATCGTCGACGTCAACATAGAATTCGTCGGCATCGCCCGCGGGCGCGTGAACGAGGGCGACGATCTTGTAGACGCCGGCGACATCAACCTGGACGATGCAGCTCGCGGCCCCCGCCTCCGTTTGGGTGGTTTCGATATAGGTCCGGTTGATGCCCGCCGTCTCGGAGGCAGTTTGCATGGGCGGCACCAGGCTGCCGGCCTCCGCCTGGACGATCGCCGTCATCGTCTCCTGCCCGTCCGCGATGCCGTCGCCGTCCGTGTCGGGATTGTTCGGGTCCGTGCCGTAGGCGATGATCTCGCTGTCATCCGGGATGCCGTCTGCGTCCGAGTCCCCGCTGTTTGGGTTTGTGGCGTAGAGGCTGATCTCGTCACCGTCCGTCAACCCGTCGCCGTCCGAATCACCATTCGTCGGGCTCGTGGCATGGATCTTCACCTCGTCCCCGTCGCTGAGGCCGTCGCCGTCCGTGTCTCCGTTCGTCGGGCTCGTCGCGTGAATCTTCACCTCGTCCCCGTCGCTGAGGCCGTCGCCGTCCGTGTCAGCGTTCGTCGGGCTCGTCGCGTGGAGCGTCACCTCGTCGCCGTCCGTGAGGCCGTCGCCGTCCGTGTCTATCTTTGTTGGGTCGGTCCCGTAGGTATTGATCTCATCCCCATCGGTCAGACCATCCCCATCGCCGTCGGCTTTAGGAATGAACTTTGAGGCCTCGTTGGAAAAGCCGCTCTCGGCGCCGTCGGGATAATAGGCGGTGGCGGCGAAGTAATAGGTTTTGTCCTCATCGAGGCCGGTGACGGTGCAATGGGTGTTGACTCCGGCATCAACGTTCATTGAATAGACGGCGGAGGACGTCCCGTAATAGACCTTGTAACCGGAGGGTATCGAGGCATCCGGCGCATCCCAGATCAGGTTGACCTGGGCCGCCTGGGCCGGCACGCTCAACATCAGAAGCACCGGAATCCAAAGGGTGAAAAACAAGGAAACAAGGGAGGATTTTTTAAATAGCGTCTTGAAAAAAAGAACAAATACATTCATTGCAACATCTCCTTAATCTGCAGATGTCGCAAGGCTACAGCGGAGATGAAGCAATATCGTTTGCTTGATCAAACCGGCAACCCTGCTGCCATATCCCGGTTTTCCGGGGTTTAGGCCAGAAGCTTTGCGTCTCACCCTTTCGGGTGATTTGCCTTTTTCAGTTTAATGTCGTCTTCCTGACGAGCGGACGATGGCCCGCCCATCAGGAGAATTAACCAGGCATTTTCTTTTTCATTTTTTGACCTCCATTTCGCTTTTGATGCCTATACCCTACGGACGCCGCAGACGTCTGCGGGGTATCTTTGATAAACCCGCAAAAAGTTCACTATCAAGGCAGGTGAATCCCGATGAATGAGAAGCACTTATGGTACGCCGCCGGGATGAGGGATGCGACTTACGCAGATATCGGGCTTTTTGCGGAACCGTCACCGTTGTTTATCCTGCAAGTACTACAGGCTGGATATCCCAATCAATAGACTATTGGCGCCAATAAAGGTAATTAATTCACAGGTTCTTTGGTAGGGATGAATGGGAGGAGGGGGTGATGTCGGGTGTCCCGTAACGCCCCGGATGACATCGATATCCCGTAGGGGCGGGTTCCTAACCCGCCCCTGCAATCGCCGGTGCTACCAGTACCACCCGATGGTCCCCGTAACGCCCCGGATGACGTCGACATCCAGTTGGAGAACCACGGGCCACTGGAAATTTTCCGCAAAATAGCTCACCCCGATCCCGTAAAGCGGGTCGATCGTGGTGTCCGAGGATTCCTCGTAATAGGCGCCGGAGGCCTCCGAGCGGCTGAGGGTGCTTTCCGTGTAGACCGTGAAGCCGGCGATGGCGTTCAGGTAGAAATTGGATGCGCCCAGCTCGACCCCCAGCTTTCCGTAAAAGCCCACCTCGGTCCCCTTCCGCTCATCCCCCGCGTCGCGGCAGTCGTTGTTGGGGCACGGGGAGGCAATGGTGGGATCGGGAAGGTTGTCGTCGCCGTGGGGAATGAAGGGCACGCCGACGGCAAACATGAGGTCGAGGTTGCCCGCGCCGATGTTCTTTGCACCGGATTCCAGCGTAATATTATACTGGTCGGCGTCTCCGCCCGCTCCCCCGCCCACGGCGAAAAACCCCGCTTCTGCGGGACCGGCGGCAAATATCAGGGTTGCCGTCAACACCGCCGCCGGAAAAGATGCACACCTTTTTCTCAAAAACAGCAGGCCCAAACCCAGGCCGGCCAATAACATGATCATGATCGCTTCCATTATATTGTCCATCGTCCCTTGTGAAGTTGCTGTTTGGATAAAACACCCGCCGCCTGCCTCGACCAACGGCACCGGTTCGTCGGGCTGGACCGTGACGACCACCTCGTCGGTATGTGAAAACCTGCCGCCGGTGGTCACCGTCAGGGAGAACCGCAGGCTCCGCCCCTCGGATCCGCCGGGCGGGGCCACGAACGCAGCCACCGGCGCGTTCGCATCCCGGAGCGTGACCGGCGTTCCCTCGGTCTGGCGCCACTGGTAGAGGGCGATGCCGTCCGGGTCGTAGGACTTGCTTCCGTCCAGGGGCACATCCCGGTCCACCGATACTTTTTCAATGTCCTTCCCGGCATCGGCCAGGGGCGGATAGTTCAGCTCCGAGCCGGCGCCGGGGATCGCCCGGGCGGCGAACGGCTCATACATGACGGTGGGCAGGGTAAAGTCGTCTGCCTGGTCGAAAACCATCCCCTCGATGACCGCCGGGTCGTCCGTGCCCCACCAGTTGTCCATCATATCGATTCCGGCCGTGGTCTCGGACCATTCGAAGAGATAGGCGCCGTAGCCCGGGGCCTCCGTGAAATATATGTCGTTGCCGGAGATTTTGAGCCGGCAGCGCGCGTTCTCCACCGCGGTCACCGCCACCAGGCCGGCCTTGGCATTGCCCGACGTGAAGCGATTTCCCTCGATCCGCACATCCGCGGAAGTCTGCTGGTCGAAGGAGCCCCTGCCGTCCAGGGTCACCGGCTCACGGGCCGAGACGGTCCGGTCGTCCCCCGGCAGAGAGACCGTGGCCCCCTTCACCTGAACGGAGATTTCGTCGGCATCCTGCAGTCCGCCGGTGTCCAGGACCCGCAGCCGAAAAGAGAGCGTTTCGCCGCTGCCTTCGACCGCCGGAGCGATAAAAAGGGGCCTGGCCGTGAAGAAATTAAACAGCTCCACCGGGGTTCCGCCGGTCTGCTCCCAGAGATAGGCCGCGATGCCGCCGTCGGCATCCCGGGAACCAGACCCGTCCAGGGAGACGATCTGGCCCTGGAGGGTCTTGAAGTCATCGCCGGCGACAGCAACCGGGTAGATATTCTCGTCATAGAAGATGATGTCCACCTCGTCTGCGGACGCAAGGCCGAGCTGGTCCGTCACGGTGAGCCGGAAGGTCATGCGGTCGCCTGCACGCACCGACGCGGGCATCACGAACTCCGTTTCCGCGGCGTTGGGCGTTTCCAGGGATACCGCCGCACCTGAAACCTGCTCCCATCGGTAGCCGGCGATGCCGATGTACGGGTCATGAGAGCCGGAGCCGTTCAGGGTAATCCTGACCTCTGCCCCCGGCTCTTCGGGGAGCTGAACGTTGATATCCCCGCCCGCTGCCGCCGTCGGCGGCTGGTTCAGGCCGATGACCGACAGCGTGACCGAGTCAGTGGACGAGCCGCTGGGGCCGGTGACCGTGAGATTGAATCTCAGCGTATCCACGCCGACGCCCGGATCCGGGGCCACGAACGAGGCCCGGGGGCTGTCGGGGTTGTCCAGGACAACGGGCGTCCCGGCGGTCTGCTCCCAATGATAGGCCGTAATGCCGTTGGCCGGTTCATTGAGCCGCAGGGAAACAGCAGACCCCAGCAGCTCCCCGGAGGACCCCGCGACGGTGTTCCCCTGGAGTTCGACAATATTGGACCGGGTCAGGATATCAACGGCCTTGCCGTTGTTCAGAAAGTAGTTGCCCTCGACCCGGCCGCCCTCGGCGGAGAGAACCAGCCCAGTGACGTTGCCGTAGACCTGGTTGTTGATGATCTGAAGGTTCCCGCTCAGGGAGACGGCATCCTCCGTGACAAATGCGGCGATGCCCCCGGCCTTGCTGAACCGGACGGCATTGCCTGCGATCAGGGGCATGGCATTCAACGTGAAGATCATGGCCTCGCCGCCGTCGGGGTCGTTGCCGCCGTATTCAACGACGCATCCCGAAATCACGCTCCCCGATTCCCGGACCTCGTCCCAGTCCTCGCTCCGGTCTTCGAAGAGGATCGCCCCCCACGGGGTGTTGGGGTCCGACGCGGTGAACACGATGGGCCGGCCCTCTTCCCCCCGGGCCACAAGGGTTCCCTCGACGGTGAGAGTATAGCCCCTTGCCGTATCGGGTCTGGGCTGAAAGACCACCTGGACACCCGGCTCGATGGTCAATGTCGCCCCCTCGGCCACCAGGATGTCGCCGGTGATGTGGACGGGGCTCTCCGCAGCCGTCCAGACGCGGTCTGCGTCGATGACGCCCCTGACATCCAGCGCATGGGACCCGGCGGAGCAGAGCATCAGCAGCAGAAAAACCGGCACGATCATGCTCCGGCCGGGGGCTGGGATTGGTATCATTGGACCTCCATATAATTATTTAACCAGTTTCACGGGCTGACGGGGCGCGAGGACCACCGTCAGGATGCCGCGGTTGTCGGTGTAATCCTCGGTGTCGATGTTGGAGTCGGTGTTCTGGTAGAGGTAATCGAGCCGGAGGGTCATCCAGGGAAGGGCCTGGTATGCCAGGCCGCAGCCGGCCCGCCAGACGGTGTCCTCCCGGTCCGGGTCCTCGTCCGTGTACAGGTTGCGGCGATACCCGCCGAAAAGATTGCCGACGACCCGGCGGCCCAGGGGATGGGTAACGGTGCCCGCCAGGCTGAAATAGGGGTTGAAGCCCAGGTTCTCTGAACCGAAGCTCGCCTTGTCGTAGCCGGCGTCGGCGATGACGGCGACGGTGCTGCCCTCCGCCCAGGTGTAGGATGTCTCAAGGGACCCGACGATGCCGTCGTCATCCTCGCCGGTCTCATTGTCCTGGTAGAAGTAGCCGAAGCTCACTGCGAACCGGGTGTTCTGCCGCTCCTGCCAGACGAACCCCGCCAGCGGGCTGTAAACCTGGTAGTCGTCGCCCTCCTCGAGATAGTCGGTGTAGTCATGGGTGTACTCAAGATAGGCATCGAAGAGGCGGCCGAAGCGCTTGGTCAGCCGGAACCGCGCAGCCATCTCCTCGTAATCCTCCGACACGTCGAACTCACTCACCGTATAGTTCCCCTCCAGTTCGACGGCGTATTGGTTGGGCGCAAACCAATAAGTCAGGAGGGCCTTTGGATTGTGATAGGATTTATCTTCCACGGTGGGGTCGTCGTTCTCGTTGACAAAATAGGCATACCGAAGCTCGGCCGTATTCTCGGCCCCGAACCGGTTGACCACGCCGACCTCGGCCGTGTTGTTCCAATAGGGCTCTCTTCCCCGCCTTACCGTGGTGTCTTCTTCGGAGATGGGGTCCTCGGTGTACAGAAAGGAATCGCTGATTTCGAGCCGCGTACCGCCCGCGACCTCCGTCCATCCGGTCAGATTGGCGTTATGGCCCCAGTAGGTATTTTCAGGGAAGCGCGTGTAGGCAGAGTAGGTGGGATTGTAGGATAGGGCAAACTCGGCCGTCTGCCCGGTGACCTCCAGATCGATGCCGGGGCTGACGTTTGTGCTGACATCGTATTCTTCGTCAGTCGGATCGAGGTAGATGTTGTCGTCATAGATGAGGCCCACGGAGATCCGGGGGGTGACGGCGACCTCCCCGAAGGCGAAATCGCGGGGGAAAAGGGGGAAGAGAAACAGCAGAAGGCATATGGCCCGAATGACGGTGCCTTGCGGCGGTGTCAAACAGCCGGGAATTCTGCAGATCCTGTCGCCGGGCGGAGCCGGCTTCGATGGCGGACGCACAAGTGGCACCTTTTATATCGGGATGAATAGTGACGGTTCCGCAAAAAGCCCGATATCTGCGTTATGCTGCATCCCTCGTCACTGCGGCGTACTGTAAGTACTCCTCATTCCTCGGGATTTGCAAGCCTTGATCTCGAACTTTTTGCGAAATCGTCTGAAAATTGACTTTTTACGAGACCCTCAATAGTAGCGAAAGAAAATTGCACAAATTTGAGGTTCACCTAGCACAATTCCAAGGAAAAATCAATCACTACAACTTTCTTCGCAAGAGATCGGACGAACGGAGGGAATCGCAGCTCATCACAGCTCCTCATAGATTTGATTCTTGATAGGTTTCGAGCAGTTTCATCCATCCGGCTATAGCAGCATCCACCGCAGCCCGCTGTTGATCAGGCTGATCAGGAGGGCGGCGATCAGGGTGCTCATGAAGCCGTCGATCTCGAAATCGTCGACCAGCTTGTCCGTCAGCCAGAGCAGGATCGCGTTCACCACGAAGGTAAAGAGGCCGAAGGTGATGACGATGAAGGGAAAGGCCAAAATCGTGAGCAGCCACCCCACCAGGAAGTTGATCACGCTGTAGACCACCGCGACCACGACGGCGGTCCAGTAATTCTTGATCTTGATGGTGGGCATGACGTTGGCGACGATGAAGACCGACGCGGAAAAAAAGAGGATGTTGAGCAGGAAGTTCATTGAAGGCTCCTTTCGCCAGACCGATCAGGACGGACGGGTAAAAATCAAGCCTGAGGATACGCCATTCCTTCCACGTTACTCAGACCGGCAGATCACAATTCCACCATTTGTTTCAGGTCAAATCGAATGCATTATGCCACTTTCATCTTGAAAGCACACATCCAAATGTGTAGTTTATCCGCAAGACAAGAAAGGATAAACATCATGACCACAAACCTTGCGATTGAAGACGACCTGATTGAGCAGGCAAAAGAGATCGGCAACCATAAAGGCAAGAAGGCGGCGGTCACCGAAGCCCTTCAGGAATATATCCAGCGACGCAGACAGATCAAGCTTATTGACCTCTTCGGCACCATCGATATCGATCCGGATTATGATTACAAAGTGCAGCGAAATCAACCATGAAGGTCATCATCGATACCTGTATCTGGTCTCTTGCCCTGAGGCGGACGGCCTCATGGTTACAAAACTCTTCGTTGACGTATGCATATATTATATGTATTAATCTACCATGAAGATAACATGGGACCCCCAAAAAGCCGAAACCAATCTTCAAAAACACAAGATTCGCTTCTCAGATGCAGAGGTGGTCCTTTCTGATCCATTTGCAATGACGCTGGAGGATCAGGATGTTTTATCCGAGCAACGGTTCGTGACCATCGGCACCGATGCAGTTGGGCGAACCATTGTCGTGGTCTATTCTTATCGGGGCGATACAATCCGACTGATTTCGGCGAGAAAAGCGACATCCAGTGAGAGGGAGCATTATGAAAAAGGAATATAACTTCGAAAAAGCCAAAAGAGGTCAGATCGTTGCTCAAAAAGGGAAATCCAGAATAACGATATATATTGACACGGATGTTCTCGATCAATTTCGCGAACGGGCGGACAAGGCCGGGTACGGCTATCAGACAATGATCAATGAAGCGCTGAGACAGTATCTTGAAAAAAACGGAAAGCCATTGGATGAAACGCTTATCCGTCAGGTCATCCGCGAAGAATTGGATCGCGTTCCGCATCACGAAAGTTGATTTCAACGATTCTCCCCTCCCCCCCCTCACTCCCTGAACGCCAGCACCCCCTCCCCGAGCTGCCGCATCTGCTGCCGGATCCACCGGCCGCGTCGGATGACATAGTCCGACGGGCGGTCCGCCCGGTAGCGGTAGGGGTTGGGCAGGACGGCGGCGAGGCGGGCGGCCTGGTCGGCGTTGAGGCGGGCGGCGCTCCTGCCGTAGAAATGCCGGCCCGCGGCCTCCACGCCGTAGAGGTTGGGCCCGAATTCCACGATGTTGAGGTAGACCTCCAAAATCCGCTGTTTGGGCCAGAAGGTTTCAAGCAGGACGGTGAAATAGGCCTCCACGCCCTTGCGAAGCCACGTTCGGGACGGCCAGAGAAAAAGGTTCTTGGCGGTCTGCTGGGTGATGGTGGAGGCCCCCCGGACCCGGTCGCGCTCCTCGTTGTCTTCCATGGCGGCAGCGATGGCCCGCCAGTCGAACCCCCGATGCCGGGGGAAGAGCTGGTCCTCGGCGGCGATGGCCGAGAGCTGCATGGCCGTTGCGATCTTCTCCAGGGGCACCCATTGGTGGCGGGTCCGGGGCATCTCCGCCAAAGGCGGCGCCAGGGCCCGGTGGATGCGCCAGGCCCACAGGGGCGGATCGATCCCGCGGAAGGCCAGCACCGCCAGGCTGGTGGAAATGACCCAGAGCACCGGCAGATAAAAAAGCCAGCGCCACAGGCCCCTGCCCTTTGGCTTCCCGCGGCTCACGGCCGCGGCCCCCCCGCCCCTCCGGACGTCGGCGGCCCGGGAAGGCCCCCTCCTGAGGGTGATCCCGTTCCCGAACGCCCCGGCAACGCTTTTTGATCTGGAAGAAAAGATGGCGTCACCCCCGCTTCCGCTCTCAGGACAGCCTTCCGCAGCGCGGGGTCGAGAAAAAGCTGCTGTGGATGGCGTTGACGCCGCTTGCCAGGTCTTTCTCCTCCACCAGAAAATAGAGGGCGGCCCGTGACGGCCCGAAGGAGATCATCTCCACGTTGACCCGGCAGTCGGCCACGGCCGTGAAGCATCGGGCGGCGATGCCCGGCCGCTTCTGGATGCCGTCGCCGACGATGCCGATGAGGGCCACCCCGTCGAGCCGGTCGATCTGCCGGAACGGCCGGGGCGCGATATCCATCAGGGCGTCCCGGGCCGCGTCGATGTCCCCGCGCGCGAGCAGGAGGCTGATGCAGGTCTGGGAGGTCACCACCGACTTGATGTTGACGCCCCGCTCCGATACCGCGGTCGCCACCTCCCCCAGGATGCCCCGCCTTGCCCCCACGCCCGAGGCATGGACCTTGAGGACGGCGATGTCGGTGTCGTAGGCGACGCTCTTGATGATGGATGCCGGCTTGGGGCTCTGGGCGGTGATGAGGCTGCCCTCCCCGTCCGGGTTGAGGGTGTTCTTGATGGCGATCTGGATGCGCTTCTTCCGGACCGGCTCCACGGTGCGGGGATGGAGGATCTTCGCCCCGAAATAGGCCAGCTCGGCCGCCTCTTCATAAGAGAGCACGGGAATGAGGGTCGCCTCGGCCACCAGCCGGGGGTCCGCGCTCATGAACCCTTCCGTGTCTTTCCAGACCTCCAGGATCTCCGCGTTCAGGGCCGCGGCTACCACCGCCGCCGAGTAGTCGCTGCCGCCCCGGCCGAAGGTGGTGATGTGGCCCGCGTCGCTCACGCCGAAAAATCCGGGGAAGAACAGCACCACGTCCCGGGCCAGGAGCGGCGCCAAATTGGCTTCGAAATTGCGTTCGGTCGCGGGGAGGTTGACCGTGGCGTCCCCGTATTTGCCGTCGGTCATGAGGCCCGCCTGCTCGGGCATGCGGCAGGTGGCGGAGACCCCCCGGCTCCTGAGGGCCGCGGCCAGGAGCATCGCGGAGAAGCGTTCGCCGAAGCTGGTGACCGCATCCGTCAGGCGCGGGGTGATCTCGCCGGTGAAATTGAGGCCGTAGTAGAACCGCTCAAGCCGCCTCAAGCCGTTGGCGAACTCCTTGTTGAAGGTCTTGAGGTCGGCCGCCCGGCCGATGACATGCCGGGCCACGAGCTGATGCCTGGCCTTGATCTCCGACAGGATCCCGGGGATATGCTCTTCATTCTCCCTGGCCTTTGCCATGCTCCGGATCAGGAGATCCGTCACGCCATACAGGGCCGACACCACGAAGACCTGGCCCTTTCCCCGCGCTGCGATGAGCTCGACGATCCGCTCGATCGTCTCCTTCCCGTGCAGGCATCCCCCGCCCACCTTGATCACTTTCACTGCGTTTCCCCCCTGTGGCTGTTGGCGTCGGCTTCGGAACCGATGGAACCGGTCCGAATGCCGCGGAGGTGACTATGCCACAGGAAGACCTTTGAGATCAAGCTTTTGCCGCAGCCTCCAGCCGGGTTTTTCAACCCGCCGGCCGCATCCTGCCCCTTCTATGCCGCTATCCATCAAGTGACCGGCTGTTTCGCCCGCGCCCCCGCACATTGACAACAGGCGATTTTTGTAGATATATTAATAATGACGGTTTCGCAAAAAGTTCGAGATACGGCTTGCAAATCCCGAGGAATGAGGCGTACTTAGAGTATGCCGCAGTGACGAGGGATGAAGCATAACGCAGATATCGGGCTTTTTGCGGAACCGTCAATCAAAATAAAAATCAAGGCACAGCAATGAACAAAGCGAAAAAAAAAGACATAAACATCAGCTTGATAGCCGATAAACTCCGCTTCTCTTTTCCTCGACTTCAACACGAATATGCGGTTCGATCCCTTGGATTGTTCGGCTCCTACATACGCGGCGAGCAGAAAAAAGACAGTGACCTGGATATCCTTGTTGAATTTTCAACAACTCCGGGAATGTTTCGCTTTCTGGAGTTGGAAAGAGAACTTTCGCGGCTTCTTGGCATTCCCGTCGACTTGGTGCAGAAAGAGGCCTTAAAGCCCGCCATCGGAAAACGCATTTTGGATGAAGTTCAGCAGATATGAAAAAACATAGGCTGATTCAGGATTATCTGCAAGACATTCTCGATGCCATGGACAAAGCCGCAGCCTTTATTGGTTCAATGGATTTTCAGGCATTCAGCGAAGACGACAAAACCCTTTTCGCCGTTATTCGAAGCCTCGAAATCATCGGCGAAGCCGCCAAAAAGATTCCTGTTCCTTTGCGGCGGCGATACGGGTCCATTCCCTGGAAAAATTTGACGGGAATGAGAGACAAGCTGATTCATGATTATGTTGGGGTCAGCGTTGATGTTGTATGGCAAACGGTTAAAAATGATATCCCGTCAGTACGCCAAGAATTGGCCAGGGTATTGGCATGCGTGCGCACTGAAGAAGATACCCGGCCATAACCTGTAGTCCACGAATATCTGGCCCTTTCCTCGCACGGCGATGAGATCGACGATCATTACCAAAATATAGATAATTGGGAATTTAGGTAAAAATGCCTGAAATAATACTTAAAACAGATATGCCGGATAAAGCTGCACAAGTTCTGGCCGATGCTCTGGAAACCGAATCGTTGCGTTTGAAATACAGTATAGAACTTGCAGCAAAACGGCTTTCGAGATTTGAAAAGAAGTACAACGTTTCGTCAACAACGTTCATCAGTGAATGGTGCGCTGAAGATTTGGACGGGAAAGATCTGGAATATGTCGAATGGGCTGGTGAGTATCATCTTTCCATGCGATTGCGTGAACGATTGGATGCATTAAAAAGTATTCAATATGTCTCTTAAGGCCTATCTGGGGGCCTTTCACACCGCTGTAGGAAAAATCGACGATTATGGATTTGCTGAATCCATAGATATTGAGCAAGAGATACGAGCTGCGAAACAAGCTGTTATAAAATCGACGGTTGTTCTGGTGGATGGTTCTGTTTTGTATATCAAAGAGTTTATCGATGCAAAATATAGAGTTGAAAAAGTCAATTACGCTTACCAATACCAGGATAAAAAAGGAAAACTGATCTTCAGATACGACAATGCCCGCCATAGGCCGGACTTGGGATTTGGTGATCATAAACATCTGGCTGACGGTTCCATAGCTCCAACTTCCATGCCGGATATATCCGATGTGGTGGATGAGGTGATCGGCTGGATGTAGTTCAGTCCCTTGACCTTCAGAAGCCGTCGATCTCAGGGGCTCATTTCAGGCCAATTCGAGGTAACCCATGAAAGACGACACACGGCTCGTACACGCGGGGAAGGACCCCGAACACCATTACGGCATTGTCAACATGCCGGTCTACCGGGCGTCGACTGTTCTGTCGCCGACGCTTTCGGCGTTCAAGGCCCGGGCGGAGGGCGACCGAAAATACCGGGGCGTCCGGTACGGGGCCTACGGCACGCCCACCACCTTCGCCCTGGCCGACGCCGTGGCCGGCCTGGAAGGCGGCGCCGGTGCGGTGGCCACCGCCTCGGGGCTTTCGGCCGTCACCATGGCCCTTGCGGCGTTCGTGCGGCAGGGGGATCACATTCTGATGGTGGATTCGGTCTACAGCCCGACCCGGGAGTTCTGCGACGCCATGCTGGCACGCTTCGGGGTCGAGACAACCTACTACGATCCCCTGATCGGCGAAAGTATCGAAGGGCTGATCCGGCCCGAGACGCGCATCGTCTTCTGCGAATCCCCCGGGTCCCTCACCTTCGAGGTCCAGGACATCCCGGCCATCGCCGCCGCGGCCCACCGGCACGGCGCAGTGGTGCTCCTTGACAACACCTGGGCGACCCCGCTCTTCTTCAAGCCCTTCGACCACGGGGTGGATGTCTCCATCCAGGCCGGGACCAAGTACATCTCCGGCCACTCGGACCTGGTGATCGGGATCGTCACCGCGCGGACGGAGGAGCTGTTCCGGCGGCTCAAGGACACCACCTTCCTCTTCGGAGACATCCCCGGGCCCGACGACTGCTACCTGGCCCTGCGGGGCCTGCGCTCCATGGGCGCTCGGCTGCGGCGGCACCAGGAGAGCGCCATGACGGCGGCCCGGTGGCTTCAAGCCCGCCCGGAGGTCCGCCGGGTCCTGTTCCCCGCCCTGCCGGGCGACCCGGGGCACGACCTCTGGCGCAGGGACTTCACCGGCGCGTCCAGCCTCTTCGGCGTGGTTCTGGAAACCGGCGACGAGGCGGCCGTGGCCCGGATGGTGGACGGATACCGCTACTTCAAGATCGGCGCGAGCTGGGGCGGCTATGAGAGCCTGGTGCTGCCGGCAAATCCCAAGGGCGTCCGCACCGCCGCCCCCTGGACGGCGCCGGGATATGTGCTCCGGTTCCACGTGGGTCTGGAGGACCCCGAAGACCTCATCGCAGACCTGGCCGACGGGTTCATGCGCCTGGCCGGCTGACCGGGCCGAATGAAGATACGTTGACAACAGACCCCAATCTCATTAAAGTAGTGTTAAAAACTACTTTAATGAGATTGGGGGGTATGATCATGAAAACAATCACGGCTGCTGATGCAAATCGCAGATTTTCCAATTTACTGCGGGAAGTGAGCAAAGGGGAAGAAGTTACGATTCTGTCAAGAGGCACGCCCGTGGCGAAAATCACTTCCATCAATTCAGAGGCGTTGAAAAAAAATGCGATGAAGAAGATTCTGTTATCTCGGTTGAAAGCCCAGGACCTAACCGGGTCTCGGAATTGGACCCGCAACGAACTATATGACGATTGATCATGCGTGTCGCTCTGGATACGAATATATTGGCCTACGCCGAGGGAGTCGGCGATAAGGTCCGCTGTGCCGACGCCATCCGGTTGATAGAACAATTGCCGGCCGAACTTGTCCTGATTCCCGCGCAAACCCTGGGGGAGCTTTTTCGGGTTCTTGTCGGGAAGGCAAAAAGGGATGCAAAGCATACACACGAGGCGATTATGGGCTGGGCCGACTCTTTTGAGGTGGCCGACTCATCCTGGTCGGCTTTCCAGGCCGCAATTGATTTGGCAATCGATCACAGGCTGCAGATCTGGGATGCATTGATCATGGCGGTTGCAGCGGAAAATCGCTGCCGTCTGCTTTTGAGCGAGGATTTCCAAAGCGGTTTCATCTGGAGAGGCGTTACTGTGATTAACCCCTTTACCAGGCCATCCTCCCCGCTGCTCGACACTATCTTAGAGCCTGCTTGAAATCCGCTTGCGCCGGGTGAGGCCCCGGACGAAACAACCTGCCGCGGGCTCGCCCCCGACCAACAGGCATGATGGCCTGGAAGACGGGGGCAGGTTCGCTTATCGGTTCAAGAGAGCGATAGCCTCCACCTCGAAATGGGCGTCCTTGGGGAGCCTCGCCACCTCCACGCAGGCCCGGGCCGGCGGATCGGCGGGGAAGAATTCTCCGTAGACCTCGTTGATCATGGCGAAGTCGTCCATGTTCTTGATGAACAGGGTAACCTTCACCACGTTTTCAAGGCTGCTGCCCGCGGCGATGAGGATATTCCTGAGGTTGTTCATGGCCTGGCGGGTTTCCGTCCGGATGTCCGAATCGACCAGCATGCCGGTCGCGGGGTCCAGGGCGAGTTGCCCCGAAACGAAGACCAGGGCGTCGGTCTTCACGGCCTGGGAATAGGGGCCGATGGCCTGGGGGGCATCGGCGGTCTTGACGATGGTGCGATGGGGTGCGCTCATGTTCCGCCTCTTGGGTGGTGGGGTTCCGGTGGTTTTGGATGAATCCCGGCCTCCCGGTGACCGGAAGGCCGCAAACCGCTCACGACGTCCTGCTGCACCTACACGTAGCTCTGGTAATTGGGCTCGTAGATGTGGGACTGGATGAAGGCCCGCAGGTCATCGGGCCTGGGCACGCCCGCAAGGCCCTGGTCAAAAACGACTTCGGCCACGGCCACGGCGATCTTGGCCGACACCGCCCGGATCTTGAGCAGGGGCGGATAGATGCTGCCCCGATCGAAATCGTCTTCCGAGACCTCGCCGGCCAGCACCCGGGATGCCGCCAGGAACATCTCATCGGTCACGTGCTTTGACCGGGTGGCAATCACCCCGAGCCCAACGCCGGGGAAGATGTAGGCGTTGTTGCCCTGGCCCGGCTCGTAGGTCGTCCCCTTGAGGTTCACGGGCGCGAACGGGCTGCCCGAGGCGAACACGGCCCGGCCGTCGGTCCAGGCATAGGCCTCCATGGCGGTGCACTCGGCGTTGGCCGTGGGGTTGGACAGGGCAAATACGATGGGCCGCTCGTTGGACCTGGCCATCTCCTCCAGGACCGGCTGGGTGAAGGCCTTTGGCTGCCCCGACACGCCGATGATGGCCGTGGGCTTGAGGGCCCGGACCGCGTCGACGAAATCGGTGTGGTGTTCAAAATCGTGGGCATAGGGCAGCTTGTGCTCCGCCAGCCGCTGGCGGCTCTTGACGACGAGGCCCTTGGAGTCGGTGAACCAGCAGCACTGACGAGCCTTTTCCCGGGAGAGGCCCTCGTCCATCATGGCCCTCACGATCAGGTCGCCGATGCCGGTGCCGGCCTCTCCGGCCCCGAAAAAGAGGACCTTCTGATCGGTCAGCTTTCCTCCGGTCATCCGCATGGCCGCATACATCCCCGCCAGCGCCACGCTGGCCGTTCCCTGGATGTCGTCGTTGAAGGTGCACGCCCGGCTCCGGTACCGGTTCAGGAGGCGGAAGGCATTGAGATTGCCGAAATCCTCGAACTGGATCAGGGTGTGGGGGAAGTTTTCCTGGACCGCCGTGATGAACTCGTCGATGAGGCTGTCATACTCGTCCCCCCGGATCCGGTCATGGCGCATGCCGAAATAGAGGGGGTCGTTCTGGAGGGTAACGTTGTTGGTCCCCACGTCGATGGTCACCGGCAGGCACCAGGACGGGTGGATCCCCGCGCAGGCCGTGTAAAGGGAGAGCTTGCCCACGGGGATACCCATGCCCGCGACCCCCAGGTCCCCAAGGCCCAGGATCCGTTCGCCGTCGGTGATGACGATAACCCGCACATCCTTGTTGGGCCAGTTTTTCAGGATTTTGGAGAATTTGCCCTTGTTCCGGGATGAAATGAAAATCCCCTTGGGACGACGGAAGATATGGACGTATTCCTGGCAGGCCAGGCCGACCGTAGGCGTATAGATGATGGGCATCATCTCTTCAAGATAATCGGCCAGCACCCGGTAGAACAGGGTCTGGTTCCGGTCCTGAAGGGCGGCGAGAAAGATGTATTTTTCCAGGTCGGAGGTCTTCCTGCGGTAATTTCCCATGACGCGCAGCACCTGCTCCGACATGGTGTTGATCCCCGGCGGGAGCAGCCCCCACAGCCCGAGGGCATCCCGCTCCTCCCGGGTGAAGGCGGTCCCCTTGTTGAGGGTCGGGTCGTAAAGATAATGGATACTGGAAGGAATGCCCGCGGCATTCGGCAGTGGCGTCTTTGGATGAGCCATCGACGGCCTCCTTTTCTGGCGATACAAAAAATATGGTTGACCGATCCGCTCCAACCGGGCGCAAGCGATGCGCATCCGTCGGAAAGCGTCTGTAAAAAAGCCCTCTCTTCCCCAATTTTCCCGAGGTTCGGAGAAGCCGTCTCTTGTCATAAAACAGCCCTCTTGTAAAGAATTCATTCCGGGCTGGAGGGCCGGAAACCCTGAATGCCCCTCACCAGGCCCCTTCAAAGCCCTTGAGGCCGTTCATGTAGAGATGCCCGCAGGCGACGAAGAGCGGATAGGCTGTCGAGAGCAGCGGCAGGCGGTATTGAACGGCCGCGTCGATGATGGCCTGCGGAACCTTCTTTCCCCTGACGAACACGATGCAGCCCACCCCGACGGCGACACTGCGCCGGATCACCTCGATCGTGGCCAGACCGGTCAGGAGCACACCGTCCTTGGCTGCCGGTTTCAGGAGATCACTCATCAGTTCTCCGCCGCCGGCCGACCAGATCTTTCTGTCCCGGAAGGCTTCCCCGGCGAGATATCGGGCATCCAATATTTCCTGAATCCTGGAGACGTTCAACGATCACCCTCCTGGTCCACCCGGAACCCCTTCGGCATCGGGGTCCGGACGATAAGAAAGAGCGTTGGGATACGGTCTTGTTCAGGGCCATGTCGAACCCGGCCGCCGCTGTCGCGGCTGCGGGGGTGAAGGGTGCTCTCCATATCTCCGGCAGGGGTGCCGGGAAAAAGGCGGCGGCGTGGTGCAGGGGATCCAGTGGCAAAAAAATGAATGCCGTCACATTTTCTATACTACATAAACTTAATATATAGTGCAACAAATTTTGATAAATCTTCGCCGATTGAACACCCGTGCCGCCTCCCGCCATGAACGGGAAATCGGAATCCTGATCGGCAGACCCCATGGGGGGAAATCCGGTATATGCCGCCGGGCTTCCATGTATTTTTATATGAGCCTTGACCGCGCGGCAGGCAGCCTCAGGTCACGCACCCGGCAAAACGCAGGCCCCACGGGCGGGGGCTGCAGCGAGTGTTCCCCGGGTTCCCGGGCCTCTGCCTTCGCGGGAAAAATCCCGGATGCCGGGGGCGTCGAATAGACGTTGAATCCGGCGGCGGGATGTGTTAACGGGTTCCAGGTCCGTCGGCCGCCGGCCTGATGAAAGAAAACCCGCCGTGAACCCCGGGCATTCCCGCCCGGGCGGTGTGAAACGGCCCCCGGCATCCGACTGAAGGGCAACACATCCGATGAAAACAGTCCTGAAACGCGCTCTCCCCCTTCTCCTCCTGGTCGGGCTCATCGTCTTGGGCCTCCGGGTCTGGGTCTTCGAGGATAAACCCCTGGAGAGGGACCGCCTCACCCTCTTCGGCAACGTCGATATCCGCGAGGTGGCGTTGGCCTTCAACGGCAGCGAACGGATCGCCGCCATCCGGGTCGAGGAGGGCCAGGCGGTCCGGAAGGGCGACCTCCTGGCGGAACTCGAAACCCGGCGGCTGACACTGGCCGTCGAGCGGAACGCCGCCCGGGTGGAAGCCCAGGCGCGCCTCGTCGAAAAGCTTCTGGCGGGTACCCGGAAAGAGGAGATCCTCCAGGCCCGGGCCCAGGCCGAGGCCGTCCGGCAGCGGGCCGAGAGCGCCAGGCGAACCTATGAACGGCTCCGCCCCCTGGCCGCCGGGAACCTGGCCTCCCGGGACAGGATTGACACGGCCAAGGCCCTGGCCGACAGTGAAAACGCGAGCCTCACGGCGGCCGTCGAACGGCTCAACCAGGCCGAGCGGGGCCCCCGAAAGGAGGATATCGCCTCAGCCCGGGCCACCCTCCGGGTGCTCGCAGCCGAGCTGGACATTTCCCGCCAGAACCTCGCGGACGCCAATCTGGTTGCCTCCGACGACGGCGTCATCCGAAACCGCATCCTCGAGCCCGGCGACATGGCCTCGCCCGGCCGCCCGGTCCTGACCCTGGCCCTCACCGACCCCGTATGGGTGCGGACCTACGTCTCCGAGACGGACCTCGGGAGGATCCATCCCGGCATGCCCGCCACTGTCAAGACCGACAGTTTCCCGGACAAGGACTACCCGGCATGGATCGGGTACATCTCCCCCACCGCCGAATTCACCCCCAAGACCGTGGAGACGGCCGATGTAAGAACCCATCTCGTCTACCAGGTCCGGGTCTTCGTCTGCAATCCCGCAAACGAGCTTCGCCTCGGCATGCCCGCCACGGTGGTCATCCCCCTCCATCCGGCTTCGAACGCGCCGGAAAGCGGGCCGCCGCCCTGCGGAGACCGGGGGGAGCCGTGACGCCGGCTGCATCCGCGGACAATGACGGGCCGCTCGCCATTTTCGCCGAATCCCTGCAAAAAACCTTCACCGCCGGCAAAAAACGCATCACCGCCCTCGACGGGGTCACCGTCAGGGTGCGCGAGGGCGTCGTCACCGGGCTCATCGGTCCGGACGGGGCCGGAAAGACCACCTTCATGCGCACGGCCGCAGGACTTCTCAATCCCGACGCCGGGCGGATGGCGGTCTGCGGCATCGACGTCACGGAAGACCCCCTGGCCGTGCAGGACCGCATCGGCTATATGCCCCAGCAGTTCGGCCTTTATGAAGACCTGAGCGTCCAGGAGAACCTGGACCTCTATGCCGACCTCCAGGGGGTCGCCCCGTCGGCAAGGCCCGAGACCTATGCGGCGCTCATGAAGATGACCCGCCTGGGCGAATTCACCGACCGCCTGGCCGGCCGCCTCTCGGGCGGCATGAAGCAGAAGCTGGGTCTGGCCTGCACCCTGGTCCGGCCGCCCCGCCTGCTGATCCTGGACGAGCCCACCGTGGGGGTGGACCCGGTCTCCCGGCGGGAGCTGTGGGCCATCGTCTCCCGGCTGGTGGCCGAAAGCGGCATCAGCGTCCTCCTGAGCACCGCCTATCTGGACGAGGCGGAGCGGTGCGACGACGTGGTGATCCTCCACAACGGAAGGGTCCTCGACGCGGGCAGCCCGGGTGAATTCAGCCGCCGCATGGCCGGCCGGACCTTTCTCGTCCAGGCCCCTGGCGCGCGGAAGCGGGATGTCCAGACGGCCGTGGCCGGCCGGGAGGGGGTCGTGGACACGGTCATCCAGGGGGAGGCCGTCCAGAT
>NZ_JBGSQX010000101.1:0-29097 GCF_041737845.1 Desulfococcus sp.
GCCCGAGCGCCCGGCCAGGCGTTTTGCCCAGGCGTCGGCCTCTTCCGTTGAATGGACCGCGTCGACGCCGCGGGTCGCGATGCCGGGATCCGAACCGCCCTCCGCCGCATTCTCCGGCATGGCGCGGGCGACGGCCAGGATTTCCGAGGCGTTGCCGCGGATGATCCTCACGGCGGCATCCTTCAATAACCTGCGGGCGGTCTCGGTCCTGAACCGGGTGGCGCCGGCCCCGACCGGGTCCAGCACCACGGGCTTTCCCTGGGCCCCCGCCGCCTGCCCGGCGCGGATCATGGCCGACACCCATTCCCGGGTCAGGGTGCCGATATTGAGGACCAGGGCTCCGGCCAGGTCGACCATCTCCTCGACCTCCTCCTCGGCATGGGCCATCACGGGCGACGCCCCGACGGCCAGGAGGGCGTTGGCCGTCAGGTTCATGACGACGAAATTGGTGATGTTGTGCACCAGCGGGGTGGTGTTTCGGACGGCCGCCAGGTTTTCCGCCGCGCGGTCGCTCAGGGTGCTCATGTCATTCGGCCTCGAACGGTGAGTGTTGATGCAAGGTGCCGCCTTTCAGACGACGATTTCGGCAAGGGGGCGCGAAACAAGCTTCCAGGCCACGGGCGGACGATCGACGACGCGGACAGGATCCTTGTCTGGAAGTCGATGGATGGCGCATTTTAGGCAAAACGCAGGGTTGTGTCAAGCCGTCCCGCAGGTCCGGTTCGCGTCCGGGTGGTCGAAGGGGCGCCCGAGACAGGGAGAATGGCGTGGATCTGTAGATCATCGGACGTCCGGGGCCTCCGAATTTTATTTTTCTTTATTATTTTTCTTGCATTTCTTACCCTTATTGTATATGGCACTACTGAATTTATATCATGTGACCGGGGAATGTTGTCAGATTATAGACCGGAATCCGGTTTTCGGGCTCGGGTCTTCAATAGGATACCTTGGAGGAGGTGTAGAATATCTAGGCCAAGACAAACAGACGGGGTGAACATCAATCGCCAGATCAGAGCAAAAGAGGTTCGGGTCATCGACCCGGACGGCAATCAAATCGGCATTATTCCGACCAACAAAGCGCTGGCCACCGCCAACGAATTCGGATTGGACCTGGTGGAGGTTTCTCCAAATGCCACGCCCCCTGTCTGCAAGATAATGGATTATGGACGTTACAAGTATGAACAGACCAAGAAGCAGCAGGAGGCCAAGAAAAAGCAGAGCAGCTTTCAGGTCAAGGAGATCAAGGTTCGTCCCAAAACCGGCGACCACGACCTGAATGTCAAGCTGGGCCACATCCGGAAGTTCATCGAACGGAAAGACAAGGTCAAGGTCACGGTCATGTTCCGGGGGCGGGAAATTACGCTCTCCGAGCAGGGGCGGGAGCTGCTGCAGAAGATTGCCGAGGAACTCGTGGAGCTTGCCACCGTGGAGCAGTACCCGAAGTTTGAAGGGCGCACCATGGTGATGATTTTATCCCCGAAATAACAGACGTTCATACAACACTTTCCTTCAGACCGATCCATCTGAATCAGCCGAACCGGCGGTTTTGATCATTTTTGGTGGCGTGTGCACATTAATACTGATGGCTCACGCCATCTATTATTTTATGTGGGGGATAATGAAAATAGGGAGATTTCTCCCTTTTTTCATGAACAAATGAGGTTGAAAGGATATAGAAATGCCGAAGATAAAAACGAATCGCGCGGCTGCCAAGCGATTCAAGAAAACCGGAACCGGAAAATTCGTTTTCAGAAAATCCCATGCGAGTCACATTCTGACCAAAAAAACCCGAAAACGGAAAAGAAGCCTGAGACTCAGCCAGATCATCGACAAAACGAACGTGAGAGAGCTGAAGCTGCTGATGCCCAACGGGTAACGTGACATCCAACGCATGCATGACAACAAGGAGACATTCCAATGAGAATCAAACGAGGATTCAAGGCGAGAAGACGCCGCAAAAAGGTATTGGCCCTGGCGAAAGGATTCCGGGGCGGACGCAGCAAGCTGTTCCGGACAGCGGCGGATGCCGTCGACAAGGCCCTCAATTATGCCTACGGAGACCGCAAGACCCGCAAACGGGACTTCAGGCAGCTCTGGATCGCCCGCATCAACGCCGGCGCGCGCATGAACGACCTCAGCTACAGCAAATTCATCCACGGGCTCAAACTGGCCGATGTGACCCTGGACCGGAAGGTCCTGGCCGAACTGGCGGTGTCCGATCCCGCGGCGTTTTCCCAGATCGCCACCCTGGCGGCCTCTCGAAACTGAACCTGACGGATCTGGGATCGTCATCCGCCGCCGGCGGATGAACCATCGTGCCGGGAGCGTCTGCCGCCGCACAAGGTGCCCGACGCCCGGCGATCCAATGGGAGTATCCGTGGAAAAGAACATCGAACACATCAAGGCCGAGGCCCTGGCGGAGTTGGCCGGCGCCTCGGACCCCGAAGACATCAAGGCCATCTCCGTTCGATATCTGGGAAGAAAGGGTGTCATCACCCATTTTCTCAGGAGCATATCCAGCCTGCCTGAGGAAGCGCGGCCCCTTGCGGGAAAACGCGCCAACGAGGTGAAGCATGAGCTGGATGCCGCATTCACGGGGGCCCTCGATAGGCTGGCATCCGAAGCCGGCGGCGGGGAGGACCGGATTGACGTGTCCCTCCCCGGCAGGATCCCTCCCCGGGGCGTCCTGCATCCGCTGACACAGATCACCCGGGAGATCTGCGCCATTTTCACGCGGATGGGGTTCAACATCGCCGAGGGGCCGGAGGTGGAATCGGATTATTACAATTTCGAGGCCCTCAACATCCCCAGGGACCATCCGGCAAGGGATATGCAGGACACCTTTTATGTGTCCGACGCCATCGTGCTGCGGACCCAGACCTCCCCCATGCAGATCCGGGTGATGGAAAAACAGCCGCCTCCGGTCCGCATCATCTCTCCGGGCAAGGTGTACCGATGCGACTCCGACCTGACGCACACCCCCATGTTCAGCCAGGTCGAGGGGCTCCTGGTGGATGAAGGGGTCAGCTTCGGCGATCTCAAAGGCACCCTGACGGCGTTCGTCCATCAGATGTTCGACGCCAAAACCTCCCTGCGGTTTCGGCCGAGCTTCTTCCCCTTTACCGAACCCTCGGCCGAGGTGGACATCCTCTGCGTGATGTGCCGGGGGAAGGGCTGCCGGATCTGCTCCCACACCGGCTGGCTGGAGGTGCTGGGCTCCGGGATGGTGCACCCGGCCGTCTTTGAAAACGTCGGATACGATACAAGGCGCTACAGCGGATTCGCCTTTGGCATGGGGGTGGAGCGCATCGCCATGCTGAAATACGGGATAGATGACCTTCGACGGTTTTTCGATAACGATTTTAGATTTTTAAGGCAGTTTTAAGATGAAAGTCAGCCTGAGTTGGTTGCGGGAGTACATCCCCGTCGACATGGACGTGGTCGAACTGGCCGAACGCCTGACCATGGCCGGCCTGGAGGTCGATTCGGTCGAGGACCGGTATGCCTGGCTGAATACCGTGCGGGTGGGCCGTGTTCTTTCGGTCGACCCGCACCCGCGCGCGGACAAGCTCAAGCTGTGCCGGGTGGATGCGGGGGACCGGACCGTCCAGGTGGTCTGCGGGGCGCCCAATGTGGCCCCGGGCATGACCGCTCCCCTGGCGCTTCCCGGCACCGTCTTTCCGGGCGGCAAATTGCTGGAGAAGGGGATGATCCGCGGCGAGGCTTCCGAGGGGATGCTCTGCAGCGAAGCCGAGCTGGAGCTGGGGATCGACGCCGGCGGAATCATGACCCTGAACGACAGGCAGGAGGCCCCGGCGGTGGGCGCGCCCCTGCCGGAAGCCCTCCGCCTTTCAGACGCCTCCCTGGAAATCGACCTGACGCCGAACCGGCCCGACTGCCTGAGCGTCATGGGGGTCGCCCGGGAGATCGGGTTCTTTCAGCACCGGAAGATCACCCGCCCGGAGATCCGCCTGCCCCGGGGAGAGGGCGATATCCGTGAACGGACCTCGGTCGCCATCGCGGCGCCGGAGCACTGTCCCCGGTACGCGGCCCGGCTCATCGAAGGGATCCAGGTCAGGCCGTCGCCGTTCTGGCTTCAGGACCGGCTGCTCTCGGTGGGCCTCCGGCCCATCAACAACATCGTGGATATCACCAATTTCGTGATGATGGAGACCGGCCAGCCCCTCCACGCATTCGACTTCGATCAGCTTTCCGGACATCGGATCGTCGTCCGCACGGCCGCGGAAGGGGAGACATTCACCACCCTGGACGGCAAGGAGCGGGCCCTGACCGACGCCATGCTCATGATCTGCGACGGCGAGCGGCCGGTGGCCGTGGGCGGCGTCATGGGGGGGCTGAACTCCGAGATCGAGGCCGGCACGACGCGGGTCCTCATCGAGAGCGCCTATTTCAGCCCCACCAGCATCCGGAGAACCGCAAAGACACTGGGGCTCGGCACCGACGCCTCCCACCGCTTCGAGCGGGGGGTGGATCCCGAGGGGACCGTCGCGGCCCTGGACCGGGCCGCGCAGCTGATGCTCGAAACCGGCGGGGGTACCCTCATTTCGGGCGTGATCGACGAGCGCCCCATCCGGGTCGGGAATGCGGCCATCGACCTGTCGATCCAGGCCCTCAACCGGCATCTGGGCACCGGGCTGTCCCGGGACGCCGTCGCCGGCATGCTGGGCGCCATCGAATTCACCGCGACCCCCTTGTCGGAAGATCTTCTGCGCGTGCTGCCGCCCTCGTTCCGGGTGGACATTTTCCGGCCGGAAGACCTGATGGAAGAGGTTGCACGGCTCTCAGGCTACAACAGCATTCCGGTCACCTTTCCCCGCCTTCCCGCAGAAGGCGTTCAATTCGATCCGCGGATCGTCCTGCGGAACCGGGTGAAAGACCTGATGGTGGCTTGCGGCTTTGCCGAAGCCATCAATTACAGCTTTGTCGACGAAGCCTCCTGCGATAAGCTTCGACTGAAACCGGACGATCAACGGCGGCGTCTGCTCCACATCCTCAACCCGCTGACGGAAGAACAGTCGGTGATGCGGACCTCCCTGGTCCCGGGACTCCTGGCTGGCGTCAGCCGGAACCTGTCCCAGCAGAACCGGGACCTGAAGCTGTTCGAAGTGGGCATGAGCTTTTTAAGCAACGGCCAGGACCGGCTTCCCGATGAAGTCGAGATCGCCGCAGGGGTTTGGACCGGCGCCCGGAGCAAGGCATCCTGGTTCACCCTGGAGGCCGCCTGCGATTTTTACGACCTCAAGGGGGTTGTGGAATCGCTCCTCTCGGGGCTGGGCGTTTCCGACGTGCGGGTTACGGCGGCGGAGGATCATGCGTGCGATTATACCCGGCCGGGCCACACCGCCGTCATCGATGCCGGCGGCGTGCGGCTGGGCATCCTGGGTGAGCTTCACCCGGAGGCGATGAAAAATTTCGGCCTCCGGCAGACGGCATTCATTTTCGAGCTGAACCTCGATCTTCTCCGGCCGCTCTTCTCGGAAACGAAACAGGCCCGTCCCATGCCGAAATTCCCGCCGACCGATCGGGACATCACCCTCATCGTCGATCGTCCCGTCGAGGCCGGCGCCGTGGTCGCGGCCGTGCTGGCAGCCCGGGAGCCGCTGGTGGAAGAGGCCTTCTTATTTGACGTATACGACGGGGAAAAGATGCCGGAGGGAAAAAAGAGCGTCTCCATCCGAATCGTCTACAGATCGCCTTCTGAGACGCTGGAAGATGAGGTCGTATCGCCCGTTCACGAGAAGATCTCAGCGGTATTGATGCGAACCTTCCATGCAACCTTCCCGGCATAATCTCCGCTTCTGACGCATTTTCCGCAGAACCAACCCCATGCACATCCCCCCAATCGACGGGGGGATGTGCGGTTTTCCGGCCCGGCCCGCCCGCAATGGCCAAAAACCCATCACCGGCCGGAATCCTCCGAAAAATCGAACACGACCTTGGGCGGCGGCGGGCCTTCCGTGCTGAGGCGCAGCCGGGCCGAAAACGACGACCCTTTCCGCGAGATAAACCCGGACAGCATCTCCGTCACCCCCTTTTCCAGGAGATCACACGCCATCGCAGGGGAGATCTGCTTCTG
The DNA here is from genome assembly GCF_041737845.1 of Desulfococcus sp. Classification (GTDB taxonomy): domain Bacteria; phylum Desulfobacterota; class Desulfobacteria; order Desulfobacterales; family Desulfococcaceae; genus Desulfococcus. The sequence continues at coordinate 6,098 of NZ_JBGSQX010000101.1, forward strand.
GGCGATGGTCCGCCAGACGACGAATTTGCATCCGCCGTCGGCCTCCCGCCAGTTGATGCAGCCATAGGCTTTTACCCCCTCGGTCACGTCGCCGCCGCAGGCCGGGCATTTGCCGATGGCCTTTGGCGGAGGGCCGCCCTCGGCGGCGGGGTCGTCTCCGAAATCAAACCGGACCTCCCATCGTTCCCCTTCGTGGACGAGCTTTAAGGTGGCGGTAAAAGGTTTGCCTTTCTTGGACATAAAATTGTCCAGCGGCCCCAGGCTCCCCTTCTGAATCAACTCTGCGGCCATCTGGGGGGTGATCCCTTTCCTGGCGGTTTCCTTCCAGATCACGAACCGGCATCCGCCGTCGGCCTCCCGCCAGTTGTCGCAGCCGTAGGATTTGGGGTTTTCAATGACATTCCCGCCGCACTGGGGGCATTTCCCGATGACGGCGGCGGTCGCGGGCGGGGTCGCCACGGACATGTCGCTAACCTCGATCTGGACCTGCCACCTGCCGTCGCTCTGGACGAGGCGCAGCATTCCGTCAAACATCTCCCCCCGTGCCGAGACAAAACCGGAAAAAGGCCCGGCCTGCCGGGTTGACAGCAGGGCGGAGACGGTCTGGGCGGAAATCCGCTGGCCGGCGACCTCGCTGTCCATGACGAACCGGCACCCGCCGTCGGCCTTGCGCCAGTTGGCGCACCCGTAATCCCGTTTGCCGGAGATGACCTCTCCGCCGCATGCCGGACACGGCCCCAAGCCTTTGGGGCCGGCTTTGAATTCTTCGATCATAAGCGTCACCATCTCTTTTATTTCGTTCAAAAAGTCCTCGTCCGAGCCGCCGCCCCGGGCGATCTGCTCCAGGCGCGCCTCCCATCGGGCGGTTTCCTCCGGGGATGCCAGCATCTTCGCCGTCTGAAACCGACGGAGGGTATCGACAAGATAACACCCTTTGTCCGTGGCCAGAAGGTGTTTTTTCCGACGGACCACATACGACCGCGTCAGGAGGGTTTCAATGATCTGCGCCCGGGTGGCCTGGGTCCCCAGCCCCACCTCCCCCCGAAAGATCTTCCGGAGGGCATCTTCAGACACGTAGCGTCCGGGATTCCCCATGTCCTTGAGCAGAAGCGCCTCGGTGTATTCGGGCGGCGGCTGGGTCATCCGCCGGTCAACGGCGGAGTCTTTCACCTCCGCCGGATCCCCCTGGGCAAGGGGCGGCAGATTTTCCGCGATCTCTTCCTCCTCGCCGTCCTTCTGTCGGTCTGTCCGCCCCTCGTTGGCGTAGACCTGCTTCCATCCTGGCCGAATCGTCCGGCGGCCCCGGGTCTGAAACGGCTCCCCTTCCACCGCCGTGACGACATCCGTCTGTTCGAAGGCGTGGTCGGGATGAAATGCGGCGGCAAACCGCTTCAGCACGAGATCATACACCTGTTTTTCAGGGGGGGCCGCATCCGCAGGCAGGGGGGAAAGGGGGATGAGGGCGTGGTGATCGGTCAGTTTTCCGTCGTTGAAGACGCGTTTGTTGGACGTTTGGATGAGGGTTTCCTCCACCCCGCCGAACAGTTCGGGATAGGTCTGGGTCAGGGTTTCGACCAGGGTCCGGATCAGCGCCACATTTCCCGAGCCCAGAACCCTGGCGTCGGTTCGGGGATAGGAGAGGCATTTTTTCCGTTCGTAGAGATTCTGGGCGATCTGTAAGGTGGCCTGGGCCGACAACCCGTACTTCTGGTTGGCATCCTGCTGGAGGTCCGTGAGGGCGTAAAGCGGCGGCGGCGGCTGACGCTTTTTCCGGGCGGAGACGGCGGCCACCATGCCCGTCCGGCCCAAGATCTTCTCCCGGATCTTTTCGGCATCCCCCTCGGCGGCCAGGCGCCGTTGATCGTCGCGGCACCAGGTCCCCCACCACTCCCCTTTCTCATTGGTGAAACAGACTCGGAGGAGCCAGAAGGGCTCGGCAACAAAGGCCTCGCGGGCCCGCTTCCGGTCCACGATGAGCGCGAGGACCGCTGTCTGGACCCGGCCGACGCTGTAGACGTCGTTTTGGGGTTTCCCCCGAACGGCTTTTTTCGAGGATGGCCCCCCGCGGGAAAGAAGGGTGGCGGCCCGGGAGCAGCTCATGCCCACGAGCCAGTCGGCAATCTGACGGGCCTGGCCGGCTTTCCAGAGCCGGTCGTATGCAGAGGCCGGTCGGAGCCCGGCCAATCCTTCGCGGACGATCTCCGGGGTGAGGGCCTGGCTCGTCCAGAAGCGCATGAGCCGATCCTCCGCGGCAAAGCCGGCCGCCATCAGGATGGTCCGGGCGATCACCTCCCCCTCCCGGCCCGCGTCCGTCGCGATGATCACCCGGTCCAGCGCCCCGGAGTCCAGGAGGCGCAGCACGACGTCGAGCTGCTTTCGGGTTTTGGGGATAGGCCGGTACTGAAACGATTCGGGGAGGATGGGTAGGGTGTCCAGGCGCCACGGCTTCCATCGGGGATCGTAATCCTCGGGCGCCGACAGCTCCACCAGGTGCCCGACAGCCCAGGTGACGATATACCGGGAATCCTCCATGTACCCCTCTTTTTTTCCGCGAATGCCCAGGGCATGGGCGAAATCCCGGGCCACCGAGGGCTTTTCCGTGAGGATCAGGGTTTTCAGGGGGCGATGGGCAGGTGGCTGTTTCATGAGCCGATCTTCTTTCCGTAGGGTTTGCGCTCGTGGAAGATTTCCCCGGCGGGGGGCCTCTCGCGGGGCGGAGCGGACCAGGTAATTTCCCGGTGCGGCTAGATCTTTTTGTCGTTCACCAGGTGGGCGAAATGCTCGAAGGAGCGGTCATAGGTCTTCTCGGCATCTTTGGGAAAGCAGCACCCTGGAAGCTGTCTGCTGTTCAGGTGATAGCGGATGCAGTCACAGCAGACACCTTGTTTGGGGCAACCGGCGTAGGTGCAGGTGCAGTTTTTCAGGTTTCGGTTTTTTTTGCATTCCATCATGATGTTCTCCTTCTCAGGTTACACGGCGGTTGGGGCGTGATCCCATGTCCTGTCCGATTTGCCGCACCCATGCACCCTCCGTTCCCGAGGGTACAACAGGGAGCCGGTTGGCGTCAATGGCGATGTCCGGATCATGCGGTCCCCCGGTTTTCGGATTTTCCAGATGTGCCGCTGTTCGGTGGAGGACAAGGGTTTTTCTTGACCTTGCCCGGTTTTTCCGTTACCGTGCAGGACAAAATCGGATGGACGGTCAGAGCAGGCGCTGCGCACTGAGCGTTCACGTCAACATAATGAGTTATGAAACAGGCAAAGCCACCCAGACTCAGCGGGTGGCTTTTTCTTTTTGGAGGCAACGATGCCCCGATTGCTCGTCATCGACAATTACGATTCCTTTACCTACAATCTGGTGCAGATGTTCCGGCGCTATCCGCTGGAGATCGGCGTTTTCCGCAGCGACCGGATCACCCTTGAGGCGGCCTCGCGTTTCGATCCGGCCTACATTCTCATCAGCCCTGGCCCCAGGGATCCTGCCCATGCCGGTGTTTCGATCCCCATCATCGCCGCCTTTCATCGGCGGATTCCGATCCTGGGCGTATGTCTGGGGATGCAGTGCATGAACGAGGCCTTCGGCGGCACGACCGTTCGCGCCCCGATGCCCATGCATGGCAAGACCAGCCCGGTCACCCACGATCGGCAGGGCCTTTTCCGGGCCGTCCCGTCGCCCTTCACGGTGGCGCGCTATCACTCCCTCGCGGTGCTTCCGTCCGGCGGCTCGCCGCTTCGGGCGAACGCCTACAGCCCCGACGGCGTCATCATGGGGCTTTCCCATCCGGAGTTCCCCCTTCACGGGGTTCAATTCCACCCGGAAAGCTTCCTGACGGAAAACGGGTTCGTGCTCATCGACAACTTTCTTGGCTTCGGCCCGCTGGGCAACGGCAGGGCCGGGAAACGGACGGATTCATGAAAGAAAGAGGGACGATGCCCGTCGGTATCACCGGTGTCCGGGAGATCGCCATCGACATTCAGGAAAATTTTCTGGCCTTCGCCGGCCGGTTCGCCCACACGCCCGGGACGGTCCTGCTCATGAGCGGCGGCGGGTTGGACTGCGCCCGTCACCATATCCTCGGGGTCCACCCGTGGCTGACCATCAGCGGACGGGGGAAGCGCCTGACGATGGCGTGGGAGGGCGGCCAAACCGTCCTCTCCGGGAATCCTTTTGACACTCTTCGGGGAATTCTGGATCGCTTTCGCCTGCAGCAAGCCCCGCCGGATACGCCCGTCGCTGCCGGGCTCCTTGGGTACCTGGCCTACGACCTAAAAGACGCCGTCGAGGCCCTGCCGCGAACCGCCGTCGACGATCTCTGCCTCCCCCACCTCTACCTCGCCCTGCCTTCCCTTCTGGTCGTCCATGATAAATCGACGGGAAGGACCCGGCTCTTCATGCCCGAGGGCCTGGGATGCCGGGGCGACTGGGCGGCGGCGCATCTGGCCTGGTTCACCGAAAAAATGTCGGCGCCTTTGCCCGAAGAGGGCGGTTTCAGGGGAAACATCGAGGGTTTTGCCTCCAATTTCCGCCGTCCGGAGTATATGGACGCAGTCGGGCGCATCAAGTCCTACATCGGGTCGGGGGATGTCTACCAGGTCAACCTGTCCCAGCGCTTCACCACGGACTTTGAGGGGGACCCCTTCGCCTTGTTTCAGCGGTTGTACCGGCGCAATCCCGCTCCGTTTTACGCATATATCCACGCCCGAGACCACCATATCGTCTCCACCTCCCCCGAGCGGTTCATTTTTCAGAACGGCCGGGATGTGGAGACCCGGCCCATCAAGGGCACCCGGCCCCGGGGGAAAACACCGGCAGAGGATGAGGCCATGGCCCGGGAACTCCGGACCAGCCCCAAGGACGACGCCGAGCTTTCCATGATCGTTGACCTGCTCCGCAACGATATCGGCAAGGTGTGCGCGGCCGGGTCGGTCCGCGTCACCGAGCACAAGCGGCTGGAGCCTTACCAGAACGTCTATCACCTGGTCTCCACGGTGACGGGAACCCTAGACGATGGCCATGGGTCTGTCGACCTCATCCGGGCCGCCTTCCCCGGAGGGTCCATCACGGGCTGCCCGAAGATCCGGTCCATGGAGATCATCGACGAACTCGAGCCGAATCGCCGGCATATCTATACCGGCGCCATCGGCTACATCAGCTTTCACGACACCATGGACCTGTCCATCGCCATCCGGACGGCGACCCTCCATAACGGGAGGATGATTTTTTCGGTCGGCGGGGGGGTGGTCTACGATTCCGATCCATCGGATGAATTTGAGGAAACCCTCCACAAGGGAGAGACGCTCCTGTCGGTTTTCCAGCGCGATGGGGGCGCGACGCAAGTTGAGCAGGCATGGGCATGGGTCAACGGAAAAATGGTCCCCATGGCGTGTGCGGTAGTACCGGCGGCCCATCCCGGCGCCCAGTACGGCCATGGAATCTTCGAGACCATCCGGGTCGACAGGGGCGTCCCCCGATACCTGTCCGAGCATATCGACCGCTTCAACCGGGCCTGGACCCACCTGCTTCCCGGCGAGAGCCCCGATCTTGCCTGGGATCTGGTCATCCGCCGGGTCATCGAGAAGAATCGGCTCGAGACCGGGATCGCCGCCGTCAAAATCATGGTTTTCAAGGGGAGCCGTGAACAGGCGCCCTTTGACCACACGCTGGTCGTCACCGCCCGTTCCTATGTCCACCGGCTGACCGGGCGGGAGACGGAAGGCGTTCGGCTCATCACCTACCCCCATCCCCGGGAAACCCCGCTTGCGGATTACAAAACCCTCAACTACCTTTATTACCTTCAGGCCGGCCACTGGGCCCGGGATCGCGGCGGGGACGAGGCCCTGATTCTCAATCCCGATCGGACGGTGTCCGAGACCCATACCGCCAACATCCTTCTTTTCAAGGGACGGGATGTTTTGCGCCCGCAATCGGCCCATGTCCTGCCCGGGGTCACGGCGCGGGTCGTCTGCGAGTATCTGGGCCGGGAAGGTTATCGCTTTCGGACGGTGGCCCTGCGCCCGGAGGACCTGCTTGACATGGACCTGGTTCTCCTGACCAACAGCCTCATGGGCGCCGTTCCGGCGGTCAGCCTGGACGGCCAGACCCTTGCGGTCTCACGGGAGCTCCTGGACGCGGTTTGCCGAGCGACATCCTGACCGATTTCAAGAAAAAGCGGTAGCCGGCAGAGGGGGCGACATCTGCCGGCTGCATCATCAGCACTGAAATGGAGTTTTCAAAGCGGGCGTCGACCGGCCATGACGGAAAAAAACGACGAGCTGCGGGGAGGTGGGCGGAGCATTCGGATCGGCGCTTTTGAAACCGGGGCTGCGTCACTTGGTCTTTTCGGCTTTTTCAGCCTTTTCCTTTTCAAGCAGATCCCGATACCAGCAGGAAAATTCAAACATTCCCCGATAGCGTTCGTCGTCATTGATGATCCCGAGGCATAATTCCAGGACCCCGCTGCCGTAAGAGTTGCTGTATCCCTCGAATGTGCGGGACTGCAGGAATTCCCGCACCAGCATCTGGGTGGTCCGCTTGCTCTGGTCGCGCCGGATGTCGATAGGGTCCTTGGGTTCCTGAAAGGGATCCCACTTATCGTATCCCACCTTTTCAAGGATATGTTTCTGGCGTCTCGACGACATGCTGTCAAAGACGGCCTTCTTTCGGAAATCCACCTCTTCCTGTGAGATCTTATTCATTGCCTTCCCCCTTTTCGGCGTCCGTGCCTTTTTCGGGTGTTGATTCATGAATGCCAAGGTATTCATCATCGTAGACGGTGAGAAGGGCCATCGACAGCGGCACCAGCATTTCGGACATCTTTACATATCGGCTTTTCAGCGCCTTGACCAGTTCATCGGATATCTGGTACAGCCGCCGCTGAATCAGGTCCAGGTTGACCGTGGGATACGGCTCCCCCGGTTCAAAAGCCGATCTCCCACAGGTATGTCCCCTTCCGCCGATCGCCGTGGGAATGCCGTAAAACCTGCAGGTGATGGGCCGATGGTCGTAGAGGCTGCACAGGTCCTGGGCATTGAGCAGGGGGCAGCGCGAGCGCTTCTTCGCCAGGTCCGCGAGAATCCCTTCTTCCGGCATTCCCGACTCCAGGGCTTTGTAGGCTTCCTTCTTGATTTTGTATGCCTGCCGGTCCGCGATATTGGCCTGGTCGATGATGGCCTCCTTTTCAGGCAGGCGGTCCGAATGGGTTCGGTTGAAGTGGTGGTTGATATAGAGGGCCTCCACCAGGGTCAGGTCGAACAAGGCGTGGCAGCAATCGGAGCACCCCTCCTCGCACTTTACACAGGCAGGGTATTCGTTGCGGACTTTTTCGAAAATCGCATCGGCCGCCTTCAGCAGCGCCTCATATTGTTCAAAAAGCGGCGAAAAATCGATCGTCATGTTTCACTCCTTTGGTTGCTGGCGGCAAGGGTCTTGCCGCCGATAAACCCCGACAGGGCATGGGCGCCTTCCGGCCGCGGGCACCCCCCGGGGTGTGTGGGGCGCGGCATCCTTATGTGTGGTGGCGCGAACCCCGCGCCTCGAAAATGTTCCACGTGGAACAATGGCCGGGGGTGCCGTTTTTCCGAAAATGTTCCACGTGGAACAGCTTACTTTCCGATACAGAACCGTTCAAAGATCTGGTCGAGAATGTCCTCGCGAATCGTGACGCCGATCACCTCTCGCAGGGCGTCATCAGCGGATTGGATGTCCATGTTGACCAGCTCGAAAGGCGTTCCGTTCTGGATGCCTTCTGCGGCGGACACCAGCGCCGCCGCGCCGTCCGCCAGGAGGTGCTGGTGCCTCAAGTTGGGAATGATGGCGCTTTCACAGGCGAGGGACGGCGCCAGGGCAATGGTTTCGATCATCTGTTTGAGGGCGTCGATCCCCTGGTCATGGAGCGCCGATATGGATACCCTGGGCATCGGTCGCCATGTGTCCGGCGGGGGTGCGGCGGGTCCGGCAGCATGGAGGTCGGATTTATTCTCCACCCATATGGCGGTTTTGGATTGGATCAGGTCATGGATCTCCTTGTCTTCATTCGTCAGGGGGCTTCCGGCCGCAGTCATGAAGAGGACCAGGTCCGCCTTTTCAATCCGGGATACGCTTCGTTCGATTCCGATCTGCTCGATGGGGTCCGCCGTGGCATGCAGCCCCGCCGTATCCGTGAGGAGGATGGGGATTCCGCGGATGACGAGGCTCTCTTCGATGAAATCCCGAGTGGTTCCGGGTATGGGCGTCACGATGGCCCGATCCCTTTCCAGGAGGCGGTTCATCAGGCTCGACTTCCCCACGTTGGGTTTGCCTGCCACGATCACCTTCAGCCCGTCCCGCAGGATATGTCCGGCATCATATTGTGCCGCAAGGGCCTGGAGGGGGCGGAGGGCCTCCTGTTCCAGCCTGACGAGTATGGATCGGCCATCGATCTCCTCTCCGACATCCTCGGGAAAGTCAATGGCCGCTTCTGTTTCCGCAAGGATTTCCCGAATGACCGAACGAATCGAGGCGACGTGATCCTTCAATGCCCCCTGCACCTGTGCGGTTGCCGAATGAAGGGCGCGCTCCGTCTTCGCGGTGATAACATCGATCACCGCTTCGGCCTGGGTCAGATCGATCCGGCCGTTTAGAAATGCGCGCCGGGTGAATTCGCCCGGCGCCGCCAGCACCGCCCCCTGCCGAAGGATGAGGTCGAGGACGGCACGAAGGGCCGCCGGCCCGGAATGCACATGAATTTCGAGGACATCCTCCCGCGTATAGGATCGGGGCGCCATCATCAGCACAAGAAGCGCTTCGTCGAGTACTCGGCCGGATTCAGGGGATACGATGTGGCCGTAATAGAAACGATGGGATTCGGGAAGAAAGGCATGCCGGCGCTGACTGCGGTCGGACCGCCGAAAGACGGCCTGGGCGATATGAAGCGCATTGGTGCCGGAGACCCGAATGATCCCGATTCCGCCGATCCCCGCGGGCGTCGCGATGGCAGCGATGGTGGTGCTATCCATTAAGAATAAAGATCTCTCCGAGGAGCACGACAGGGGCGGGGGGCCAGCCCCGGCCCCTGTCCGGTCGGGGCATTAAAAAGTCTGCTTCTTCCGCCGTTTCTTGGGAAAAATGACCAGCTTTCGGTAGAACCCGTCCCCGATGCTCTGGGTCCGGACGCCCTGGTCGTTTTTCAATGTCAGATGGATGATTCGGCGGTCATGGGCATTCATCTGGGCGATGGTGGCCGGTTTTCCCGTGCTCTTGGCCTTCTCGGAAAGTTTTCGGGCCAGGCTTTGCAGATTTTCCCGGCGGTTGTTCAAATAGCCTTCCACATCGATCTGGATGCGAATTCGATTGTCACTCTGGCGGTTGATGATCTTTTCAACAAGGTACTGGATGGCCTCAAGGGTCTGGCCTCGTTTCCCGATGAGGATGCCTGCATCCCCGCCTTCGATATTGAACAGGATGCGGTCCTCCCCCGTCTCGAGGCGGATCTCCGCACCGGTGGTGATGAAATCGATGATGCGCCGAAGGGCTTCCCTGCCCTTGACCACCTCCTCGGAGTCGAGATCGATCGGGGCTTTTTCGGGGCTGAACGCCTCTTCAACCAGCGAGGCAACGCGTTCGGATGTATCTTCGTCGGAATCCTCCGGTTCGTCGTCGTCGCTGTCGATCTCTTCGTCGGAATCCTCCGGTTCGTCCTCGTCGCCATCGATCTCTTCGTCGGAATCTTCCGGTTCGTCCTCGTCGCTGTCGATCTCTTCGTCGAAATCCTCCGGTTCGTCGTCGTCGCTGTCGATCTCTTCGTCGTCTGGGGCGTCCCAGGCATCAGGAGCGGCTTCAGCTATGGGTTCCGTTGCCTCATCCGGCTCGGCCGGTGCGGCTTTGACCTTGATATGATCGGGAACGGTGACGGAAATCTTTGCCTTTTTGACCCCGACAAGTCCGAAGATGCCGGTGGAACCGTAGGAAATAATGCGGTACTGAAGTTTTTCCACCGGAATATTCAGGGCTTCTGAGGCTTTTTCCAGGGCTTTGTCAACAGCCTTGGCTTCAAATTCCAAACTGGATGACATGTTTGATACCCTCCTTCAGTTAGGCATTTTTCCTTCCAATATAATACTGCTGGGCGATTGAGAGGATATTGTTGACCAGCCAGTACAATACGAGTCCGGAGGAGAAGTTGATAAAGATAAATGTGAACACCACCGGCATCATCATCATCATCTTGGCCTGGGTCGGATCGCCCGGAGGCGGAGACATCTTCTGCTGGAGCAACATCGTTGCGCCCATGATGATGGTCAGGACGGGGATACCGTAGGGAGGTTCCATGAACGGAATGGAGAAATCAAACTGGAACAGGCGGTCCGGTGCAGAAAGGTCGTTGATCCATCCGCCGAAAGGCGCGTGCCGCAGTTCGATGGCCTCGTAAAGCATGCGATAGAGCGCGAAAAATACCGGAATCTGAAGCACCATGGGCAGGCATCCCCCCATGGGGTTGACTTTATAGGTGCGGTAGAGCCCCATCAATTCTTCGTTCATCTTCTTTTTGTCGTCTTTGTGTTTTTCGCGGATTTCGGCCATGAGGGGCTGCAGCTTTTTCATCTGGTTCATGGAGCCGTAGCTTTTATTGCCCAGGGGCCAGAGAATTGCCTTGATGATGATCGTGAGGATGATGATCGCCACGCCGTAGTTGGGGATGACGCTGTAGATATAGTTCATCAGCCACAGACAGGGCTTGGCGATGATGTGGAACATGCCGAAATGAACGAGCCGCTCCAGTCCGTTGTTGTATTGACTGAGGATTTTCAGGCTTTTGGGCCCAAAAAAGAGATCGAAGGCGACGGTCTTCTGCGTGGCGGGGTCGACTTTCACTTCGGGAACGATGTATTGACTTTCGAGCAGATTATCATTGTTTACAGACAGATGAAGGCGGGCATCCTCGACGGCTTTCGGGATGACACCGGTAAAAAAATACCGGCTCTCAATGGCGGTCCACCCGATCTTGCCTTCGTAGGTATTCTTTTCTTTGATCGATTTTATCTTGATCTGTTCGAGGCCGTTGTTGATCAGGGCGCTCGGCCCTTCGAACCCGTAGCTCGCCTCTTTTTCCGGTGAATGTCCCGACAGTCCGATGGAGAGCATTCCCTCCACGGGCAGGGAGGTTTGGTTTTTCACCGTGATGTCAAGCCCCACTAAATAGGTATCCGGCGAAAACTTGAACCGCTTCTCCATGGTGATCCCGCCGGGGGAGGTCCATGACAGGACCAGGTCCTGAGGGGCGCCGGAAACCGACAGGGCGTCCTCGTAGGTCGCGGCGGTGAAGACGGTATGATCCAGATTCGGAAAATCGCCGCCGGAGAAGGCGGTATGGATGGTTCCGCCCGGGAGGTCCTTGGGAATCAGGGCCTTCAAGGGGGCGGATTTCTGGGCGCTTTCACGATAGTTTTTCAGGACGAGGCTTGTAAAGGCCCCGCCTTTTTCTGAAATCTTGGCGATATACAAAGGGGTGTCGACGGTGATGACCCTGGCGGGCTGGTCCGTCCCGGCCTGCGCCTGCTGGGGGATTGCGGGGCTTTGCGAGGCGGCGGTCTCAGACGACGGGAGGGGCGTGGCCGGAGCGTCGGCCGCTTTACCCGTTTCGGCGGTTTGGGTCTGGGGGGGGGTCGGCGGAACGCCCTCCTGCTCCGCCATAAAGAACTGCCATCCAAATATGATCAGAAAAGAGAGCGCTATTGCTAAAAATAATCGGGCTTGTTCCATGATCCTCTCCTAATACTCAAAATCAAACATGTTCACCTGCATGCTAACTCGCGATAAAGGCCCGCCGCGTGTCAATGTAACGATGGGGGTTGGAAGGCACGACCAGGCGGGCGCGCCTTCTGATCAAGGGACGGGATCGATTCCTCCGGGATGATAGGGGTGGCATCGCAGGACCCGTCTGATGGTGAGGACGAGTCCGTTGAAGACGCCGTGGCGCGAAATGGCCTGATAAGCATAATGGGAACAGGTTGGATAAAACCGGCAAGAAGGAGCCAACACGGGAGATATTAAATATTGGTACAGCCGTATGAGTATCAGTAAAATGTATTTAATGACTACCATTAGGTATTCTGTCAAAGATATGTTTCAGGGATGAAAAAACATCTTTTGTCGACAGACCCGCCGCCTGCTTTTTCGCAATGATATTAATATCCCAATGACCTGTTATATTGTGCTTGTTGAAACGAAAAAACTCACGGCACAGCCGCTTGATCCGGTTACGGACAACGGCGTTGCCGACCTTTTTCGTTACGGTAATTCCAAGGCGCGTCCGATCCTGGCTCCCCAGGCTGATGCTCACAAGAAAGTGCCTGCTGTGACAAACGTTATTCGAACGCGATAACCGAAGGAATTCGGAGCGTTTCAGTATCCTGTCGTCTTTGGTGAAAAAAAATCTCAACCGTGTCCGTATTCTCTTGGCCGATCGACCCCGGGCGGCGGTCCGTCGGCCATTCGATTCAAGCCGTCTTGCGCGCCGGTCTTATGCGGACAGGCGCTTTCTCCCTTTGGCCCGACGTCGCTTGATGACATTTCTGCCCGCCTTGGTGGACATCCGTTTTAAAAAGCCATGGGTTCTCTTGCGTTTGATCTTGCTGGGCTGATACGTTCGCTTCATTACCGGTACCTCTTAACCATTTAATATATTTTCTTTAAACTCCAAAAACCCGAACAGCCAAAAAGGGCTTCCCCTGACAAACACCTGTCGGGTATTTCCCTGCTCCGATAAGGTAAACCAAAATACTAAAACATAATAACCCAATTGCGTCAAGACTAAAATCCGGCGGCATCCCCGGGCGCCACGACACAGCCATTACGACCGGACCGATTCAAAAATGTCAAATTCCTCCAGATGGAAGTCCTGGTTCGGGTAAACGACGATCTGTCGGCCGGTGACCCGCTCCAGCGCGACGATAATGTGATTCTCATCGCCGTGCAGCAGATCAGCGATATCGGGATTCACCCGGATCGTGAGCGTGCCTCCGGTCATGTCCCGAGCATCCCGCATCACCTCCCGAAAGATATTGTAGCAGATCGACCGCCCCGACATCAGGTACCCTTCCCCGTCGCAGTAAAAGCAGGGTTCGCACAGGAGGCGGTTCAGGGGCTTCCGGACCCGCTTTCGCGTCATCTGGATGAGCCCCATGTCCGACATGGGAAGGATGTGGGTCTTGCTCCGGTCCTTTTTCAGGGCGTCCTTCAGGGCGTTGAACACCTTTTCCTGATTGGTTTTTTTGGCCATGTCGATGAAATCGATGATGATGATGCCGCCGATGTCCCGCAGGCGGACCTGGTAGGCGATCTCCTTGACCGCCTCGAGGTTGGTCTTGAGGATGGTCTCCTCCAGGTTGTGCTTGCCCACATACCGGCCGGTGTTGATGTCGATGGCCACCAGAGCCTCGGTATGCTCGATGACGATGTATCCGCCCGATTTGAGCCACACCTTTTTCTTGAGGGCGCGCGTGATGTCCCCTTCCAGGTTGTAGGCATCGAAAATGGGCTCATGTCCGTCATAGAACTCCACATGCCCTTTGAGGCTCGGCATGAACGTCTCCAGGAACGAGACGATGGATTCGTAGGTCGGCCGGGAATCCACCACCACCTCCCCGGCTTCGTGGGTCAGGATATCCCGGACGGCGCGCAGGCTGACCGTCAGCTCCTGATGGAGCAGGCAGGGCGCCGAGGCCCCCTTGAATTTTGCCTGGATGTTGCTCCAGAGGGTTTTGAGAAAGTCCATTTCATAGGCGAACTTCTCCTCCTGAACCCCCTCGGCCGCCGTCCGGACAATATACCCGATGTCGTCCTCCCGAAGCGACAGCATAAGGGATTTCAGCCGGTTCCGCTCCGACTCGTCCTCGATGCGCCGGGAGATGCCCACGTGGGTAGAGGTCGGCATCAGCACCAGGAACCGGCCCGGCAGGGAGATATGGCAGGTCACGCGCGCGCCCTTGGTGCCGATGGAGGACTTGGCCACCTGAACCATGATCTCCTGCCCCTCCGTGAGCACGTCCTCGATGTGTACGCCTTTCGCGTTGATCTGCTGCGCGGTGTCCGCCGGTTCGGAATTCCCGTCGTCTTCAATGTCGCGGGTGAAAATCTTCTCGAATTCCCTGCTGCTTTCATCGAGGACGTCATCCACGTAGATGAAGGCGGCCTGGCTCAGGCCGATGTCGACGAAGGCCGCCTGCATGCCCGGTAAAACCCGCTGCACCCTTCCCTTGTAGATGTTCCCGGCGATGTCCGACTCGTCCTTCCGCTCGACGAAAAGCTCCGCGATCGTTCCGTCCTCGAGGAGGGCGACCCGCGTTTCATGGTCGCTCACATTGATGATCAGTTTTTTGTCCATGGGTCCATTTCCCGGGTGGTCAAGAGTTTTGTGACCCGCACCTGCTTGTGGATGTCCTCGGGGAGATCGAAGATCGCCTGGATGACGCATCCGGGCCGGACGATGCTGCCCGCTGAAAGCCCGAGGGTCATCTCCAGTTCGTGGGCGGACAGCCGATCGATGCCGATCACGGCCTCTTTCAGATCGACCCGGACCTCACGCCCCTTCGGGGTGGTCCGTGTCAGGATGCGGCTGGGGGCGGCGGCGAAGGCCTCCAGGGCCGGACCGTCGAAGACCGCATGCTTGTGGCGGAGTCGATACCGTGCGGCGCCGGGCGTCTGCCGGGCCGACTTGGACGGCGCCAGCCGGCACCCTTCCACGGCAAGCCCCTCCGGAAGGGATGCGTTGAGGCGCGCCGGAACCTCCGACGGCCGGACATGGGCGGGAACGGTCAGGTAAAAGGTTTCCTGCTCGCTTTCCATGCCGAGCGGCAGCGGGTCGTTGAAGGAGATCCGGGGCATGGGGTGGAACCCGCTGGAGTATTTCACGGGGATGCCCGCCCGGCGGATGGCCCGCATGAAAATGTTCACCATCTCCAGGTGTCCGAAATACCGGCCCGGCCCGAGCTTGGAATAATCGACCTGGAGCGTCCGGGTGTCGGAATCCGGCCGGGTGTCCGGGGCGGGGGCGGCGGCGTCCTCTCCGGCCATGGCTTCCGGCCCGAAGACCACGGGCTCCAGGGTGTCGAAGTCGCAGACCCCGCAGCGGTTGCACCCGCCGCTGCGGCAGTCGCCCGTGGTTTCGCCCGCTGTGGCCGCGTCCCATTCCGCCCGGAGGAATTCCCGGGTCACCCCCGTATCGATGTGGTCCCACGGAAGGGGTTCGCCTGTTTCCCTCGGGCGGGTGGTGAAGAAATCGGCGTCGATCGAGGCAGAGGCAAGCGCCTGCCGCCAGAGGTCGAACCGGAACTGGTCGCCCCATCCGTCGAAGCGGCATCCGCTCCGGTAGGCTTCGACCAGAAGCGGCGCCAGCCTGCGGTCGCCGCGGGCGAAGACGCCCTCCAGGAAGCTGACCTCCGGGTCCTGCCACTTGACCTGGACGCCCGGCAGCCGGAGCCGCTCCTTCAGGGTTTCGATTTTTTCGCGGGATTCCGCGATGGAGAGCTGCCGGCACCACTGGAAAGGGGTGTGGGATTTGGGGATGAAGGTGCCCACGCTGACGTTGATCTTCCCTTTTCGCCCTTTCGGCCCGGAAAGCCTTCGCAGGTCTTTCACCAGGTCGACGATGGCCTCGACGTCCGCCTCGGTTTCGGTGGGCAGGCCGACCATGAAATAGAGCTTGATGATCTGCCAGCCCGCGGAAAAGGCGTCGCTCACCGTGTTCAGGATGTCCTCGTGGCGGATGTTCTTGTTGATGACGTTTCTGAGGCGCTGGCTCCCGGCCTCGGGGGCGATGGTGAACCCGGTCTTCCGCACCTTCTTGATCTGGGCCATCAACTCGGGCGTCAAAGTGCCCGCCCGGAGGGACGGGAGGGAAACGGCCAGATGTTCCCCGGCGTACCTGGCCATCAGGCGGGAGAGGAGGGGCGCGATACAGCCGTAGTCGCCGGTGCTGAGGGAAAGGAGGCTGAGGTCTTCGTAGCCCGTGGCGGCGAGGGCCTCGTCCAGGAGGGCCATCAGGGTCCCGGGGGAGCGCTCCCGGACCGGGCGGTAGATCATCCCGGCCTGGCAGAAGCGGCATCCGCGGGTGCACCCGCGGGCCACCTCCAGGCGAAGGCGGTCGTGAACCGGCCGGCCGAAGGGAATCACCGGCGATTTGGGAAACGGGGCCCGGTCGAGGCTGGCGATGACGGCGCGGCGCACCCCGGCGTGATCGGAAAACCGGGGGGAGAGGGTCTGGAAGCCGCGGTCGTCCCAGCGGGCCTCGAAGAAAGCGGGGATGTAGACGCCCGTCAGCCGGGACCAGGATCTCAGGAGCGTCTCCCGCCGGCCGTCTCCCCCAACCTTCCAGTCCAGCCACAGGTCCGCCATCGCGGGCAGCACCTCCTCGCCGTCCCCCACCACGACAGCGTCGAAGAAATCCGCCACGGGCTCGGGGTTCACGGTGCAGGGGCCTCCGGCGATGACCAGGGGGTGGCCGGGCCCGCGGTCCCGGGAGAAAAAGGGGATGCCCGAGAGATCGAGCATGGTCAGCACGTTGGTGAGGTTGAGTTCATACAGGAGGCTGATCCCGATGATGTCGAACTGCGAAAGGGGCGTTCCGGATTCGAGGCTGGTCAGCGGCAGGCCGGCCTCCCGGAGGCGGGCCTCCATGTCCTGCCCCGGGGTGAAGACCCGCTCGGCGGCGATATCTTCACGCCGGTTGAGGATGCCGTAGAGGATCTGGAGCCCGAAGTGGGAGGTGCCGACCTCGTACAGGTCCGGGTAGGCCAGGGCGACCCGCAGCCCGACCCGCGCAGGGTCCTTGCGGACGCGGTTGACCTCGGAGCCCAGGTAGCGGCTGGGCTGGCAGACCAGCGGCAAGATGTCTTGAATGTCACAGGGGTTCATGATAAGTAGCTTTCGATCCGGTTGCCATTTTGCACAAATAAAACCACTATATTAACCATAATGAGGAAAAATACAAACCTTCAATGAAAATAATCGCGAGAAAGGTCATCCTGCGGCTCCTGGCGGCGGCATGCCTCATCCTGCCGCTTTTTTCCGCCGATGCCGCCCGGGCCGAGACCTACAGCCGGGAAAACGCCGTGGTCCGGGCCGTGCGGAAGGTGAGCCCGGCCGTCGTCAACATCAGCTCCGAAACCCCCATCGAGGGGCGGCAGGCGCCTTTTGGCAACATGGACCCCCTGTTCGAATGGTTTTTCAGGGATTTCTTTGAATCCGATCCGAGACGTCAGTATGAGCGCAGCAGCCTGGGCTCCGGGGTCATCATCGACGGCCGGCGGGGGTTCATCCTCACCAACGCCCATGTCATCTCCCAGACCGGAAAAATCACCGTCACCTTGAAAGATGAGCGGGAATTCGAGGCGTCCATCGTCGGGGCGGACCCGGATTC
Organism: Desulfococcus sp.; assembly: GCF_041737845.1. Taxonomy (GTDB): domain Bacteria; phylum Desulfobacterota; class Desulfobacteria; order Desulfobacterales; family Desulfococcaceae; genus Desulfococcus. The sequence continues at coordinate 23,490 of NZ_JBGSQX010000101.1, forward strand.
GGATCTGGCGGTCCTCAGAATCGATTCCCAGTCTCCCCTGCCCTCCGTCGAGATGGGCGATTCGAGCGACCTGATGATCGGCGAGGATGTCATCGCCATCGGAAACCCCTTCGGCTTTTCCCACACGGTGACCACGGGGGTCATCAGCGCCGTGAACCGGAATATCCGGGCCGAGAACGCGGTCTACCAGGATTTCATCCAGACCGACGCCTCCATCAACCCCGGCAACAGCGGCGGCCCGCTCCTCAACATCAACGGGGTGCTGATCGGCATCAACACGGCCATCTACGCCAAGGCCCAGGGCATCGGGTTTGCCATCCCCATCCACAAGGCCAGGCGGGTCGTGGCGGACCTCATCGAGCACGGCGAGGTCACCCAGACCTGGATCGGCATCACCGTCCAGGGGCTCAATGAGCAGATGGCCCGGTATTTCAAGGTGCCCGCCGGCGGCGGGGTCCTGGTCAGGCAGGTCGAGCCGGACAGCCCGGCCCAGGTTCGGGGGATCCGGGACGGCGACATCCTCCTGGCATTGGGCGGCATCAAGATCCGGTCCGTGGGGGAGTTCAACGCCGCCATGAAGGGCCTCGTCGCGGGGGAGAGCGTCGAGATCACCCTTTGGCGAAACGGCGCCGCCCTCAAGAAGTCGGTCCAGGCCGCCGCGTTTCCCTTGGCCAAGGCCCCTGAGCTGGGATACCGGCTCTTCGGGGTCCGGGTGAAGGATGCAGCCTCCGGCCGGGGCGGGGGCGCGGTCATCACCATGGTCCGCCCGGATTCCTATCTGGCCGAGATCGGCGTCCGTCCGGGCGACGTCATCCACCAGATCGACGACACGGCGATTCAAAACGCCCAGGAGTTCGAGCGGGCGGCCGTCAAAAACCGCAACAAGGCCTCCGTGGTCCTCCTCGTCCAGCGGGGGGATCGAGGCTATTACATCACCTTGAGGCTCTGATGCCGCCCGCCTCGCGGAATCCGCCGCAAATCCGGGGCCGGCGCTTGACACGGCTTTGCCCGTATGTTAATTTGCCAAGATTTCAGAATTATAGCATGGAAAGCGCAGCGTATCTGCACGAAAAAACTTCCAAGAGACCATAACGGATGAAGACAAAAGACGATGACAGCGGGGAGCCCGGGGTTGAAAAGCGGCCGACGATGATCGTTCCGGGGGGGGACCTCGATGCCGTCGCCAAGGCGGCTGACGGCAGGAAGGCGCCGTCTGCCGCTGCGGAGCGGCCTCCGGTCGACTACGGCGGCTTCGAAGCCCAGCGGGTCATGGCTCCCGGTGGAGACCTCGATGCCATCGCATTACATGCGGGAGACAAGGGCATGGACGGTCCCTCCGGAAAACCGGCCGGACCGGTTGACCCGATCCGCCCCGTTCCAGCAGGAGATGAGGAAGAGATGAATTATCAGGACAGAGGAACCTTTGTGGATTCAGGGGTGGACGATGCCGGCGCTCGAAAACGCCACGCCGGTTTCAGAGCCGTTCAAACGCCGGACAAAAGTACGTGGCGCATGGGCGCCCAGGGCTTCAGATTCCGGGACGGGGGCGACGAAGACCCCGCCCTTGCGCCGGGTCATTTTCACGACGGCAAAGCGGAAGCGGAGGCGCCGCGCCGCGACACCGCCCCCGCGGCCCCTTACGATACCGGCGCCGGGGATGCCTCCGGCCGGAAGGCCTTTTCCCATGGATCGGATTCCTGGGGGCAATTCCGCTCCCCGGCCCCCGGCGATGCGCCGCAGCAGCGGAGCGGCGCACCCGCCGCCGCAGCGGGAGAGGAATCGGCCCTTTACCTGGATGTCTCCACGGCCCAGCTCGAGGCGGTGATCCGGCGGATCATGGAGCGGGTGTTCGTCGAGAAGGTTGAAGCCATGCTGCGCGAGGTCCTCGAAAACGCCGTCGAAAAGGAGATGCGGAATTTCAGGGCAAGCCTCCTGAGCGAGCTGGGCAAATCCGGCGGATCCGGGGAAGGCGGTGTGGCGTAGGATCGTAGCGGAATGAGACGCGCCAATCCGATGTGATGATGACGACAGGACCGCGGATCGAAAAGAATCCGGGAATCCCCGGGGAGGATCGGCCCGTCTTTTCGATCCCAGCGGTCCGCTGTTTTTCTGCCCGCCGGAAGGCCCGGGGGCGGGCGGACAGGCTGCCGCCGCCGTAAATCAACCGATTGAGGAGTAGAGGTTCATGAGCACCAATCTGCTTGACAAGGGGTATGAACCCCATGATGTCGAAAAACGCTGGTACGATTTCTGGGAAAAGGAAGGGCTCTTCGCCGCCCAGGACGAGAGCGACAGGAAAAGCTATGCCATCGTCATCCCTCCGCCCAATGTCACCGGCGTCCTTCACATGGGGCATGCCCTGAACAACGCCCTTCAAGACATTCTCTGCCGCTACCGGAGGCTCCGCGGCGACAACGTTCTCTGGATGCCCGGCACCGATCACGCGGGCATTGCCACCCAGAACGTGGTGGAGCGGCACCTTGCCGCCGCCGGGACCGACCGCCATCAGCTGGGCCGGGAGAAGTTCATCGAGCGGGTGTGGGAGTGGCGCAGGGAATACGGCGGCGCCATCATCAACCAGCTCAAGCGGCTCGGCGCCTCCTGCGACTGGGGCCGGGAGCGCTTCACCATGGACGAGGGGCTCTCCCTGGCGGTGCGCACGGTGTTCGTCCGGCTCTACGAGGAGGGGTTGATCTACCGGGGCGATTATATCATCAACTGGTGCCCCCGATGCCATACGGCCCTGGCCGACCTGGAGGTCGAACACGAGGAGGTGAACGCCCACCTCTACTACATCCGGTATCCCTTTCCCAACGGGGAGGGCGGCATCACCGTGGCCACCACCCGGCCGGAGACCATGCTGGGCGACACGGCCGTGGCCGTTAACCCCGATGACGAGCGCTATCGGGACCTCCCGGCCGGGGAGGTGATCCTCCCCCTCCTGAACCGCCCCATTCCCATCATCCGGGACAGCTATGTGGACACGACCTTCGGCACGGGGGGGCTCAAGGTGACTCCGGCCCATGATCCCAACGACTTCGAGCTTGGCCGCCGCCACAACCTCCCGACTGTGAAGGCCATCGGCGACGACGGCCGGATGACGGCCGAGGCGGGAAAATACGAGGGCATGGACCGGTTCGCATGCCGGAAGGCCGTGCTCGAAGACCTGGAGGCCCTGGGGCTTCTCGAGAAGATCGCCCCCCTCGTCCACGGCGTCGGGCACTGCTACCGGTGCCACACCGCCATTGAGCCCAACCTGTCCAGGCAATGGTTCGTCCGGGCCAAACCCCTGGCCGAAAAGGCCATGGCCGCGGTCAGGGAGGGCAGGACGCGCATCATCCCCGACATGTGGGAAAAGACCTATTTCGAATGGCTCGAAAACATCCGCGACTGGTGCATCTCCCGCCAGATCTGGTGGGGCCACCAGATTCCGGCCTGGACCTGCGAGGACTGCGGCAGGATGATCGTGGCCATGGCGGCGCCCGCGGCGTGCGCCGAATGCGGCGGCAGCCGGCTGGTCCAGGACACGGACGTGCTGGACACTTGGTTCAGCTCGGCCCTCTGGCCCTTCTCCACCATGGGGTGGCCGGAAAAGACGCCCCTGCTTGCGACCTTCTACCCCACCTCCGTTCTCGTCACGGGGTTCGACATCCTCTTCTTCTGGGTCGCCCGCATGATGATGATGGGGATCCACTTCATGGATGACATCCCCTTCCGGGACGTTTATGTCCATGCCCTGGTCCGGGACGAGAACGGCCAGAAGATGAGCAAGTCGAAGGGAAACGTCATCGACCCCCTGTCCGTCATCGAGCAATACGGCACCGACGCCTTCCGCTTCACCCTGGCCGCGTTCGCCGCCCAGGGGCGCGACGTCAAGATGTCTGAAAAGCGGGTCGAGGGATACCGGAATTTCATCAACAAGCTCTGGAACGCCACCCGCTTCTCCCTGATGCACCTGGAGACGGCCTACCCCGAGATCCCTGCGGACCGGATCTCCCTTGCGGACCGGTGGGTTCTGTCGAAGCTGGCCCGGGTCGTCCGCACCGTCGACGAGGCCCTGTCGGCGTACCATTTCAACGAGGCCGCAGGCGCCCTCTACCAGTTCGTCTGGCACGAGTTCTGCGACTGGTACCTCGAGGCGTCCAAACCGGCGCTTTACGGCAACCTGGGGGACGAGGCCCGGGATGCGACCCGGAGCGTCCTGTGGCGCGTTCTCCGGGAAACCCTCATCCTCCTCCACCCCTTCATCCCCTTTGTCACCGAGGAGATCTGGGACAAGCTGCCGGGCGTCCGGGGCTCCATCATGCGGGCCGTCTTTCCCCTGGACAACCCCGAGAACGCAGGCATCGTCCCATCCCCCGAGGTCGAGGCCCGGATGGCGGCCGTCATGGGCGTCATCACGGGCGTCCGGAACATCCGCGGCGAAATGAACATCCCGCCCTCCGCCGTCCTGGACGTCGTCGTGCAGTCGCCGGATGACGAGACGCGCGCGACCATCGAAAGCCAGCGCGCCATGATCACGGACCTGGCCCGCCTCAAGTCCTTCACGGTGACGGCGCCGGGCGAGCGTCCGAAATCCTCGGCTACGGCCGTCATTGAAAACGCCGCCGTCTTTGTCTCCCTTGAGGGCATCCTCGATCTCGAAAAAGAGGTCATGCGACTGGAAAAGGAGATGGCGAAGATCGACAAGGAGCTGACGGGGATCTCCAAAAAGCTCAACAACGAGGATTTCCTCGCCAAGGCCCCCGACGACGTCGTGGAAAAGGTGCGGGAGAAGCACCGCGGCCTGATGGAGAAGCGGCAGAAGCTCGACGTCAACATGGAGAAGATCAAGGCGCTGGACGTTAATTAACCCGGGGATTCCCTGAAATTCCCGACATCTGTACATCCGGGAAACGGCATGGGAATCCCTTTCACCTGAAAGTCCTGGATGACCCACGGGGTGGAACATCGCCTGGACGGCCTGATCCTCATCGTCCGGAAACTGGGCTGCGCCGATATGGAAGCCCGGCTGGTTTCCGAGCGCGCGCTTCTGGCCGCGCCGGTCTGCCGCATCGCCCTCGCGGGCCTGTCCGGCGTCGGCAAATCGGCCCGGATCAACCGGCGGTTTCTTTCGGAGGATCTCCTGCCCGTGGACGGCCCCACCGTTGTTCCGACGGAGATCCGGCAGGGCCCGGAAAGGCGCCTGGAGATCTTCCCCTATCTCGATCTGCCCGATTCCCCGGGGCCGGGGAAGGCTGCGGGGGTCGCCACCGCCCTGTCGGCATGTGAGGGTCCGCCGGTCGTCGTCACCGATCCCTCCCCGGCGGACATCCGGCGGTATACCTCGGCCTCCACGGCTGAAGCGCGGGCGCGGATGGACGCCGCCACGGCCCGGGCCCGGATCCACCTCCCCTCGCCCGGGCTGGAGTGCCTGACCCTGGTGGACACCCCGGGGATCGGCCCCATGACCCGGGCGGCCGTCTCCACCCGGTATCGGATCCTGCCGGCCTGCGACCGGGTCCTTTTTGAAGCGGGGGCCGAGGTTCTCTCCCCCGCCGAGCGGACCTTTCTCGAAAGCCCGGCCCTGGCGGGGCGCGATGTCCGCCTGTATTTCCCGGGCGACCCC
>NZ_JBGSQX010000161.1:0-5437 GCF_041737845.1 Desulfococcus sp.
GTCCCGCCGCCGCCGCCACCCGCGCCGCCCGTGCCGCCCGCGCCAAAATTCCCGGAGTTTTACCGGCATCTGATCGACCAGGATGTCAATGAGCAGATCGCCCGGGAAATCGTTGATGCCATCGGCGACATGGCAAACGGCGCCCACCCGCTTCCGGACCGCCTGTCCCAGGGCCTGACCCGCATCCTTCGGGAGAAGGGGGTCCGGAGCCTGAGCCTCGAGCCGGAATCCGGAAAGCAGCGTCTGGTTGCCTTTCTGGGACAGGCCGGTGTCGGAAAAACCACGACCATTGCCAAGCTGAGCGGGTATCACAGCATCCGGGGCAGGGACATCGGCATCATCGCCCTCGAGGATGACCGCATCTGCGCCCTGAGGAAGATTGAGATTTACGCGAAGATCATCAACGTCCCCATGGAGGTCGCCGAGGGAAGCGACGGGATGCAGCGCGCCCTGAGGCGGTTCCGGAACAAGGAGATCGTCTACGTGGACACCCCCGGCGTCAGCATCGGGGATCCTTCGGCCATCGGGGCCCTTCGAAAAAAGCTGGGGGAGTTTCCGGATATCCGGAACCAGCTTCTCATCAGCGCCGGCGCCAGGGAAAAGGACATTGCCGCACTCGTCCGGGGCTTCTCCGGCATTCCGATCCACGGCCTGATCGTGACCAGGCTCGACGAGAGCACCACCTACGGGAACCTTCTGAACCACCTGTATCGGGCGCCCATGCCCCTGTCCTACGTCACCTCCGGGCAGCAGGTGCCCGAAGACATCCGGCCGGCATCCCCCCAGATGCTTGCGGACCTCTTCGCCGGAACGGAGAATGCCGGAACGGGCCAGGCCCCGCCGTCCGATGCGCCGTCCGATGCGCCTTCCGGGGCGGCCCCGGAAGGCAGCCCCGCAGCCCCGGCGGAGGAGGCGAAGCCCAATCCTCCAAAGAATCGGGAGGATCACGACGATTCATTCGAAGGCCTCCGGTATTACGGCGGCCGGATATGAGGTCCTGCGGGCAGGCAGGGAAACACGGCGAAAGCGCCGCTGCCATCGACAGCATAACCGACACCAGCGGAAGACATTCTCAAAGAAATGCATGGAACATCCTTTCATCCGCGCGTTTTCAGAGGAGCGAAAATTGCTTGCTGATATCATTAAGAAAAGGAAATGACGAATGATCAACGAACTCTATTCCCGCAAATTGATCCACCTTTCCACTGCACTGGAAAAGAGAAAGCCTCAGCGGACCCGGGACGGGTCCGAACACCTGGCAAGGATCATCTCCGTCACCAGCGGCAAGGGCGGTGTGGGCAAAACGAATATCGTCATCAACCTCGGCCTGGCGCTCAAGCGGCTCGACAAGCGGGTCCTCATCCTGGACGCGGACCTCGGGCTGGGCAATCTGGATGTCCTGCTGGGGCTGGCGCCGCGATACAATCTGTCACACGTCCTCCGGGGCATCAAGACCATGGAGGAAATCATCGTGAACGGCCCGGAGGGGATCATGATCCTTCCGGCCTCCAACGGCATCCAGGAGATGGCCCATCTCACGGGGACCCAGCGGTTCAAGCTCATTTCGGAATTGGACAAGATGCTCCAGACCAACGATATCCTGCTCATCGACACGGCCTCGGGCATCTCCTCGGATGTCACCTATTTCAATGTGAAGGCACAGGAGATCCTCATCGTCGTGACCCCGGAGCCGACCTCCATCACGGACGCCTATGCCCTGATCAAAGTATTGTCGCTCAAATACCGGGCCAACCAGTTCAACGTTGTCGTCAACAAGGCCCAGAATATGCATGAAGCCGAGGAAGTGTTCCGGCAGCTTCACACGGTGACGGATAAGTTCCTGACCATATCCATCCAGTACATGGGGGCCATTCTCTTCGACGAACTGGTGCAAAAGTCCGCCAGACGCCAGCGGATCCTGATGGACATGCATCCCAATTCACCCGCGGCAAGGTGCTACGCGGCCCTGGCCAAGCGGGTGAACACCTCCCAGCCTTTGGGCGGTTACACCTTCGGCATCGACGCCCTGTGGAAGCATTTCCGTTCGGAATAGGGGAAAGGCTGCCGGAGAGGGCGGCAAGCGCAACACAACGGGAAGACAAAGCTATGCGTGAGAAGATGACCAATCGATATCCAACCAGTCAGGTAAGCCATGGCGATGCCGACGCCGGCCTTTCGAGGGAGACACTGATCCTCAAGTATACGCCCTATGTCAAGCGGATGGTCGGCAGGATCGCGGCCCAGGTCCCCCGGGACGTTGACCGGGACGACCTGATCAACGCCGGCATCATCGGCCTGATCGAGGCCCTCGACCGGTATGACGCCTCCCGGGACAGCGCGTTCATCACCTTTGCCACCTTCCGCATCCGGGGGGCGGTCCTCTCCGAGCTTCGGGCCCGGGACGTCTGTTCGCGGTCGGCCCGCAGGCGGCTGCGCGACATGAAGGAGGCGTTCCTGAAGCTCGAAACCGAACTCGGGCGGCCCCCCGAGGAGGCGGAGGTCGCGGCCGCCATGGGGATTGACATGGATGAATATCACGGCATCCGGCATCGCGCGGCCATTTCCGTGGTGAGCTTCGAGGACCTGGGCTTTGACGCCAAAGGCGAGCGGCGGCGCATGATCGATGATCTCATGGACGCCGATGCCATGGACGGTCTGGCGCTTGCCGGCCTCAAGGAACTGACCCTGGCCCTGGCGCAGGCCGTTCGCGAACTCCCAGAAAAGGACAAGCTGGTCATCTCCCTCTATTATCAGGATGAACTGACCATGAAGGAAATCGGACGGGTGCTGGACATATCCGAATCGCGGGTCTCCCAGCTTCACGCCAGGGCCGTCATCACCCTGAGGGAGAGGCTGACGGCGGCGGGGCTGATCGAGGCGGGGCGCCACGCCGGCGCGTCAACATCATCTCCGGGGCCGTCAACTTTCCGACATCCCGCCGCGGCGCAGGTGAAATGATGATCAAGAAAATGGATCCACCCAAACACTGTTCTCCCATTGTCCCGAAATCCGGGATTCAGGGGGATGCATTGCCGGACGCCGGCCCCCAGGGGTCGCCGGTTCACAAGAAAAAACGGGAAAGGGATGAAGCGGCCCCCGTCGTCAGGGTCCGCCTCTCGGAGAAGCCGCGGAGCGGGGCAGGGAACCCCCGGAACGGCAATGCCGGAGCGGACGACGAGGGCCAGGGCCGGAAGAAGATCGATGTCATGGCATGAGCCGGCCGGCATTTTCCGGCATCAGAACATGGAATCATAAGAAAAAGGAATCATCGATATGACATGGCAGGATGTTTCATTCTGGGAAATCGTACTGGACGTGATCGCCCTCTGTCTTTGCGGAACGGCCGTGATCGCCCTGGTCCGTCAAAAACGGACCCAGCCTCAGCCGGCGGCCCTGGACCAGGATGTGTTCAACGATGTCCTTGCGCGGCTGGCATGGGAGAAGATGGCGGCATCCGGTGAAAAAAGCCCGGTGTTCCACCTCGGCAGGGTCAAGGACATCCAGCCCGAGGGCGCCCGGGGGGAGCGCTATCACGAGGTGGAGAGCCTGGCGGATTCGGGCCTCACCGCCGAGGAGATCACCGAGAGGATCGCCATCCCGAAGGGGGAGGTCGCGCTGGTCATGAAGTTGAAAGCGCGCGCGGGCGACCTCTGGACGGATTCCGGAGAGAAGCGCGCCGCCGCCGGCTGATCCGCAGGGGATGCGGGGCGGGATGAAGCCGACACCCGGGTTTTTTTCATGAAAGGAAGATCATGAGCGGAGCCATTTACATGGGGGCCTCCGGCGCCGTCGTCCAGCAGTTGCGCCTGGAGATCCTCTCCAACAATCTTGCCAATCTGGGCACATCGGGGTTCAAGCGGGACCTGGCGGTGTTCAGCGAAGCCGCGCAGCCCCCTGGAACCCAGCAGGGAGCGGGCGCAGCCGCTTCAGGCGACCCGAGATTTCCCCACCCTGTGCTCCCTTTCGGCCAGAGCACCGATTTTTCCCAGGGGTCTCTGGAAACGACGGACCAGCCCCTGGACGTGGCCCTGAACGGCGACGGCTTTTTCTCGATTCAGACGCCTAAAGGCGTCGAGTATACCCGTCAGGGGAGCTTTTCCCTGAACGCCGAAAGCCGGCTCGTCACGCCCGAGGGCTTCCCGGTTCTGGGAGAATCGGGCCCCATCACCATCGAAGGCGAGAAGGTCACCATCACGGGTGAGGGCGACATCCTGGTGGATGACGGCGAGGTGGGCCGATTGCAGATCGTCGATTTCTCGAAACCTTACCGCCTGAAGCGAACCGAAGGGACCCGGTTCGTCCCTGAAAACCCGAATGCGGCGGGCGCACCTCCCGAGACCACGACCGTGGTGCAGGGGGCCGTGGAGGTTTCCAATACCGAAGCCATTACCGCGATGACCCAGATGATCGAGGTCAACCGCCTGTTTGAGTCCTACCAGAAGGTCATCCAGACCACCAGCGAGATGGACCAGAAGGCGGCGCGGGAGCTGGGACGGATCGAATAGTCCGGACAGGCGGCAACACCATTCCAAGGAAAACGGAGGCACCATGCTGAGAACACTATGGACGGCAGCCAAGGGCATGCAGGCCCAGACGCTGACCATCGACGTCATTTCAAACAACCTCGCCAACGTCAACACCACCGGCTTCAAGCGCGATCGCGCCGCCTTCGTCACGCTGATGTACCAGGATCCGCGCCAGGCCGGCACGCCGTCGGGCGCCGACAACCAATATGCCACCGGCCTCGGCACCGGCACCGGCGTCCGCGTCCAGGGCACCGAACGTATCCACACCCAGGGATCGCTGCTGCAAACCGAAAACGCCCTCGACGTCGCCATCGAAGGCGAAGGCTTTTTCGCCGTCCAGATGCCCGACGGCCGCCCCGCCTACACGCGTGACGGTGCCTTCAAACTGTCGGCCAATGGCGAGCTGGTCACCTCGGCCGGCCTGCGCCTTGTCCAGGGCATCACCATTCCCGAAGGCGCGCAGTCGGTCACCATCGCCCCGGACGGCACCGTCTCGGCCACCTTGCAGGGCGAAACCGCCGCGGTCGAGGTCGGCCAGATCCAGGTCACACGCTTCCTCAACCCCGCCGGCCTGGAGCCCAGGGGCGACAATCTCTATGCCGAAACCGCCGCCAGCGGCACCGCGCAAGCCGGGACGGCAGGCCTGGATGGCGCCGGCAACCTGCGCCAGGGCGCCCTCGAAGGTTCCAACGTCTCCACCGTCCAGGAACTCGTCGACATGATCGAGACCCAGCGCGCCTACGAGGTCAACGCCAAGGTCATCAACGCCGCCGACGAGATGGCGCAATATGTGACCCAGAATGTCTAGGGTCGGTTCGCGCCTCGATCGCCATCGCCGCGAGCGCATCGACACCGCGATGCTCCGCCGCAGCGCGCTACAGCCGCCGCGCCATCCGGTGTCGTTTGCCGCG
>NZ_JBGSQX010000003.1:0-22823 GCF_041737845.1 Desulfococcus sp.
AAATGGCGAACCTGCTGACCGCGATGCGAACGTACGAGGCGAACCAGCGCGTCGTGCAGATCCATGACGAACGGATGGGCAAAGCCATCACCGAACTGTCCAATTCCTAGCCTCTAGTCCTCACCCTACCCTATGTTGCGCGCCCTCTATTCGTCCGCCGCGGGCATGCGAGCTCAGCAGCTCAACCTGGACGTCATCGCGAACAACCTCGCCAACGTCAACACCACCGGCTTCAAGAAGTCCCGGGCCGAATTCCAGGACCTGCTCTACGAGACGTCCCGCATGCCGGGCGTCACCTCCTCCTCGGGGAACCAGGTCCCGACCGGCATCCAGGTGGGCTACGGCTCTCGGCCGGTGTCCACCCAGAAGCTCTTCACCCAGGGGAACTACAAGAATACCGACAACAAGCTCGACCTGGCCATCGAGGGCGACGGTTTTTTCCAGATCATCCAGCCCAACGGCGAGGTCGCCTATTCCCGGGCGGGGTCCTTCAAGGTCGACAGCGAGGGCCGGGTGGTCACCCCCGACGGCTTCCTCCTGGATCCGGAGGTCACCATCCCCCAGGACACCATGACCGTATCGATTGAGACGGACGGCACCATTTCCGTCGTGCAGCCGGGCGAGACCGAGGCCTCGGAGATCGGCAAGATCGAGCTGGCCAAGTTTGTCAACCCCGCGGGGCTGATGAGCATCGGCCGGAACCTCTATCTCCAGACGGAGGCATCGGGTGATGCCGTGGTCGGGGAGCCCGGGGAGGAGGGGTTTGGAACCATTTCCCAGGGATTCCTCGAAATGGCCAACGTCAACGTCGTGGACGAGATGGTGAATATGATCGCCGCCCAGCGGGCCTATGAAATCAACAGCAAGGCCATCCAGACCTCCGACGACATGCTCCAGACCATGAACAACCTCAAGCGGTAGCGCCATGAGAGACGCCTTTGCGAAAAAAATGTCAACCCTCCTCCTCCGGCTGGTCCTGGCGGCGGCGGCCCTTGCGTCCGGGAGCTGGGGGCAGGGGATCGCCTGGGCTGCGGACCGCGCTGCGATCCCGACCTCCGGCGAGCGGGCGGCCGTCACGGTCTCCAAAAACGAGATCGAGGCCATGGTCCGCGATTTTCTGGGCGAGAGGATCCGATCTGCAGGCGGCGAAGCCGATATTGCTCAGATCCGGGGCGCCAGGGATGTCGTCCTTCCCGCGGGAAAGGTCACCCACGCCCTTGAGATGCCCGAGAATGAAGCGTTGTCCGGCAGCGTCCGCGTGACCGTCGCCTTCAGCGTGGACGGCCTCCCGGCCAGGCGCGCGACCGTTCATGCGCGGATCCATCGCATGATCTTGGCCCTAACGGCCGTCCGGCCCCTGGCAAAGGGCACGGTCATCACCGCCCGGGATGTCGCCATGGAAAAAGCCTCCACGGCGGCTGTCTCCACGAACGCCTTTGCCCGCATCGAGGACGCCGTTGGAAAAATCGCGAGGAGGCGGATCGAGGCTGGAGCGGTGATGCGGCTCGACATGGTTGAACGGCCTTTTCTGGTGGAGCGGGGCGATGTCGTCACGATTGTGGCCCGGTCGGAGGAAATCCGCATCGTGACCCTCGGGGAGGTCCGAAATAAAGGGCGCCAGAATGATCGTGTCCGGGTCCTGAACCTCGATTCCGACCGGGAGGTCTACGCCAGGGTCATCGATGCCGACACCGTCGGGGTCAATTTTTAGGGAGGAGAATCGCGTGTTTTCAGTCCGGAACCCTGCTGTCAGGGCCATAATGATGTTTTGCGCCGCCTGGTGCCCCTTTGTCGGGTCGATGGTTTTTTCGGGCTGTGCGCCCTCGCTTCAGTCGCAGCCGCCGGTGCCGGCCGCAACCGCCCGGACCTTCGAAACCTCCATGAACGCGCCGCAGCCGGTGAAGGACGTGGCTGCGGACGGGAGCCTCTGGCGGGAGGATGGGCGGATGCTCGCCCTCTTCGTCACCCCCAAGGCCAGGGATGTGGGGAACATTCTTACCGTGAGGATCGTCGAGACCTCCAGCGCCAAGAATTCGGCCACGACGACAACCGGGAGAAATTCCTCGATTGCGGGGGGCATCGATAACTTCTTTACGCTGGAGGACTATATCACGCCCTATACCCAGGTGTCGGGGAGCCTGAAGAGCGATTTCGAGGGGAACGGGTCCACCGACCGCAGCGGCAGGCTGATGGCGACCATCACGGTCCGGGTGGTGGCGGTCCTTCCGGACGGGAACCTGAAGATCGCGGGGTCCCGGGAGGTGTCCGTCAACAACGAGAAGCAGCTCATCGCCCTCACCGGATTTGTCCGGCCCGAGGATATCGACCATACCAACACGATCCTGTCCACCGATATTTCGGACGCCAGGATTGCTTACAGCGGTGTGGGGATCATCAACGATCGCCAGCGGCCCGGCTGGATGATGCGGACACTGGACGCCATATGGCCCTTTTAAATCCCCTCAGGACATCCCGGCCGGCGGGTTCGGACCCCTCACGGCGGATCGTGGAGATCGGAAGGCGGCGCCGGATCATGCCGGGGAAACATTCAGGTGAACCCATGAACGAAATCCATGGCAGGCGGGGAACCGACGGGCGCCGGCGCGACCCGGCCGTCGTCATCCTGTGTCTGATGCTTTTTCTGATCCTCGGCGCAAGCGATGCCCGGGCCGCCCGGATCAAGGACCTGGCCGACATCCAGGGTGTTCGCCAGAACCAGCTTGTGGGATACGGGCTCATCGTGGGGCTCGAGGGAACGGGCGACGGGAAAAAATCGGTGTTTACGAACCGGGCCGTGTCGAGCATGCTGGAAAAGATGGGGATACCGGTGTCGCCGGAGGAGATCAAAACCAAGAACATCGCTTCGGTCATGGTCACGGCGGTGCTGCCCCCGTTCGCCAGGGCCGGGAGCCGGATCGACGTCGTCGTGAGTTCCATCGGCGACGCCGGGAACCTCCAGGGCGGAACCCTGGTGCTGACGCCGCTCAAGGGCGTCGACGGCAAAGTGTACGCCGTGGCCCAGGGGTCGATCAGCACCGGCGGCTTCGCCGTCGAGGGGAATGCCTCAACGGTTCAGAAGAATTTTCTCACCGTGGGGCGGGTCCCCGCCGGGGCCGTGATCGAAAGGGAGGTTCCTTTCGACTTTTCCGGGAAAGACGGCCTGACCCTGATGCTGCGCCAGCCGGACTTTACGACCTGCTCCCGGGTCGCCGATGCCATCAACCACCGATTTCCCGGCGCCGCCGCCCATGCGGCGGACCCGGGGACGGTTCAGGTGAAGGTGGCGGGCGAATATTCCGGAGACATCGTCCGGTTTGCGACCCTCATCGAAGGACTTGAAGTCAATCCCGACGTGGCCGCCAGGGTCATCATCAACGAAAGGACCGGAACGGTGGTCATGGGCCAGGACGTCCGGATATCTGCCGTAGCCGTGGCCCACGGCAACCTGAGCGTCCAGATCACCGAAGGGGCTGCGGTCTCCCAGCCGAGGGAATTCTCGAGGAGAGGAGAAACCGTCGTGGTGCCGGAGACGGACATCGCCGTGGAGGAGGGCAGCAACAATCTCATGCTCATGGACGCCGGGGCTACCATCGGGGGGGTCGTCCGGGCCCTCAACGCCCTCGGCGTGACGCCGCGGGATCTCATCGCCATTTTACAGGCCATCAAGGCCGCCGGGGCGCTCCAGGCCCAATTGGAGATCATATGACGCGGATCCAACACCTGCCCGAAAACCCGTGGCCCATGTATGAAAAGCGTTCCGCAGCGGGCAAAAACCATCGTGCGGCGACAGAAGCAGATGCCCCCGGCGGGGCGGGGGCCGCAAAGACCCGGACGGCCTGCGCCGAGATGGAGTCGCTGTTCATCTACCATCTTCTCAGGGAGATGCAGTCCACCGTCCCCAAAAGCGGCCTTATGGGCGGCGGGACGGCGGCGAACATGTACACCGACATGCTGCACCAGCATCTTTCCCGGGAGCTTGCCGAAGGGGGCGGCATCGGTTTGGCCGACATCCTCATGGCGCAGCTGACCGAAGGCCGCGGCCGGGCGTCGGATGAAAAATAGGCGGGATCTTCGGATCCGGGGCCTAAAGTATGGGGACTATCTGCCGATAACACCATCAGGCGGGATCAGTGTCCGACGGGATGCCCGCCGCGGAGGCAAGGATTCCAGGCATTCCCCGAAAAATGACGGCGGTCAGGGGCATGATGCAGAAATCCATTCCGGCGGACGATCACATCCAAGACAGGAAGCAGCCGATGAAAGTATCAGCAAAAGATCCGAGCCTGAACATCCTGGCATACGTCCAGAACGCCGGGAACAGGAAAAACGGCGCCGAGACCGTCGGATTCATGAAAGACGCGGCCAGGCAGGATACGGTCATGATCTCGGCCCAGGGCAGGGATATCCGGGAGGCGGTCAACATCGCCAAATCCCAGCCCGAGGTCCGCGAGGAGATGGTCGAGGCTATCCGCGCCCGGATTCAAAACGGGACGTATGAGATGGACAGTGAACGGATCGCCGCAAACATGATCGTGGAGTCCCTGTTCAATGATGTGGAATAGAACGGCGCGGAACAGAAGGTGTCGGATAACATGCCCCTGACAATGAATGCCAAGGAAACAAAGCTGCTGGACCGGTTCATCGGGATCGTCGAGGAAGAGGCCGGGCTCTATGCCCGGATGCCCGCAATCCTCCAGCGTGAAAAGCGGGCCGTCGCCGATGCCGACCGCGTCGCCCTCTCGCGCACGCTGGCCGAAAAGGAAACGCTGATCACGCTGATCCAAAGCATCGAGGAACAGCGGATCGAGATGCACGCGGCCTTTTCCGACATTTTGGGGCGGAGCCGGGAAAGATTGACACTCCGCCGCATCGCCGGCCAGTTGCCCGAGCCCCATGCCTCGCGGATGAAGGCCGCGGGTGAAAAGCTGGCCGCGCTGATCCGGCGGATCCAGGACGCCAACCGGACCAACCGCGGCCTCATCGAGCATCACCTCGAACTCGTCCAGGGCGCCATCACCTTTTTCGAGCGGGTCCGAAAACCCCACCAGGTCTATCACCGGACGGGGGAGCTGAAGCCGGTCAGGACGACGGGAAGGGTTTTTTCCGGCAAAATATGACTTGAACGCAGCCCCGGCTCCGCCCATTTGACGCATTTATCAACCTCCGGAGAAAAACATGCCCGCAATCGGAAATATCCTAGAGATCGGAAGGTCCGCCCTGCTGACCTATCAGCAGGGGGTGAACCTCACCTCCCACAACATCGCCAACGTCAACACGCCGGGATATTCACGCCAGCGTCTCAACCTGGAAACGGCCGTGGTCTACAACACCGATTCGGGGACCGTCGGCTCGGGCGTCACGGCCACCGGCATCGATCGGGTCTACGACCGGTTCATCACGGGCCAGATCAACCGGGAGAATCAGAATCTCGGGAACTGGGAGGCCCGCGAGGCGGTCCTGGGGCGGGTGGAGATCCTTCTCAACGAAGCCTCGGGGGCAGGCCTCGGCCAGTCCATGAGCGAATTCTGGAACGGATGGCAGGACCTTTCCAATATGCCGGACGGCATGACCGAACGGACGGTGCTCATCGGCCGCGGCCAGGCCATGAGCGCCTATTTCCGGAACACCCGTGAAAGCCTGGACGATATTGAGAGAGATATCACAGGGAGCATCGGGGACACCGTCGATGAGATTTCAGCCCTTGCCCAGCGTGTCGCGGACCTGAACGGAAAGATCAGCCAGATCGAGATGGGCGGCGGAACCGCCCATGAATTCCGCGACCAGCGCGACCTGGCTTTGAAGGACCTGTCGAAGCTGGCCGACATCCGAACCTTTGAAAAGGACGACGGTATGGTATCCGTCAGCATCGGCGCAGACGGGAAGCCGCTGGTGATCGACACCGTCGTGCCGGGTGATGGAAAGCCCCTGAATCTGGATGCAGCCACGGGCGGCATCGTCGACGCGGCTGGAAACCCCGTCGCCATCGGCGGCGGCAAGCTGAAGGGCCTGATCGACACCCGCGACACCGATCTCAAGGGCTATATCGCCGATCTCGAAGACCTCGCCCAAACCCTCATGGAAAGGGTCAACACGCTGCATCGGGACGGCACCGGCTTGGACGGGATTGGGGGCCGCGATTTTTTCACCGGGACCTCGGCAGCAGACATGGATGTCCATCCGGACCTTGTGGACGACATCAGCCGCATCGCCGCGGCAGGACCCGGAGAGGCCCTCCCCGGAGGCAACGGCAACGCCCTGGCCATGGCGGACCTGCAAAACAGCCTGGTGATGAACGACGGCCGGTCCACCTTTGACGAATATTACAGCGCCCTGGTCGGCGCGGTGGGGAGCGCGTCCCGGAGCGCTTCCCAGGGCGCCCTCCACCAGTCGGAGATGATGACGCAGCTAGAAACCTACCGGGAATCGATCTCCGGCGTCTCTCTCGACGAGGAGATGATCAATCTGATCCAGTTCCAGAATGCCTATCAGGCCGCGGCAAAGCTGATCACCGTGGCGGATGAACTCCTGGATACGGTCATCAACATGCTATAGCGAGGAAAAGCGGATGCGGGTCACCAATCGAATGATGACGGATGCCGTCAGCGCCAACATGCATAAACAGAGCGAGCGGCTTTTGAGCCTGCAGGAAACGGCATCCACCGGAAAGAAGGTCCTGCGGCCTTCGGACGATCCCCTGACCGCGGGCAGGATTCTGGAATACCGGGCGGATATCTCCGCGACCGACCAGTATCTCACCAATATCACCCATGCCGAAACCCGCATGGAGATGACGGAAGACGTGCTGGAAACCATGAACGGTTTTATCGAAACCCTTTGGGGTTTCGCTGCGGACCCATCGAGCCGGTCGCCGCTCGACCGGTCGACGGCCGCCGACCACATCCGGGACCTTAAGGAGCAGGTGCGGCAGTTGGCCAACAGCCGGCACGGCGGCGGCTACCTCTTCGCCGGCCACCTCACGGATGAGCCGCCCTTCCCTGATGACAACACCTATGCAGGAGACGCCGGGGAAGCTTCCATCATCATCGGGAAAGGCATGGACATGAAGATCAACACCCCCGGCAGCGAACTCTTTGCCGTCGGTCCCGACGGCCGGGTGGCGCTCTTCGCTGCCCTTGATGAACTGGAGGCCGCCTACCGGCAGGACCCCTTCGACCCGTCGGCGGTGACGGAGGAGACGGCGGCCACGATCCTCGACGCCGTCAACCAGGTGAAGGAAATCCGCGCCGGGAATGCGGCCCGGCTTTCCCGCATGGGGTCCGCAAGGAATTTCCTGGAGGGCATCCGACCCAGGTTGGCGACGGTCCTGGCCGACGCCGAGGACGCCGACGTCTCCGCGGCCATCGTGGAAATGAAACTGCAGGAGACTGCCTACGAGACGGCCCTGCAGACCGCCTCCAGGGTGATTCAGCCCACCCTTCTGGATTTTCTTCAGTAGTATGTGCCGCCGAATCGCCCGCACGCTGATTTGCTGGCTTGCGGCCGCGGGAATGGTTTTCGGTTGCGCCTATCCCCAGCATCAGACCATCTTCGAGCCGGGGCTGCCTGAAAAAATCCATGCGGCCCCGCCTGCCGGGTATTCGGAAACGCCCCTCGTCTGCGTGCTCGGGTTCGCTTCGCCCGATACCGCGCCCGGCATGGGAGGTTTCGCCGCCGTCCTCCTCCACCGGGAGCTTCTCATAAAGGGGATCCCCTCTGAGATCCGGCCGGACGTTTTTCCGGGTGGAGGCTGTTCCGACGCGGTCCGGAGCGACCTCTGCGACAACTGCGGCCAGGTTATCACGGGAGAGATCCGCTACTATTTCGAGGGCAGTGAACTGATGCCGTCACGGGTCGACCAGGAGATTCGGGTCACGGACCTGCGGGAGCCCATCCCCCGGGTCTTGTGGGAGGCGGCGGCCACGGAGGTTTCCGATCCGATCGCCGCCGACGACTGGATCATTCTCCAGACAAGCGGCGCCGCCGCATTGCCGGCCGCCGAGCTCATGCGCCGGAACGCGGAGAAATTCGCCAACATGATCTCCGCCGCAGGGACCCGCCCATGACCGAGAATCCCCACCAAGCCATTCCCGTTAAGAACGCCTATCAGATGACCCCCCCTCCGGAGGAGCTGCCCGACGTCCCGGCATCGGTGACGCTCCCGTCCACGACCCTCTATATCCGGCCCCTGTGGCGAATGGCCGATCCCGGTTTCCGAGAAATCTGGGAGGAACTGATCTCGGATAAGCCATCGAAGGGCAGGCATCCGCTGCCCGAAAAACGGGTGTTTTCCGACCGATCCGTCCTCTTCGCCACGGGCGGGTTATCCCGGTCCGTCAACAAGGCCCGGAATCTCCTTCAATTCCTCAGAAATCACGAGCGGGCGGACCTATCGCCCTTCGTCCCGGTCCTGGTGATCGTTGATGCCGGCGTCTGGTTCCCCCCTGACGGCGCCGAAAGCCGTGAATCCGACATCAACTGGTCGGATCTCGAACCCGGCGAGATCTTTTTTTCCCATGCCGCCTACAATCGATGCCGCGAAAAGGCGGCGTTGACCTTCGAGGCGCACCCCTCGGGAAAATTTTACCGGCTGGCCGACAAGAAAAGAGATCGGAGGCCGGGCGGCGCATCCTTCCTGTTCGGGGCAGCCATTGTCCAGGGAACCCACCCGCCCTGCTTCTACTGCGGTCTCGGACGGCATGCCAGCATGAACTGCCCCTCCAAGCTCCTGGACGGCAGACACACCGCTTTGGAAAGTCTTGGATACCTCTCTCTTTCCGGACTGAACGCGCTTTTTTTCGGATATCTCATGGGAGCGCGGGGGGAGTATGCCAAGACCCATTCGGCCCATGCGGCCGTCTCCCATGATACGGCCGTCGAAGGTGCGATGGAACTGTTGTACATCCACCAGCTCCGGTTCTTTGCCCGGCTCTGGGGGACCGAAGCGGAAAGCTGGGATAAAATCGGCGGCGGCAGGTCCGGCAAAACCCGCCGGAAAGGCGGCTGGGCCTGGCTCGCCTTCGACTGCCTGAGGAGTTCGAATCATCCCCAGGCGGCGGAGATCCTCGATAAAGCGCTCGAAAGCACGCCCCATGATTTCTGGCTCCATTGCATCCGGGGGTATCTGCATATCGAGCAGAACGCCCCGGGCCCGGCCGCCGATGCATTCGGCAGGGCACTCGGTTACGCCGTCACGGCGCCGCAGCGGATATTCATTCATTTTCTGATCTTCCGCATATTGATGATGGATGACCGCCTGCTGGACGCCGAAAAGCACCTCGATGAGATTTTTTCTATCGATACCCGGTGTCTCGACGCCGTCTACCAGTCGGCGGTCTTCTGCCTGAGGCGGGGCGAAGAGGGCCGTGCCCTGGAGAAGATCCTCGGTTTGATCCACGGCGACCGCAGGTATTTTGTCCGCGCTCAGATCGCTCCGGAGCTTTCGCCCTTTCACCGCGTCATCGGCAGGAAGCTCGGTCTGCTCTACGATCAGGCCCGGGATGCCGCCGAGGCAGGGGTCCGGACAGCCCAAACCGAACTTGAGCGGATGAAAGCCATCCTGGGGGAGGATGACCGTGTCGTCGTGGAAATGACGTCCCTGTGGATAAAAGCCGAGGCGCTGTTTGCCTCAGAAAGTTATTTCGGATACCTGGACGCCTGCCATTCGGTTTCGGCCGTCGGCGCCAGGGTCCAGCGTGAAATCCGAAAACGGCAGGAATACATTTACCAACTGCTTGCAGAACTGGATGAACGGTGCCTCGCCCTCTTCGACACGGTCAAAACCCTTTCCAGCGATAACGGGACGAGGCCGCTCCATGCCGAGTTGAAATGGATCCGGGGGGCGATCGACGCCGTCCGGAAGGATGTCCGCCATGAACAGGCCGGCGCCTTGCAGAAGGCGATGGCAGCGTGCAGGGAGATTTCAGAAAAGATAGGCAAGGCCGGGGCGAAACTCGAAATACTGGCCAACCTTCAGATCGTCCGGAACTTCCTGCTCACCTTTTCCAGGATCAATCTCATTTTCCAGCCCATCAATCTCCTGATCGGCATCGTCTTTCTCCCCCTGATCGTCCGGTATTTCCTGTCGGGGTCCACGGGCGGCGAGGTTCCCATCGACCAGATCCGGCTCTGCCAGGTCGGCGCCGTCTTCCTGGGCGGCGCGACGGGAATCATCTACGCCATCGTCAAATGCCTGGACCGGCCCGCTCCGGGCAGGACGGAACCCTGACCCGGCGTCATTCCCTTGACGCATGGGCCGGAGGGGGGCAGGACGACTCCCCCAACGCGTCGCCCCTTCCCAAAGGCCGATGGATTTGGGGCCGCCGGTGCGGATAAATATGGTACGCTTCTTGCTAAGCTTGCTATAGTTCGTTCGGGTCCTTCAGGGCCGGACGCTTTGGCGTGATTTGCATTCAATTGATGCCCTCACAAATCATCGATTTCCAGACGGAGAAACCATCATGGCACACCTGGCGATTCCCACCATGGCCCAGGCCATGGCCAACAAGGTCGGCACTACTGCCCACGCCCGGCAACCGCAAACCGATTCAGCCGCGGGGGGGATATTTGAAACCCTCCTCACCGCGGTCGGAAACGGCGAAACGGGAAAGGCTCCCGACGTTTCGCGCCCTTCCGGGGCGGATGACCCCGGAATGTGGGGAATCCTGCTCTCCAAGTACATGACAACGGGCCTGGCGGGGAAAGCTGCCGCGCGCAACGCTTCGTTCGCCGGCTCGGACCCGGTGCTTTCCGGTCTCGATTCAGGAAATGGGGCGGCGCCTTCGGCTGAGGTGCCGGAAAGGATATCGGAGGCTCGATATCCGGACGGCGGCGGTCTTCAAACAAGGGCGGGCTTGGGATCGCTTTCCGCGGCCTTCGAGTCGGGGGCCGCCGGGGCCGACGCCATCGGATACGACCCCGGCGGCGGCACCTCTTACGGGGTCTACCAGATCGCCTCAAAACCGGGAACCATGGACCGGTTCATCGATTTTCTGGCCGGAGAGGAACCTGCGTGGGCCGAACGCCTCCGGGCCGCGGGAGAAGCGAATACCGGCGGCAGGGGCGGCGGGATGCCGCGGGTGTGGCGGGAGATCGCCTCGGAGGATCCGGAGCGGTTCACCGGGCTTCAGCACGCCTTCATCGAGGACACCCACTACCGGCCGGCCGAGCGGAAAATCGCCGGGAGCGAAGGGATCCGGCCGGGGGATCGGTCCGAGGCCCTGCGGGAGGTGCTGTGGAGCACGGCGGTCCAGCACGGCCCCGACGGCGCGGCCCGCATATTCGGGTCCGCCATGGAGAGGCTCCGGAGCGGGGGAGACGATCCGTCGGATGCCGCGATCATCGAACAGGTTTATGCCCTCAGGGCCGAAACGGCCGACCGCCACGCGCCCGAACTGGCATCCGCCCTCCGGAACCGGTTCCGTTCGGAAAAACGCCAGTCCCTCGATCTGCTGGCAAACATCGGCAACGGGGAGACAGCGGTCCTCTAGACCTTAAATGTTCGCATGCAGGCCCGTAGGGGCAGGCCCCCGGCCTGCCCTTGGCGCTGTGCAATGTTTGATATTGGGTGATGGAATGTATCGGAAGGCGTTTATATGAAGATCACGCAGATGGATCCTTGGATGTCAGGCTTGGATGTCAGGCCGCCATGGCGGGCGCGCCTCTCAAGCCGGCGGCGATGGCGAGGTTGATGTCGACGAGGGATTTGATCTTCTCCGGCGATGGATGGGCCAGGATATCGAATGAACGCTTGTCCACGAACAGGCTGACGGAGAGCAGACGCTCCCGGAGTGCGGTCGGCAGGGGATGATCGTCCGTCGACAGCTCCGCCTGGAGAATGCTCCAGAGCTTCTGGTTGTGCTTGACCGCGCCGGCCAGCTCCGGGTACCCGCTCTCGGTGTCTGGGTCCCAGTTCATCTGAAATTCCTTGAGCTTCATGGCGGCGCTTGTCAGTGCATGGGCCTCGAGTTCACGGCCCGACATGGTGTTTTTGGCGGTCTTCTGGTAGGCGTTAAGCGGATTTGCGTACATTCTCCGTCAGTTCCTTTTCATAGTTGATGAGGATCTTGGTCTTCTTGAGCGCCCGGTAATACCTTGCGCTGGCGATATCCTCGCCGATGCCGTCCAAGAGGGGCATGGTGCTCGGCGCCGCGATCCCGATCTCCCGGGCGAGCTGCAGAAACAGCCGCCAGTATTCGGACAGGTTCGCGGGGTCCACATACATGAGCTGAATGGCGAAATAGATTCGGCGGCAGGGCGAATCGGCCTCGTCCTCGTTCATGACGTCCTTCTGCCGCAGGACGGGCACCCGGTTTTCGATGACGAATTCCGTGGGCTTGTCGCCGTTGGTGATGACCGCCCCGCCGATGATCATTCGTTCCCCGGGTTTCAGCGTGATTTTAAGCGCCATAGGTGTCGTCCATCCTTTTCATAAAGAGAACGGGGGGCCTTGGGAGGCCCCCCTGCCAGGAGGAGGTATATTAGAACAGCCGGAGGACGGCTTGGGCCGCCTGAGAGGAGAGGCTCAGGGCGGAGGTGGAGAGCTGCTGCTGGGTCTGGAGAGCCAGCATGTTGGCGCCTTCTTCGTTGAGGTCGGCCAGGATGAGGTTGTCCGAGCCGATCTGGAGGGTGTTCATCATATTGGAGGTGAACTCCTGTCGGGCCGTGATGACGCCCAGGTTGGCAGAGAGGGTCTGGGAGGTGGTGCGCAGGGTGTCGAGGGCGGTCTGGATGCTCTCAAGGGATGTCGCGACGTTTGCTGAATCGCTGATATCGAGGCTGTCGATACCAAGGGTCGCCGCCTGAACATCCGTGGTGGCCACGTCCATGCTGTTGGTGCCGTCTTCGTTGAAATAGACCGTGAGGGCGGCTACACCGTCGAGGAGGTTGGTCCCCTTGTAGTTCGAGTCCGCGATCAGGGCGTCGATCTGGGTCACGATTTCGGCGATCATCGTATCGTTTGCCGTAATCTCATCGGCGTCGGCGCCTTCCGAGGAGGCGACGATACCCTTGAGCTGTTCGACCAGGGAGGTGACGCCCCGGATGCCGGCGTCGGCGGCCTTTACGGTCTGGATCGCCTCGCTCATGCCGTCCTTGCGGTTGGCGAAGTCGTTGGCCCGCTGCATGTGGGCCTGGGAGGCGAAATAGGCGGAGGCGTTGTCGAGGGCGGAGTTGACCTTTCTGCCCGTGCCGAGGCGCGTGGAGGTGGTGTCCATCAGTCTCGAGGTGGACTGCATTCCGAGGAGGTTGTTTCTCATTCCCGCGGTCAGGGATACGTTGCTGAGTGCCATGGTGTTATTCCTTTCTGGAGTTGGGTTTCGGCATTTCTTGCCGGGTTTGGGTTGGGATTTGATTCCCGCTTTAGTTAGGGTTATCGGCAGGCCCGGAAAAAACTTTAGAGAAAGCCTATAATATTTTTTATTTTGCCTTATTGATCTGAAAACCCGGGACAAAAGGCCATTTCTTTCCTCCCTTCAGCCTTCAGCCTTCAGCCTCAAGCCTTTCCCCTTCCCCTTGACACCCCGCGCCAAAACCAGTAGAACTAACCGCCTTGCAGGGTTTGTTTTAATGAAATTAAGATCGTGGAGAGAGGGCATCGTATGTTTGGCATGGGAATGACCGAGGTATTACTGGTTCTGGCCATCGCGCTCATCGTGATCGGCCCCAAGAAACTGCCGGACCTGGCCAAGTCGCTGGGGCGGGCCATGATCGAATTCAAGCGGGCGACCGCCGAACTCAAATCCTCCCTCGAAGTCGACACCGACGTTACGGACATCAAGAAGACCTTCAAGGACATGGACCGGAGCCTGAAAACCTCCATGGAGGCGACCCCCTTGAAAACCAAATCCGAAACAGAAGAAGCCAAGGCGGATCCCCCGCCGCCGGATGCGGCTTCTGCGCCCCCGGGACCGCCCATGGATCCCGACTCCTTGGTAGAGTATGAGGCGGATGTCCTCGACGGACTGAAACAAAAGCCGGAGAAGGAAGGGGCGGCAAAAGATGACGCTTGATAACGACGACCGGACTCCCGACGCCCCCCCGGCCGACGATGAAGAAAGGATGCCCTTCACCTCCCACCTCGAGGAGCTCCGGGAGCGCCTGATCAAGTCCTT
Organism: Desulfococcus sp.; assembly: GCF_041737845.1. Lineage (GTDB taxonomy): Bacteria > Desulfobacterota > Desulfobacteria > Desulfobacterales > Desulfococcaceae > Desulfococcus. Next base: position 14,109 of record NZ_JBGSQX010000003.1, read on the forward strand.
CATCGCCGTGGGCGTCGGGTTCCTGGTCGCTTACGGCTTCAAAGACAGGATCTTCGAGATCTTGATGCGGCCGCTCGTCAAGGTGATGGGCCAGGGCGACACCCTCATTTACACCGGCCTCCCCGAGGCCTTTTTCACCTACCTCAAGGTGGCCTTCCTGGCGGGGATCATGGCGGCATCCCCGGTGATCCTCTACCAGTTCTGGATGTTCGTGGCGCCCGGGCTCTACCGGAAGGAGCGGAAGTTTCTGCTGCCCATCGTGATTCTCTCCACCTTCTTTTTTGTCGGCGGGGCCCTCTTCGGATATTTTTTCGTTTTTCCCATCGGGTTTGAGTTCTTTCTCGGGTTCACCAACGAGAAGATCCAGGCACTGCCCTCGATGAAGGAATACCTCTCCTTCTCTTCCAAGCTCCTGATCGCCTTCGGCCTGGCCTTCGAGCTGCCGCTGGTGCTGACGGGCATGGCCCGCATGGGGCTCGTCACCGTCGATTTTCTGAAAAAGAACCGGAAGTATGCGATCCTGATCATTTTCATCGTGGCCGCCATTATCACGCCGCCGGATGTCATCAGCCAGGTCATGATGGCCGCGCCCCTGATGGTCCTTTACGAGATCAGCATCATCGGCGCCAAGATCTTCCAGCCGAAGCCGGCCGACGAGGATGAGGGTGACGAAGCGGGTGAAGAAGACGGCGCGGAGCAAGCGGCGGGAAGCGACCCCGGAAAAACGGGAAACGATGACTGAGGCGGCCGGACTTCCGGCCGGCGCCATCGACTACCGGTTGGTGCTCACGGAAACCGGTGCGGGCACCGGCTATTTTACGTGCACGCCCCCGGAGGAGATGGATGACGCGGCCTGCCTCGACGCGCTCAGGGCATCTCCCAACGACGCCTTCATGCGCCGCCATCTCCTCAAGCGGATTTGCCTGTGGGACCCGGAACACCTGGCGGCGCGCCTGCGGGAGACATCCGCGGCCGACACCTTCCTTCGGGCGCTTTTCTACGAGGCGATTCTATTATATGATCATTTTGAATCCCTCGGAAAATCCCTGCGGCCGGAAAAGGTCATGCGGGCCGCAGGCGGCACCCCGTTCATCTATCTCAAATCCCATCTGGCCGACGACCAGGCCCTCCATTCCCGCTGGATCGACCTGTTCCGGGGCAACCTCAATGATCACCGCATGCTGCCGCCGCCGGAAAAAACCGACCTTGCGGCCCCGTTTGCGGAAGCGGTACTCTCCCATGCGGACGCAGCGCGCCCGGGCATTGCGGCGATCCGGGACCGGATCCTCGCCGCGGGTCTCCCCGAGGCGCCGCCCCGGCCGCCCCTTGAGGAAACCACCCGCGTCGCCCTGGAAAAGCTCGACCGCCTGGGGATCCTGGCGGGCGAGGTCCAGCGCCATGTCGCCTCCCTCAGCCCCATTGCCCTGCTCCGCCAATGGCGGGTCGATTTCAGCGTCCGGAACGGGCGCCACGATTACCGGGTCCGGGGAATCCAGAATTCTTACGGCCGGGGGCTTGACCTGCCCGCGGCCCAGGCCTCCCTGGCCATGGAGATGATCGAGCGGTGCGCTTCCTTTGCCTCGGTCAGCCCGGACGGCGTGATTGGTTATACCCGGGAGTATCCCCTGACGCACGCCCGGTATTCCGAACTCCTGCGGGCCGGCATCCCGGCGGTGGATCCCAACCGCCTGGCCTTGGAGGCCCCGTATTCAGACGAGCCCCTGTACTGGATCGAGGGCGAGGGGACGGGGCCTTCGGGAGCCGTGACGGTGTGGGTTCCGGCCCAGTGCGTCTTTCTCTTTTTTAATATGGACGAGGTCAAGCTCTTTTCGGCTCTGGGATCGACCGGACTCGCATCGGGCAACACCATGGCCGAAGCCAGGCTTGCCGCGCTCTACGAGATCATCGAGCGGGACCACGATGGGGTGACGCCCTTCCATCCCTCCCTGTCCTTCACCGTCGAGACGACCGACCCCCGGGTGGGGAAGCTCCTCGATCAGTACCGCGAGCTGGGGATTCACGTTCAGTTTCAGGACCTCACCTCGAAAATGGGCGTGCCCTGCTGCAAGTGCTTCGTCCGGGAGATGGGGGGCGGCATCGTGAAGGGCACGGGCTGCCACCTGGACGCCCGGCGTGCCCTGCTCTCCGCCATGACCGAAACGCCGTATGCCTTCCCCTACGGCCCGCCGTCCGGGACCGGCCTCCACGGGCTGGTCCGCGTGCCCCTGGAAAACCTGCCCGATTACAGCCTGGGCAACAGCGCGGCCGATCTGCTGCTCCTGGAAACCCTCCTTGAGGAATGGGGATTTCGGCCGGTCTACATCGATCTCACCCGTCGGGATGTCGGCCTGCCCGTGGTCCGGGCCATTGTTCCGGGCATGGAGATCACCGCCGATTTCGACCGGTTCTCCCGGGTGCATCCCCGGCTCTTCGCCAATTACCGGCGCCTTTTCGGCGGATCGTGAGGCGCGGTCGGGCGGTGACGCCCTTTGCCGGCGGATCATGAAGACCCCTTCCAACAACCCATCCGATATTCAATCCGACATCGGGGCGGCGGCCCTTCGCATCCTGGAAGACCGGGTCGACGGCGTGACGCCCCGGGTTCTCGCGGGCCTCCTGGCTGCGGCTTTCGGCCGGAGCCGAAGGTGGGCCCGGTCGGCCGTCGGCAGACTGGTGGCGGCCGGCGAGCTGGCCTACCGGGAGCAGCACGGCCATACGATCATCGAACCCTCCTTCGACCGTCCGGTCCGCCTTTCCCCCCATGTGGTCGTGAAGCCGGCGGGCACCGCCTATACGCCCCGGGCAGGCGATGTCGTCGTCCGCCTGGCACACGGGGCGTCCTTCGGCACCGGGCAGCACCCCACCACCCGCCTGTCGGTCCGGGGCATCGATATGGCCCTGACCGAGCTGGGCCTGATAGAGGGCATGCCGGATGCCGCCGCCCTGGATGTGGGCACCGGGTCGGGCATCCTGGCCATCGCTGCGCTGATGCTGGGCATCCGGCGGGGGGTCGGCGTGGACATCGACCCCTGCGCCGTGGATGAGGCGAAGCGGAACGCGGCCCTGAACGGCCTGTCCGAAAGGCTCTCCATCGGGGCCGTGCCCATCGGGGAGATTCGCGGAACGTTCGCCCTGATCACCGCCAACCTGAGGTTCCCCACCCTGAGGCGGATCTTGACGGAGATGCTGCGGCTCTCGGCCCCCCGGGCCGCATGGGTCGTCTCGGGCATCCGGTCCGGTGAGGTCCGGCCCCTCCGGGAGGAATATGCCGCCTGCGGCCTGGAATGCCGGTGGCAGGCCGAGGAAAAGGACTGGGCGGCCCTGGCCTTCGAGAGGGAATGACCGCAGCCGCAGCCATCGGCCTCGCCTAAGATGGTGTGGAGGAACTCAGGCGGGGGAGCGGCGTTTCAGGCTATCGGCGATCCGATTGACGTCGTGGATGGCCTTTTCAACATCGATGGTGAGAAGGCTGCCGTTCTCCAGGACGACCCGGCCGCCGATCATGACGATGGCCGTGTCGCTGCCGCGCGCGGCATAGACCAGATGGGATTCCGGCCGGTACATGGGCTTGAGGTGGGGGCGGTCGGTGTCGATGACGATGATGTCGGCCTGTTTTCCCGGCTCGATGGAGCCGGTGATCTCATCCAGCCCCAGGGCGCGCGCGCCCTCGATGGTGGCCATCCGGAGGACGGTCCGGGCATCCATGACCGTGGGGTCCAGGGTCGCCGCCTTGTGCAGTTTTGCTGCCGTCCCCATTTCGAGGAACATGTCGAGATCGTTGTTGCTGGAGCATCCGTCGGTGCCCAGGCCCACGCAAACGCCTGCCGCAAGGAGTTCGGGAATGGGGGCGATGCCCGATGCCAGCTTCATGTTGCTTTCGGGGTTGTGGGCGACCTTGACGCCGCGGCTGGCCAGGAGGGCCGTGTCCGCCTCGGTCAGCACCACGCAGTGACAGGCCAGGAGACGGTCGCACAGAAGGCCCATCTTTTCCAGGTGGCCCACGGGGGTTCGGCCGTATCTCTCCCGGATCCGGGAGACCTCGCTCCGGGTCTCCGACAGGTGGGTGATGAGCAGACAGTCGTTTTCCAGGGCCATGTCCCGGGCCCGCCGCATGAGGTCCGGGGCGCAGAGATAGGGGGAGTGAGGCTCCACGGCGACGCGGATCAGCGGGTCCCCCCGCCAGCGGTCGATGAGGGCCTGGGTGGCCTCAAAGCCTTTATCGAGGGGGCCGTAGGCCGGGGAGGGAAAGTCGAAGAGCACCTCTCCGACCACGGCCCGCATGCCGGCCCGGCGGGCCGACTCGGCCACCGCATCCTCGAAAAGGTACATGTCGCAGAAGCAGGTGGTCCCCGACAGGATCATCTCCGCGCAGGCCAGGGTGGTTCCGGCGCCGACCTTGTCCCGGTCGAGGGTTGCCTCGGCCGGAAAGATGTGGTCGTTGAGCCAGGTCATCAGGGGGAGGTCGTCGGCGATCCCCCGGAGGCAGGTCATGGCCGCGTGGGTGTGTGTGTTGACCAGCCCGGGCAGGATGATGCCGCCGCGGGCGTCCACGGTGCGGCCGATCCGCCAGCCGGTGAAGGAAGCGGCACTGCCTGCGGCCACGATTCGTTCCCCCCGGACGGCCACGGCCCCGTTTTCAATGGTCCGGTCATCGGGGTCCATGGTCAGGACCCGGCCGTTGGCGACGAGAAAGTCCGCGGCGTTATCCATGGGCGGCCACCCGTTCCAGCAGGGTCTGGATGAGGCGCTCCAGCGCGGGGGCCGCCCGGTTGGCCACGGCGATGATCTCCTCCACCGTCGCGGGCACCGGCCGGTCGGGATCGTTGACGTTGGTGATGATGGAGAGCCCCAGTACCCGCATGCCCGCGTGGACGGCGACGATGGCCTCCTGGACCGTCGAAAACCCCACGGCGTCGGCCCCGATGATCTTCAGATAGCGGACCTCCGCGGGCGTCTCCAGGGACGGCCCGGTGAGGCCGGCGTAGACGCCCTCGCGAAGCGGAATCCGGCATTGTCCCGCCGCCTCCCGGGCCAGGGCGCGGAGGGCGGGGTCGTAGACGTGGTTCATATCGGGGAACCGGATTCCCCAGTCCGCCTCGTTGGGGCCCATGAGGGCATTGGCGCCGGTCAGGTTGATGTGATCGGTGATGATCATGATGTCGCCGGGAACGAAGGCCGGATCGAAACCGCCGGCCGCGTTGGAGAGGATCAGGGTGGTGACGCCCAGGCGCCGCATGACCCGGATGGGAAAAGTCACCTGCAGGGGCGTATATCCTTCGTAGAGATGGATCCTCCCCTGCATCACCGTCACCGGCATGCCGCCCGAATCCCCGAACAGGAGGCGCCCCCGGTGGCCCTCGACCGTGGAGACGGGAAAGTGGGGGATGTCGCTGTAGTCGAAGGCCTCCCGTACGGTGAGCCCTCCGGCGCTTTCCCCCAGCCCCGTGCCGGTCAGGATGCCGACCCGGGGCCGGATCCCGATCCGTTTTTCAAGAAAATCGACGGCGTTGTTGACCATTTGTCGGTACTGGGACATGGCGTTGCCTCTACTGTTGAATTGTCGATGTATTCCTTCCCGATGAAGATCCTGAGCCGGGCTGCCTCCCGCCTGCGGGTGAACCGGGGGATGCTCCGCCTTGCCGGAAATCTGGCATGAAATCTGCTTACCGGCTGGCGAAAAAGGGCTGTTTTTTCCATGAAAACGACTCTTCCTATAGTCGAGACAGCGGGTTCCGTCAATCCTTCAAATTGGAAGCGATGTGATTGACTTTTCTTGATTAATATGAAATGGTGCCGTCTGGTGAAAATATCTTGGTGAGATTCGATATGGTTTTTTTAAAAACATTTAATATTTTGGGAGATTAGAGCATGCTCGAGTTACAACGTCCAGAACACCCAGATATTAGTGATGAAATGTGGAATCAAGTCGATAGGATCATCGATGAGAATCGAGGACAGCCCGGTTGCATCATCGCGGTGCTGCGGAAAAGCCAGAATGCCGTGGGGTACCTGCCGGCACCCCTGATGGACTATATCAGCCTCGGGCTGAATCTGCCGAGGAGCGACGTTTTCGGCGTGGCCTCCTTTTATTCCCTTTTCTCCCTGGAGCCCAAGGGGCGCCATGTGATCAAGGTCTGCACGGGAACCGCATGCTATGTCAAGGGCATCCGCGAGGTGATCAGCCGCATCAGCAACCAGTACAAGCTGTCGGAAGGCTGCACCACCGCCGACAGGTGCTTTTCGCTGGAATCCGTTCGATGTCTGGGCGCCTGCGGGCTTGCGCCGGTCATGGTCATCGGCGAGGATGTTCACGGCGCCGTCAAGGCGGACACGGTGCTGGATATCCTTTTAAGATATGAATAATGCCCTTCCAAGGCGCTGTATTCCTTCAAAAGAGGGGTGATTGGTAACAATAGATGAAGCTTTCTGAAATAAAAGACATATTGAACGCGGAATGCCTCACGGGCGAGGAGCACATGGATCGCACCGTCTTCGGCGGCGGCGGCGCGGACCTGATGGACGACATCCTTTCCGCGGTGGCCAAGGGATCGGTGCTGTTGACGGGTCTCAATTCAGATCAGGTGGTCCGAACCGCCAGAATCGCGGAGGTCGGGGCGGTGGTCTTCGTCCGGGGGAAGAGGCCGAAGGAGTCGATCCTGGAGCTGGCGCGTTCCTATGACCTGCCGATATTGATGACAGATTATTCCATGTTTGTCTCAAGTGGTCGTCTATACATGAACGGTCTCAGGGGGCTTGACGGGTCCTGGTAATCGCCGGAGCTGCAACCGAGGTAATAGTTTAAGGGGAGAAAAATATGGCAAAGTTGACCATAGATGATCTGAAACGGATAAAGAAAGAGCACGAGGGCGAACTCAATTCGCCGGAAGTCAAGCATCTGCTCATCTGCGGAGGAACCGGGTGCCATGCCACCGGAAGCATCGCCGTCATGCGCGTGCTCAAAGAAGAGATCACGGCGCAGGGTCTTTCGGAAAGGATCAAAGTCGTCGAGACGGGGTGCAACGGCTTCTGCGCCATGGGGCCGATTCTCGTGGTCCATCCTGACGGTATCTTCTATCAGAAACTCACCGTGGATGATATCCCCGGGATGGTCAAGGAGCATTTCATCGATGGAAAGCCCATCGAGAAGCTGATGTACAAGGACCCCGCCACCAAGAAGCGGATTCCCCTCCAGAACGAGATCCCCTTTTTCGCCCATCAGATGCCTCGGGCGCTCAGAAACAAGGGCTTGATCGATCCGGAGCAGATCGTCGACTATATTGCACGGGACGGTTATCAGGGCGCCCACAAGGCGCTCAATAAGATGGCCCCCGAGGAAATCGTCCAGCAGATGATCATCTCCGGGCTCCGCGGACGGGGCGGCGCCGGGTTCCCTACCGGCATGAAATGGGATTTCGCCAGCAAAAGCCCCGGCACCGTCAAGTATGTTCTCTGCAACGCCGACGAAGGCGACCCGGGGGCCTTCATGGACCGGAGCATCCTGGAGGCAGACCCCCACGCGGTGCTCGAGGGGATGCTCATCGCGGCCCGGGCCATCAACGCCAGCAAAGGGTACATTTATGCCCGGACCGAATATCCCCTGGCCATCAAACGCCTGGAAATCGCCATCGCGCAGGCCAAGGCCTACGGGCTGCTTGGGGATGACATCTTTGGCACCGGCATGAACTTCGACATCGAGATCTATCAGGGCGCCGGCGCTTTTGTCTGCGGCGAGGAAACGGCGCTCATCGCCTCCATCGAGGGCAAGCGCGGCACCCCCTGCCCCCGGCCGCCCTACCCCTCGGTCAAGGGCCTGTGGGGCAGCTCAACGGTCATCAACAATGTCGAGACCCTGGCAAATATCGCCCCCATCATTTTAAACGGGGGGGCATGGTTTGCAAAATTCGGCACTGACAATTCAAAAGGCACCAAGGTTTTTGCCGTTACCGGCAAGGTAAAAAACTCCGGACTCATCGAAGTTCCCATGGGCACGACGCTGCGGGATATCGTGTATGAAATCGGCGGCGGCCCTGCCGCGGGCGCTAAATTTAAAGCCGTGCAGACCGGCGGCCCGTCGGGTGGCGTCATACCTGAGCAGTTACTCGACACGGGCGTCGACTATGACAATCTGCAGAAGCTGGGCTCCATTATGGGCTCGGGCGGCCTTATCGTCATGGACGAACATGACTGCATGGTTGATATCGCCAAATTCTATCTGAAGTTCTGCGTTGACGAATCCTGCGGCAAGTGCGCGCCCTGCCGCATCGGGGGCTGGCAGCTGCTGCATATACTGGAGGGCATCTCCGAGGGCCGCGGCACGCTTGAAGATCTTGACCGGATGCGGCGTATTTCAAAGGCCATGCAAAAGGCCTCGCTGTGCGGTCTGGGACAGACAGCGGCAAACCCCGTGCTCTCGACGCTGAAGTATTTCGAGGACGAGTACCGCGAGCATATTGTCAATCACCGCTGTCCTGCAAAGAAATGCACGGCCCTGCTTGATTTCTTTATCGTCAAAAACAAATGCAAAAAGTGCGGCCTGTGTGCGCGCACGTGCCCGGAAAAAGCGATATCGGGAGACCGCGAGCATGGCTACGCCATCGATAAAACCCGGTGCATCAACTGCGGCCTGTGCTTTGAGGCCTGCAAATTCGAAGCAGTGGAGAGGAATTGATCATGGTAGAGATATACATTAACGGTCGGCCCGTCGAAGTGCCCGAG
>NZ_JBGSQX010000040.1:0-23451 GCF_041737845.1 Desulfococcus sp.
GTCTCGATCTCGGGCAGCCACGAAAATCTCGGGAGGGCATAGGTGTCGAAGGCGGTGTTGAGAAGCTTTCCGTCGCGGAAGCGGACCTCCTCGCTCAGGGCGTAGCCCAGGCCCATGGTGATGCAGCCCTCCATCTGGATCTTGGCGCCCTGGGGGTTGACCACTTCGCCCATGTCCTGGGCGCAGACGATCCGTTTGACCCGTACGGCGCCGGTGCCGGCATCCACCTCCACCTCGGCCATGGCGGCGACATAGGTCTCCGCGTCGATCCCGCAGGAGATGCCGTATCCCCGGCCGCTGGGGGGCGCCTGTGCGGTCCATCCGAACCGGTGGGCCGCCGTCTCGAGGACGGCGCGCATGCGCGGGTCCTTCAGGTGCTCCAGGCGGAAGGCCAGGGGGTCTTTTCCGGCCCTGGCGGCCATGAGGTGGAGGTGCAGGTCCCTGGCGTAGGTGTTGGTGTTGGCGGCGGGCGCCCGCCAGGGGCCGACGGCGAATGGGTGGATGCCCGGCGCGATGAGCCACTCGCCATAGACCGCCTCCCGGTGGTGGGGGATCTCGTAAAAATTTTCGCAGCCCCGTTCGCCCGCGAAATAGACGCGGTAGTCCCAAAGCGTCAGGCGGCCTGCATCGTCGAGCCCCGAGCGGATCTTGACCACCGCGGCGGGCCGGAAGGTGTCGAAGAAGAACTCCTCCTCCCGGGTCCAGACGACCATGACCGGCTTTCCGGAAATTCTGGCCAGCCGGGCCGCCTCCACCGCCTGGGCCGAGGCCGACTTGCCGCCGAACCCGCCGCCCACATAGGGGGTGATGATGCGGACCCTGTCCGGGGCCATGCCCAGGGCCTGGGCCACCTGGTCCCGGAGCGGGAAGGGGGACTGGGTCGAGGCCCAGACCGTCATCCTGCCGCCTTCCACGGTCGCCAGGGCCGTGTGGGTCTCCATGGGCGCATGGGCCACATAGCTGTTGCGGTAGGTCTCCTCCACAATGGTCTTGGATCGGGCTTCGCCCTCGGAAAGGGTGCCCGCCTCGGCCGCGATCACCGGCGCCGGGGCGTTGGCAAGCAGGTGGTCGAAGATGGTCCGGTCGTCGATGCCCGTTTTGGGCAGGTCCCAGTCGGCCTGGATGCGGGAAAGCGCCCTGGCTGCGCCGTCCATGTGGGGATGCAGCACTGCGATGAGGTCCCCGTCGCGGATCACCCGGATGTCCTTCATGGCCTCGGCGGCAGCGGTGTTTACCCGACGAAGTTTGGCGCCGTGGGCCGGGGGCCGCAGGATCCGGGCGTAGAGCATCCCCGGCAGCCGGATGTCCCCGGCGAATCGGGCCTTTCCCAGGACCTTGTCGATGGCGTCCCGCCGCAGGAAGGGCTTCCCGCTGGTGGTGTATGCCGATGCGGGTTTGAGGGGCGGCAGGTCTGCGAGATGCCGTTCGATGATCCTGCCTGCGGTGAGCTCGCCGTAAGTCACCCGGGCTGTGGGGCGGTCCCGGTCCGAGATCACGCCGTTTTTGACCACCAGACGCTCCACCGGGCAGGAGAGCCGCTTTGCGGCCATGGCCAGGAGGACGGCCCTGGCCTCGCAGGCGGCCTCCTTGACGAAGACCCCGTAATAGCGGGTGGAGAGGGAGCCCCAGGTGCCGGCGTCCCAGGGGCAGAGATCCGTATCCCCCGGGACCACCTCCACCGATTCATAGGCCACGTCCAGCTCCTCCGCCGCCATTTGCGCGAAGGAGGTGACAATGCCCTGGCCCATTTCGATCTTTCCCACGAAGCAGGTCACCCGACTGTCCGGGCCGATGCGCAGAAAGGCGTTGAAATCAGTCGGCACCCGGCCTCCGAGAAACCCCGTCCTCGGGGCCCGGGCCTCGGCCGGCAGCTCTCCCAGGGCGCCGCAGATGATGAGGCCGCCGCCCAGAAGGCCCATGCGCTTCAGAAACTCCCGCCTGCCGATGGGCAGGAAAGATCCCGCCGCTTCGATCCGGTCTTGGGTGAAAGGCTCTTCTCGGTTCATGGTTTGCCTCCTTTCAACATGTCCGTCGCGGTCTGGACGGCCGCCACGATGCGCACATGGGCCCCGCAGCGGCAGAGATGGTTGTCCAGGGCCTCGACGATGTCGTCGCGGGTGGGATTGGGATTTACAGCCAGCAGGCTGTGGGCCTTGAGGATCATGCCGGGGGTGCAGAACCCGCACTGGAGGGCGTCGTGCCGGACAAAGGCCCGCTGGATGGGGTGAAGCTTCCCCTCTGCGCCGATCCCTTCAATGGTGGTGACGCGTCTTTCCGCCGCGAATCCCACGGTGAGCTGGCAGGAGGGGAGGGCCTCGCCGTCCACCAAAACCGTGCAGGCGCCGCACGCCCCCTCGCCGCAGCCGTATTTGGCTCCCGTGAGGCCCAGCTCGGTCCGAAGCACCCAGAGGAGGGTTCGATCCTCGTCGATATCGAGGCTCACGGGCTTGTCGTTCAGGGTGAAGCGGATGGTCTTGACCATGGGAAACCTCCAATGCGGTAAGGGGGTTGCAGGCGGCAGCGGAACCGGGCTCCGACGCGAAAACCGGGGGGGCGGAAGCATGGATGTTTTCGCGGCGAGGATCCGCGCTTTTTTCTGTCACTTGTAGATACAGGAATTCCGCTGCGATGTCCATAGGCGCGCCCGCCTATTTTTCAGACCAGGGAGAAGAAAAAAAAGCACCGTGAAGAGCGCGTCCTTTACCGGGAACCGCTCGGGGAAGCGTCCACCATGGCCCGAAAGCGCTTTCCCGGCTGTTCGAAATCTTTTTGGGTATGGATTTCATCCGGCTGCGGTGGTAAGGAGACAAGGGAAAAGAGACGATTTCGTAACGATGCAATGCTGAAACAAGGACTATCGGTTTGTTCGAATACCAGAAAACCAGGCGTTATTTTGCCCAGGCCGCGGGCGGGTTCGAAGAGCTTGCGGCACGGGAACTCGAAGACCTCGGCGCCACGGGGGTCGAGAACGGCTTTCGCGGCATCTATTTTACGGCCGACCCGGCCGTGCTCTACCGCATCAACTACACCGCCCGCTTGGTGAGCCGGGTCCTGGCGCCCCTCGTGTCGTTTCGCTGCCGGAGCCGCGAGGACCTATACCAGGCCGGGCGTGCCATTGACTGGGGCGGGTTTTTTTCCCTGGAGGAGACCTTCGGGATCTTCGCCAACGTCTCCGGCAACGACCAGCTCCGCCACTCCAAGTTCGCGGCTCTCTGCCTCAAGGACGCCGTGGCCGACGATTTCCGGAGCCGGACCGGCAAGCGGCCCGACGTCGACCCGGTGGATCCGTCGGTCTGGCTGAACCTCTTTATCGAGCGGGAGGAAGCGACCATCAGCCTCGACACCTCTGGGGGCTCCCTCCACCGCCGGGGCTACCGGCGCGAGACCGTCGAGGCCCCCATGCAGGAGACCCTGGCCGCCGCCATGGTGGCCCTCTCCGGCTGGAAGGGGGAGCGGCCTCTCCACGACCCCATGTGCGGCTCCGGGACCCTCCTCTGCGAGGCCATGATGGCGGTCTGCCGGATTCCGTCCGGATACCTGAAATCCCGGTTCGGATTCCGGTTCCTGCCCGATTTCGAGGCACGCCTCTGGGATCGCGTGAAGCAGGCGGCGGACGAACAGATCCTGCCCCTGCCCGAAGGCCTGATCTCCGGCGGCGACCACGACCGGACCGCCGTCAAGGCCGCCAGGATCAACTGCAGCCGGCTCCCCGGCGGCGGGAACATCCGCATCCTGCACCGGGATTACAAGGAGATCCCCGAACTCGAAAACCATACCATCCTCTGCAACCCCCCCTACGGCATCCGCGTGAAACCGGAGGAGGAGCTGGGCCTCTTCTTCAAGGGGTTCGGGGACTTCCTGAAGCAGCGGTGCAAGGGGTCCGACGCCGTCATCTTTTTTGGAGACCGGGAGATGATCAAGAAGATCGGGCTCAAGCCCGCGTGGAAAAAACCCATGCGCAACGCGGGGCTCGACGGCAGGGTGGTAAAGTATGAGATCTATTGAACCGCGGTGCCGAAAATCGCATGCGTACGGCTGGAAAAAGGAGGGATAGAACCGCGCCTTTTATATGCGGCACCGGGGACGATCGCTTCGCCCCCAGGTGCCGCACCCTGAGCCGCTTGCCCTAAACAGCCTTCTTCTCCCAATCCTCCACATGCTCGCCCTCGGACACCTCTTCCCATCCGGTGATCATGGCCTTGGTATGGGCCAGGACGGAATGGCCGGTGGTGGTCATGTAGACGTGGACGATGAAGAAGGAGAGGATGGCGAAGGCCAGGGCCGTATGCACGAGGGCCAGGGGGGAGAGGCTCAGGCCCGAAAGCCCGTACTCGGCCCACGAGTTGTAGAGCCAGTAAAGCAGGCCCGACAGCATCTGGAGGGGCAGCAGCAGGGCCGCCAGGGAGAGGTAGGTGAGGCGCTGCAGCGGGTTGTGCTTGGCCTCCCGGCGCTTGGGGACCGGGTGGGTTTCTCCCTTGAAGATGCCGTAGGCGTAATACCGGACGACGGCCACCATTTTCTTCGTGGTGGGGATGTACTGCTTCCACTCGCCGGTGGTGAAGACCCAGAAAGCAAAGAAGGCAAAGGCGATGAGCCAGGTGATGCCGGTGACATTGTGGACCCGCACCGCCGTGGCAAACCCCAGGAGGGAGAACGTGCCGTTGATCTCGAAGCCCGTCACCAGGAGGATCATGATCAGCGCCGCCTGAAGCCAGTGCCAGAACCGTTCGTATCGGGTGTAGAGATAGATGTTTTTGCGCTTGATGTCGGTCATGTGTGGGTCCTCCTTATTTCCCGGACGTCCGGTGTTTGCCGCCAGCGAAGATCCGGCCGATCCCATGGATGAGGACGCCGACGAGAGAGGCCAGAACCAGCCCCCATCCCAGGACGTTCACCACCTTGAAAGGGTCCCTCGCGGGCATGTGAAATCCGGTGAGCCCCGCGAGACGGCTGCCCTGGCGGGTGTGGCATTCCCCGCAGGAGACGGTTTCGGACTTGGGCGCCACCATGTGGGTGGTGGGGTAGACATAGGTGGTCTCGACAAAGTCGTATTCGCCGCTGTAGGGGAGTCCCGCCTGGCGCATGCCGCTTTCAAAGGCCCGCTTCCAGTCGAAGGCGGCCCAGAAGGCGTCGCTGCCGGGCGGCCCGAAGAGGTGAGGGATGAGAAGGGTCTTGTTGACCTTGTCGTAAGGCGATTTCCCCTCGTGGACCTTGAAGGGGAAGATCCGGGCGTTTTTGCCCTCCCGGCTTCCCACGGGCCAGTTGATCCGGACCGTCCCGCCGGGGTCGATCATGTCCTTTGCGGTGATCGCCTCGATGGATCCGTTCCACCAGAAGTACGCGGGGGTGACGTTTTTCGCCCACACGAAATCGCCCTTCTTGCTGTCGTAGACGGGCTTCCCCAAGGGCCCCTGCTCCTGGTAGGGCTTGCCGTCCCTCTTTTTGCCCGCGGTGGACCAGTCCCACACCATCTTGGTGGGGTTGACCCGCGCGAAGCGGGAGATGTGGCAGCTCTGGCAGGCGACCTTGTCGGTGTGGTCGTTGGGTTTGGAGCCGGCCTCGTGCGGCGTGCTCGTGTGGCAGGACTCGCAGGTGATCTTGGCGGTCAGGTCGTCCTCCACCAGGCTTTTCCGGTCTTTTGCCGCGGGCGTGGCGTAGGTCCGTCCGGCGATGTTGTGGAGGACCGTGGTGTGGCACCGGACGCAGTCGAAATTCTGTCCGTCCTTCCCCATGTGGACGTCCAGGGACTTGTTGGGCTTGGTGAGGGAGGAGTCCAGGTCGCCGTGCTTCACGCCGTCACCTCCGCCGCCGGTGAAATGGCAGGTGCCGCAGTTCTTGCGGGTGGGGCGGCCCACGCTCTGGGCGACCTTGTTCCATTCCGGCGGAAGGTAGGTTTTGTTGTTTTCCTTGAAGAGGGTGGGCTCCTGAACCGGGTTGCCGGCGGCGGTGGGAAACTTCTGGTAGGTTCCGGTCTGTTCGTGGCAGACCAGGCAGTCGACCTTGCTCTGATCGGTGAAGTCGAAGGACTTGTCCTTCCATCCGTAGCCCGCGTGGCAAGAGGTGCACCGGGGTTCGTTGCCGTGGATGCTGATGCAGAAATTGTTGATGGAATAGCCCGCTTTTCCGATCTGTTTTTCCCTGGGGACATTGGGGTCGAGCCAGGTCCAGTGGATGGTCTTGTGGAACTGGGCGGCGGCCTCGGAATGGCAGGCGAGGCATGCCCGGGTCACCTCCTCGCCCGAATGAAAGGGCTGCTTCAGGATCTCGTGCTTGGAATGGTCCGTCGTGATCCATATCTCCTTGTGGGACACGGCCTGCTGGGCCATGGTCCGGCCCGGGGCCTGGTGCTGCGCCGCGCCGGTGTCCGCGAATCCGGCGGATGCCGCGGCGACGGATGCCAGGCCGATCCAGGCAATAAACCACCTCCGGATCGATCGTTTCAATGGGTCTCGGGTCATCTACACCTCCCTGGGGTCGTTACCCTGTTTCATTGCATCTGGTATCGGATGGTCTGTTCAGCGGCGCACCGCCGGGACCGACATGGGTGCAGGCACTGAATATCGTTAGAGCTTTATAAGCAATGGTCATGCCGCATCAATCTCTTTTTTCGATTTTTTAACCATCTATCCTTTGAGCGGTCACAATCTTCACCTTATTTACCCTCACCCCAACGCTCTCCCGCTGGGAAAGGGAGTTAAGGAAAATTGCTGCTGATGACCGTGCAGGGGATAATTGTAGATCCAAAAGATAAAACAGCGATTGACTTTCGGGAAAGGATCGTTACCTATCGTTAATCATGTTAACTTAACATCTTTACATCCACAGGGGAAACAGATGGACCTTTCCAAACACTGGAAGACGATTGTGGATACCCTCCAGGACGGCCTCATCGTGGTGGATCCCGGCGGCAGGATTGTTTCCGTCAACCCCGCGGCGGCGGAAATGACCGGATACAGCGCCGATGAGCTGGTGGGGCAGTCGTGCCGGGTGCTCGGCTGCACGGGCTGCAAGATCAAGGGCGGGGGGGGCGGCGAGCAGTGGTGCGGGCTGTTCGACCGGGGCCGGGTGGGAACCCAGCAATGTACGATCCGGGGCCGGAACCGGCGATCCATCCACATCATGAAGAGCGCAAGGGTCCTCAGGGATGCCGACGGACGGGTGATCGGCGCCGTGGAAACCCTGAAGGACATGAGCCAGGTTTTCCGGCAGCAGCAGGAGATCGCGGCGCTCCGCCGGAGCTGCCTGCTGGACCGGGGGTACCACGGCATCATCGGCGAATCGCCCAAGATCCAGCGGCTGTTTGAGCTGATCGAGAGCGTCGCCCCGTCGGACGCGCCGGTGCTGGTGCTGGGCCAGAGCGGCACCGGCAAGGAGCTGGTGGCCCGGGCCATCCACGACGCCGGCCACAGAAAGGACGGCCCCTTCATCAAGGTCAACTGCGCGGCCCTCAACGAGAACCTTCTGGAGAGCGAGCTGTTCGGCCATGTCAAGGGCGCCTATACCGGCGCGGAGCGGGCAAGGGTCGGCCGCTTCGAGGCGGCCCACGGCGGATCGATCCTCCTGGACGAAATCGGCGACATCCCCCTGACCACCCAGGTCAAGCTGCTCCGGGTCCTCGAGGAGCGGGAGATCGAGCGGGTGGGCGACCATCAGACCGTGGGTGTGGATGTCCGGATCATCACGGCCACCAACAGGAATCTCGAGGAGCTGATCCGGAAAGGCAGCTTCCGGGAGGATCTGTTTTTCCGCATCAACGTGTTTCCGATCCACTGCCCGTCCCTGGCCGAACGGGCGGATGACATTCCCCTGATCGTCCAGAATTTTATCGAACAGTACGGTGCGAAGGCCGGCAAAAAGATCCTGGGGCTCACCTCGGATGCCATGGAGGCCCTGACCGGTTACGCATGGCCGGGGAATGTCCGGGAACTCCGGAACGCAGTGGAGTACGCCTTTGTCCTGTGCCCGGGGGAATGGATCGGGGTCGAGCACCTCCCGCCGAAAATCGTCCGGGCGGGCGGCGGGACATCCCCGCGCCCGGAGGGCAGGCCCGACGTGCCGGCGAATCAAAGGGAGCGGGACGCCCTGATCCAGGCCCTCAGGCAGTCCGGCGGCAATCAATCTGAAACGGCGAGGCTCCTGAATGTCAGCCGGGTGACCGTCTGGAAGCGGATCAAAAAGTACGGCATCGACCTTGGCGTCGAGATCGGAAAGGGGTAGGGGCGGATCTTTTTTCTGTACAACGGAGAAAAGCGGTCTTACTTTCCTTCCTAACAAGCGGTTGCTCTCGAAAGAAACCCTTTGAAAACAGGCAGCACACAAGAAAGGAGCTGGTCATGGAAATAACAATGCTTTTGACGATAGCGGCAATCGGGCTCCTTCTGCGGCAGTGGCCCACACCGAAACGGGCGACTGTGAAGATCAGGAGACGGTAGCGGATTCCATGGACGGCGCCCTTTCTCACCATCTGAAGCAGAGGATGTAATGAAAGATCGCGGCCGGGCCAGATACGGGTCGGGCGATGCAGTCGACCTTCCCGAGGCTGGGCCCCGGCAGCGAACGGCACTCCGCGGAACCTGAACCCCACCCGGCACCCCAAAACCCACCCGGCGTTTGAAATACCCAACGGCCATCCCCGAAAGAGGATGGCCGTTGGTTTTGGATGGCGCTGCCGGGGCCCGCCCTACACTGCAGGGGCGGGCTTCCGGTCAGAGGATAAGTTTATTTGCCGCCGTCGCGGCCGTCGTCGCACGCCTCGCCGGCGCCGGCACGGCCCCCGTGCTCGGGGGTCTCGGAGAGCACGCAGGCATCCGTGGAACCTCCGGCGCCCAGCTTGATCTCGGGCTTCGGCAATTCGGGAAGCTGCAGCTCCGCCATCTGCTTGAGCTGCAGATACCGCTCCGTGTATTCCGTTTCGATGGCGGCCCGAAGCTTCTTGGACTCTTCCGGGAAGAGCTTCTCCAGGGCCGCGTAGCGGACCTCGCCGGAGAGGAAGGCCTGGAGGCTGCCGTCCGGTGCCTTGGATTCGAGGACGAAGGGGTTCTTGCCTTCCTTTTTCAGCTCCGGATTGAACCGGTACAACGGCCAGTATCCCGAATCCACCGCCAGCTTCATCTCCTCCTGGGTCTTGCCCATGCCCTTCTTGATGCCGTGGTTGATGCAGGGCGCGTAGGCCATGATGAGGGACGGCCCGTCGTAGCCCTCGGCTTCCACAAGGGCCTTGAGGGTCTGGTTCTTGTTGGCGCCCATGGAGATGTTGGCCACGTAGACGTATCCGTAGGTCATGGCCATGGCCCCCATATTCTTTTTGGCGGTCTTCTTGCCCGACGCCGCGAATTTGGCGATGGAGCCGATGGGGGTCGCCTTGGAGGACTGGCCGCCCGTGTTGGAGTAGACCTCGGTGTCGTAGACCATGATGTTGATGTCTTCACCCGACGCCATAACGTGATCCAGTCCGCCGTAGGCGATATCGTAGGCCGCGCCGTCGCCCAGGAAGACCCAGTAGGATTTCTTGGTGAAGAGCTTCTCGTAGCCCAGGATTTCGGCGAGAAGGGCGTTGTTCGTGTAGGTCGGGAGCATGGCCTTGAGCTGATCCCCGTATTTCTTGGAGCCTGCGGCGTCCTTGGCATTGTCGAGCCACCCCTGAAGCGCGGCTTTAAGCTCCGTGGGGATGTCGGCGGCCAGCGCCGCTGCGACGAGCTCCGCGAGCTTCCGGCGCTGCTGGAGCTGCCCCAGGAAGATGCCGTAGGTGAACTCCGCGGGATCCTCGAACAGGGAGTTGCCCCAGGAAGGCCCGAACCCGTCTTTGTTCACGCAGTAGGG
Organism: Desulfococcus sp.; assembly: GCF_041737845.1. GTDB lineage: Bacteria > Desulfobacterota > Desulfobacteria > Desulfobacterales > Desulfococcaceae > Desulfococcus. The sequence goes on from NZ_JBGSQX010000040.1 coordinate 9,820, forward strand.
GATGGCCGGAGCGGACCCGCCCCAGATGGAGGAGCACCCGGTGGCGTTGCCGACGATCATGCGCTCGCCGAAGAGCTGGGTGATGAGCTTGGCATAAGGGGTCTCGCCGCAGCCGGCGCAGGCACCCGAGAACTCGAGCAGGGGCTGATGGAACTGGCTCCCCTTGAGGGAGGTCCGGGACATCAGGTCGTCGCGGATCGGCAGGCTTTCCGCGTAGGCCAGGTTCGGCACCTCGGCGTCCAGTTGCGTCTCGATGGGCTTCATGACCAGGGCCTTGGTCTTGGCCGGGCAGATGTCCGCACAGTTGCCGCAGCCCATGCAGTCCTGGCTGTAGACCTGGATCCGGAAACTGTAGCCCTTGAGCTCCTTGCCCTTGGATTCCAGAACGGTGAAGCCCTCGGGCGCGTTTTTCGCCTCCTCGTCGGTCACGAGAAAGGGGCGGATGGATGCGTGGGGGCAGACCATGGCGCACTGGTTGCACTGGATGCAGTTCTCCGGGATCCAATGGGGCACGCTGATGGCAACACCCCGTTTTTCATACTTGGACGTGGCCACCGGAAAGATGCCGTCGGGCTTGAAGGCGCTGACCGGCAGGCGGTCTCCCAGCTGGGAAACCATGGGGCGCATCACGTCGGTGACGAATGCCGGTTCGTCCCGTTTCACCGCTGGGCCTTCCGTGGCCGTGGCCCAGGCGGCGGGATACTCGACCTTCACCAGCTTGTCGAGGGTCTTGTCCACGGCGCCGGTGTTCATGTTGACGATCTTGTCGCCTTTTTTGCCGAACATCTGCTTGATCTGGTCCTTGAGATACCCGATGGCCTCCTCTACGGGGATCACGTTGGCCAGCTTGAAGAACGCGGTCTGCATGATCATGTTGATCCGTCCGCCCAGACCGACCTCCTGCGCGATGGAGACGGCGTCGATGTTGTAGAAGTTGAGCTTCTTCTGCGCAATGGTCCGCTTCATGGCCGCCGGGAGCTTGGTTTCCATGTCTTCCAGGCTCCAGGTGGAGTTCATCAGGAAGGTGCCGCCCGCCTTGATGCCGTCCAGCAGGTCGTAGATGTCGACATAGCTCGATTTATGGCAGGCGATGTAGTCGGCGGAGCGGATCAGGTAGGTGGACTGGATCGGGGTTTTCCCGAAACGCAGGTGAGACATGGTGACGCCGCCCGATTTCTTGGAGTCGTAGGCGAAATAGGCCTGCGCATACATGTCGGTGTTGTCGCCGATGATCTTGATGGCGCTCTTGTTGGCCCCGACGGTGCCGTCCGCGCCCAGGCCCCAGAATTTGCACTGGACCGTGCCTTCGGGGGCGACGTCGAAATCCGGGTCGTAGTCGAGGGAGGTGTGGGTGACGTCGTCCTCGATGCCCACGTTGAAGTAGTTCTTGGGTCCGGCGGATTTGAGGTTGTCGAACACGGCCTTGGCCATGCCGGGGTTGAACTCCTTGGAGCCCAGGCCGTAGCGGCCGTTGACGATGACGGGGATCTCCCCTTTTTCCAGGTACGCGGTGCAGATGTCTTTGTAGAGCGGATCGCCCTTGGCGCCGGCCTCCTTGGTGCGGTCCATGACGGCGATGCGGCCCGCCGTTGCCGGGATCGCCGCAAACAGGTATTCCGGAGCAAAGGGGCGGTAGAGGCGGACCTTGACCAGGCCGACGCTCTCGCCCTTGTCGGTCAGGTAGTTGACCACCTCTTCGAAGGTCTCGCAGGAAGAGCCCATGGAGATGACCACGCGGTCGGCCTCGGGGTCGCCCACATAGTCGAAGGGTTTGTAGTTCCGGCCGGTGAGGCTGCTCACCTTTTTCATGTAGTCGGCGACGATGCCGGGCGTTTTTTCGTAGTAGGCATTGCGCGTTTCAACGCCCTGGTAGTAGACGTCCGGGTTCTGGGCCGTGCCGCGGAGCTCCGGACGCTCGGGGTTGGCGGCCCGGGCGCGGAATTTTGCGATGGCTTCCCAGTCGACCAGTCTGGCCATGTCGGCGTAGTCGATGGCCTCAATCTTCTGGATTTCATGGGAGGTGCGGAATCCGTCGAAGAAGTGCAGGAAGGGGACGCTGGCCTTGATGGCGGAGAGGTGGGCCACCAGCGCCATGTCCATGGCCTCCTGGACCGATGCGGAAGCAAGCAGGGCAAAACCGGTCTGGCGGACCGCCATGACGTCCTGGTGGTCTCCGAAGATGGAGAGGGCGTGGCTGGCAAGGGCGCGCGCCGTCACGTGGAGGACGCCCGGAAGCAGCTCGCCCGCCATCTTGTACATGTTGGGGATCATGAGGAGAAGGCCCTGGGAGGCGGTGAAGGTGGAGGTGAGCGCGCCGCCGGCAAGGGAGCCGTGCACCCCTGCCGCCGCCCCCGCCTCGGACTGAAGCTGCCGGACCAGAAGCGGCTGCCCGAAGATGTTCTTGCGTCCGCCCGCGGCCCATTCGTCGGCGATCTCGCCGATGGGGGAGGACGGGGTGATGGGATAAATGGTGGCGACATCGCTCATGGCGTAGGCCACATGAGCGGCGGCAGTGTTGCCGTCAACGGTTTTCATTACTTTGGCCATAGTAGATTTTCTCCTTGTTGGGTATGGTAAGTCTGTTGTCAAGAAAACAGAACGGTCGTGCCGAGCGGATGTGAATGAATCGGAATCAGATAGTTATTCCAATACACTGTGTTTGTAAAGGAAAAAGTTTACTGATATCGAATAAAAAGCAAATATATAAGAAAAATATAATGTAAAACTAATAGGTTAATTGGATAACTTTGTTATCTTTTCGGGCTGCCGTCGAATTATTGAACGATCTTTATTTTCTTAGGGACAATCAATAAAATGATAATATTGAAAAAGCGAGACCGCAGGACATTCCTGACGCCCTCTCCTGCCGGTTCCAGCCGGCTCGCGGCATTCTTGAACCGGGTTGCGTCGTCATCGGGCTTGAGGGACGGCGCATCTGCAGGATTTGCTTATCATGCCAAAATATCAGAAGGATATCCGTTTTTTCTGTTCCGTTCGGCGTGTTTCCGGTTGTCGCTGGAGATGCAGGGGGCGGACGGGAGAAAAGCCGTTCCCGCCGCGTCTGCGGGAACGGCGAGTAACAACGTTACAGGAGTCCGTCGAAGAAATCATTGCCCTTGTCGTCCACGAGGATGAAGGCGGGGAAATCCTTGACGGTGATCATGTAGATGGCTTCCATGCCCAGCTCGGGGTATTCGATCAGCTCCACATGGGTGATGCACTCCTTGCCCAGCCGGGCCGCGGGTCCCCCGATGGAGCCGAGATAAAAGCCGCCGTACTTCCTGCAGGAATCGGTCACCACCCGGGAGCGGTTCCCTTTGGCCAGCATGATCATGGATCCGCCGCGCTCCTGGAAAACGGGAACATAGGGGTCCATCCGGGCCGCCGTGGTCGGACCGAAGGACCCGGAGGCGTGGCCCCGGGGCGTCTTGGCCGGGCCGGCGTAATAAATGATATGGTCTTTGATGTACCGGGGCAGGTCTTCCCCCCTGTCCAGCCGCTCCTTGAGCCTGGCGTGGGCGATATCGCGGCCGACGACGATCCTGCCGGTCAAAAGCAGGGGCGTGGATACGGGGTACCGGGTGAGGAGGGCGCGGATGTCGTCCATGGGCTGGTTCAGATCGATGCGGACCGCATCCGACGCCTCGTGGGTGATCCGGGGCAGGAACCGGGCCGGGTCGGTTTCCAGCTTTTCGAGGAAAATGCCGTCCCGGGTGATCTTGCCCCGGATGTTCCGGTCCGCGCTGCAGCTCACCCCCATCCCGATGGGGCAGGAGGCGCCGTGCCTCGGGAGCCTTACGACCCGGACATCGAGGCAGAAGTGTCTGCCGCCGAACTGGGCGCCCAGGCCCAGGTCCCGGGATGCCTGGAGCAGCTTCTCCTCGAGGTCGATGTCCCGGAAGGCCCGGCCGCCTTCGTTCCCGCTGGTGGGCAGCTCGTCCAGATACTTGGCGCTGGCCAGCTTGACGGTTTTCAGGGTCAGCTCGGCCGAGGTGCCGCCGATGACAAAGGCCAGGTGATAGGGCGGGCATGCCGCCGTGCCCAGGGTTTTCATCTTGGCCGTCAGGAAGTCCACCAGGGTGTTGGGGGTGAGCACGGCCTTGGTCTCCTGGTAGAGATAGGTCTTGTTGGCGGAACCGCCGCCCTTGGCGATGAACAGGAACTTGTAGGCGCCTCCCTTCACGGCGTGGAGGTCGATCTGGGCGGGCAGGTTGCAGCCGGTATTCTTCTCGTCGTAGACAGTGAGGGGCGCGTTCTGGGAATACCTCAGGCTGGTCTGGGTATAGGTGTTGAAGACGCCCCGGGAGAGGGCCTCCTCCTCGTTGAAGTCCGCCCAGACCTGCTGGCCCTTTTTGCCCATGATGACGGCCGTGCCGGTGTCCTGGCAGAGGGGGAACTCCATCTCCGCCGAGATGACGGCGTTTTTCAGCATCTCCAGGGCAACGAATTTGTCGTTCTTGGATGCGTCGGGGTCGTCCAGGATCGCCGCCACCTTTTCGAGGTGGCTGGGCCGCAGCAGGTGGGAAACGTCCCTGAAGGCCTGCTCCGCGAGCAGGGTCAGCGCTTCGGGCGCAACGACGAGCATCTCCTTGCCATCGAAGGACTCTATGCGGATGTGATCCCGGGTCAACAGGCGATATTCCGTTGGATCCTCACTTAAAGGGAACATCTCCTGATACTTGAACGCTACCATAAGGCGGCTCCTTTGCTGCAATGTTGACGTTTTCGCAAAAATCCCGATATCTGTGTTATGCGTATCCCTCGTCACTGCGGCGTACGCTGCCTGCGCATCATTCCTCGGGGTTCGCACGCCTTGCCCTCGAACTTTTTGCAAAACCGTCTGAAAATCGGTTTTTTTGCGTGACCATCCATGTTTGCGGACCGGCCTTGAGGAATGACCATGGCCCGGCCCGGCTTATCGCCGGATGGTGAGCTTCTGCATGACGACGGGCTGGAGCGGTTTGTCCTGATGATTGGTTTTGACGACCCCGATTTTCTGGACAACGTCCAGGCCGCTGGTCACCTTCCCGAAAACCGTGTGGCGTCCGTTGAGATGGGGGGTGGCCTCCAGGGTGATGAAGAACTGGCTCCCGTTGGTTCCCGGGCCCGCGTTGGCCATGGAGAGAACGCCCGGGCCGTCGTGCTTCAGGGCGGCGTTGAATTCGTCTTTGAACTGGTATCCCGGCCCGCCGTTGCCCATTCCGAAGGGGCAGCCGCCCTGGATCATGAACCCGTCGATCACCCGGTGGAAAGAGAGCCCGTCGTAGAAATTCCCCCCTCGCTGGGTATCCTGGCGCCCCTCGGCGAGGTTGGCGAAATTCCATACGGTTTCGGGGCATTCCTTGGCAAACAGTTCGATTTCAAAGCTGCCCATGCTCGTTTCGAAAACCGCCGTCAAGCGGTCGACCTTTTCTTTATAATCGCTTTTTTTGCCGATCATGATATTCTCCTGATGGTGATCGTGATGCCTGTAATTAAGATGTTGGTAATATTCAATAAAAAGATTGTGAACCAAAAATTATAGACGATGGGATCGTTTGCTGTCAACGATAAACGGCACGATCGCCGCCGTGGAATGGCCATCAATGCCGGCGGCGCATACGGTCGCGGAATCTTCAGTGTACATGACCCATATCAAAGGGGGTGTTCCATGAAACTGGACAGAGTGCTGGTGCCCGTGGACGGTTCGGACTGCGCCAAAAGGGCGCTTTCCTGTGCGGTCGAACTGGTCCGGAATACCGGCGGGGGCAGAATCCTTCTGATGCACTGCCACAGACCGTTTCCGAAACTGCTGGGTGAGCCTTACCTGCAGGAAGCCATCGACAGGATCCAGGAAAGTGCCGAGGGGGTCGTCGCCCCCCACCGCAGGCTCCTCGATGGTTCCGGGATAGAATTCACCGAATTCATCCTGGAAGGGGCCCCATGGGACATGATCACCCGGGCCGCCGAAATCGAGCGCTGCGACCTGATCGTCATGGGATCCCGGGGATGCACGGATTTTCAGGGCCTGATCCTGGGGAGCGTGACCCATCGGGTGCTTCATTCCGCGCCCTGTCCGGTGCTGGTGGTCAGATGATGATGATGAGAATCGGCCCGGACGCGCCGGGTGGCGGGCGGGGCGATGAAAACGGGCGGGCTTCCGGGGGCTGAGCCGCCGGCATCGGCCTTGTCCGGAAAACCCGCGGACAGCCTTAGCGGGGGAATTGCATCGGGGCCTCCAGGGCCCCGGACCTCATTCCGTGGTGCCGACCTGAAACATCTCGTACTCGGTTCGGCCGCCGAGAAGGGCGTCGACTTTCGCCTGGATCTCCCGGCGCTCCTTGCTGAGCAGCCATTTTTCCCATTCCCCGGAGGACAGCCATGTGCTGATCACGAGAAACACGTCCGGCCGGTCAAGGCTCTTCAGGGTTTCACCCGAGATATACCCGGGCTGGTTTGTGGCAAGCTGCCGCATCTGCCTGAAAAGCGGTATCATCTCTTTTGCTTTTTCCCTGGGAACAACGCGTTTGATGAGGATTCTCACGGTCATGTCGCCCTCCTTTGGCTGCGTCTTTGATGAATCTTTCCTGGAACCGGCAATGGGTCAATCGGGCCATCCGCATGGAATGTTTTGTATACCGGGGATTATATGCCTGTTTCCCCCAATCGGCAAGAAATAAATCCCGTCAGGCCGGCTCGAAATCACCGGTCCGCCGTCTCCGAACCGGGCGCCGGGGGTTTGACATCCGGCTTCAAATGAAATAAAGTCGATAATCTCGTAAAAGCCGCATGCGGGCGGGTTGCCGAACCGCTGCGGCCTGTTTGCCGAAGCATGAACAACGCGTACCAATGAAACTGCATCGAAGAGGAATGCCCATGGACAAATCGAAGATCGCCGACGCTCTGGAAAAATGTGATTTTTTCGAGGGGTTGGAAAAAAACTACATCGAAACGATCGCCGGCCTCTGCCAGGTCAGAAACCATGCGGTCGGCGAGGCCGTCTTCTCGCAGGGCGAACCCGGCGAGCATCTCTACATCATCATTGGCGGGTTGGTGTTTCTGGAGCGAACGATCGATCTGGGGAGCCGGAAGGGAAGGGTGACCATCGAAAGCCTGGGTCCGGGCCGGGTCCTGGGCTGCTGGTCTACCCTCCTCGACGAAGCGCATGTCATGATGTCCACGGCGATCTGTCAGGAGCCGACGACGATTCTGACCCTCAGGGGGTTGGACCTGCGGCGGATGATGGTCGAAAACCAGGTGTTCGGGTTCAGCATCATGGAGAAATTCTGCCACCTTCTGCTGGAGCGGATTCAGGCGGCCTATGGCGCTCTGGAAAAGATCTGAAAGGCGTCCCCGATCGATGAGGAGTTCGTAATGGAAAACGAGATTCTGGAAAAGGAAGCCGCCGTCATCGAGGACCTTCGCATCCGGCTCGCCAGGGATTACGGGGACCAGCGGGGAAACCTCATCCCCATTCTTCAGCGGGTTCAGAGCGAGCTTGCGTATCTTCCGCCCGGCGCCATCGACATGGTTGCAGGGCATCTGGGCATCCCCGTCTCCGAGGTCTACGGCGTCGCCACCTTTTACAATCAGTTCCGCTTCAATCCGCCGGGGCGGCACCCGGTCAAGGTCTGCATGGGCACGGCCTGCCACGTCAAGGGGGGCGACATCATCCTCGAGAATTTCGAGCGAAGGCTTGCGATCCGGGAAGGAGAGACCACCGCGGACCGGGAGTTCAGCATCGAACGGGTCGCCTGCGTCGGGTGCTGCGCCCTGGCGCCGGTGGCCCTGATCGGCGAGGAGGTCCACGGCCACATGGCCCCCAGCAAGGTGGAAGGGCTGTTTTCACGCATTCAGATTCAAAAAGAGATCGAAGAGAGAAAAAAAAATGAATCCCGGAACTAAAGAGATCATTCAGGCCCGGTTCGAAGCCCTTCAAGAAGAGGCTTTCAGGCGCCGGGATGCCTTTCAGCGGGCGGCTACCCCGAAGATCCACATCGGCATGGCCACCTGCGGCATCGCGGCCGGGGCCCTCGAAACCAAGGCCGCCTTCGAGCAGACCCTCAAGGAGCGGAACATCAAGGCCCAGGTGCATACGGTGGGCTGCCTGGGCCATTGCTACGCCGAGCCCGTGGTCATCATCGATCACCCCGATTCCGGGTTCCCTCCCATTTTCTACCACGAAGTGACCGCCGGAAAAGCCAGGATGCTGGCCAAGATGTTCATCGAGGAGGGCGATCCGCGCTTCGAGCACGTCTACGGCGCCACCGAGGTGAACGACATGATCCCCTCGGTCATGGAGTTTTCCCGCTTCAGCTTAGAAAAGCGGGTCATCATGGACAAGTGCGGCCGGATCGATCCCGACGACATCTACGAGTACATCGCCCTCGGGGGCTATGAAGCGCTGGTTCGGGCGTTCCAGATGAGCCCCGGGGAGATCGTCGAGGAGATCAAGCGGTCCGGGTTGCGGGGCCGCGGGGGCGCCGGATTCCCCACGGGGGTAAAGTGGGAGATGGCTTCAAATGTCCGTCATGAGGAAAAGATGGTCATCTGCAACGCCGATGAGGGCGATCCCGGCGCCTATATGGACAGGACCCTTCTCGAGAGCAATCCCCACCAGATCCTGGAAGGAATGATGATCTGCGCCCTTGCCGTCGGGGCCGGGCAGGCCATGTTCTACGTCCGGGCCGAATATCCCCTGGCGGTGAAAACCATCGCCCGCGCCATCCGCCAGGCCGGCGAACTCAATCTGCTGGGAAAGGGGATCCTGGGGAGCGCATTCGATCTTGAGGTCGACATCTTCGAGGGGTCGGGCGCCTTTGTGTGCGGGGAGGAGACGGCGCTGATCCGGTCCGTGGAGGGATACCGGGGGATGCCCCGGCATCGGCCGCCCTATCCGGTGAGCCGGGGGCTCTACGGGCGTCCGACGGTCATCAACAACGTCAAGACCCTTGCGCTGGTGCCGCCCATCGTCACCAAGGGCCATGCCTGGTTCAGGGGCATCGGGACGGCGGGAAGCCCCGGAACGGCCGTCTTCTCCGTCGTGGGGAACGTGCTCCATGCCGGGCTGGTGGAGATCCCCATGGGGGTGACCCTGCGGACGCTCATCTTTGACATCTGCGGCGGTATTCCCAACCAGAAGGGCTTCAAGGCGGTCCAGATCGGCGGCCCGTCCGGAGGCTGTCTGCCCGAGTCTTTCCTGGATACGCCCATCGATTTCGATTCCCTGATCCAGGCCGGCGCCATGATGGGATCGGGGGGGTTGGTGGTCATGGATGAGGACACCTGCGTGGTGAACGTCTCGCGCTATTTTCTCGATTTCACCCAGAAGGAATCCTGCGGAAAATGCACCTTCTGCCGCATCGGCACCCGCCATCTGCTGACCATCCTCGACCGGCTGACCTGCGGCAAGGGGCGGGAGGGCGACCTGGCGCTGCTGTCTGTGCTCGCGGCGGACATCAAGGCGGGGTCCCTCTGCGGGCTGGGCAAGACCGCCCCCAACCCGGTGCTGACTTCCCTGAAATATTTCCGGGACGAATACGAGGCCCACCTGAAGGAAGGGCGGTGTCCGGGGATGATGTGCCGGCCGCTGACGGCCTTCTATATCGACCTCGATGCCTGCGCCCGGGGGTGTGATGCCTGTGCCATCGTCTGCCCGACCGACGCCGTTTTCACCACGAGCACCCGAAAGAAGGGCATCGACCAGAGTCTCTGCGTCAAATGCGCCGAATGCATGGTGGCGTGCCCGCCCCAATACAATGCCGTGAGAAAGGTTTCCCCTCCGGGTTTGGCCCCCGTCATCCCGCGTCCTGAGGCGCCGCCGCCGCCCGACGCGCCGGAAGGCGTAGACCCTTCCGGCGGCGCTGAAAAATGAGACCGGGGATGCGGCGCTGCACCCCCGCGGACACTTGAAGAAACCCCCCACGGACAAGGATACGGCGACATGGTCAAGATCACGGTGGACAATCGAGAGATCGAGGCGGCGGAGGGGATGCCCCTTCTGGAAGCCTGCCTCAAGAACGATATTTACATCCCCAACCTCTGCTGGATCGACGGCATGAAGACGCCCTCGGCATCCTGCCGGCTCTGCTTTGTGGAGATCGAGGGCGAAAAAACCCCCCTCCCGGCCTGCACGGTGCCCACCCGGGGCGGCCTGGTGGTGAGGACCGACTCGCCGGCCGTGCGGGAGTTGCAGCGCTCCGGGCTGGCGCTGCTTCTTTCCGTGCACCACGTGGACTGCCGGCACTGCCACGCCAATAAAAAATGCGCCCTCCAGCGTCTGGCCCGCTTTCTCAAGGTCACGCTGAAGCCGAAGCATCTGGACCATGTTCTCAAGCCGGTGGAAACGGACGAAACCCATTCCTGTCTCGTCCATTTCCCCAATCGATGCGTGCTGTGCGGCAGGTGTGTCCACGTCTGCCGGGAGGTTCATGGGCAGCCGCTGATTTCATTTGCGAAGCGCGGATTCGATACGGTGATCCGTTTTCAGATCGCCCGGAACGGATCGGATGCCGATTGCGAATCCTGCGGGGCCTGCGCGGCCGCGTGTCCCGTCGGCGCCCTGACCACCAGGGCGGTTCTGCGCGGCAGGTAATTTTTCCACCTCAGCGGCTGCCGCAGCATGTGGATCCCCTCGGGGTCATCCCCAGGGGATCAGTTCGAACGGATGATGAGCAGCGGCCGGTCGATCCGGTTCAGCACGCCGGACGCGACGCTTCCGTAAAAGGCCCTGGCCAGTCCGCTCCGGCCGTGGCTGGCAAGGGCGATCAGATCCACCTCTTCCTTTTCCGCCGTGTTCAGGATCGACTGCACCACCGAATCGTAGGAGACGATCGGCCTGTTGCTGATCCCCTTTTCGTTGAATTTCAGCCGGAGGCTTTCAAGATAGGATTCGACCTCCTTTTTCCGGCGGGCGTATTCCTGCTCGTATCCGCTGATGTCCACCACCTCCTGATAGCCCGGAACAAAATAGTCCCCTTCCACGGTGCGCATGAAAAGAACTTCCGAGCCATAAAGTTTGGCCAGTTTCTCGACATGCGGCAGAATGGCTTCCGCCCGATCGGACCCATCCAATGGAACCAGGATTTTCTTGTACATACGACCCTCCTTTGGTATTTGGGGTTATGGTGTTGTCACGCTTCCTTCTATACCTTGAATATAATTCCTGCGGGAACGTTCGTCACGTTGCCGGGACTCCGCCGCGGCTTTCTGCCGGCAGGTGCGCATCGACACGGAAATAGAGGCGCCTGTGCCTTGCATGTCATTTCGAAACGAATCCGCAGAGTGATCGATGACGGTTAAGCGTTGGAAGCAGCCGGGCGGACATTCAAGGGTTGCGGCGGAAGATCGGGTCGCAGGGTCAGCGGGTACGAGGAGAAGCCCTCTGGAGCGTGATGATCGGATGCCCCGGCATGTGGCATCATATTTTGAAATATAGTATATTAACTCTAATGAGATTTGTAAAGGAGACGGTTCCGAAAAAGTCCGATATCCGCGTTATGCCTATCCCTCGTCCCTGCGGCATGCTGCAGGCAGGCCTCATTCCCGGGGTTTGGCAGGCGTTATCTCGAATATCTTGCGCAACCGTCGGAAACTCTGCTTGCGAGCCCGTCAGAGGAATGGCATGCGATCCGCCGCGGCATTTTATCTTCTTTTTCCCGTTCCTCCACCCCTGCATCGGCCCCCTTTCCAGCGTTGACCTGTCCCGCCACCGCCTTCCGGTTTCAGGATGAGGCGGGCTTTCTGGCCCTGTGACGGCACCCGGTGCTCGAACTTCTCAGGCAGGCCCAGCACCGGGAGGAAATCTGCGAGGTCTGCGACCTCTGCCGGAAAAAAGACACGCGGCATCCGGATCTTTTCATGCGCCTGGAAGGCGCGGTGGGAAGGTTTGCAGCGGCGCAGCGAAAGGAGCCTCGGCCATCCACGCCGCCGGCAGCGGTGATAGGGGTCGGGAAGAGATTTCGCTCTCCCCGCCCTCCGAACCGTGCGTGCGGTTCTCCCGCACACGGCTCTCCAGTTGGTGGTTTCAGCATCGTGATTGGCTCGCCAGGGCATGGGCTTCAACCATGGTGAAAAGTCCACGCTCAGCGAAGAATGCATTTGGCCAGCGTTTATGGTCTGCATAGCATCGACCCATTCCAGGGCGCTTTTGCTGCTTACGCAATATGGCTCGAAGCCGACGGCGGATAAAACCATCCACCGACCTGAATACGGAGCCTCTCGCATGCTTGAAGTAGCCGAACCAGCCGCGGAGCATTGGATTTAAACTTTCGACGATATGTTCAATGCTGTCGCCCCGGCTGCGCCGGGTTTTGGCTCGAACGCGTTCGCGTAAAGCATTGAGACTCTTGCGACGAACCCACCGCTTTCCACATTCAAAGCGATATCCCAGGAACTCAAAGCCCTGACTTGGCAGCGAACAATCCCCAACATGGGTTTTGTCCGGATGCAGGCTCAGACCATTTTGCTCCACCCAGTTTTGTATCTCGGCCAGTGCCAGACCGGCTGTTTCCGCACTTGGGCACATAACAACAAAATCATCGGCATAGCGTACCATATGGTAGCCTTTGGCGCGCATCAGACGGTCCAGCGGATGCAGATACAGGTTGGACAGCAACGGGCTGATCACCGCACCTTGCGGCGTGCCCCCCACCGGTGTCCAGTGGCGCAGTTTGCCGATGATTTGCTGTTTAAGGTATCCGTCAACCAGATCCAAAATCTGCCCGTCGCTGATACGTTCCTCCATCAATGCCATCAGTCGGTCGTGAGGGATTGAGTCGAAATATACTCTGAAAGGCCATAATATACGATTAGAAAAGCGTTTCTAAAATAGCACTGGACAAAAGACTTCATCATTTTTATACTCACTCTGGATTCATTTAAATTCCAGAATCGGAGGGTAAAAAAATGATCAAAGTCGAGTTTGCCGAACAGGATTTAAAGGTCATTGAATATGAACGCTTCAATCATCCCATACCCCTTGTCCAACGCCGAATGGAAGTTCTCTGGCTCAAGAGTCAAGGTCTTGTACATAAGGACATCGCCAAAATTCAGAACTCTTGACCCCCGGCATCTTCAGATGCAACAGCCGGTGCTTCAAAGTAGAGTCTAAGTTCTGTTCCCGGTGTAGCGCGTTTCTTTATATTGCCTGAAAAACGCCAAAAATTGTCGCGGTCGGTTACCCTGTGGAACGATGGCTGGGGACGTGAGCATGAGAAAAGATCTTTCCATCAGACAGCAGGAACCGCCCGATGCCTCCAATCCTCCTCCCCCCCTTTGGGGGGGATAAGAGGGGGGAATAAGAGGAGGGGAGATGTGTTATCCTTTCTGGATCGCCAAACCCAAAGAAAAGGAGAAACACCATCTACCCCACCCTCGCCGCCATGCTATCGTCTTTGACCGCCGTTGCCAAGGAAAAACAGTCTCTTGAAGTTTTCTGCCCCGTCTGCGGCGAGCGATACCGCCTGATCAAGCACGGATTTTACCGCCGATATCTGTTCAACGGACATGAAGCCATCCAGGTTCAGCGGTACCGCTGCCATAACGTGCACTGCCCCCGTCAGACATTCTCCATCCTGCCGCACCCCCTGCTCCCGGTGTGGCGCGTGCCGCTCTGTTTTCTCCTGACGATCCTGACCCTTCACGAACTTTCGG
>NZ_JBGSQX010000070.1:0-22926 GCF_041737845.1 Desulfococcus sp.
GGCAAGATCATATGGGATATAGAGCATCCATTTTGCACCCTCCTTCATCAGCTGGAGTCCTTCAACCCATCCGCGGATCACGTTGCTGACCCTGAACTGTGCCGGTTCACCGCGGTCATACGAAGAGTCAAATTTGGTTCCGTCAATCGTCTTGCCGGTGTAATGAACCTTCACAACATCCTCAGGGCCGGGCATGGCACCTGTGCCGTCCGTGATGATCTTGTACTGCAGTCCGCCTGGCAGGGTGACAACGCCGACCTGGCACAAGCCGCAGCCATACCCCTCGAATCCGTAGGACTTGGCCACATGCTCCCTGGAGCGCGCGAGGTGCTGCCGGCACTTCTCCTTGTCGTGGCCGGCCTCGGTGATCGCGCGGGCCGGGCAGCGGTCAATGCATTTCCCGCAGGTGCCTTCCGCGAAAAAGAGGCAGTAGGCCCGGTGGTCGGCATACGGCCGGGGCGTGGGTTCGATGGAAATTCTGGCCACCACCGATCCGACCCTCATGGCTTTGCCCCTTGCGGTGATGAGCCCGTCGCACAGCCCGAAGGTGCCTAGGCCGGCCGCGTGGGCGGCATGGCGCTCGGACCAGGAGGAGGCATAGGAAAAGCGCCGGGAGTTGACGATGGTCCAGTTGGGAACGAGCATCGGCGCAACCGCCGCATGGCCGGCTTCCGTCAGATGCCCGGCAACGTGGCGTCGAAGGGCCGCATTGAACGCCTCGCCGTAGACCCTGATCCGTGCCCATTCTTCGGACGGAAAGGTTTTCGCCCTGCGGTTGGCCTTGCGGACCGATACCCGCTGGGGCAGGACCCACGACACCACCATCAACTCCTCAGGGCTTGCGGACTGGGCCGGGCAGTGCTGGCTGAACACCTCCCAGGGGGTCCAGTGGAAGGCCCCGACATATTCCTTGAACTGCTGCCACATCGGGTCCGCGCCCGAAGCAAACCCCACCAGGACATCCTCCCAGGCGGGCTCTCCGGTTTCATTTCCCATGGTGTTGCGGGGTGAAGCGGCGATGAAATCCCGGATCAACGCTTTGATCCGGTCCCCAGACATCTGGGAGCTGTTTTCCATGCATTCCCTCCTTTTCTAGTGTTCAGCGACGAATTTCCTGGCCTTCAGTTTCAACCCCTTGCCGGGGAGGGTCATCAGGGTCGAGGTGCCGTGGGCGAGCAGCGCCCCGTCTGCGCCCAGGACCCGGGCTTCAGCGTAGCTTATGGATTTTCCGGACCGGATGGCGCAGCCTTCGGCCGTGAGCCGGCCGCACACCACCGGCTTCAGGTAGTTGAGCTTCAAGTCGATGTTGACCAGCCCCGCCTCCTCGGGAATGCGCATGAAGACCGCCCAGAAGGTGGCGGTGTCGATGAGGGTGGCCAGCACGCCGCCGTGGACGATGCCGAAGGGCTGGAGGTGGCACGGGCCGGCCTCCAGGACAATCTCCGCGCTGTCGATATCAATGGCCGCAAGGCGCATGGACATGTGGCTGGGGTATGGGGCGGACCCCACCACATGAATCAGTTCTTCAATGTATTCCGGGTTGGGCTTCAGCATCCTTCCTCCATTGGTTGCACACGTTTATCTTGCATACAAAACATCAGGCCCGCAAAAAGCGCGGCCCGGCGGATCAGCCGCTGCGCGAGAGCAGCTTACGAAGGAGCGTCCGGAAGATCATCTCCTCCTCGTCGGTGAGGTTCGAGAGAAAGGAGCGATTTTCAGCGGGGATGAGGCCGCGGACGGCCCGGCCCACCGTTCTGCCTTTTTCGGTGAGGCGGATCCGTACCGCCCGACGGTCGTCGGGGCTGTCCCGCCGCTCCACCAGCCCCGCCCGGGCGAGGCGGTCGACGATCCCCGTGAGGGTGGCGCTGTCGAGCTGCACCCGGCTCCCCAGGCTGCCCGAGGGGATATCGTCCTCCTCCGCCAGAAAGGCGAGCACCATCCCCTGGACCGCCGTGACCCCGAAGCGGGCGACGCTCTCGTTCCAGTGCCTGGCGCCGGCCTGGCTCGCCTTGGCGAGTTGAAAAAAGATACAATCATGGGCCTGCATGGGCTCACCTTCCAAAACCGTCGCATTTTTTCCTTGCATGCAAGCTAAATACCTTTTCCAAAAAGGGGTGTCAAGAAAAACCTGGGGAAACGGGAAGTCCCTCCCGGCCTCCACGGTCCCGGCGGCCGCTCTTGAAAGAAGGGCTTTCCAAATCCGGCGGTTTGCCGTATGTTCCGCGCGGCGGATCCGTCGAGACCGCCTTTTGGGGGCCGGCGGGAAACGAGAGGGATTGACGCGACTGATTTTCGAAGGATGAGACGACCCATGAGCGGCAAAAAATTCTATGCGGTTGCCAAGGGGCGAAAGCCCGGCATCTATACCCGGTGGTTCGGCGAAGGGGGAGCCCAGGCCCAGGTCAGCGGGTTTCCCGGAGCGGTTTACAAGGGGTTTCCGACCCGCGCTGAAGCCGAGGCTTTCATGAAACATCCCCCGGCCTGGGGAGGCCGGAGACCCTCGGCCCCGAAAGCCGATCCAGCGTCTTCCGAGAACGCCCCCCGCAAGGACGGGGTCCCCGAGGGAAACCGCGTGATCGTTTATACGGACGGCGGCGCATTGGGGAACCCGGGTCCGGGCGGATACGGGGCGGTGGTCACGGAAGACGGCACGACCCGGGAGTTCTCCGGCGGGTACCGGCTCACCACCAACAACCGGATGGAGCTGACCGCCTGCATCGTCGGGCTGAAGGCCATCGAGGCCCCGTCGTCGATCGTCCTCTACAGCGATTCCAAATACGTCGTCGACGGCGTCACCAAGGGATGGGCCAGGCGGTGGCGGGCCAACCACTGGATGCGGACCAAAACGGAGAGGGCCGTCAACCCCGATCTCTGGGCCGAGCTGCTCTTGCTCTGCGAGAAGCACGACGTGGAATTCCGGTGGGTGAAAGGCCATGCGGGCAACCCCGGAAACGAGCGGTGCGACCAGCTCGTGAGGATGCAGTCCGTCCGGTCCGATCTGCCGCCGGACAGGGTCTACGAACAATCGAAAGAATCGTAGGGGCCTTTTCGCCGCCCCCTATTCCAGTAATTCCCCGCCTTCCGCATCCGCGTTTTCCTGCGATTCCGGAGCGGGCGGATCGGGTGGGATCACCTCGATGCGGTCGACCCGCTGGTACCCCCGGGGTAGCGATTTCCCGCGGCGGCCCCGCTCCCCCATGAATGCCGAAAGGTTCCCCCAGGTGAACCGGACCGCCTGCTTCCCGGAATGGAGCTTCACCGTCGCCCCCTCGGGGAGGATCTGGATGAACTTGACCAGCTCCCGGCCTTCCCGCGCGGCTTTCGGGGGGATCTGGAGGATCTTGTTGCCCTTTCCCCGGGGCAGTTCGGGCAGGTCCCGGACGGGGAAGATGAGCATCCGACCCTCGGTGGTGACGGCGGCAAGATAATCCGTTTCCGGATGTTTCACGATCTCGGGCACCAGGGGCCTCGCGTTTGCAGGAAGGGCCAGCATCGCCTTGCCCTTGGTGTTCTTGGTCGCCATGTGATCGGTTTCGGTCACGAAGCCGTATCCGCAGTCGCTGGCCAGGAGGACCTTCCGCCCGGGTTCGCCCATGACGACGGCAATAAAGCGATCGCCGGCCGAAAGCGCCAGCTTGCCCGTCAGCGGCTCCCCCTGGCTCCGGGCGGACGGGAGGGCGTTTGACGGCAGGGCATAGGTGCGGCCTGCGGTGTCCATGAAGATGGCCGGCTGGCTGGTTTTGCCCCGGGCCGCGCTCAGGAATTCGTCGCCCGCCTTGTAGGCGAGCTGGGTCGGGTCGACGGCGTGCCCCCGGGCGGCCCGCACCCACCCGTTGGCGGAAAGGACCACGGTCACGGGCTCGGCGGGCGCAAGATCCACATCCTTGATGGCCTGGGCCTCCCGGCGGGCCACGATGCGGGTCCGCCGGGGGTCGCCGTATTTGTCGGCATCGGCTGCGAGCTCCTTCTTGATCAGGGTTTTCATGCGCCGGTCGGAAGCCAGGGTCCGCTCGATCTGCTCCTTCTCCTTCTCCAGGCCCGCCTTTTCCTCCCGGATTTTGATCTCTTCCAGACGCGCGAGCTGCCGGAGCCGGATCTGGAGGATGGCCTCGGCCTGGAGGTCGGAAAAATCAAAGGAGGAGATCAGGGCCGCCTTGGGCTCGTCGCTCTCCCGGATGATGCGGATCACCGCGTCGAGGTTGAGGTAGGCGACGAGAAGACCGTCCAGGATATGGAGGCGCTCCGTGATCTTGCCTAGTCGGAACTGGAGCCTCCGGGTCACGGTCTCCCGGCGGAAGGTCAGCCACTGGTGCAGCATCTCGAGAAGGCTGAAGGTTTTGGGCTTCCGGTTCAGGCCGATGGCCGTCATGTTGACCTTGATGCTTTTTTCGAGGTCGGTGGTGGCAAAGAGATGGCCCATGAGGGCCTCCTTGTCGATGCGCGGCGACCGGGGCAGGATCATGATGCGCACCGGGTCCTCCTGGTCCGAGAGGTCGCGGATATCCGCCACCATGGGCAGTTTTTTGGCCGTCATTTGCGCTGCGATCTGCTCGATCAGCTTTTCGGGCGACACCTGATACGGGAGGGCCGTGATGATGATGTCGCCGTTGTCGATCTCATAGGTCGCCCGCATGCGGATCATGCCCTGGCCGGTCCGGTAGATCTCGACGAGCTCCGCGGGCGGGGTGATGATCTCCGCACCCGCGGGAAAATCCGGCCCCGCCACGATCCCGCAGATCTCCTCGAGGGACGCTTCGGGACTGTCGATGAGATGGATGCAGGCCGCAACGATTTCCCTCAGGTTGTGGGACGGAATGTCCGTCGCCATGCCGACGGCGATCCCGGCGGCGCCGTTCAAAAGGATGTTGGGCAGCCGCGCAGGCATCATCCGGGGCTCCTGGAGGGTCCCGTCAAAATTGGGCACCCAGTCGACGGTTCCCATGGAGAGCTCCGACAGGAACCCATCGGCATAGGCCGACAGGCGCGACTCGGTATACCGCATGGCGGCGAACTCCCTGGGCGCGGCGATGGATCCCCAGTTCCCCTGGCCGTCGATGAACGGATAGCGGTAGGAAAACTCCTGGGCCATGAGGACCATGGCCTCGTAGCAGGCGGAGTCGCCGTGGGGGTGGTATTTGCCGAGGACGTCGCCCACCGTGCGGGCCGATTTCTTGTGCTTGGCGGTGACCTTGAGGCCCAGCTCGCTCATGGCATAGATGATGCGCCGCTGTACCGGCTTGAATCCGTCCCCGACAAACGGGAGGGCCCGGTCCATGATCACGTACATGGCGTAGTTGAGATAGGAGGGCCGGACAAACTCCCCCAGGGAGAGCTGTTCGATGCCCTCGCGGGAGACGGGTGTGATTTCGGTCATGGGTCACTCCGTTAGATTACACTGAAGATCCGCCATACCCCGGCGGCAGGTCTTGATTTTTGAAGGCCCGGAATGCATCCGTGACGACGTCTCTGGGAAACATCCGCAATTCTTCCGGTGTGAATGGATATTGGGGCAGATATTGCAGGATCAGTCTGCACACGGCCAAGGCCTGGGAATAATCCCGTTTTTTTTTCGCCGGTTCCCGATCCACCTGTTTGCTCAGCCAAAGCTTGTGTATGGCAAAAGCACGCGGATCCGGCGCCGCCAGGGTTGCCGGGAATCCATCATCGCCGATGACGACCTGGCTGAATTTGGGGGCGGAAACCAGCCATTGAAGATTTTTGATCTCGGCGGCAAACAGGTCGTCGCCCCCTCCCATTTGCCGTTCTTCTTTTTGGAAGACGGATTTGGGCTCCGGTTTGACCAGATCCACCATGTAGCCGGATCGATTGACGGCACGAAAGCTCTCCCTCCCGGACAGATCGAAGGAGCGATCCGCTTTCTTCAAAATATCGATGAGACCGCTGCCGTCGATTGGATCGGCGGCAAACAACCGCAGCCTGGGCCTGACATCCCACAGGACATCCATATCCCGGGTGGCGAGCAGCCCCCGCGCCAGAAAAGCAGCGGCTTTCGCCTCATATCCATACAGGGCGTTGGTGCCGATGACCAGCAGATGCCGGCCCAAAAGCTGATGCTGATCGAGAACCCTCAAAATAGAGGTCACGATGCGCGGCACGCGTGCAATACGCGCCGCTTTGCAGAAACGCGCTTGATCTTTGAGCTGCTCTTTTAAATGGGTAAGGCGATCCAGAAGCTGCTGCTTGTTTTTGTGAAACTCGACATATATCGATTCCGTCTCTTCGGACCTCGGGCCGAGGCTTTGGCCATATCCGAAACGATCCAAAGATCGAAACAGATATTCTCTTTCTTTGGATTTCTTCCAGTGCATGCCCCCCCGGTAGGCCCTGCTCTTGGTAAACGCATCCATAAACGCTTCATGAAGCTGGGCCGTATCAATAAAGATGCGCCTCTGATCCTCGTGCATTTCCTCGGAATGTATGCTGTTTTCCATGAATCGATCTTTTGGAACCGTCAAATTTCGGCTTTCAAAAACCGGCGATTCGGGTTTGGGCGCCAAAGTTGAAGGGTAAAATCCGGAATGAATCGATCAGGTTTTCTTTCGGTTTTCCTTCATTGATATAATTTTTGAATAATGAAGGAAAACAGACATCCTGTCAACGGTTGTGTTTCAGGCGCAGCCAAAAACGGGATCCAAAAAAGATCTTGCCCTGATGCTCTTGGAAACCGGAGCACCCCCCGGAAATATATTTAAAAGGCCTCGGGTTCGGCGAGGTCGCCCTCTTCCTCGAGCCAGTGCTTGCGATCCTTGGACCGTTTTTTGGCCAGGAGCATGTCCATGGTTTCGACAATGGCGTCCTCGTCGTCCAGGGTAAGCTGGACCAGGCGGCGGGAGTCCGGGTACATGGTGGTTTCGCGAAGCTGATTGGGGTTCATCTCCCCCAGGCCCTTGAACCGCTGGACATCGATCCGCCCTTTCTTGGGGCCGGCCTCCAGCCGCTTCAGCACGGCATCCTTCTCGCTCTCGTCCAGGGCATAATGGACGCTCTTGCCCTGGTCGATCCGGTAGAGAGGGGGCATGGCCACAAAGATGTTCCCGGCCGCCACAAGGGGCCTGAAATGCTTCAGGAACAGGGCGCAGAGCAGGCTGGCGATGTGGAGGCCGTCGGAATCCGCGTCGGCCAGGATGATGATCTTTTCGTACCGGAGCCCCGACAGGTCCGACGCCCCGGGGTCGATGCCGGTGGCCACGGCGATGTCATGGATCTCGTTGGATTTCAGCACCTGATCGGTCTCCACCTCCCAGGTATTGAGGATCTTCCCCCGGAGGGGCAGCACCGCCTGGATCTGCTTGTCCCGTGCCTGCTTGGCGGAGCCGCCCGCGGAATCCCCCTCCACCAGAAAGAGTTCGGATTCGGCCGGGTCCTGGGAAATGCAGTCGGCGAGCTTGCCCGGCAGGGTGGGGCCGGCCCCGGCCTTTCTGCGCACGACCTTGTTGGCGGCCCTGAGTCGCTTCCGGGCGCTCTCGATGGCCATCTCGGCCAGGCGAAGGCCGGCGTCGGTGTTGAGGTTGAGCCAGAGGGCGAAGGAATCCCGCACGATATTCGACACAAAGGAGGCGCATTCCCGGGAGGAGAGCCGTTCCTTGGTCTGGCCCGAAAACTGGGGCTCGTTCATCTTCACCGACAGGACGTAGGCGCACCGGTCCCAGAGATCGTCGGGCGCGAGCTTGATCCCCCGGGGGATCAGGTTCCGGAAATCGCAGAACTCCCGCATGGCCGCCAGCAGGCCGCTCCGGAAGCCGTTGACATGCGTGCCGCCCACCGGGGTGGGGATGAGATTGACGTAACTCTCGGCCACCGCGGGCGTCTGATCCGGCATCCAGGCCGCGGCCCAGGCCACCGTCTCCCCGTCCCCCTCGTGATCGCCGGTGAAGGGGTCCTCGGGAATCCGCTCGCCCTCGCCCAGGCTTTCCAGGAGATAGTCCCGGAGCCCGTCCTCGAAGTACCATTTCTCCGTCTCGCCCGTGTTCCTGTCGATGAAGGTCACGGTCAGGCGCGGGCAGAGGACGGCCTTGGCCCGCAGGGTATGGCGGAGCTTGCGGACGGAGAAGTCCGGGAACTCGAAATACCGGGGGTCGGGCCAGAACCGGACGGTGGAGCCGGTATTGCGGACGCCCACCGTGCCGACCGGGGTCAGGTCCGAGGTCTTCCGGCCGTTCTCAAAAGCGATGGCGTATCGGTTCCCGCCGCGCCGGATCTCCGCCTCGAGGCGGGTGGAGAGTGCGTTGACCACCGACACCCCCACGCCGTGGAGGCCGCCGGAGAACCGGTAGTTCTTGTTGCCGAACTTGGCCCCGGCATGGAGTTTCGTCATGATGACCTCGACCCCGGTCATCCCCTCCTCGGGGTGGAGGTCCACAGGCATGCCCCGGCCGTCGTCGCACACCTCCAGGGAGCCGTCCTCGTAAAGCACCACCTTGATCTGGCGCGCAAACCCCGCGATGGCCTCGTCCACCGCGTTGTCGATCACCTCCTGGGCAAGATGATTCGGCCGGGTCGTGTCCGTATACATCCCCGGCCGCCGCCGCACGGGGTCGAGCCCCCGCAGCACCTCGAGGGACGCGGCGTCATAGTCCCCGGTGGGCGCGCTGTCAAATAGATCCCTGTTTTTGATGAGAAACCTCCAACCACCCTGAAAACGGTAAATCTCCGTAGGGGCAGGCCCCCGTGCCTGCCCTGAACCGGCACCCGCGCGACGACAGGGCACCCACAGGGGGGTGCCCCTACGGGTTGGTTCATCCCCTTCGCACCATCCGCCCGGTTCCGGTTCCAGATGCCCGTAGGGGCAGGCCCCCGTGCCTGCCCGCTTCCGTCCGTCTGAATACCATTCCCGTGTTAAAAAGCAAGGGGGAAACCCAACCGAAATCCGCCGGGAAGACGATGGCGGCGACCGCCTTGCCGTTCAGCCTTCGCGCTGTTCGTCTTCTCCGGCGTTTTCATCCGCTACCACCCTCCCCTTCTCCACATCCGCCAATCCCTTTTGCACGGCATCGATGAAGCGGGCCTGTTCCGTCAAAAAGTCGAAAGCCTCCGGGGAGATGAGGACGGCGGCAGCCTTGCCGTTCTGGGTGATGACTATGGGATGATGCGTGCTTTGTACCTCATAGAGCATTTGGGAGGCCTTGGCTTTGAATTCCGATAGGGAAACGATGTTCTTCGAAACGTTCAAGGGCTTCATGTGATCACCTGGTTCTAAATTCGGGTTTGTTTTTTGTATTGAATATGGATCTGAATTCAGATTTTTTCAAGAACTGATTGCCCTTATTGGATGGATCAGAGATGGTTTTGCGCAGCGCCAAGATGATAGGGCACCCACGGGGGGGTGCCCCTACAGGTTGTTTCATATCGTTCGCACCATGTGCCCGGTTCCGTTCCCGGATGCCCGTAGGGGCAGGCCCCTGTGCCTGCCCTGAAACGGCACCCACGCGCCGATAGGGCACCCACGGGGGTGCCCCTACGGGTTGTTTCATATCATGCGCACCATGTGCCCGGTTTCATTCCCGGATGCCCGTAGGGGCAGGCCCCTGTGCCTGCCCTGATGCCTGGCGGGCGGGATAAAGGTTGAACTCGCGACCCGCTGCGGCTATAGTCCAACAATCAGGCATGGACGACACAATTACGGAGGAACCCCACATGGGTGTCTGCGTTGAAGGGAATGTGCTGGCGGAGCTGCTCACGCTCTTGAAGCTGGAGAAGATCGAGGAGAATATTTTCCGAGGCCAGAGCCAGGACCTGGGGCTGCGGAGCGTCTTCGGCGGGCAGGTGCTGGGGCAGGCCCTTTCGGCGGCCTGCCAGACCGTCCCGGAGGACCGGCGGGCACACAGCCTCCATGCCTATTTCCTGCGGATGGGGGACGCGCGGAAGCCCATCGTTTACAGCGTAGACTGCATCCGGGACGGAAAGAGCTTCACCACGCGGCGGGTGGTGGCCGTCCAGAAAGGTCAGGCCATCTTCAGCATGTCGGCCTCCTTCCAGGTCGACGAGCCCGGATTCGATCACCAGGACCCGGCCCCGGAAGCCCCGGGCCCCGAGGGCATCCCCTCCGACCTCGAGTTCGCCCTCCAGCACCGGGACAGGATACCGGAGGCCATCCGGGACAAGATCCTCTGCAAAAAACCCATCGAAATGCGGCCGGTCGACCCGATCAATCCCTTTGCGCCGGAAAAGCGGGCGCCTACCCGGTACACCTGGTTCCGGACCATCGACCGGATGCCCGACGATCCCGCGGTCCACCAGTATCTGCTGGCCTACGCCTCCGACTACAGCCTGGTGGTCACGGCCCTCTACCCCCACGGCCACAGCTACTGGGAGCCCTCGATGCAGGTGGCGAGCCTCGATCATGCCATGTGGTTTTACCGGGACTTCCGCATCGACGACTGGCTCCTCTACGCCATGAAAAGCCCCAATGCCTGCAAGGCCCGGGGCCTCGCCTCGGGACGGATCTACACCCGGGACGGGAGGCTCGTCGCCTCGGTGGTCCAGGAGGGGCTGATCCGCCATCACGGCGATCCCGGCCGAAACGCCCCGTGACGCCGGCCTTTGTTACCGCCCGGGGAATCCATCGCGCCTGCCGGGCGCTCCTGGATCTGGCCTTCCCGCCCAAATGCCTGGTCTGCGGCACCTTCTATCTATTCCCGCCGCCCGGGCCGGATCCAGCCGCGCCCTTCGATGCCCCGCCCCAGGCCTTCTCGGCCGTCATGGCGCCCTTTTTCTGCCCGGCATGCCGCGATGATTTCCCCTGCGCGGACGGACCCGTGTGCAGCCATTGCGGCAAGAAGATCCCCCACCCCGACGGCGTGGAGTCTGTCTGCGACGCCTGCCTCAACCGGCAGAGGCACTTCCGGAAGGTCCGGGCCTTCGGCAGCTATGACGGAAGCCTCAAAACCGCCCTCCACCACCTCAAATACCGGTCCATAACCCAACTGGCCCGGCCCCTGGGAAGCCTCCTGTTTGCGACCTTCCTGCGGCACTGGCCCGACCGCGACATCGATTTCATCGTCCCGGTTCCCCTCCACCCCCGCAAATTCCGGCGCCGCGGGTTCAACCAGGCCTTTCTGCTTCTCCGGAAATGGCCCGCGCTTGCCGAAAAAACAGGGATCGACCTCCCCGGGGGGATCATTCAACGAACCGCCCTCAACAGGATTCGGGAAACCGACGCCCAGGTCGGAATGAACCGCCGCACCCGGCAGGCCAACATTCAAAACGCCTTCACCCCTGGCCGAGGGGTCGATGTCTCCGGAAAAAAAATCCTTCTGGTGGATGACGTCTACACCACCGGCGCCACCGCCGATGCATGCGCAGAAGCACTCCGGAACGCCGGCGCCGTTCGGGTGGATGTCCTCACCCTTGCGCAAACCGTTCGAAACCTGTAAAAGATCGGTCCATGGAAACGCGACCCAACCGCACCTATCCGGACCAGCCCCAGGTGGGCGTGGGTGCCGTGGTTTTCAAGGAGGACAGGGTCCTTCTGGTGCTGCGGGGAAGGCCCCCCGCGGAAGGCGTCTGGGCCATTCCCGGCGGCCGCCTCAAGCTGGGGGAGACCCTGAAGGAAGCCGCCGAGCGGGAGGTTGAAGAGGAGACCGGCATCGTCATCCGGGCCGGGGAGCCCGTGTTCGCCTTTGATGCCATCGTGCGGGACCCTGACGGCGGCGTGCAGTACCATTATGTGATCGTCGATCTATCGGCGGAATACCTGGGAGGCGAACCTCTGGCCGGAGACGACGCGCTTTCGGCCCGATGGGTCTGCGCAGCCGAGATGGCCTCCCTGGATGTCAACCCCGCCACCCGGAACCTTCTGAAAACCCGATTCAACTTCGGCTGACGCACAGGCCCCTTTTGGCGCTGGAAGGTCGATGATGGAAAAAAACCGCACCAAGTGGAACGAGAGGTATCAACAGGAGCCGCATCCCAAGCCGCCGTCGCCCATCGTCCGGCGGTTCTGCGCCAGGGCGCCCAGGGGCCGGGCTTTGGACATCGCCTGCGGCACCGGCGGCAATACCGGATTTGTGGCCGCAAAAGGGTTTGCCGTGGACGCGGTGGACATCTCGGACGCGGCGCTTGGAATCCTTTCTCAACAAACCCCCGCCGTCAACGCCGTTCAGGCCGATCTGGACACCTATGAGATCCCGCCGGACCGATACACCCTCATCCTCAACATCCGCTTTCTGAACCGGCGCCTCTTCCCCTATATCAAGGAAGCGCTTCTGCCCGGCGGCATGCTGATCTTCGAAACCTTTGTGGAGGCCCCCCGGGGCCATACTCTCACAGTCTCCTGCCGGGATTATCTCCTGAGGGAGAATGAACTCCTGCATGCCTTCCTCTCCCTGTATGTCATCCATTATGAGGAAAAATCGGTCGTCACGCCCAGAGGCAAAGGAAAAATGGCGTCGCTGGTGGGAATCAAGCGATGAAAAATCCGACCGCCGGCATCGACAGTCCGGCAGCAGCGCCGCCCATAAACCCGTTCCTTGCGCTGGTGGTCGGGGTGATTGCCGTATCCACGGGCGCCATCTTTGCCCGAATGGCCGGCGAGGCCCCGGCCCTGGTCATCGCGGCCTACCGCGTCGGCCTGGCCTCCCTGTTGCTCCTGCCCATCGCGTGGTTCACCGCCCGGCGGGAGCTGGCGGGCCTATCTGCGGCCGACCTCAAACTCGCCGGGGTGTCGGGCCTGTTTCTGGCCCTTCACTTCGCCACCTGGATCTCCTCCCTTGACTACACCTCGGTGACCAACAGCGTGGTCCTTGTCAATACCAACCCCCTTTGGGTGGGCCTTTTGACGCCTTTCATCGCACGGGAAAGACTGGGAAGGACTGCCGTGATCAGCATTCTCGTCAGTGTCGTCGGGGGCGTCATCATCGGAACCGGGGATTTCGAGACCGGCGGCAAAGCCCTCCTGGGCGACGGCCTGGCCCTTGCGGGCAGCGTCTGCGCCGCCATCTATCTTCTGATCGGCCGCCGCCTCCGGCAGAAGCTGACCCTCACCGCCTATATCATGGTCTGCTACGGCAGCGCCGCCGTCATCCTCTGGGCCATGGTCCTGGCGCTGAGGCTGCCGGTCACCGGGTTTTCGGCCGGAACGGTTTCCGCCTTCTGGGCCATGGCCCTCATCCCCCAGTTGATCGGCCACACCAGCTACAACTGGTCCCTCCGGTGGTTCAGCGCCGGAACCATCGCCGTGAGCCTCCTGGGGGAGCCCATCGGCGCCGGCATCCTGGCCTATCTGCTCTTCGACGAGCGGCCGACGGTCTACAAATTCGTCGGCGGCGGCCTCATCCTTTTCGCCATCTACCTGAGTGCCCGCGGAGAGCCGGGAAACAAAAGATGATGGACTCGTAAAAAGTCGCGTTTCCCGCGGATTCGTAAAAAACCCAAGATCAAGGCTTGCGAATCCTGAGGAATGAGGCGTACTTGTCGTACGCCGCAGTGACGAAGGATGAAGCGTAACGCAGATATCGGGCTTTTTACGAATCCGTCAAAGATGAGATGAATCCCGTTGACAAAGGCCCGCCGATGCTTTAATCAAACCTCAGTTCTTTACCGGCCGCACCCGCGCGCGCCGCAGTTTCAGGCGCTGTTCAAAACCTGCGGACGTTCGGTTTCAACCCATTGATTCAATACACCAATTTATTTCATACGATGATGACGGAGGCATCCCATGGCATATGAAAACATTCTGTTTACCCTGGAAGACGGCATCGCGACCATCACCTTCAACCGGCCCAAGGCCCTCAACGCCCTGAACGGCGCGCTCCTGGGCGAACTGTCGCAGGCCCTGGGCGAGGTGGCGGCAAACGAGGAGGTCCGCGTGCTGATCCTGACCGGCGCCGGGGAAAAATCCTTTGTGGCCGGCGCCGACATCACGGAACTGGCCACCTACGGCCCCCTTCAGGCCAAGGCCTTCGCCCAGCAGGGGCAGGCCATCATCAGCACCCTTCAGTCCCTGACCATCCCCGTGATCGCCGCGGTGAACGGGTTCGCCCTGGGCGGCGGCAGCGAGATGGCCCTGGCCTGCGATTTCATCTATGCCTCGGAAAACGCGAATTTCGGCCTTCCCGAGATCAGCCTGGGCATCATCCCGGGGTTCGGCGGGACCCAGCGGCTGCCGCGCCTCATCGGCCCCAACCTGGCCAAGGAGATGATTTTCACCGGAAAGATGATCCCGGCGGTCGAAGCCAGGGAAATCGGTATGGTCAACAAGGTTCTCCCGTCGGAGTCCCTGATGGAGGAGACCCTGAAAACCGCCCGGATCATGGCGTCCAAGGGGAAGGTCTCCCTCCGGGCCGCCAAGCAGAGCGTCAACCGCGGCCTCACTGTCGACCTGGCCACCGGCCTCGACATCGAGTGCGACGCCTTTGCCCTCTGCATGGCCAGCGAAGACGCCAAGGAGGGCACCGCCGCATTCCTCGAAAAGCGCAAGGCGGCGTTCAAGGGCCGGCTGAAATAGCCTCGGCTTTTTTTCGCTTGACACGGTTTCCCGGATTCGTTATGGGTGATCTCGAAATTCTTTTGAACTTTTAACAGGGGGTTAGCGTTTATGCTCCGATGGTTTTCCATGGATCACCCCGGCCTGTTCAGCGGCTATGGCTTTAGATGGTCCGCTCATGGGCTGAGGGCGTAGAATCCCCCGAAAAATACGAATAAACCATGAGTGGACACGAGGCGGTGGCACTCATGGTTTGGTTTCACAGGGCTGTGGGTGGCGCACCGACAGCCCTTTTTTTTTGTGACCGCGCAAAAAGACATCAGGAACATCTTGATGGTCTCATAAAAAGTTAATTTTCAGACGGCTTCGCAAAAAGTTCGAGATACGGCTTGCAAATCCCGAGGAATGAGAAGTACTTAGAGTACGCCTCAGTGACGAGATATGCAGCATAACGCAGATATCGGGCTTTTTGCGGAACCGTCAATCTTACCGCATCGGATAACGGACCCAGGAGAAGGAGGAGGACCGGACATGATCTACGATATCGAATATGAAACCCTGCCGCGGGAGGCGCTGGAGGCCATCCAACTGAGGCGCCTCCAGAACACCCTGGAGCGGGCTTACGCCACCGTCCCGTTTTACCGCAAGAAGTTCACCGAAGTCGGCGTCAAGCCAGGCGACATCAAGTCCCTGAAGGATCTCCGCCTCCTCCCCTTCACCACGAAGCAGGACCTGAGAGACAACTACCCCTTCGGCATGTTCGCCGTCCCCATGGAGATGGTGGTCCGCATCCACGCATCCTCCGGCACCACCGGCCAGCCCACGGTGGTGGGGTACACGGCCCGGGACATCAACACCTGGGCGACCCTGATGGCCAGGTCCCTTGCGGCCGGCGGCGCCACCCGCGGAGACATCATCCACAACGCCTTCGGCTACGGTCTTTTCACCGGCGGCCTGGGCGTGCATTACGGCGCGGAGAAACTGGGGGCCTCGGTCATCCCGGTCTCGGGCGGCAATACCAAGCGGCAGATCACCATCATGAAGGATTTCGGCCCCACCATCATCACGGCCACGCCCTCCTATGTCCTCCACCTGGCCGAGATCGCCTCGGAGCTCGGGGTCGATTTCAGGGACCTCAAGTTCAAGTACGGCATCTTCGGCGCCGAGCCCTGGTCTGAAAACATGCGGGAGGAGATCGAAAGGAAACTCCACCTGAAGGCGGTGGACATCTACGGGCTGAGCGAGGTCATCGGCCCGGGCGTCTCCATCGAATGCCATGAAGCCCAGCGGGGGATGCACATCGCCGAGGATCATTTCATTCCCGAGATCATCAACCCCGACACCGGGGAGCCCCTCCCCTACGGCGAAACGGGCGAGCTGATCTTCACCTCCATCACCAAGGAGGCCTTCCCGGTGCTCCGCTACCGGACCCGCGACATCACCGCCATCACCCCCGAGCCCTGCATCTGCGGAAGGACCCTCGTCCGGATGAAAAAGGTCAGCGGCCGGACGGACGACATGCTCATCATCCGGGGCGTCAACGTCTTCCCCTCCCAGATCGAGAGCGTCCTCATGGAGACCGAGGGGGTGGAGCCCCACTACCAGCTCCAGGTGGACCGCGTCGACAATCTGGACAAGCTCACGGTGATGGTCGAGGTGGGAGAGCACCTCTTTTCCGACACCGTGAGGCCCCTTCAGGAGATCGAGAAGAAAATCACGAAAAACATCAAGGAGACCATCGGCGTGTCGGCCCAGGTCAAACTGGTGGAGCCCAAGACCATCCAGCGAAGCGAAGGCAAGGCCGTCCGCGTGATCGACAACCGGAAGTTGTAACGGCGGGATTTTTCCGCTATACATCCATCGACTCCCCGAAAGCGATCGCCCCTACCGGAAGGGCAACCCTATCAGGCAAAGGAGACAACCATGCGCGCAGAACAGATTTCCATATTTCTGGAGAACAAGTCCGGACGCCTCGCCGAGGTCACCCGAATCCTCGCCGAAAACCAGATCAACATCCGGGCCCTGTCGGTGGCCGATACCTCCGACTTCGGGGTGCTCCGCCTCATCGTGGACGACAACGAAAAGGCCGGCATCGCGCTCCGGGAGAACGGCTTCACCGTGGGGAAGACCAACGTGGTGGCCGTCGAGGTCCCGGACCAGCCCGGCGGGCTCTACCGAATCCTGACGATCCTTCAAAACGGGAACGTCAACGTCGAATACATGTACGCCTTTGTTCAGCAGAGCGGCAGCAACGCCGTCATGATCTTCCGGTTCGACCATACGGACGAGGCGCTCAAACTGCTCCAGGACAGCGGCGTTACGGTCATCGAAGGGCGGCGGCTCTATACCCTCTGATCCGGAATGCGTCCGGGCATCCCGGTTTTTTCACCCAACACCCCAACCCCTCAAGGAGGAAAGCGGATGAAAACAGCAACGGGCAGCAGGAAGTACGGCTTTCAGATCGCGCTGATATGGGCGGTCGTCACGGTTTTCACAGGCAGCGCTCTTGCCGAGGAGGCCTACAAGGTGGGCGGCATTTTTTCCGTCACCGGACGGGCCTCCTTCCTGGGCGATCCGGAAAAGAAGAGCATGGAGATGGCGATCGACGCCGTCAACGCCGCCGGCGGCATCGACGGCCGCAAGCTGGAGGCGGTCATCTACGACACCGAGGGGGACCCCACCAAGGCGGTCATGGGCATCAGCAAGCTCCTCAACAAGGACAACGTGCTGGCCGTCATCGGGCCGAGCACCACCCCCACCACCCTTGCGGTCATGCCCTTCGCCGAGAAGACGGGGACTCCGCTCATCAGCTGCGCAGCAGGCAACAAGATCACCCTGCCGGTCAATCCCTGGGTGTTCAAAACCGCTCAAAGCGACATCCTGGCCGTCCAGACGATTTATGAGCACATGAAAACCCAGGGCATCAAAAAGATCGGCATCCTGACCGTCGCGGACGCCTTCGGCGAGTCGGGCCGGGAGCAGCTCGAAGCCCAGGCCGGGAATTTCGGCCTGACCATCGTCCAGGCCGACAAATTCGGGGGCAATGATACGGACATGACCGCCCAGCTCACCAAGATCAGGAATGCCGCGCCGCAGGCCATCGTCACCTGGACGATCGGCCCAGTGGGGTCGATCGTGGCCAAGAACAAGGCCCAGCTCGGGGTCACCATCCCGCTCTTCCAGTGCCACGGACTCCCGGATCCGAAGTACATCGAGCTGGCGGGCAAGGCCTCCGAGGGAGACCGTATGCCCGCGACCAAACTCATGGTGGGGAGCGCCCTGCCGGAGACGGATCCCCAGAAGAAAGTCATCGCCGAGTTCAGCCATCTCTACCGAGACGTGTACAAGTACGACAAGGAATTTCCCATCAATACCCACTCGGGTTACGCCTGGGACGCGATCACCATCGTCGCCAATGCCATGAGGAAGGCGGGGACCGACCCGAAGGCGCTGCGTGCGGCCATCGAGCAGACAAAGGGCTATGTCGGCGTGTCGGGCGTGTACAACCTCACCGCCGAGGACCACAACGGCCTGGATGTGGACTCCATGGTCATGGTGCAGGTGAAGGGCGGGAAGTTCGTCCCGGCGGAGTAGCGGCTTCCGCTGCAGCCTGGTCGAAGCGGTTTCCGCTGTACGGATAAATATCAGGGTCGAGCCTGGGGGCGCGCGGCCGATGAAGACCATCTTGCTCACCGGGGCCAGCGGGCGCATCGGAAGGTGCCTGCGGTATGCGCTGCGCGACGACTACCGACTGGTGCTGTTCAATCGGTCGGCCATAGACGATCTCGGGCCGAATGAGACGCTCGTCCGCGGGGATACCACCGACGCAGGGGCAATCGAAGGGGCAGCCCGCGGCGCCGATGTGGTCGTGGACATGGCGGGCGTCTCGGATGTGGCACCCTTTCGAGAGAAGCTGCTGCCGACCAATATCCTGGGAACCTACAACGTCTTCGAGGCGGCTCGGTTGGCGGGAGTACCCCGCGTCGTGTATGCCAGCACGCACCATGTCGTGGGGTATTACGCAGCGGATCAATGCCTCGATGAAGCCGCGCCCTACCGTCCAAGCAGCATGTACGGAGTGACGAAGTGCTTTGCCGAGGCCACGGGGCGTCTCTACGCGGATAAGGCCGGGCTGCAGGTGATCTGCCTCCGGATCGGTTTCTTCCGGGACCGGCCGCTGGAGGAGCGGCATCTCGCTGTGTGGATCAGCCCCGACGATATGGCGCGTTTGGTTCGGTGCGCCATCGAGGCGCCCAACGTCCATTTCGAAGTTGTGTACGGGATCTCGAACAACACGCGCCGCTTCTGGGATCTCGGCCGGGCCCGAGAGGTGCTTGGTTACGAACCGCAAGACGACGCCGAGGCGTACGCGACAGAGCTGCTGCAAGGGCCATCTGCGGACTTCTCGGCACGCCTCCGGCGTGTCGGCGGTTCCAAGTGCGAGCTGCCTTTCATGCCGTAGTTAGAACGCGGCGATTCTGATTCTTATTGACACTACCCCGGCTTTCTTATTTACTGCCCCCGCTCCTTCACGTTTTCAAGTGACCCCGGACGGCTTCAGTGGGAAGCCGAGGAGGGGCGCGTTTGCCGTCGTTCTTTGGAGGATAGATCACATGGTTACCCGTCGCGTGGTTCTTGCCGCCCTGTTGATCCTTGCCGGTAGTGTGCTGACCGGCGCGTTCGTCGAGGCTGCCGATCCGCAGTTCACCAAGGCCGTCCGCATCATTGTTCCGTATGCCCCCGGTGGCTCCTCGGATATCCTGGCCCGCTTGATCGGCCCGCACCTGTCCAAGGCGATTGGGCAGCCGGTGGTCGTCGAGAACAAGCCCGGGGCGACCGGCAACATCGGCGCCGACTTGGTGGCCAAGGCCGAAAAAGACGGGCACACACTCTTGCTCGCCGATATGGGGGCCGTGGCCGCGGCGCCGAGCCTCTTTTCCAAGCTGACCTACGATCCGGAGAAGCAGCTCATGGGGGTCGGCATGGTGATGTTCGCGCCGTACATCCTCGCCGTCCACCCGTCGGTCCCTGTGAAGACGGTGGCCGATCTGGTGGCTCACGCGAAGGCCAACCCGGGCAAGCTGGCGCTGGGACACTCCGGTGTCGGCAACGCCAACCACCTGACCGGCATCGTCCTCGCAAAGCACTGGGGCATAGACTGGAAATACGTCCCTTACAAGGGAGGCGCCGCGGCCATTCGCGCCGTCGTGGCGAACGAGAGCAATGTCATCATCAATGGAGCGCTGGCCACCCAGCCCTTCGTCACCCAGAATCAGCTCAAGGGCGTGGCCGTCTCGGGTACCAAGCGCCTGGATGCGTTGAAGGATCTACCCAGCTTCAAGGAGCTGAATCTGCCGGCGGTGGACAGCGGGACCTGGCAGGGCGTCATGACCACGGGCGGCACCCCGGCACCCATGGTGGCGCGCCTGAACGCCGAGTTCAAGAAGATCCTGGCCATGCCGGAGATCGAAAAGAAGATCTCCGACCTGGGCGGCGACGTGCGGATCGGTTCGCCGGAGGACTTCGCCACCTGGATGAAGGCCAACGTGAAGAGTTGGGGTGCGGTGGTCCGCGAGGCCAACATCAAGTTGGAGTAGGAACGCGAGATGCTCGCGTCAGTTGGCGGAAAGCAGCGCGGTAACGCCCCGGACATCGCGTTCGGGGCGTTCCTGATTCTTCTGGCGGTCGTGGCCCTCTGGGAGACTTGGGCGCTCGCCATTGGTAATGCCTCCGACATGGGGCCCGGGTACGTGCCACGCGCGCTGGCGTGGATCATCATGGGGTTCGGTCTCGCGTTCGTCACGAGCGGACTCCGGGCCACGCACCGATCCCTGCCACGGTTCGATCTCCGGTCGTTCCTAATGGTGCTGCTTTCCCTAGCCGTCTTCGCCCTGCTCCTGCCGAAAGGCGGCCTGGCCCTGGCGACCTGCGCGACGTTGGCCTGCTCGACGTTCGCCGTGTCCGGATTCCGGTGGCGCGAGAGTCTGCTCTTCGCCGTCATCCTCACGACCTTCACGGTGCTCCTGTTCGTGAACGGCCTGGGGCTTCCCCTGGCCGTCTGGCCGCGGTGGTGAGGAGCCGCCGGTGAACCTCGTCGACAACCTCGCCCTCGGTTTCTCTACTGCGCTTTCGCTGCAGAATCTATTTTTCTGTTTCCTGGGAGTGGTCATCGGCACGCTGGTCGGCGTCTTGCCGGGCATCTCGCCGCTCAACACCACGGCCATGCTCCTTCCGTTCACGTTCGGCCTCCCCCCCGCTTCGGCCATGATCATGCTTGCCGGCATCTTCTATGGGGCGCAGTACGGCGGTTCCACCACGGCCATCCTGGTGAATGTGCCGGGGGAAACCTCTGCTGTCGTCACGTGCCTGGACGGGTACCAGATGGCCCGCCAGGGCCGGGCAGGACCGGCCCTGGCCATTGCGGCTGTGGCTTCATTCTTCGCGGGGACCGTGGCGACCATCGTGATCGCGGTGCTCAGCGCGCCGCTGGCGGCCCTGGCGATGAAGTTCACGGCCCCGGAGTATTTCAGCCTGCTGGTGATGGGCCTGATCGCCGCGGTCGTCTTGGCGCATGGTTCCCCCTTCAAGGCTATCGCCATGGTGCTCATGGGGGTACTGGTCGGCCTCGTGGGGATCGACGTGAATTCCGGCAAGCCCCGGCTGACGTTTGGGATCCCGGATATTGCCGACGGCATGGACTTCGTTCCGGTGGTGGTCGGCCTGTTCGGGATCGGCGAGGTGATTGCCAACCTGGGGAGTCCCCAGGACCGTAGCATTCTGGCGGGAAAGATCAAGAATCTGATGCCGACCTGGCCGGACTTGAAGGCCGCATTCCCCGCCATACTGCGGGGAACGTGCGTGGGGACTATGCTCGGGATCCTTCCCGGCGGCGGCGCGGCGCTGCCTCCGTTCGCGGCGTACGCTCTGGAAAAGAAGGTGTCGCGTCACCCGGAGCGCTTCGGGACCGGCGTCATCGAGGGTGTCGCCTCGCCCGAGGCCGCGAATAACGCCGGTGCCCAGACCAGTTTCATCCCACTCCTCACGATGGGCATTCCCACCAATCCGCTCATGGCGCTCATGATCGGGGCTCTGATGATTCAGGGGATTCAGCCCGGCCCCTCGGTGATTCGCGAGCAGCCGGCCTTGTACTGGGGCGTGGTGGCCAGCATGTGGATCGGGAATCTGATGCTGGTTGTCATCAATCTGCCGCTGGTGGGCATTTGGGCCTCGCTGCTGCGTGTGCCGTACCGATTGCTCTTTCCGGCCATCATTCTGTTCTGCTGCATCGGCGCCTACGCCAGCAGCAACAGCGTGTTCTCGGTCTGGCTGATGCTTGGCTGGGGGGCCCTGGGGTACTTCTTCAACAAGATCGGCGTGCAGCCGGCCCCCATGGTCCTGGGCTTCGTCCTGGGGCCGCTTCTGGAGGAGAATTTCCGTCGCGCGATGCTCTTGTCCGGCGGGGATCCCGCGGTGTTCATCCAGCGTCCGATCAGCGCGGGCCTCCTGGCTGTCGCCGCCATCCTGCTCGTTGTGCTGGTCTTCCCGACGATCCGCATGAAGCGCGAGGGGGCGTTGACGGAGTAGCGGGGGCGTCCCGCGAGCCGCGACGTCTTCCTCCTTTTCCTGTCGCCCCCGATCTCTCCCCCGTGCGGCACACGTCGCCGGCAGGTCCCGCTCTGCAGAGTACCCAGACTCCCACATCTTTCCGCTTGACAGGGGGACTCGGTAAGAATACACAGTATGCTGTATACAAGAGGAGCTCTTCCGTGGCCGAGCACGGCGTCGTCCGATCCCTCGCCGACCATCAATCCCTACGGGAGCGGATCGTGGTCCGCCTGCGGCAGGCCATCATCACCGGCGACCTCGCCCCGAAGTCCCACCTGATCGAGCCCGAACTTGCCCGGCAGTTGAACGTCAGCCGCACCCCGCTTCGCGAGGCGATCCGTCAGCTCGAAGCCGAAGGCTTCGTCACGACGGTGCCGCGGGTCGGGTGTTTCGTCAGCGAGATCACCCCGCAGGATGTGGAGGATCTCTACGCGATCCGGACCGTCATCGAGGGCTTGGCGGCACGGCAGGCCGCGGAGAACCCGGACTCCGCCAAACGGGAGGTCCTGGACAACATCCTGGCGGATCTGGCGAAACGGACCGGCGACTTTCGGCAGTATCACGAGATCTCCGGAAGATTTCACGACATCATCGTCGAACTGTCGGGGAACCGTCGGCTGCAGGGGATCTATCACAGTCTGGCCCAGCACGTCTCGCGCATGCGGACGTTGTCTCTGGCGGTGCGAGGACGACCCGAGATCTCCCTGCGAGGCCACCGGCGCATCGCCACCGCAATCCTGCGCGGCCGCGGGGCGGAGGCGGAGCGAGCCATGCGGGCGCACATCGAAGCGGCGTTGGCGTCGAGCGGGATGGCCGATCGGCTTTCCGTCGGTGTGACGGGGATTCCGGTGTTGGAGGCCGATGAGACGGCGCAATCG
>NZ_JBGSQX010000072.1:0-52733 GCF_041737845.1 Desulfococcus sp.
GCGGGGCCGGGTTTGGGCGCAGGCGCCGCGGCCCGCCGTTTCCGGGGGGCCGAGAGGGTGACGGAAACCGGCGGACGCTCCAGGGAAAAGGGCTGCCTGCCATCCTGTTCCTGCCGCGGGGGGGCATCGGTAAAGGGCGCGTCGATGGCGGCCGTCACCTCCAGGCCGCCCCTGCCCATGATGCCGAAAAGCCCCTTGCCCTTTTCCAGATCACGAACGGAGAGAATCACCGCTTCAGGCCCGAATTCCTGTTTGATCATCTTGAGTGCCGAATTCATGTCGGATGATCTGAATCGTTTAATTTGCATCGGAGAGCTCCACAGTTGCCAGAGACTGAATCTTGAAGGTGTTGACCAGTTCACTATACGAGAGGACCGCCACGTTGGGCACAAAACGGTCCAGCAGCTTCTTGAGATGGGGCCGGACCGGGGCCGAGCAGAGCACGACCGGCGTCTGGCTCAGCCCGGAGAAGATCTGCATCTGCCGGGAGATTTTCGTGATGATCTTCTGGGCGACATTCGGTTCCAGGGCGATGAAGCTCCCCTGGTCCGTCTTCTGGATGGCGTCGGTGATGAGCTTTTCGACATCGTGCCCCAGGGTGACCAGGGAGATGTTTCCGTCCGGGGACTGGTACAGCCGGGTGATGGTCCTGGCCAGGGCCTGGCGGACGTACTCCGTCAAAATATCGACATCCTTCGTCAGGGTTGCCCAATCCGCAAGCGTTTCGAGGATGGTGCACAGGTCCCGGATGGGGATCTGCTCCCGCAGGAGGTTCTGAAGCACCTTGCCGACCGCGCCCAGGGAGAGCAGGCCGGGAATCAGCTCCGAAACCACGGTCGGGTGGGTCTCCTTCAGTTGGTCCAGCATCTTCTGGACCTCCTGCCGCCCCATGAGTTCGTCCGCATGCCGGCGGATGATCTCCGACAGATGGGTCACCAGCACCGTGGGCAGGTCGACCACGGTGTATCCCTTGGACAGCGCGTCCTCACGAACCTCTTCCTTGATCCAGTATGCGGGCAGGCCGTAGGTCGGTTCAACCCCGCGGACGCCCCGGAGGCCCTCGGCCGACTTCCCCATGTGCATCGCCAGGAAATGCCCCGGCATCAGTTCGGCCCGGGCGACTTCGTTTCCCTTGAGCAGGATGCAGTACTCCCCCGGCTTCAACTGCACGTTGTCCTGGATATGAATGGGCGGGATCATGACGCCCACTTCCCGGGCGATCTGGTCCCGGATCGCATGGATCCGGGTCAGGAGCTGCCCGTCCTGCTCGGCATCCACAAAAGGGATCAATTCATACCCGACCTCGAGGCCCAGGGCATCCACGGGCAGCAGCCGCGAGGCCCTGTCCGGCGCGACGGGTTCTCCGCCGCGATCCGCCGCGGCCTTCTCCGCCCGGGACCGTGCCTTTTCAGACTTGAGCAGGAAATAAGCCATGGTGCCGGATAGTCCGGCCAGGATCATGAAGGGAAGCCAGGGCATTCCGGGGATGAGGCCGAAGCAGAGGAGGATGACGGCCGCGGTGGCGATGGCCCTTGGATGCCTGAAGATCTGGACGGTGATCTCCTCCCCCATGCTGGCCTCGGCGCCCGCGCGGGTGACGATGATGCCCGCCGCGGTGGCCACGATCAGCGCGGGGATCTGGGAGACCAGCCCGTCCCCCACGGCAAGCAGGGTATAGGTCCTTGCGGCGTCGGGGAAACTCATGCCGTGCTGGAAAACGCCGATGATCAGGCCGCCCAGGATATTGATGATCGTGATGATGATGCCCGCGATGGCGTCGCCCTTGACGAACTTGTTCGCGCCGTCCATGGCCCCGTAATACTCGGCTTCCCGGGTGATATCGAGCCTGCGCCGTTTGGCGGTCTCTTCATCGATGAACCCCGCGTTCAAGTCGGCGTCGATGCTCATCTGCTTGCCCGGCATGGCGTCCAGGGTGAACCGGGCCGCCACCTCGGCGATTCTTCCCGCGCCCTTGGTGATCACCATGAAGTTGATCAGCACGAGGATCACGAAGATGATGGCGCCGACGACGTAGTTCCCGCCCACCACGAAATTGCCGAAGGCGTTGATCACCTTTCCGGCGGCCTGGGGGCCGTCGCTGCCGTTGAGGAGGATGATCCGCGTCGAGGCGATGTTGAGGGAGAGGCGGAACAGGGTCATGACCAGCAGCATCGACGGGAATACCGGCAGGTCGAGGGGTTTCAGGATGTAGATCACCACCAGGAGAACGATCAGCGCGAAGGTGATGTTGAAGGTGATGAGCAGATCCAGAAGCGGCGTCGGCAGCGGGAGAATCATGAGTACCAGGATGCTCACCACCAGAAGCGACATGACGGCTTCGCTGTTCTTCGAAATCAGATGAACGCCGCCCGAATCGGCGGCCGGATTACTCGCAGTCATATTCGCCATTCCGCAAAAGGAGGTTCTGAACAAAACTCATACAAAAAGTTATAGCAACAACCATGCCAGCATCTACCCCCTCTTCAGGCGGTAGACGTAGGCGAGGACTTCGGCCACGGCCCGGTAGAGATCGGATGGGATCGCCTTGCCGATATCGACGCTCTTGTAGAGGGTCCTTGCCAGGGGCTTGTTTTCGACGATGGGCACGGCGTGTTCCCGGGCGATCTCCTTGATCCGCCGGGCGATGATATCGGCGCCCTTGGCCGTGACGACGGGCGCAGCCATCTTCTTCGGGTCGTACCGAATGGCGATGGCCAGGTGCTCGGGGTTGGCCACGATCACGGAGGCGTCGGGGATCGTCTGCATCATCCGCCTCCGGGACATCTCCATCTGGGTCCTTCGGATGCGCGCCTTGATCTGCTGGTCCCCCTCCATCTGGCGGGTTTCATCCCTGACCTCCTGGCGGGTCATCCTGAGGTCCCGCTCATGGCGCCACCGCTGGAAGAGATAGTCCAGCCCCGCGAGAAACATCAGCCCCATGCAGGCATAGAGGCCGATCCACAAGCCACCCCGGCCCATGATGACCAGGATGTCCCCCACGCCGGCATCGATCAGCCGGGGGAAACTTTGGGCCTCACGCCGTATCTGGATATAGGCGATGGCGCCGACTGTCAGAATTTTGACGAGGGATTTGACCAACTCGACGAGGGACCGGAGCGAAACGAACCGTTTGATTCCCTCAAGGGGATTGAGCTTCGAGAATTTGGGCGAAAGAGCTTCCCCGGAGATCAAAAACCCCACCTGTGCTACGTTGGCGGCGATGCCCCCGGCCCATGCCGCCAGCATCAGCGGCAGCAGGACCCATGCCGTATGCCGGAGGACCTCCCCCATCAGCCGCGCGGACGATGCATCGTCCATCCGGAACGCCCCCATGCCCTGGAGCATCTCGCGCATGAATGCCGTCAGATGCCGGCACATCCAGGGTCCGGCGAAATAGAAGACCAGCAGGGAGAACAGCAGCACGACCGCCGATGAGATCTCGGCGCTGTGGGCGACGTTTCCCTTGCGCCGCGCCTCGGTGCGCCGCTTCAGGGTGGGTTTTTCGGTTCTTTCCTGTTCGTTTTGGGCCGACATGGGGCAATCCTTTACACGGGGTCAGAGGGTTTTCAGCAGGGTGTGGACCACCCCCGCGAAATCCCGGAAGAACCGGGCGAGATACGTCCAGAAAAAGGGAAGCGACAGGCCGATGAAGATCAGGCCCACGACCACGTTGGCCGGCGCCGCCACGAAGAAGACGTTCATCTGGGGAACGGTCCGGGCCATGATGCCCAGGGCGATGCTGGTCAGCATCAGCACCACGACGACGGGGGCCCCGACCTGAACGGCGATGACGAACATGCTCCCCGACAGGTCGACGACCGTCCATGCGGCAGCCCCGCTGTAGTGCGCGCCCAGGGGCGGGATAAGCCGGAAGCTCTCGGCCACGGCCCGCAAAAACAGGTGGTGGGCGTTGGTCACCATGAAGATGACCATGGCCAGGAGGTTGTTGAACTGGCCGATCACGGAGACCTGGCTGCTCGTGACCGGATCGAAGACATTGGCGATGCCGATGCCCATCTGGAACCCTGCGAGCTGTCCCGCGAGCTGAACGCCGGCAAAGATAAGCCTGACGGCAAAGCCGATGACCGCCCCCAGGAGGACCTCGCCCGCGGCCCCCAGCCCAAAGGCGACGGACATCCCCGCAGCAGGCGGAAGAACCGGATCGAGAAGCGGCAGCAGGAGGAGGCTCATGCCAAGGGAGAGCCCGGCCTTGAACAGGACCGGGACGCTCCTGCCGTCGAAAACCGGCAGGAGCCAGATCATGGCCCCGATGCGAAGGAAGATCAGAAAAAGCATCTGGAGCTGCTCCGGAAGGATGTGAAAAGATGCCATTTCAGGTGACCGCGGGGCGGAGGGCCACTATCGGACGTAGTTGGGAATATGGATCAGGAGATTCCGCGTGAAGCCGACGAGCAACTGGAGCATCCACGGAAAAAACAGGAGCAGGGTGACGACGATGGCGATCATCTTCGGGATGAAGACCAGGGTCATCTCGTTGATCTGGGTCGCGGCCTGAAACATGCTGATCGCAACACCCGTGATGAGGCTCGCGGCCAGCATGGGGGCGGAGAGAAGGATGGCCGTCTTCAGGGCGTCGAAAAAAAATCCGGTGACGAACTCAGGGGTCATGGCTGGCTCCTCGATGGGGCTCCGTTTTCAGGACACGCGCCGGGCGACGGCCGTATCCGGGGGTTTTCCCGCCTTCACCCGAAGCTCTTCACCAGGGACCCGACGATGAGGTTCCATCCGTCGGCCAGCACAAAGAGGATGATCTTGAAAGGCAGGGAGATCATGACCGGCGGCAGCATCATCATGCCCATGGAGAGCAGGATGCTTGCCACGATCATGTCGATGATCAAAAAAGGGATATACAGCAGAAACGATATCTGAAAGGCCGTCTTCAACTCGCTGATGATGAAGGCCGGGATCAGAATGAAGGTGGACACCTCCTCGATGTTTTTCGGCCGCTCCGTTTTCGAGATCTCGACGAACAGGGCGATGTCCTTTTCCCGGGTCTGCCGGCTCATGAACGTGCGAAGCGGCCGGGCGGCGGTCTCTATGGCCTCGGACAGGGGCATCCGGCGCTCCAGGTAAGGCTGGAAAGCCTGGATGTTGATCTCCGTCGCCACCGGCTGCATGATGAAGACCGTCATGAAGATGGCCAGGCCGATCACCACCTGGTTGGGGGGCATCTGCTGGGTCCCCATGGCCTGCCGGAGGACCGAAAGCACCACGACCACCCGCGTGAAGGAGGTTACCATGATCAGGATGGCCGGCGCGATGGAGAGCACCGTCAGGAGCAGGAAGATTTCCAGCACGACGGCCACCCGCTCGGGATCGTCGGCCTTGTCCAGGCCGATGCTGACCTGGGGAAAGGGGATCGACGGCGTCTGGGCCGCTGCCGGGGCCGCAAGAAGGATGGCGGCCAGCAGGAGGCAGACGGCCATCCGCACCGCGGCCTGTTGCGGAATCCGTGTCGGGGTCATCCCGTCAGCGCTGTTTTTCATGCCCGGAGACCAGGCGCTTCAGGTGCGCCGCAAAAGGAAGCGGGGGGCGCTCGCCATCGGGCGCGCTGAATTGAGCCATGACCCCCGCGTCGTCGATTCTGTCCAGGACCCGGATGTCGTTTTTGGTGACGCCCAGGACGAGGATTTTTCCGGGAACCTCCACGAGGGAGATCACCTTTCTCGGACCCAGATAGGTGGTGGCCAGAACCCGGATCGGCCGTCCTTGGTACTGCCCCGCGCCGGACAGGCGCCGCACCGCGTACAGGGCCAGCAGAAGCCCCCCCAGGAGGACCACCAGGACGACCACCATCTTGACGCCCGCCATCGTCATATCGGGCGGAGGGGTCATTTGAGCCTCTCGATGCGCTCTTTGGGGCTCACGATCTCGGTGATCCGGATGCCGTATTTCTCGTTCACCACCACCACCTCGCCCTTGGCGATCAGCTTTTCATTGGCCAGAATCGCCAAGGCGTCGCCGGCCAGGTTCGACAGCTCGATCACCGACCCCTGTCCGAGTTTGAGGAGGTCGCTGACCAGGAGGCGGGTCCGGCCCAGCTCCACGCTGATCTGCAGGGGGATGTCCAGGATGAAGTCGAGATCCCGGGGGGCCCCGATGCCCGAAAGGTCGTCCTGATCCAGCATCTCGAACGGGTCATCATCTGCGGAGCGGGTGGTGTTTCTGCCCGCCTGAGCGGTCTTGTTCTCCTGGGTTGGATTTGCCATGATCTTTATACATCCTCCATCTTTTCACTGTGGATTTCCGCGATGCGAACGGCCTGGTTCCCATAGTAAACCCCTGGATATCCCTTGTATTTAATTGAATTTTCGATCTTGACCGGAATGGGGACGTTGGGGCCGGTATTCAGCTTGATGGTGTCGCCGACCTTGAGCCGCAGGAGGTTTCTCACCGTGCAGGTGGCCCGACCCAGTTCGGCGGAGACGTTGAGGAAGGTGCTCTTGAGGACCGCCTTCATCCGCGGGTCCGGCGAATTGCCCGAATCGGCGGCGCTCAGGCTGCCGTAGGTGAGCTTTTCCTTGACGGGTTCGATCATCAGGTAGGGCATGCAGACATAGATGTGACCCTCGTAGCTGTTTCTCCGGACGATGAACCCC
This sequence comes from Desulfococcus sp., assembly GCF_041737845.1. Classification (GTDB taxonomy): domain Bacteria; phylum Desulfobacterota; class Desulfobacteria; order Desulfobacterales; family Desulfococcaceae; genus Desulfococcus. The sequence continues at coordinate 6,621 of NZ_JBGSQX010000072.1, forward strand.
GCGGCAACCACCAGATCATCGGGCGCGATCATCCGGATATAGTCGGGGTTCGACTCCATCTTCCGGAATACCGTCCGGACGGATTGGACCACCTCCCAGGCCTTCTCCAGGTTTTTGAGGATATCGAGGACCAGGCGCTGCATCACCCGTTTCTCGATCTGGGTGAACTCCCGCACCCGGGCCAGGGGCTTCCCGGTACCGCCGAACATGGAATCGATCAGGGAGAAGAAGAGCGGCGCCGTGATGACCAGGAGGGCCGACCCGTGAAACGGCTCCATGTTGAACACGTTGAAGCAGGTGGGCCGGGAAAAACGCTTCAGGAACTCCCTGAATTTGACGATCTCCGTCGAAATGAAATCCGTATCGCTTGCGCTCTTCAGTTTTGTTGACAGGGTGTCCCGAACCAGGAGGGAATACTTGTCATAGACCTCCTCGAGGACCTCGAAGTGCCCCTCCATTTTGCTCTGCTGCGAATAGAGCACATACGGGGTGGCCTCTGTCTCGGCTTTCCGGCCGCGCTCCGGATCCGTGTCGATCTGGCCGTCGGACATGGCTGAATAGAGGGCTTCTATCTCTTCCTGGGAAAGAATCTTTTCGGACATGCAAGCGCTCCCCTACTGGATAACGAAATCCGTGAAATACAGCGAGGTGATCTTTCCTTTGGAGAGGAATCGGTTCAACCCCTCCGTGAGCTGGCTTCGCAGCACCTGCTTCCCCTCGGTGCTGAGAATCTCGGCGCTCTTCTTGGTGGGCAGCAGGGTGACGATGTAGTCCTTGATTTGGGGAAGGCGGCTGGTGGCCTCGGTGACCGCCAGGTCGCTGTCCATCTCGACGGCGATCGATGTTTTCAGAAAGCGCTGCGCATCCTCGTCCGCCAGGTTGACGATAAAGGTGCTGAGATCGAGAACCGGCCCGACCTGGGGCCCCTTCTCCGCCTCGGTTTTCTGAGCTCCGGCGGTCTCGGTCGCCTGGGCGGGGGCCGCCAGGTTCGAGATCTTGGTCCAGATCACGTAAAACCCAGCGCCGCCGGCACCCAGCAGGAAAACCAGCACCACGCCGATGATAATGACCAGCTTTTTATTCATGTCCTCTCTCTTTCATTTTCGTTCCACCCATTGGATTCCAGGCGGCGGATGAGCGGTTCAGGGATGGGTCGGGGCGTCTTCGTCGACACTCAGGGGCTGGATGTCGATCCCCGTCCCCCTGGCCGCCGGTTCTACGTCCGTCATGTCGCCCGTCTCCGGGGCGGCGGCGGTCGATTCCCAGAAACCTGACGGCGGACGCGACGCCGGCCTGGTTTCAACACCGGCCCCGGCATCCGTTTTTATTTCGGCTTCAACTTCCACACCTGCCTCGATTTTCACGACGGCTTCAGGTTTCACGTCCGCCTCGGCTTTCACATCGACTTTCGGCTTCATTTCGGGAGGCGGCGTCACAGGGCGGCGCACCGGGAGCTCCCGCCCGGCATCCTTCCCGGGAACGGCTGCGACTGCCCCGGGCGATGCCGTCCCGGTGGCCCCATGCCGACGATGATGGATTTTTTTAACGTCCATGGCGGTGATGACGAACATCAGCATGAAGAGGGCGAACATCACGTTCACCATGGCAGTGTTTTCCGCTGTTTTTTCCATATCTTTCCCAAGCCTGCGCGGTCTTCCGGACGGAGCGCCCTCCCGAAACCCGGCATTTGATCCGATTCCCACCGCTCACGCGTGGGGGGAGATGCAATCGTTGCCCCAGATATCAGCAAAGAATGTGCCATACGGCGGGAATGCCGTCCATCCCCGGAAAAAACGCCCCCCGATCCGGCCGGCATGCTTGCAGGGGCCGAAGACGCGGGCGATCCCGGTCATCGAAATGGCCTGAGTTGTCATGTAACCGGCGGGGATCCTGTCAGGGGAGCTTAAGGGGTCGTCAAAGCGTTGACACCGGCGCTGCGATGCCTGCGGGTTCGGGACGGGAGCGCAGAAGGATTGGTAGGAAGGATTTGCACCTGAGGAGACAAGGCAAAAACGTCGGTTGGCCGAGGCCCCCTCTTCACAAGTGCCAACGTGCGGGTTTCCCACGCACAATGGATATGAGGCCCCATTTTGAAGCTTCTTTGCAGGAGCCTAACTCCCGCGTCACGGGCGGCATGCTGCTCGCCGTCCCGTGGACGCAATTAGGTATTGCAGCAATCTGACGTGAGTGATTCAATTTTGGATAGCTCATCTGCCATCCGATGCTCAGCATGCCATAGATCATAGGCCTGCTGCATTCGCAGCCATATCCCCGGTCCATTGCCGGCAAACTTACCGATCCTAAGAGCCATTTCTGTTGTGATTGGATGTGTGCAGGCTAAAACACGGTGCAACTGCTGGCGAGAAACACCGAGCCGCCGGGCAGCTTCGCTAACCGACAGACCAAGATTTTTCAGGACATCTTCGCGCAAAATCTCACCGGGGTGAATCGGTGGTCGTTTCAATGGGCGCTTGACAAAATATTCTGCCATGGTTTTACCCTCAATGATATTGTTCAAGATCGACTCTAAGCGCATCACCTTCTTCCCGCTCAAAGGTGATTCTCCAAGGGCCATTGACATGAATGCTGTAGCGTTTAGGTACTCCTTGAAGGCCGTGGAAATTAAATCCCGGAACATTTAAATCCGTCAACGACTCTGCTTGATCTAAAGCCTCCAAGCGGCGCAGGGACCGTGATTGTAAATCCTGCCGCACCTTTTTAGAACTGCCATTCTCAAACAATTCAGTAAGGCCCTTATGCTTAAAGCTTTTTATCATATTTTATATTGTAGCATGATTTGTTACAGTGTCAACGATATTGTTACATCGATTCTGAGGAAACTTAGATTTTTTCTGTTAAGCAGCGAAAGCGGATACCAAGGGCCTCGCCGCAACCCCTGGTCCGATTTCTCCGTACACATGGTTCGATTCCGAAAACCGAATCGAATTGACCTACCTTTCCGGCAGTTCCGTGCCGCGACTCATGATATCGATGCAGCCCGTGTAGCTGAACAGGCGGTTGCGCTTCCGGGCGGTCAGTTCCTTGACGATGCCGAGCTGCTCCAGATGGCCGAGCGCCTTGTTGACCGTGGCCGGAGTGATGCCGGTCTTCTCCACCAGAGAACCCGAGGTGGCGATGGGGTGCTCCATGAGCGCCCGGTGAACCTGCAGGGTGGATGCCGCCGCCCGGCCGAGGCCACCGATCTTGTCGCGGTCCTGGTTCGACAGATCGAGGAGCCGCTGCTACGATCGGAGGGTCGAGTGGCCCGAGGGAACTGCCCCCTCAGGCTCTCACAGAACCGTACGTGAAGCTCTCACCTCATACGGCTCTTCTTATCCATGACCTTTTGCAAACAGGTAATCCCAGTGTACAAACATTTTGGAGAAGGAGTTACGGCATCTCTTTAGCCATTTCCAGGAACGGCGTTTATGGCCACGCAGTCTTTTATATTTATTTCTAGCCCAACGTCCTAACCTCAAATCAATCTGTATTAGAAACCGTTTCAAAGGCTCCGGATAAAATGCCCCGTAGTAGGCAATCCAGCCTCTTACCATCGGGTTGATTCTTTCAGCCAACTCCGGCAGCGTTGCCTGCGTACTGCGGTTGATATTGAGATTTCGGATATCTTCGTTCATGCGCTTGAGAGATTTCCTACTGACAGCAGGATTGAATCCTGTGAATAGATTGCCTTTTCGATCTTGAACTGTCCTTCCATGAAAGCTGAAACCTAAAAAATCGAAGCGAGTAAAGGGATACGCTCCCTTCCTCCTGTTATCTTTGCAGTAAACCAGTCGGGTTTTGGCCGGATGCAATTCTAATTTGCAGTTTGCCAGCCTATCCCTCAGGCTTTCCAGAAGTGCTTCGCCCTCATTTCTGGTCCGACAGTGACAAATCACATCATCAGCATATCTCGCAAACAATATGCCGGGATAATTTACCTTCATCCAGCGATCAAAAGCATAGTGAAGATAAAGGTTTGCTATCAGCGGGCTTATCACGCCCCCTTGCGGTGTCCCACAAGAACGGCTCACCATTTCACCGTTTTCCAACTGAATCGGGCATTCCAACCATCGCCGTATGTACAACCGTATCCACTTTTCTGGAGCGTGCTTCTCCACTGCCCGCATCATCAGGTCATGGTCAATGGAGTCAAAAAAGGCCTTGATGTCCATATCCAGCACCCAATCATACTTCCAGCAGCTTCGACGCACTTGTGCAACCGCGTCCTTGGCACCTTTCCCGGGGCGATACCCATATGATTCCGGGTAAAATATCTTCTCGAGTCTGGGCTCAAGTGCCATCTTTACCGCCGCCTGGGCAACTCGATCGGCAACGGTTGGTATTCCCAGCGCACGAAAGTCATCTCCTTTCGGTATCAGAACCTGCTTTACCGGGGCCGGATGGTAGCTTCCTGAGCTCATACGGTTCCACAATTTGTACAGATTACCTCCCAGATTTTCCTGGTATGCCTGGATGCTTTCATTATCCACACCTGGTGCACCTTTATTGGCGGCTACGTCTTTCCAGGCATTCCATATCAATCGTTTGGGGATCTCAAAAGGTTTGGCCTGGGGCCGGGGATCATCCTGTTTCAACAGTTGTCACCCTCCTTTGGCCGAATAAGGTCATGCCTTCGCTCTTCCGCCATTACAGCGTCCTCAACACTACTACGCATGACTCCGCCGCTGTGCTCCGCATCGGTACTCTGATTCTTGCAGGTTCTCTGCTTGAACGGCTCCCTTATCATCGGAACGACAACTTCCCAAGTTCCATACCAGCGCCTGAAACGAAGTTCACGCCACCTCTATGCCGGATGCCACCAGACCAGAACTCAGGTGCCCGTCTGATTTGTCCCGGGATGATGTCAAGACCCCGGTTTTGGCATCGGTTGCAATTATCGACACTTCTTCGATGGTTCACTTGTATTCGTCTCCTTCGTTCACACCTTGCGGAATTATTTCCGCCTTTTCCTTTGACGCTCACCACAAACGCTCTTTACGTTTGCAGCTCAAGGTGGTTTGGTATCTCCTCCTGATAGACGACACCGAGAGGCCTGCTCTCATCACTGGTATAGCATGGCTAACCGGATTACTTTGGTTTTGCCTTCATGGCACACTGACAACTATCCTGGCACAGGGGGGGACCATCCTTGAGCAAACCGATGTCCTTCGGCTGGACATTCTCAAAATCGACGAGGACAAAGTTTGTGCGTGTCGTAACGAGAGAACCCTAACGGGGCGGCGGATAAGCCGCCGAAGGCGGCTTATCCGTATTGATATATGGAAAATTTTCCATCTATTGCAGATATTGAGCGTGTGAACATGGAAACTGGTTTGGTTTTTCCGTTTCTTCTAAATACCTTGTCAATCCTTAACATGCGAATATTGCGTTCTGCATCAGCTCTTCAACTTCATCAGTTCCTGAAGAAGCGCGTCGCTCGTGGTGATCACCTTGGAGTTGGCCTGGAAGGCGCGTTGGGTTGTAATCAGGTTGACGAATTCCGAGTTGAGATCCACGTTGGATTTCTCGAGGGCACCGGAGGTGATGCCGCCGAAGGGGCCTATGGCCGGCTCGCCTGTCCTGGGCTGGCCCGATGCGGCGGACTGTCCGAAGAGATTGCTTCCCTTGTCGATCAGCCCGTAGGGGTTCCTGAAATCCGCCAGGGTGATCCGGTAAATGGGGGTAACATTTCCATTGCTGTAAATAGTTGAAATAATACCTGTCTCATCCACGCCCACCCCCTGAAGTACCCCTTCGGGATACCCGTTCCGGGCCTGGCCGGTCACCTCCGAGGTCCCGGCGTATCCGGTGATCGATCCGTCGGAGGCCCCATCCTCCAGATATTGCCATTCTACGCTGAGGGGGTCGGCCCCGCTTTTCAGGCCGGTGAGATCGATGGTCGGGTTGCCGCCGGCCGGGATGCAGGCCGAGGGATCGAGCCGGCCGTCGGGGTCGAAGGCCAGGACGCCGCCGGAGGAGACGGGGCTGTCCGTCACCGAGGGGTCGACCGAGACCGCCCAGTTCCATCGGCCGGGGAGGCTGTTTCCGCCGCCGTCCAGGGCCGGGGTGAACAGGAAGTCTAAACCCGTGGGGGTTGCCAGGGAGTCATAGACCATCACCGAGGTGCTGAAGGTGTCGTCGGCAGATGCGGCCGGATCGAGGTTCATCACCATGGAGAGGCTGTCGGTGGCCCGGGCCGGGTCGTTTTCGGACGGAATATTTATGGATTCGAGATTCCCCAGAAGGCCCGTTTCCGGATTGAGGATCTTCTTCCCCTGGACCCTGAGGCCGTCGGGATTGACGACATCCCCCGCCATATCCATCTGAAAGTTCCCCGCCCGGGTGTAGCGGATGGTGCCGGCATCATCCGCGACCATGAAAAACCCCTGGCCGTCGATGGACAGATCCATGACATTGCCCGTCTCTTCAGGGGCACCCTGATTCCAGGAATTGCTGAGATCCCAGAGTGCCACGCCGTTGCCCGATCCGCCGGTTTCCAGGGTCTGGTTGAGGAGTTCGGCGAAGGAAGCGGTGCCCGCCTTGTAGCCGACCGTCTTGACGTTGGCGATGTTGTCTCCGATGACCCCCATGGCCAGGGCGTTGGCGTTGAGCCCGGTCACGCCCTCAAACAGCGATTTCATCATATGGTCTCTCCTCTTCTCCCTGCGCTTTGCCGGCGCTACCGGCTTTCGGTTTCCGAAACCCGGACCACCTGGGACAGGGGAATCGCATGGTTCTGAGCCAGCAGCACGGCCGAATCGTTCTGGAAGGTGACGCCGGTGACACGGTTCAGGGTGAACGGGGTCGCCTCGACGGCGGCGCCGGCTTCGTCCACCGCCGCCGCCTCGAAGCGGTAGGTGCCGTCGGGAACCCGGCGGCCCTTGTCGTCCTTTCCGTTCCATTCGACGGACTGCTCCCCTGCCCCGGTTTCTTCTGCGGTAAGGGTCCGGACCCGCAGGCCGCCTGCGTCGAAAATATTGACGGAGACGGACTTGGCATTGCGGGCGAGATCGAAAGAGAGCGCCAGGGGTTCGCCCTCCGTCAGCGCGACGGTGTTTCCCTGGGCCTTCACCGTCTTGCCGATGTAGTCCACAAACTGGGCGTTGGCGGAAAAAAGCTGGGCGGCCTTCAGCTCTTCGAGGTGGGTGTTGACCTCCATCAATTTTTCCAGGGAGTTGAACTGGGCCAACTGGGCTGAAAATTCAGCGCTCTCCAGGGGGTTGAGGGGATCCTGGGCCTGAAGCTGCGCGATGAGCAGATTGAGAAAATCATCCTGCCCCAATTCATCGGTTTTGACGGCCGTGCCGGTATCCCGGCTGGGGACTACGGGATTGACGCCAGAAACGGACATGTGTTTTTTCCTTCCCTTTGTATGTGCGTTGCTTCACCTGCGGCGGCCCCGCGGATGGATTCATCCCGAAACGCCGAGCTTCCGCGGATCTTGCCCCGGTTCACGCGAAGAAATCGATGCGGCCCCTGGACGGCAATCCCTTCCCGGCCGGCAATACCGGCGCGATCTGTCCGAAAGGCTTGCCGGCATGCACCTGTGAGCTGAAATCCCGGTCGTCCGAGGCGACCGAGATTTCTAAATCCCCCATCTCCAGACCGGCGGCATCGAGATCCGCCCGGAGCTGCGCCCCGTGGGCCGCCATGATTTCAGCGGCCGAGGCCTTCTCCGCCAATATCCTGACGCTCACCTTCCGGCTGTCCGACGTCACCCGCACCTGGAGAGACCCAAGGGCCTCGGGCCGGAGCAGGATCACGATCTCCGATGTTTCCCCGCGGGCGGTGAAGCGGGCCTGATCGACCACATGGGGTAAGACCTCGGCCGGGGCCGCGGTCTCCGTCATCGCGGCGGGACCGTCCGGGATATCCGCAGGCGCCCTGAGGGGGACGAGCTGATTTTCCGGGACTTCCGGGGCTTCCAGCGCGTTCCCCGCGCCGGCCGTGACCTCCGGTGTCGTTCCATCGCCGCTTTCGGGAACCGCCTCCCGGGCGCCGTCATCCGGCGATTCGGGGTGGGATTCGAGGGCGTTCGCGGCCTCCTCCGGGGGTGACGCTTCCCCCTCCCGGGCCTGCGTACCCTCGGCGGCCCCGGCAGCGACCGGGGGCTTGGCGTCTTCAGTTCCATCCCCGGCCGAAACGGTCGCCTGAAGCATGGCCGTGAGGAAATCTCCTGGCCCAGCACCCCACGCCTCCCCCGGGAGGGCTTTTTCCCGTGAAACGGCGCGGTCGGATTTTCCTGGGGCCGATTCCCGAGCCGACGCCGGCGGTGCCGTCTGGTTAAAAATTCTGGTCAGCAACGCAACCCTCCTAATTGTGGAGATTCACATGGTCCCGCGCGGCGATCACCCCTCATAGGGGTCCGCCTTCCGGGTGTGGTTGAAACGGTTGACGGCAATCTCATCGAAGAGGCCGGTCTCCTGCTTGAGGAGCTCCCTTCGATGAGCCTCCTCATGCTTTTCCTTCAGCCGCTCCAGGATCTTTCTTTGCCGGACCCCCTCGATCAGCCGGCCCCGCGCGATCTCCGAGGCCTCTTCGGCGATGTCCACCGCCTTCTTCCGGACCACCATCTCGTCGTCCATTCGCACCAGGTAATCGATGTAGAGGAAGTTCTCCGAAACATTCATGCCCCGCGCGAGTTTTTCCCCGAGTTCCCGAAGATGGTCCCGGCGCCGGAAGGTGAGTGCTTCGAGGGCCGCCGTTTCCGCGTTCAAGCGTTCCTTTTTTTCAAGCGCCGCCCTGCGCAGGGCGTCCTCGATGGAATTTCTGTAGCGCAGCACCGGCTCCAGCTTGAATGCTTTCATATGGCCGTCGCCTCATGCACCGGTCGTCAGCGGCCTTTCTCGAACAGGGCCGCAAGCTGCCTCACGCTGGCGTCGAAATCGATGGTTTCGTGGATATCCTGCCTCAGATAGGCATCGATGCGAGCCTTCATGGACACGGCGTAATCGATCTCCGGGCTGCTTCCGGCCGCATAGGCGCCGATGTTGATGAGGTCTTCGACCCTGCCGTAGGTCGCGAGCACCTCCTTGAGCCGTCCGGCGTGCTTCTTGTGTTCGGGCTTGACCACATCGATCATGGTCCGGCTGATGCTGGCCAGAATATCGATGGCGGGATAGTGGTTCCCATCGGCCAGGCCCCTGGAGAGAACGGCGTGGCCGTCCAGGATGCCGCGGGTCGCATCGGCGATGGGGTCGTTCATGTCGTCCCCCTCCACGAGGACGGTGTACAGGCCGGTGATGCTGCCCGTGCCGGAGCTGGTGCCGGCGCGTTCGAGGAGGCGGGGGAGCAGGGTGAAGACCGACGGGGTGTAGCCCCGGGTCGTCGGCGGTTCGCCGGCCGCCAGCCCCACCTCCCGCTGGGCCATGGCGAACCGGGTCACGGAATCCATCATCAGGATCACCTGGGCGCCCCGGTCCCGGAAAAACTCGGCGATGGCGGTGGCGATGAACGCCCCCCGCATGCGGATGAGGGGGGGTTTGTCCGATGTGGCCACCACCACCACCGAACGCCTGAGCCCTTCCTCGCCCAGGTCCTTCTCGATGAAATCGTTCAGCTCTTTTCCCCGCTCGCCGATGAGGGCGACGACGTTGACGTCCGCCTTGCTCTGGCGGGCGATCATCCCGAGGAGCGTGCTCTTGCCCACGCCGGACCCGGCAAAGATCCCGATGCGCTGGCCGCACCCGATGGTCAGAAGGCCGTTCAGGGCACGGATGCCCGTATCGAGAGGATTGCGGATGCGGCGCCGGGACAGGGGATTGACGGGATTGGCATAAATGGGGTACCGGGCCTCGGCCGCGACGGGCCCCTTGCCGTCGATGGGGCTCCCGAGACCGTCGATCACGCGCCCGAGGAGCCCCCTGCCCACGTCCGTGGCGGCATCCTGATCCTCCGCCGCCACTCGGCTCCCCGAGGCGACCCCCCGGATCTCCTCCAGCGGCATCAGCAGGGCCCGCTCCTGGTTGAAGCCGATGACCTCGGCCCGGATTTTCGGGAGCCCCTCCCCGGGATCGATGGAGCAGACGCTGCCGACCTTGACCGAGGGCCCCTGGGACTCCACGATGAGGCCCGACACCCGGGTGACGCAGCCCACGGCCTGGATGGGGTTGACGGTCGTCATCCGCTCAAGATAGGATTCAAGATTCATAGGGTGAACTCCTGAAACGTGTCCCTGAAAAGCCGTGCTCGCATAATCCGGTAACGTTCACTTCAACCGGGATTTCAAGGCGGATTCAACGGCCTGAAGCCGCTTTTCGATCCGCGCGTCGATCATCCCGAAGGGGGTGTCGATGATGCAGTCGCCGTCGTGGATCGATTTGTCGGGCTGCATGCGCATCTCCTCGAGGGAAGCGGCGTCATCGGTAAAAGCCGCCGCCCGCGCCTTGAGGCGCTCGTAATCCATGGGGCTCACCCGAAGCGTCGCGGACTTCTGGTCCGGGACCTGCTTGAGGGCTTCATGGATGACCTCGAAGATCGTCTCCTCGCGCGTAGCGATCTCGTGGTAGACCACCTTGCGCGCGATGGCGAACGCCAGCGTCACGGCGTCTTTTTCCCCATGGGCCTCCAGCGTCTTCCTGAACCCCGCAAGCTCCGCCATGGCTTTGTTCAGGGTGGTGAAGAGGGTTTCAACGTCCTTCTCGACCAGGGCTCTGGCGTCGACCATGCCCTTGGCAACCCCGTCGTCGTAGGCCTGTTTTTCGATGGCCTCGGCCCGGATCCTGGCCGCATTGACAATGCAATCCGCATTTTCCCGCCGGTTTTCCTGGTGCTGCACCAGGCTGAAAAAACCGCCGCCGTCGCCCTGAAAATGGGTGACATGAAAGTCGTCCCCCCCACCTGCGCTCTCCACGTCCAGGCATTCGACCGAGGCGAAATCCGGAAAAAAATAGGATGGGGCGGATGCGGCACCGCTCTCCGGACGGGAGCTATTCGACGAACTCATCCCCGCCCCCTCTCCGGATGATCAATTTTCCCTCGGCCTCCATCTCCTGAATGATGTTGAGGATGATCTGCTGGGCCTCCTCGACCTCCTTCATCCTCACGGCGCCCAGGGAGTCCATCTCCTCGCGCAGCATCTCTCCTGCCCGGGAAGACATGTTCCGGAAGATCTTGTCCCGGATCTCCTGGGTCGCGGCCTTGAGCGCAACCGCCAGGTCCTTGGACTCCACCCTTCTCAGGACGTTCTGGAGCCCCCGGTCATCGACCAGCGCGATGTCGTCGATGACGAACATCATCTGCTTGATCTGGGCAAAAAGGGCCGGGTCCTCCTTCTGAATTTCGCTCATGATCCTGTCTGCCGAGGCCTTGTCGATCAGGTTCAGGATATCTGCCAGACGCTTGACGCCGCCCGCCTCCACCGAACCGGAGGCGTGCTTCCGCCGCAGGATGTCCTCGAAAACGGCGTTCATCTCGTCCACCATCTCCGCCGCGAATTTTCCCGAGGATGCGATCCGGAACGCCACATCCGTCTTGATCTCGTCGGGGAGAAGGGAGAGGATTTCGCTGGCCTTGTCGGGAAAGAGGTGGACGAGGATGACGGCGATGGTCTGGGGGTGCTCGTCCTTGATGAGTGCGACCAGTTCGTCGGGATCCTTGGACTGGAGCACCCCGAGGGCGGGGGAATCGGGTGACGGGGAGAAGCCGTGGGGATCCTGCGGCAAAGGCGATGCGGCCCCCACGAGTTGTGGGGTCATCAAGGCCAGGAAATCGGTGGCGACCTTTTCCTGGATCCCCGCCGAAATTTCCCTGGATTGGGCCATCACATTCTGAAGCACCTGCCGCTCACCATCGCTCAGCATGGCCAGGATCTCCGCCGCGGTTCGGTCGTCCATCGCCTGAATGAGGCTCGCGGCCTTGATCAGTCCGGGTAATGATTTCGTGTTCATCGGAGTTCCATTATTTTTGTTCTTTTATCCATTCACGAAGGTATTGGACGGTCTGCTCCTTGTTCTGGACCACCGTCCGGTTCAGTTCCTCACTGACGGGCAGCTGTTTCGGCCCCTTGTAGCCTCTTTCCATCTCTCCGACCGTCATGGGGAGCTGCCGGATGAGCTGGCTGTCGACGGCGGGGCTCCGGGTCATCCACCTGACCATGGGCCTGGCCACGAAAATCAGGAAAAGCAGGATCAGGAATCCCGGTACAAAGGGTTTATAGGTATCCACGCGCTTCCACCAGGCCTCCGCTTCGGCCCGTTTGACCATCGCACTCTTTTCAAAGGGGATATTGACGACATCGATCTGATCCCCCCGGTCGGGGCTGAAATTGACGGCCCGCTGGACAATTTTCGTGAGGGCCGTCATCTCGTCGCCGCTTCGGGGAACATACACCGCGTCCCGGGGGCCGTCTTCCTTCCCGCCCTCCGCCTCGGCGGCCTTGTAGGTGCCGTCGACAATCACTGCAACGGATATCCGCCGGATTTCACCGACGGGATCCACGGTGTGCCGGGTGATTTTGCTGATCTCATAGTTGGAGGTCTTTTCCTGCTTTTGAAATTCGGTTTTTTCCGATGGGGCGGCGGCGTCGCTCTTTCCGGCATCCGTCATATTGGACAGGACGCCCGGAACCCCGGCCGCCGTATCCTGCGGACGGGCGGAGGTGGTGCTGACGGTCTGCTCGCTTCGGGCGACCTTCTCCGGGTCATATTTCTCCTCCTTGATCTCCTGTTTTCTGTAATCGAGCTCACAGGAGACCCGGACGATGGATTTACCCGGACCCAGCACCTCGTCCAGCATGGTCTTCACCCGCATGCCCATCTTTTGCTCCATCTGCTGCTGCCGCTCCAGATAGTCGCCGCCGTCCGGACCCGCTCCGGGTCCGCTGCCCGCTGCCGACAGCATATTCCCGTTGCCGTCGACGATGGCGACCTCAGCAGGCGTCAACCCGGGGACGCTTGCGGAGACCAGGTGGACGATTCCCTGGATCTCTTTTCGGGTCAACTGATTTCCCGGAAGGAGATCCAGGATGACCGAGGCCGACGCCGGCTTTTCCTGTTCAACGAAGATCGACTCCGTCGGCATCACGATGTGAACCCGGCAGCTCTGGATCTCGGGAAACCGGCCGATGGTTCTGGCCAGTTCCCCCTGGAGGGCCCGTTGATAATTGACATTCTGCTCGAATTCGGTCATCCCCAGCCTGGGGTTGTCAAAAATCTCGAAGCCCACGCCGCCGCCCTGGGGAAGCCCCCGGGAAGCCATGGTCATGGTGGTCTCGAACACCCTGTCCGCGGGCACGAGGATGGTGTTTCCCGACGCGACCTGGTAGGGGATTTTATCGGCCTTGAGCCTCTCGACGATCATCCCGGCGTCTTCCGCGGAGAGGTTCGAATAAAGCGGTTTCAACTCCGGCCTTCCGATCCAGATCAGAAGATAGACGAACCCGGCCAGAATGGCGGCGGAAAGAACGATAAAACTGATCTTTTTTCTCGTATCGAGGCCGTCTAAAATCGTTTTCAGAGGCATGAAAAAATTGCGACTCGGCATGGTTCAACTTTCCGCTACACATTCATCCGCATGACTTCTTCATAGGCCGATACGATCTTGTTCCGCACCTGGATCAAAAACTTGAATGAAATATGGGCCTTCTGTATGGCGATCATGGTGTTGTGAATATCGGCATCCCTCCCGGTCGCAAGGTTCCGGACAGCCGTATCCTTTTCCTTCTGAAACCTGTCGACCTCGCCCAGGGTTTCTTCCAACACCCCCTTGAAGGCGCGGTCCGAACCCGCCGGCCGATCCTGGGGAATGCCGGAGTATTCCGTCACCATTTCGGTTGGAAACGCGATCTCTTTCATCCTGCCGCCTACCTTCCGATCTCCAGGGCCTTCAGAGACATCTTCTTGGTGGCGTCAACCGCCGTGAGGCTCGCCTCGTAGCTGCGGCTGGCGGCGATCAGGTTGACCATCTCCTCGACCAGGTTGATATTGGGCGTCCGGATATACCCGGATGCATCGGCATCGGGGTGTTCCGGCGCGTACTTGAGGATCGGCGGCCTCGGATCCTCCACGATTTCCGAAACCTCCACCATCCCCGAGGTTTCAGACAATTTCGACTCCAGCTCGTTCTGAAACGACGGCGCCGGCGGGCCGGCCGCAAACACGACGTCCTTCCGACGGTAGGGTCCGCCTTCGGCCGTTCGGGTGGTGTTGATATTGGCCAGGTTCGCGGAGATGATGTTCATCCGGGTTCTCTGGGCCGTCAGGGCCGAAGCGCTGATGTTGAGATTTTCCAGAAAATTCATGACTATTTCCCTTCGACCGCCGTCGTGAACAATTGAAACTCCTTGGCGGTCATCTGTGCCAGCGTTGTGTACATGAGGCTGTTTTCGGCCAGTTTGACCATCTCCCCGTCGACATCCACGGTGTTTCCGTCCCCTTTGAGGGAATAGGGCCGGGGGGGATTTCGATGGAGGCTCATGGGATCCGCACCCGTGACGTTTCCCTGAACATGCGAAGGGTGGGACTGCTCCAGAGCCATGCCCCCGCCCACGGCATCGATATTGCTCAGAGCCTCCTTCATGGACAGGTCAAAAGATCGATAATTCGGTGTGTCCATATTCGATAGATTCCCGGTGATGAGATCATGCCGGATGGATCTGACATCCATGGCCCTGGTGAGCACGGCCAGGCTTCCCGCAGGCGTTTCAAGCGTCTTCACGATTCCGGTTCTCCTTCTGCCGCTGATGATTGAGGATTTCGGCGCGGCGCCATCGCCCGCCTTTGTCGCAAACCATCGAGAGCAATATCCATGCCCATAACAAAAATTATTTGAATTTCGATACTCCTCCGCCCTCCCACGCGCCGACCATGCCTTGCCGGTCCCTTTCGAGGTTCACATTTTTGACGTCTATCGCCCCTTCTGTCATTATTTTGACATTCCGCCCCTGCCTTGAACCGGGGCATCGACACGATCCCCCATGCCGCAGTCAAGAGCCTCCCTCCGGGGTGCCGGCGGGGTGGAACGCCTTGTTTCCGGGCCGTTTTCCACCATGGCCCATTTCTTGCTGTGAATCCCGTCAGCCAATATAAGAAAGGGAAAACCGCGACGTTGGGATAAAAAAATGACCTCAAGACCATGCGACAACACGCTGAAAATACTCGTTGCGGACGATGATCCAAACCATCTTGAAATGGTCTCGCTGCTGGTTCGAAATCTTGGATATCCGGCCTTGACGGCGGAAGACGGACAGAAGGCCTGGGAGATCTTTCAGGAGGAGTCCCCCCGGATCGTCGTCACGGACTGGGTGATGCCCCGGCTCAACGGCCTTGACCTCTGCCGGAAGATCCGTGAAGCCGGCAGGGCGCATTACACCTACCTGATCATCCTGAGCGGCCAGAACGGACCCCAGGATGCCGCCCGGGGCCTTGCCGGCGGAATTGACGATTACGTCATGAAGCCGTTCAAGATCGATGAGTTCCAAGCCCGAATCGAAATCGGGGTCCGCATCGTCAGGCTGGAAACCGAACTGGCATGCAGATATGAAGCCATCCGGAAAAACTATTTTCAGACCATCCGCATGTTCAGCAATCTCATCGAGGTCTATGACCGCGAACTCGGCGGGCATTCTCGGCGGGTGGCGGCCCTGTCATTGAAAATCGGCAAACGCCATCCGGAAATCTCCGAGGAGGATCTCGAGCTTCTGGAGGCGGCCGCCCTCCTCAAGGAGATCGGGATGATCGGCCTTCCCGCGGCCGTTTTTTCCAAACGCAGGGTCGAGCGCACGGGAGAGGAAGGGATGCTCTACCGGTCTCACCCGGAGATGGGAGAGATCATTCTCAAGGAGATCGAATTTCTGAGGCCTGTGGCCGCCCTGGTGAGGGCCCATCACGAGCAGTTCAACGGCCTTGGATTTCCCGACGGCCTGGGGGGAGAGGAGATCCCTGTCCCCGCAAGGATCATATCGGGCGCCACCGTCTACGACAACCTCCTTTACCGGGGCAACTTCGACGATGAACAAGTGGTCCAAAAACTGATGATGATGCGGGGATTCCAGCTCGACCCCAAGGTCGTCTCCCTCATTCTGGAACTGCACAAGGAGGCGGTCGAGGAAAAGATGAAAAACCATCTCGGGTCGGTCGCCCTGACGGATCTCGCGGAGGGCATGCGCCTGGCGAAGGATTTCCACGGGGCCACCGGGGCGCTCCTTCTTCCCGCCAATATCCAGTTGAACCGGCAGCATATCGAAAAATTGAAAAAACACCAGCAACTGACGGGTCTGACGGACAAGGTGTATATTTATGCATCATTTTAGAAAGCAGCGTGTTTCAAATGCTTGCGGGTATCATGGACAAACGCCCCAATTGAAGATGAAGAGGTAAATGTGGATATCGCAACCGTTATCGGTCTTCTAGGCGGGACCATTCTTGTCATATTCGCCGTGCTCCTGGGCGGCAGCCCATTGATGTTTATCGATCTGCCGAGCATCCTGATCGTCTTCGGAGGCACGCTGGCCACCTGTTTCATCAAGTTTTCCATGTCGGACGTGATCAATTCGATAAAGGTCGCCATGAAGGCGTTTCTCATCAAAATCGACCGCCCGGAGGAGGTGATCACCCAGATGGTCGCCATGGCGAGGATCGCCAAAAAGGAAGGGCTGATCGCCCTGGAGAATCACGAGGCCAAGGACGAGTTCACCCAGAAGGCCCTCCGCTACCTGTCCGACGGGTTTGACGAAGGCATGATCGAAAGCATCCTCGACAAGGACATCCGGCTCATGGCCCAGCGCCATACCATCGGGCAGAAGATCTTCAAGGGCATGGGCAGCTCCGCGCCCGCCTTCGGCATGATCGGGACCCTCATCGGCCTCGTCCAGATGCTCTCGAACATGGCCGATCCGAGCGCCATCGGACCGTCCATGGCGGTGGCGCTCCTGACGACCCTCTACGGGGCGCTGGTCGCCAACCTGGTCTGCATTCCCATCGCGGATAAACTGGCACTGCGAAGCGAGCAGGAGCAGCACAACAAGAACATCATTCTCGAAGCGGCCGTTGCCATCAACCAGGGGGTATCCCCCATCGTTCTGGAAGAATCGCTTAAAATCTACCTCTCCCCGGTCGGCCGGCGCAAATTCAATCCGCAAGAAGGCGGAAAAGAGGCGGGGATCGAGGAGGCCTTCGGCCGGTAGCGGCGATGCCGGGGCGTTGACGCCGCCGGCGCAAAGGAGAAAAACATGCGGAAACGGTCGGTCGAAAAAGCAGAAATCGTGGAGGAGGGCGCCCCGGAATGGGTGGTGACCTTCGGGGACCTCATGAGCCTCCTGCTCTGCTTTTTTGTTCTGCTGCTCTCTTTTTCCGAAATGGACCGGGAGAAATACCGGGTGATGTCCGGGTCCATGGCCAACGCCTTCGGCGTTCAGAAAAAACAGAAGGTCATGGAGATGCCCATGGGCAATAAAATCATCGCCAAGGATTTCGATCAGGATACCGTGGCCATGTCGGTGAGGGAAAATCTCATCAAGGACATTCAATACGAAGTGGATAACCAGCTCATCGGCATGAAGCACCTGGTTGCGCTGAAGGTGGAAAAGGACAGCGTCACGATCCAGCTCATGGGCGAGACGACCTTTGATTCGGGCAGCGCTCAAATCCGCCAGCAGATGATCCCCGTTCTGAAAAAAATCGGGGCGCTGCTGATGGAAACAACAGGCGACATTGTCATCAGCGGCCATACGGACAATGTGCCGGTGAAAGGCGGCATGTACCCGTCCAACCTGGTACTCTCCATGGCCCGGGCGGCCTCGGTGGCCGAGTTCATCCTCCGGGAAACCCCCGTGGTGCCCGCGCGGGTGGCCACCATGGGATATGGCGAATTCCGCCCCATTGAACCCAACGACACCCCCGAGGGCCGGCGCAAAAACCGCAGGGTCGAAATCAAACTCTCTACGGCTTCCAGCCAGAAGTGACGGCTCCATAAGAACCGGAATTCCCGCGTTACGCCCCCTCCCTCGTCCCCGCGGCATACGTCAAGTGCGCTGCGGGGATTCGCAAACCTGGATCTCGAACCTTTTTGAAAAACTTCTGCAATGCGACTTTTTCGGGTTTATCATCCTTTGATTTCCATCGATCCCCGGGCCATGGAAATTACACACCATTTTCCATGAATTACCGGTGAGATCTGCAACCCAATCCCCCCTGCACCGATCGCCTAAAAAATTATTTAACTATACAAATTTATATGGTTAAGATTTTTTGGGACTATGAAGTATAATTTCTGTTGACAGAAATCTATAAAATTTGTTATATGCTTTTTCAACTTCGGCAACCCCTGATTCCAGAACCTGAAGACGGCAGACGCTTCAATCGACGCACCGACACCAACGGCACACAATGGAGGTTGAATCCTCATGATGAATCTGGCTGTAAAAAATGACATCTCGGAAGCACCCTTTCCACGACTCCAGGACCGGTTTCAAGGCATCATCGGCCGGAGCCAGCCCATTCTGGACATTTTTCGGCTGGTGGAAAAGGTCGCCGACAGCGACAGCACCATTTTCATCAACGGTGAGAGCGGAACGGGAAAGGGCCTGATCGCCAGGGCAATCCACGACAATTCCAGCCGCCGGAACCGCCCCTTCGTCGCCGTCAACTGCAGCGCCATCCCGGAAAGCCTCATGGAGAGCGAGCTCTTCGGTCATGTCCGCGGCGCCTTCACCGGCGCCAATTCGGATCGAATCGGACGGTTTGAACAGGCCAATAAAGGGACCCTCTTCCTGGACGAGGTGGGCGACATGAGCCCGGACCTTCAGGTCAAGATCCTCAGGGCGATCGAGGAACGCGAGGTCGAGCCTCTGGGAGGGTGCAAGAAGATCAAGGTGGACGTCCGGATCATTACGGCGACCCATAAGGACATGCGGAAAGAGGTCGAAAGAGGAAATTTTCGCGAAGACCTCTATTACCGCCTGTATGTCATCCCGATTAAAATGCCCTCCCTGCGGGAGTGCCGGGAGGACATTCCGCTTCTCGTCGATCATTTTCTTGATCATTTCAACACCAGAAACAAACGCAGCGTGGCCGCTGTTTCCGAAAACGCCCTGGACGTTTTGAAATCCTATTCCTGGCCCGGCAATATCCGGGAACTGAAAAATATGATGGAACGCCTGGTGGTGCTCCAGGGGGAAGGTCGCATCACGCGGCGCAGCCTCCCCTGCGAACTCACCCAAAGCCGCATGCCCAGGATGCCCCATGACATCGATATCTCCGACGAAGGCATCTGCCTCCATACCGCCGTCACCGAATACGAAAAAGCGCTGATCCTCAAATCCCTTGAAAAGACCCAGTGGGTGAAAAAGCAGGCGGCAGACCTCCTGCAACTGAAAAGAACGACCCTCGTGGAGAAGATCAAGCGCTACAACCTGCACTAGCCCTCAGGGCATTCATGATGGCCCGGTTTGGATTCGTATTTGCTGAAATGCTGAAAAAGCCGTTCTATTATGACCCAATCGCTGTTTAAAAAAGGGTCAATCTGACCCTTTTTTCACGCTTTTGCGTTCCCCTCCGATCTTGCTCTTGACTTTCGTCCCCCGATCATCGACATCCATAAAGACGATTTTTTAAGGAATCATGTTTCTCCTTTTTCCGGCTCAGGGGTTTGGCTGTTGGGCTAAAACCGGCTGAGGCCGCAATTGCCGGAGGATGTATGACGGAATCATCCATACCCAGAATTCACGTGTCTCCGGACACGGCGACGGAACTCGCCCCCCTGTTTCAAAAAGGTATCCGGGTGTCAGTTGAGACGGGATGCACGATCAGATCCCTGCTGCAGGACCAATGGGCAATCCCCCCCGATTACATCACGGGAAGAATCAGCACGATGTTTCTCAACGGAAAGCCTTTGGATGACATGGACGAAGCCCGGGTCAGGGACGGCGACGTTCTGGCCCTTTCCTCGGCCATGCCGGGACTGGTGGGCGCGGTCATGCGGCGCGGAGGCTTTTATGCGAGTCTCCGGGGCGGCATCACCTACCACGAGGCGGCTGCGGAGGCGGGCGTCCTGAGAGGCACCATCACCGTCAAGCTCTTCAACCTGCTGATCCGGGAACTGGGCCCAGGCTTTCTCGCGCATGGCTTTCGTGCAAGCCGCCGCGACCTGCCCGACGGGGTTCTCCCCGCGGACGACAGCCCCCAAGCCCATAACGGAGATGTGTTCATCATCGCTCCTCCCCCCCCATCCGCCTGAGCGCCGGCCGCACCCCGCCGCGCCATCGTTGCGGCGGGGACGGCATTCGGCCCCACGCTGTTTTTCTTCCTGGCAGCTATTTTGCATAGATAATCTCCCAGCGGTGCTTTTCGATGCGGACCATCGGCCAGGTATTTGTATTGACATGGGGAAGTGATTTTAATATAATAATACCGATTAGTTATTTTATATCTGTATGTGTAACCCCACTTCTTCTATCGTTAAAAAACTTCCTGATCGCAGAATAATCAAACCTCAAATAACGAAAACAAACATTTCAAGGAGGCTGTGAAGTTATGGACAAAATATTACGTATCGACGTTGGCGCGGCAGGCGGGCCCAAGGCCACGGTGACCGATCTCGGCGCATACGCCGGCATGGGCGGCAGGGCGATGACCTCCATGGTCGTCAGCAGCGAAGTCCCCCCGGACTGCCACCCCTTAGGCCCTGAGAATAAACTCGTCATTGCCCCCGGACTGATGAGCGGTTCCGCCGCTTCGACCTCCGGACGGATCTCGGTCGGCTGCAAGAGCCCGCTGACCGGCGGCATCAAGGAATCCAACGCCGGCGGACAGGCCGGCCAGGTTATGGCAAGGCTGGGATATGCGGCCATCATCCTCGAAGGCGAAAACAAATCCGATGATCTCTACAAGATTTTCATCGACAAAGACAAGGTTGAGATCACCCCGGCCAACGAATTCAAGATGACGACCAACTACGATCTGGCCGACAAGATGAAAGCCCGGCATGGCGAGAAGGTGGCCATGATCTCCATCGGCCCCGCCGGCGAAATGAAGCTCTGCGCCGCTTCCATCGCCGTCACCGACCGGGAGTTCCGGCCGTCCCGCCACGCTGGCCGGGGCGGCGTCGGCGCGGTCATGGGCGCCAAGGGCATCAAGGTCATCATCCTGGACGACACCGGCTGCGGGATGAGAAAACCCAAGGATGCGGAGCGATTCAAGGCGGCCAACAAGCTTTTTGTGGAAGGCCTCAGAAAACACGCGGTGACGGGGGAAGGGCTTCCGGCCTACGGCACCAACGTTCTGACCAACGTCATCAACGAAGCAGGAGCGTATCCGACCTACAATTTCCAGAAGGGCCAATACGCCGACGCCTCCAAGATCAGCGGCGAGGCCCAGGCCGAGCTGGAGCAGAAACGCGGCGGGAACCCCACCCACGGCTGCCACGTGGGTTGCGCCATCCGGTGCTCCGGCATCTTTGTGGACAAGGACGGCAACTACATCACCAAACAGCCGGAATACGAGACGGTCTGGGCCCACGGCGGAAACTGCGGCATCTGTGACCTGGACGCCATCGCCAGGCTCGACTTCATGGACGACAATATCGGTCTCGATACCATCGATATGGGCGTGGCGATCGGCGTGGCCATGGAGGCCGGTCTGCTCAAGTTCGGTGACGCCGAAGGCGCCATCAAACTGCTGGAAGAGGTGGGCAAGGGCACGCCGATGGGGCGGATCATCGGCAACGGCGCAGCCTTCACGGCCAAGGCGTTCGGGATCGAGCGGGCGCCGGTGGTCAAGAACCAGGCCATGCCGGCCTACGATCCCCGCGCCG
Source organism: Desulfococcus sp. (assembly GCF_041737845.1). GTDB lineage: Bacteria > Desulfobacterota > Desulfobacteria > Desulfobacterales > Desulfococcaceae > Desulfococcus. The sequence goes on from NZ_JBGSQX010000072.1 coordinate 28,368, forward strand.
TCAAGGGCATCGGCGTGACCTACGCCACCACGCCCATGGGCGCGGACCATACCGCCGGATACGCCATCGCCACCAACATCCTCAAGGTCGGCGGCGACGTCGACCCCCTGGGCAAAGAAGGGCAGATCGAGCTGTCGCGGAACCTTCAAATCGCCACGGCCGCCCTGGACGCCACGGGCTACTGCCTGTTCATCGCCTTCGCCATCCTCGACCAGCAGGAGACCTTCGGCGCCATGGTGGACAGCATCAACGGCATGTATGACCTCAACATGACCGGCGACGACGTGGTGGCCCTGGGCAAGAAGATCCTGTCCATGGAGCGCGAATTCAACCGCAAGGCCGGCTTCACGAAGGAAGACGACCGCCTGCCGCGCTTCATGAAGCGAGAGGCCATCGGACCCCACAATGTCACCTTCGATATCGCGGATGAAGAACTCGACAAGGTCTTCAACTGGTAATTTTCGACAGGTCGCAGTCGTTCCCTGCGGGGGCGGGCAAACGCCCGCCCCCGCTCTTTTTCGCCCCGCCGCCGGGGCGTTGTCCGCGGAGGGTGATGGGCGCGGCCGCTTACGCCAGTTCCATGATCTCGAAGGTGTAATCCGAGAGGTCCATGACCAGCAGACGGTTTCTGAGGGTCTCAGGGCTCCCCAGAAGGAGCTTGACGACCTCGGCGCATTCCAGGGCCGAGAGAATGGTGATGGCGTGGGGGAGGCACCCCAGGGACCGCTCGACTCCTTTTTCGTCGACGGTCTCCCGATCGCCGTATACCAGGCAAAGCCCCTCGTCCTCCGGGAAAATGGTCGTCACATGGCCGGCAACGCCGGCAATGGCGGCTGAAACCAGGGGAACCCCCAGCGCCTTTGCCGCGGATTCCATAATAAATCGATACTTGAGGGTATCCAGGCAGTCCACCACCACGTCGGATCCCCGGATCAGCCCGGCCGCCGTATCCTGATCCAGAAAGACCCCATGGGCCGAGACCGCTACGGAAGGATTGACCTGGGCGATCCGCCGGCGGGCCGCCTCCGCCTTGGGCATCCCCAGCCCAGCCACCGTGCTGTAGAGCTGCCGGTTGAGATTGCTCTCGTCGAACCGGTCTCCGTCAACGAGGCGGAGGGTGCCGATGCCGTCCCTGGCCAGAATCTCGGTCACGGTCCCGCCGAGCCCGCCCAGGCCCACCACCGTCACCGTGGCCCCCAACAGCCTTGCCTGGTCCGCCGGGGAGAAGGTCTTCATGTTCCGGGTGTAGCGCTCGGGCCAGACCCGGATGTCGATGGCGGCCCGCTCCACCTCCCAGCCGGCTTTCTGGAATCTTCGGGCGATTTCAGCCACCGCGGATGTGCCAATGCCATCGTACGGCGTACCGTCGGGGAGAAAAGCCCCCCGGACCGCGCCCCGGATCGCCTGCGCCATCTCCTCCGGCGCGCCAGGCCCTGCGACCTCGCCCATCACCCGCCTCCCACCGGCGGGAAGATGCCCAGCCGGTCGCCGTCGCTCAGCACCGATGCCAGGAGCGCACGCTTGTTGTTCACGAAAATGAGCTTGGCCTCGCCTTCGCGGATGTCGAGTCTGGAGACGATGTCCTGGACGGTCGTCCCGGGGGCGATGGGATACCGGTCTGAATCCGGCGGCATCCGATTTGCCAGTGTGGCGAACAGTTTCAGGGATATGGTTGCATTCATCGGGCTACCTCAGTTGACGGAGGGCATCTCCTCACCCTCCATTTCATAGATCTTGAGTTTCCGATAGAGGGTTTTTCGGCCGATGCCGAGGATCTCCGAGGCCTTGGCCCGGTTCCCGCCCACATATCTCAAAACCCGCTGGATATGGTCTTTCTCCATTTCCATCAGGCTGAAAAAGGGCGTGTCCCTCGCGGGCGCATCCCGGGTCGCCTCCACCAGCTCCCGGGGCAGGCCCCGTTCCGTGATCCATCCGTCCTCGGCCAGGATGATCCCCCGCTCGATCACATTTTGGAGTTCGCGGATATTCCCGGGCCAGTCATAGGCCATGAGGCACTGCCTGGCCGGTTTCGACACCTGGCAGGGAAGGGGCCCCATGCTCAGTTTCCGCAGGAAATGTTCAATCAGGAGCGGGATATCCTCTTTTCGCTCCCGAAGCGGCGCCAGCTCGATATTGAAAACATTGATCCGGTGGTAGAGCGCCTGGCTGAAACGGCCGGCCTCCACCTCTTCGGTCAGGTTCCGGTTGGTGGCGAAGATAAACCGGATATCGACGCGTCGCTCATCCTGTCCCCCGACCCTGCGGAAGGTCTGGCTTTCCAGGACCCGCAGCAGGGAGGCCTGGACGTCCATGGGCAGTTCCCCGATCTCGTCGAGGAAGAGGGTCCCCTTGTGGGCCAGGGCCAGGAGGCCGTCCCGCGATTCGGCCGCGCCGGTGAATGCCCCCTTCCGATACCCGAAAAGCTCGCTCAGTATCAGCTCCTTCTGGAGGGTCCCGCAGTTTTTGGTGATCAGCGGGAATCCGGACCGCCGGCTCTGGTGGTGAATGTTCCGCGAGACGACGTTCTTGCCGGTGCCGCTTTCGCCGGTGATGAGCACCGGCACTTGCGTCGGGGCAACCTTGTCCGCCAGGTATCTCACGTGGGCCAGCGTCGGAGAGGTGCCGATGAGGGTATCGGTCGGGGCCTCCCCCTGCTTGTGGCGAAGCAGGCGGTTTTCCCGTTGAAGGCAGGCCCGCTGGTACGCCTTTTCGATGACCAGCTCCAGCCGATCCAGGTTGAAGGGCTTGGTGATATAGTCGTAGGCGCTTCGCTTCATCGCCTCCACCGCGCTGTCGATATCCCCGAACCCGGTGATGAGGATGATCTCCGCGCCCATGGAGGCCTTCCTGAACCGCTCCATCAGTTCAATGCCGTTGCCGTCGGGCAGTTGGATATCCAGGACAATGACATCGAACTGCCGCCTTCGGACAAGCATCAGGGCCTCTTTGGCGGTTCCCGCCGTTGCCACGCTTCTTTCCGCCGCCGACAGCTCCTTTTCAAACAGGCGCCGGATGGATTGTTCGTCGTCAACAACGAGAAGCTGTATGGGTTCCCTCGGGGGCATAATCGCTCGTCAACCTTTTGTATTATTCAGATTAAATATCGAGCCGACGGTCATTCCGCATCATATTGTCCCCCCTTGCTCAACGATGGGAGGATGCGGCATCTCCATGGCCGTCTTTCTATAATCTGCGACGGCTGCCGGATTTTTCAAGGAATGGCGCCACATTTATCATTCAGATTTCCATATCCGGGCGGAAGCCCGCCATAGCCATCCCCGCCCCGACATTATCCTTGATCCGGACGGGCCGATTGGGATAGGGTATGCCCGCCGCGGACCACCGCGTCCAAATGAATGCCCCGCGCGGGAAGCATCACGCCCCAAAAAGGAGCACGCCATGCCGACCATTATCCATACCGCAGACATCCATCTCGACAGCCCCCTCCGGAACCTTCCTGCCTACGAAGGCGCGCCGGTCGAGGCAATCCGCGGCGCGGCCCGAAAGGCCTTTGACGGCCTCATCGAGGAAGCCGTCAGCCGGCCGGCCGACCTGCTTTTGATCTCGGGCGATCTTTACGACGGGGACTGGCAGGACTACAACACGGGCCTCTATTTCGCCGCGCGGATGGCCCGCCTCAGGGAGGCTGGCATCCCCGTCTGCATCATCGCGGGCAACCACGACGCTGAAAGCCGGATGTCCCGGACCCTGAGGCTTCCCGACAATGTCCATATCCTCCCCGCCGACCGGCCCGGAACGGTCCTTCTGGAGAAGATCGGCGTCGCCGTCCACGGCCAGGGATTTTCCGCCCCGGCGGTCAAGAACAACCTTGCCGCGCGGTATCCCGACGCCCTGCCGGGGGTCGTCAACATCGGGATGCTCCATACCTGCGCCACGGGGCGGGAGGGCCACGAACCCTATGCCCCCTGCAGCCTGGATGATCTGCGCGCCAGGGGATACCAGTATTGGGCCCTGGGCCATGTCCACCAGCGGGAGGTCCTGTGCGAGAACCCCCCCGTCATTTTTCCGGGAAACATCCAGGGGCGCCATATCCGCGAAACCGGTCCCAAAGGCTGCATGATCGTCACCACGGCCGACGGATACGTCAGCGCCGCCTTGTTCCACCGGCTGGACCGCATCCGGTGGGAGCGCATCGACGTCGACGTGCGGGATGCCGCCGATGCCCATGACGCCGTGGGGGCGGCATGTGACGAGACCCTGCGCCTCCTGGAGGAAAACAGCGGGCTTCCCATGGCCGTCCGCATCGCCCTCTCCGGCCGGTCCGCCGTTCATGACCCGCTCTCGGCCGACCCGGAGCGATGGCTCAACCAGCTCCGTCTCGATCTCCTGGATGCCGGCGGCGGAGCCGTCTGGGTGGAATCCATGGAGATCCGCACCGCTTCGCCGGCGGACATGGAAATCATCGAAGACAGCCCCATCGGGGAGCTGCTGACGCTTGCCGACGGCATCGCCTCGGATCCCTCCCTCATGGCGGAGATGGACGGCGTCATGGCGGAGCTCTTCAAAAAGCTGCCCAAGGAGGTGCGGGACGCCCTGGCCGGCCCGGCGGATGATCCGCACGCCTGGCTTGCCGAGACGGCCCGGGGCGTCCGGCCCATGCTCCTCGGCCGGCTTCTTGGCCGGGGACGGCCCCGATGAGGATTCTCCGTCTCGACCTGATCGCCTTCGGCCCGTTCACGGATGCGACCCTCCGCTTTCGCGAGGAGACATCCGGGTTTCATCTGGTTTTCGGGCCCAACGAGGCCGGCAAGAGTTCGGCGCTCCGCGCCCTCCGCCAGATGCTCTTCGGCATTCCGGCCCGCACCGCCGACGATTTCATCCACCCCTACGGAAAACTGCGCATCGGCGCCCTCATAGAGGGGCGCGACGGCAGGCGATTGGAAATCATCCGGCGCAAGGGCCGGGTCCACACTCTCCGCGGTCCGGACGACATCGCCGTCGTTGAGGAGACACGCCTGCGGGGCTTGCTGGGGGGCGTGGACGAGGGCCTGTTCGCCACCCTGTTCGGCATCGACCACGCCGGCCTGGCCGACGGGGGGCGGGCCATCCTTCAGGGTACAGGGGATGCCGGCCAGATCCTCTTCGCCGCCGGCGCGGGCATCGCCGATTTTCGGAAGGTTCTGGGCGACCTCAAGACCGAAGCCGAAACCCTTTTCAAGCCGGGCGCCCAGAAGCCCGCCGTCAACGCCGGCCTCGCCGAACTCCAGAAGATCCGGAAGGCCCTCCGGGAGGCCCAGCTTCCCGGCCAGGCCTGGGTTCTCCACGACCAGGCCTTCCGTGAAGCCATGGAGCGCAAGGCCCGGATCGAGGCGGACCTGGAGCGGGAAACGCGGCAGCGGAATCGGTTGATGCGCATCCGGGACGCCCTTCCGGCCATAGCCCGTCACAGGGAGCTGTCGGACCACTATGAAACGGTCAAAACAGCCGTGCTGCTTCCCGTGGATTTCGGAGAACGGCATCTCTCGGCCGTCGAGGCCCTCCGCATCGCCGAAAGCCGCCAGTCCCGATCCCGGCAGCGGATCGAGGAGCTTCTTCGGGACCTGGAAGGGTTGACCGTCCCGGATGCCATGATCGACGCCGCCGAGGCCGTCGAAGCCCTGTTTCAGGAGGCCGGCAGCGTCCAGAAGGCGGCCTCGGACCGCCTGCGCCTCGAGGGGCTGCTTTCCAGCGCCCGCATCGAGGCCCGGGAGCGTCTCCGCGCCCTTGGCAGGGACATCCCCCTGGAGCAGGCCGATGCCCTCCGCGTCAGGAAGCCCGCCGTCATCCGCATTCAGGAGCTGACCGCCCGGTATGAGCGGCTTCAGGCCCGAAGGGCGGGCATCGATGAAGAGATCGGGAAGCTCGCCCTCCGAACGGAGCGGCTGAAAATCGACATGGCCGACCTTCCCGCCCCCGTCGACCAGACGGATCTCAAACTGGCCATATCCGAGGCGGCGGCCTCTGCAGATCTCGAATCCCGGGCGGAGGCCCTTCAGCGGGAGCTTCATGACGCGGAAACCGGGCTGAAGATCGCCCTGTCGCGGCTTCCCCTGTGGACGGGCCCGCCCGAGGCCCTCGAACGGCTGCCCCTCCCCTCGACGGAAACCGTGGACGCATTCGAACTGCGCCTCCGTTCGGTCGAAGACCGCCTGGCAAAGCATCGGGCCGAGGCGGCATCCCTGGCCGACCGCCTCGGGGAGATCGACGCGGAACTCCGCAGGCTCGCCCTCTCGGGCGGTGTCCCCACGGAGGCGGATCTCACCGACGCCAGGAGCCGAAGGGACCAGGCCTGGCGTGACCTCCGCAGGGCGTGGGAAACACACCGCCCCATCCACGGAGAGGCGGGGGCTGCCCGGGGTTTCGATGGATCCGTCGGCCGCGGGGCCGACCAATTTGAAGCCCTGGTCCGCGACGCCGACGACCTGTCGGACCGGCTTCGCCGGGAGGCCGAGCGGGTGGCCGCCAAGGCCTCCCTTCTCGCCGAACAGGAGCGACTTTTGGCCCGCAGCCGGCAGGCCGGGATCGCCGCCGAGGCTGTTGCGGCGGAATCCGCCGAAGCCCATGGCGCATGGATCGGCCTCTGGAAAGGCGCCGGAATCCATCCCCTCTCCCCGCGGGAGATGCGGGGATGGCTCCTCCGCCAGGCGGACCTGGCGAACCGGATCGCAGGCATCCGGGATCGCAGGGCTCAAACCAACGCGCTCCTCCGGCAGATCGGCCAATACCGGGAAGCCGTCGCCGCCCGCCTCGATCCCCCTGTCGCCGCAGGAGATCCCCCGCCGAGGCTGTCCCGCCTCCTGGCGCAGGCCAGGGCTGCCGTATCCCGGAATGAATCCGTCGAGGCCCGAAAAACCAAGCTGTCTGAAGACCTGAACCAGCGCATGGAGGAGCTCCGGGAAGCCCGCAAGCGCGAGGAACGAACGGCCGAGGACCAGGCCGCCTGGCGGCGCCAGTGGGAGGAGGCCGTCCGTCCCCTGGGGCTGGACGGCGGCGCATCCCCGGCCCAGGCCAACAGCATCCTGTCGGAGATGAATCTTCTTTTCGAAAAAATCCGGGACGCCGATATCCTGGCGGCGCGCATCCGCGGCATCGACCGGGATATGGCGGCATTTGCGGAAAAGGTCCGGGATGCCGCTGCATCTCAGGCGCCGGACCTGCTTGGCCTGACGCCGACGCAGGCGGTCCGGGAACTCCACACCCGGCTTGCCCACGCCCTCAGGATCAAGGCTGCCCGGGAAGGGACAGAAAGACAGCTCGCACAGGAGCGCGACGCCCTCCGGGAGGCTTCCGAACAGATCCAGCGGGCAACCTCCCATCTCGACATCCTCTGCCGGGAAGCCGGCTGCGACGGCATGGATGGACTCCGGGGCGCCGAGGCGAGGTCCGAGGCGCGGCGGCGCACCGAAGCCGACCTGGAGCGGACAGCGGCCCAGCTGCGGTCTCTCAGCGGGGGCCGGCCCCTCGGCGCGTTCATCGCGGACGCCTCGTCGGTGGACCCGGACACGTTGGACCTTCAACTCACCCGGATGACCGAGTCCCTGGCACGGCTGGATCAGGAAAAATCCGATCTGGATCAGGCCATCGGCGGGCATCGAACGGAACTCGCCAAGATGGACGGCGGACATCAGGCGGCGGACCTGGCCGAGCAGGGCCAGGCGCTCATCGCAGCCATCCGGGGGGACGCCCTGCGGTTTCTGCGCCTAAAACTGGCCGGGGCACTGCTCAACCGGGCCATGGAGCGGTATCGCGAAAAAAACCAGGGGCCCATCGTCCGGCGCGCCGCCACGCTCTTTTCGCGGATGACCCTGGGCTCTTTTGAGGGGCTGCGGCTCGAGGTGGACGAAACCAACACAGTGGTGATCGCGGGGGTCCGCCCCGGCGGCAGGGAGGCGGTCCACGTTTCCGGCATGAGCGACGGCACCGCCGATCAGCTCTATCTCGCCATCCGCCTGGCCAGCCTCGAGGCCTTCCTCAAAAACAACGCACCCCTCCCCTTCATCGTGGATGACATCCTCGTCCAGTTCGACGACCGCCGGGCCGGGGCCACCCTGGAGGCCCTCCTCGAACTCTCCCGGGAGACCCAGGTCATCTTCTTTACCCATCACCGCCATCTGGTGGAGCTGGCCCGGTCCCGCCTGGACGGCGGGATGGACATCCTTACCATAGAGCCCGGGGCCGGAGACCCCGCCGCCGGATGACGCCCCGTCGGCCCCTGGATGCCCCGGGATGCAAATTTAATGTTTGAAACTTCTCTGGCCGGTGTAGACCATGGTCACATCCGCCTCGTTGCAGGCCTCGATGACCTGGTGGTCGTTGGATGATCCGCCGGGCTGGACCACGGCCGTCACCCCTTCCCGGATGCCGACATCGATGCCGTCCCGGAACGGGAAAAAAGCGTCGCTGACCATGGCGGCCCCGATGAGCCCCCCTCTCTCGGCCGCGACCCGCCCATCAATCTCGGCCTTTTTGTCCGGTTCCCACAAATCATTGTAGGGAATGCCCCAGGCCTCGAAGCAATAGCGGTCGGCCAGCTTTCGATAGGCCTTGTCCCGCGCGATCTCGGCCACGCCGACGCGGTCCTGCTCTCCCGTGCCGATGCCCACGGTCGCGAGGCCCTTGACGTAAATCACGGAATTGGAGGTGATGCCCGACTCCACCAGCCAGCCGAAGAGCAGGTCTTCATACTCCCCGGGGGTCGGCGCCCGGCGGACCCGGTAGGTCTTCCCCTGGTGCTCGCACTCGGCAAGCTTGAAATCCGCAGGGGTCCTCGCCTCCGGAACAAACGACCACTGGACGATATGGCCGCCGTCGATCAGGCTCTTGAATTCCACGAACCGTTTGCCGATGAAGGTCTGGAGGCGGGCGATATTGCCGATGCGGATGACGCGGAGGTTCTTTCGCCGCCCCAGGATCGCAAGAACACCTTCCTCGAAATCGGGGGCGACCACGACCTCGGCATACTGGTCGGAGACCGCCTCGGCCGTGGCCCTGTCCACCGGCCGGTTGAGGGCGATGCAGCCGCCGAAGGCGGCCACCCGGTCGGCCATGTGGGCCCGGGCGTAGGCATCCGCCAGGGTGTCCGCCTGGGCCACGCCGCAGGGGTTGTTGTGCTTGACGATCACGGCGGAGGGCTTGCCGTCGAGATACCTGAGAATATTCAGGGCATTGTCCGCATCGGTCAGGTTGGTCTTGCCGGGGTGCTTCCCCGACTGGAGCAGTTCGATGTCGGAGGCCAGATACTGCCCCGGCAGGATGGTCCGGATTTCCCCCAGCATCAGGTTGCCGTTGACAAGGCGATAGAGCGCCGCTTCCTGGCCGGGGTTTTCGCCGTAGCGCAGCCCCTTCTGAACGCCGTCGATGGTCCACAGGACCTTCTCATAGAAGAGGGTTTGACGCCGGCCCCCCTCCACGAAACTGATCTCCATGTCGGGCGGGAAATGGTCCTCGATGATGGTCTGATACATTTTCTTGAGATTTTCTGCCATACATGTCTCCTTGCCTGGCGGCTTCGCTTCCGCCGGGGTGAAAGGCGCGTCACGCCCGGGCCTGAAATGCCCGTCGATGGGGCGGCGGGGGCAGCCCCTCATCGGACCGGGGGGGGCGCCGGATCCAGGGGAAGCCGGACGATGAATGTGGTTCCTTCACCCACCCGGGAGTCAAAGGTCAGGCGTCCGCCCAGCCTGTCGACGATAACCGACCGTGAAATGGCAAGCCCCTGACCGGTTCCCCGGCCCACTTCCTTGGTGGTGAAAAACGGGTCGAATATTTTCGGACGGATCATGTCGGGAATGCCGGTTCCGTTGTCCTGGACACGGACCTCGACATGGTTTTCCATTCTACGGGTGACGATGGAGATGATGCCGCGTTCGGCATCGGGATCCTTGTCGATCCGCTCTTCAATGGCATGGGCCGCATTGACGATCAGGTTCAGGACCACCTGGTTGAATTCGCCCTGAATGCAGGGGACCAGCGGCAGATCCGGCTCGAGATCCAGCCGGATATCCGCCACGCGGGTCCATTGATTCTGGGTGACCCGTATCGTGTTGGAGACGGCCTCGTTGATGTTCATGGGGGCGATCTGGCGGTTGCCGGGATGGGTGAACTCCCTCATGGACCGGACAATCTCCGTGACGTGCGCCACCCCTTCGATAGACTCCCGGACGGCGCGCGGGATTTCCTCCAGGATGTAGGCAAGGTCGATCTCGTTTTCGATATCCCTGACCTCCCGGAAGAGGGGCTGGACGGCGCCGATCCCGGCAATTCGGCTTTCCAGGCTTCCGTAAGCCTTCAGCAGGTTCACAATCCCCGCAAAGGATTCCTGGAGGAACAGGGTGTTATACTGCAGGTACTGCATGGGGGTATTGATTTCGTGGGCGATTCCCGCCGACAAGGTCCCCAGAGAGGCCAGCTTTTCAGAATGGAGGAGCTGGGAGGTCGTCGATTTCAGGTCGTCTTCGAGCTTGAGGACGCGCTGCCCCGAGCGGATCCGGGCCTTCAGCTCATAGGGGTCGTAGGGTTTGGTCATATAGTCGTCCGCGCCCGCGTTCAGCCCCTCCACGATGTCCGACTTCTGATCGTTGCTGGTCAGCAGAATAACATAGACGTATTCAGGCAGCTTCTCCTCCCGAATCTTCCGGCAGAGGGTCAGGCCGTCGATCTTGGGCATCATCCAGTCCAGGATGGCCAGCCTGGCCTCGTTGTTTCGAATGGCCTCCCATGCCTTCAGGCCGTTCTCGCACGAAATGACCTGGTGCCCCAGCTTCTCGAGCATCTTGTGAAGTATCCGGCGCGCAACAAAATCATCCTCCGCAATCAGTATGTTCATCCCCCGGGACGTCTCCATTTCAATTCGTGGTGGAAAGCATCATCGATTGAACGCCGCGTCCAACCGCATCAAACGACTTTCAATTTTCTAACAGACGGCCTCATTCCGGTCAAGTCGCGGATCTCCTTTCCGATATTTTTCTTCCGCCCAGGGCCTGAAGGTCGCGCCGAGCCGGCAATGCCCCAGGCCCCCCCCTTTACGATGCCTGAAATCCGAACCCGACGCGGCGCACGGCTTTTCCTTTTAGAAAAACTGTGCTATCCGTAGGGTCGCAGGGGCCGCCCTGCCTGCTTTCTTTTCGGCGATGATTCAGATACCGACCGGGTGCGCCCGATCAAGATGACGGATGGGGATACATGACGGCGACAAGCATCGATGCCTACCAGGCCATGGTGGATGACTGGGTTCGGACCTTCGGGGTCCGCTACTTCTCCGAGCTGACCAACCTCGCCCAACTGGTCGAAGAGGTCGGCGAGGTCGCCCGGATCATGTCCCGCGTATTCGGGGACCAGAGCTTCAAAGGCGCCTGCGGGGAAACGCCGCATGCTCCGATGGAAACCCATATGGACGGCCTCGCGGATGAACTTGCGGATGTGATGTTCGTGCTCGTCTGCATCGCCAACCAGACCGGCATCAACCTCACGGATGCCCTTCAAAAAAACCTCGAAAAGAAAACCCGACGCGATGCAAACCGACACCGGAACAACCCGAAGCTCCAAGGCTGAAACGAAAAGCAGCCCTCACGCCAGGCTGTGGACGCACCTTCGCTCGTGGTTTCTGGGCGGGGTGGTCATCCTTGCCGCCGCCGGCATCCTGGGCGGGTGCGCCGCCCTGGGCAAACGGCTTGAGACGCCGCGCATTTCCCTCAGCCGGATCGAGGTGGAGAGCGCGACCTTTTTCGAGATGGTCATGGGCGTGACCCTTCGCATCTTCAACACCAACGATGTGCCGCTGACCCTGAAGGGCGCGGACGTCAGCCTCGAGGTCAACGGGAAGGCCTTTGCCCGGGGCGTCTCACCGATCGAGACGACCCTGCCCGCCTACGGCACCACCCTTGTCCCCATGACCCTCTATTCCTCGACGATGGACATGGTCGAGGGGTTCGTAAAAATGAAAAACCGGGACGCCCTCAAATACCGCGTTTACGGCAGCGTCCGCATCGAGGGTGGATTCCTTCTCCCGTCCTCCCTTCCCTTCTCGTCGGAGGGCGAGCTGTCCCTGGACGAACTCCAGCCGGAGAAATAACCGGCATCTCATCCCGAAGGATCCCCCGGGCGGCCGCACCGCCGGGGGTTCGACCCATCGGACCGCTGGTGTCCTGCTACTCCTCCGCGGGGGCGTAGTAGCACCGTTTGGGGGAGATCACCCTGCCCTGCTTCTTCAGTTTGGCAATCACCTTGGAGACCTCCGCGCCGTCCATGCCGACGGCCTCCGCAATGTCGCCCGGCCTCACCGGCTTCCCCGCTTTTTTGATGGCCTCCAGTATCTTATCTTCCATGGTTCCGCTCCTTCCGACCGTTCATCCACACCGCATTCCACGGAGATTCGGAAAGCCCCCGGCACCCTGCTCATCCAGCGCCCATGTTCCCAATCCCCATGATGTCGGGGCGTCATCCGCCAAAAAAAGGGTTGCGGCCCCCGAGACGTCGGGAAAGGCCGCAACCTAGAAAAGGGACGGCGCCGGCTATCCGACTCAGCCCCGCCCGCCTCGCTGCGAGCGGACAAGGGAGTCGTGCATCCGCTTGGAGTAGGCTTTTTTCTTCATCGATTTGTCCCGGATCCGGTCCCGGATTTCCGTGGTCATCTCGGGTCGATTGGAGACATCATAGAGCTCCAGGGTGTTGCCCCTGGCATCGGCCATGATGGCGCGCCCGATGGGCGAGCGGGTGATCACGGTGGTCCACCCCTCCTCCGCGCCGATGCCGCCGAAGGAGACGTCGGCATACTCGGAGGCATAGTCCGGGCAGAAACGGCAGGCGTAGCGCTTCATAAAATCGATGCCCTCCAGGGGAACCGTTTTGAGGCGGCCCGAGGTCAGATGGATCATCAGCTCGTCCTTGATGTTGATCTTCCGGACATCGGACCAGGCGATCCCCGCAATCTCCTCCAGTTTCTTCCGCTCCTCCTCGTCGAAGATGTAATTGCCCGAGCAGAAGAGACCCAGGGTGATCTTGATGCTGTCGGACGGAACGATGCTCATGGCCTCCATCTTCCGGAGGGTCTTGATCTGGCAGGGGGTTCCCACCAGGGCGACCCGCCGGAGCCCTTTCTGCATCATGGGCCGGAATTCCTGGACCGACGGGGAATAGGTGGAATAGTCATGCCCGAAATGCTTGACCCCGTGGGAGCTGTCGAAATAGAACCCCGCCGAATCGATGATCTCCTGGCGTGTCGTCGCCAGCATGGGATCCCGCTCGAAAGGCCCGGTCTGTCGGGTCACGATGGCGCCGTCGATGTGCCCCCGGTCGAACAGGTGGACCAGAAGGGCCGTCACCACGCCGCCGTCCGTGGCCTTGGCGCGGATTGTCGGGTCAAGGGCCCGCGCCGTCATGGTTTCGATGATATGGCCCATGGGCGGCGTCCAGCCGGACACCTTTTTCGTCTCCTCCTGGTATTCATCGATTTCCGGGCAGATGGAATAGCACAGGCCGCATTCGATGCACTTTTCACGGTCCGCGTACTGGGGGGAGCCGTCGTCTCCGAGCTTCAGGGCGCCATAGTTGATCGAAGTACAGAAGGTCACGCATCCGCCGCACCGGTGGCACAGGCCGGGCTCTTGAACTTCGTCTATCAGGTCGTTAAAGGTCTTCATGGTTCCTCCTACACTTCCGGCCGAGGATACAGACCTGCCGCCTCCACGATCTCCGGCACCTTCTCTTCCCACTCGATGGCCATGATATGAAAGCCGGCGATCCCCTTGACCTCCTTGAGGCGCAGAATCTGCTCGATGCAGATCTTGATCCCCTCCTCAGCCTGTTTTTCCTTGGGCGTATCGGCCAGGCGTTTCACGATGGCGTCCGGAACGTCCATTCCCGGCACCCTGTTTTTCATGTACCGGGCCATCCCCACGGATTTCATGGGCGTCAGCCCCGCCATGATGTACGTTTTTTCATGAAGCCCGCGGTCCACGACCTTTTTCATCCAGTCTTCGAATTTCTCCATGTTGTAGATGCACTGGGTCTGGATGAATTCGGCGCCGGCGGCGATTTTCTTCGCCAGGCGGGACACGCGGATCTCGTACGGGTCCGCAAAGGGGTTGGCCGCGGCGCCGATGAACATCCTGGGCGGGCGCTTGATCTCGTCCCCGCCCAGGAATTTGCTTTCATCCCTCATCATCCGGACGGTCTGGAGCAACTGCATCGAATCCAGATCATGGACGTTCTGCCCTTTGGCGTTGTCGCCGAAACTCTGGTGATCGCCGGTGAGGCAGAGGATATTGTTGATATCCCATGACGCCGCCCCCAGGATGTCGCTCTGGAGGGCGATCCGGTTCCGGTCCCGCGTCACCATCTGCAGCACCGGCTCCACGCCCAGGGTTTTGAGACGGATGCAGGCCGCGAGAGAGCACATCCGGCAGACGGAGGTCTGGTTGTCCGTGATGTTGATGGCGTCGACATGGTTCCGGATCAGGGCGGCCTTCTCGCCGATCGCCTCGGGGTCGCTTCCCCGGGGCGGACCGCACTCGGAGGTGACGCCAAAATGGCCCGCGGCGAGAATCTTTTCCAGCTTGCTTGGGGTCTTGCACTCTTTACTCATTCAACAGGTCCTCCCTCACCAGTTTGCGGGGTCCGCCGGCTCTGTCGGTGGACCAGTCCTTAATGGGGGTCAACGCCTCGTAGTCGTCCATCCGCCCCAGCAGCTTCAGGCGGTCCACGATGAGCTGCCAGGCGCAGTCCACATCCTTGCTGATCTCGCATTTCCCCTTGGTGGATCCCCCGCAGGGGCCGTTCAACACGCGCTTGGCGCACCGAGCAATAGGGCAGATCCCTCCGGTCTGTCCGAGAATGCACGTGCCGCAGGCCTGGCAGCGCTCGGTATACACGCCGAATTTCTCCACGGCCCCCAGGAACGTGGTGTTCAGGCCGGGATAGATGGGTTTTGCGTATTTTTCCGCCATGAACTGCACGCCGATGCCGCAGGCGGTGCTCAACACGGCCTCGGTATTCTGGATCCGGCTCTCGGCCTTCTCGAAGAACTCATGCTCGCACTGTCTTTCGATGCCGGAATCGGTGATTTCGATGTCAACGCCCTCTTTCACGGCCTTCATCCGCAACATGGACGCCATGATCTCCGCTTCCTTGTTGCCGCCCTGCTGGCATACCGCCACACAGGTGTTGCAGCCGAAGACCAGGACCTTTTTGTGACCCTTGATCATGTCCCAAATTTCTTCCAGGGGTTTTTGTTCTCCGACGATCATCCTGCCTTACTCCTTTCCTTTGCTTCCGTGAGAGCAAACCAGATGGGAGACGGACCGAGCGCTCTGATTTTCTCCGTGAACTCGGTACAGATCTCCGCCCACCTCGGCCCCATGGCCGCAGAGAGGTTGTACATGTCAAGCCGCTCAGGATCGATGCCTACTTGGGGTAACAGTTTTTTCAGGTGATGGATCCGTTTCTTGGCGTTCAGATTTCCTTCCAGGAAATGACATTGCCCCTCCAGTCACCCGGCCACGAACAGGCCGTCGACGCCCCGTTCAAAAGCGCGGAGCACATAGCTGTGGTCCAGTTTGCCGGTGCAGGGCAGCCGGATGATCATGACGTTCGGAGAATAAGAGAGCCGCATGACTCCCGCCAGATCGGCCGCCGCAAATGCGCAGTAATGGCATGCGATGGCGAGGATTTTAGGCTCCCATCCCGGGGGCGCCTCCCTCGGCACCTCCAGCAGGGCCGCCGTCTCCTGCATTGCCGTTTGTGGTAATCCGGTCATGGTGTATCTTCCTTTTCTTTATACGTAATCCGCAGGGTTCCGTTCATGATGCGTCGGCGCCTCTTCATTCCATTTCCGTGGCGGCGTCGATCATGGCCATGATCTGGTCGTCCCGGAAGCTGTTGACTTGAAATGCCTTGGCGGGGCAGATGCCGGCGCAGATGCCGCAGCCGGTGCAGAGAATCTCGTTGTGGCTGATCTTCCCGTCCTCGTCAATGAACGGCGACCCGAACGGGCAGAGCCGCAGGCAGGCCAGGCAGGACATGCAGATGTCCCGGTTGTGCTTGGAGATGATCCCCGACACCGTCAGCCGGTCATGGGAGAGCACCACCCCCGCCCGCCCGGCCGCAGCCAGCGCCTGGCTCAGGGTCTCGTCCAGGTTCTTGGGCGCGTGGGCCAGGCCGGCCACATAAAGGCCCTCGCTGGGGAAATCCACGGGCCGCAGCTTCACGTGGGCCTCCAGGAAATATCCGTCCGGATTGACCGTCAGCTTGTACTGGCGACCGATCTTCTCGGTCAGGGGATGGGGCCTCAGGCCCGTGGAGAGCACCACCCAGTCGGGAGCGAAACGCATCTCCCGGTTGAGGACGTAGTCGTAGGCGTCAACCTGCAGCCGCCCGCCCGCCGCCTTCACCTCGGGTTTCCGATCCGGCTCGAAACGGACGAACAGCACCCCCAGCTCCCGCGCGCGCGTATAGTAGTCCTCGCGGAGGCCGTAGGTCCGGATATCCCGGTACAGGATCGTCACCTGGGCCGCCGGGGAGGCTTTTTTGATGGCGATGGCGTTCTTCACGGCGTCCTGGCAGCAGATCCGGGAGCAGTAGTTATTGGGCTCCTCCCGGGACCCCACGCACTGGATCATCAGGAAATGCTGGGCGGCCGGCGCCATGCCCTGGGCGATCCGCTTTTCCAGCTCCCGCTGGGTGATGATGCGGTCGCTCTCCCCGTACCCGTATTCCGTGGGCGTATACTCCACACCGCCGCTGGCCACGACGATGACCCCGTGGTCAAACACGTCGCCGTTGGTGAGCGTGGTCTGAAAATTGCCGATATATCCGCCGGTGCCGTCGACCTCCGCGCCCCTGTGGACGCTGATTTTGGGATGGGCCGCCACCTGGTCGATCCTGGCCTTGACAAAGGACTGGACGTCGGAGCCGTCCAGGGTCCGGTAGACCCCGGCGGCAAGGCCGCCCAGATGCTCCTCTTTTTCCACGATGTGGACGTCAAACCCCTGGTCTCCCAGGGCCAGGGCCGCTGTCATGCCGGCGATGCCGCCGCCGATCACCATGGCGCCCGGGATGACGGATACCGAATCGGTCTGGACCGGCTGGAGCAACCGCGCCTTGGCGACGTTCATTTTGACGATCTCCGTCGCCTTCCGGGTGGCGACCTCCTTCTGGCCCATGTGGCACCAGGAGCACTGCTCCCGGATGTCGGCAAGCTCGAACAGGTACTTGTTCAGTCCGGCGTCCCGGATGGTGTCCTGAAAGAGCGGGGCATGGGTCCGGGGCGTGCAGGAGGCCACGATGACCCGGTTGAGGCCCTTTTCCCGGATGATCTCCTTGATCCGTTCCTGGCCGTCGGGGGCGCAGGCATACATGAGGTCGTCGGAATATTCGACATCCGGCAGCGCGCGCATCTCCTCGGCCACCTTCTTGACATCCACGGTCTGGGAGATGTTGATGCCGCAGTGGCAGACAAACACCCCCACCCGCGGGGCCTGTCCGGTGATGTCGGTTTCAGGCGGCAACTGGACCGCCTCAATCTCGGTGCCCCGGGCCTCGCCCAGAAGGGCCATGGCCCGGCCGGCCACGGCGCTGCCCTGGGCCACCGTCTCGGGAATGTCCTTGGGCCCCTGGAAGGTGCCGGTGACGTAAACCCCTTCCCGGCTGGTCTCCACCGGCGCCAGGGTTTCGGTTTTGGCAAACCGGTGCACGTTGGCCTCGATGCCGAAGGTTTTTGCGAAGGCAAGGGCATCCTTGTGGGGTTCGAAGCCGATGGAGAGCACCACCATGTCGAACATCTCGTCCACCAGAGCGCCGTCGGGGGCGGCATACCGGAGCAGAAGGTTCCCGCTTCCGGGCTCCTCCTTGATGTCGGAGACCATGGTCCGACGGTAAACCACGCCGTACTGGTTCTTGGCGCGGTCGACGTACTTGTCGAAGTCCTTGCCGAAGGCCCGCATCTCCATATAGAAGATCGTCGGCTGGATGCTGCCGTCGTGCTCCTTGGCGATGACCGCCTGCTTGGTGGCATACATGCAGCAGACCGACGAGCACCAGGGGTTGGCATTCCGCTGGTCCCGGGACCCCACGCACTGGATCCAGGCGACCTTTTTGGGGTGACGCTCGTCCGAGGGGCGCTTCACCTCCCCCATGAAGGGGCCGGAGGCGGACAGGATCCGCTCGAACTGGATGGAGGTCACCACGTTGGCCCAGCGGCCGAACCCGAGTTCCCCCCGGACCTTGGGATTGTAGCGATCCAGGCCGGGGCTCAGGATGATGGCCCCCACCTTGAGGTCGTAAATCTTCTCCGTATCCTCGAAGTTGATGGCGTTGGTCTCGCAGAATTTGACGCAGGCCTTGCATTTCCCCTTGGTCAGATAGATGCAGTTCTCCTTGTCGATGACCCGGGTATGGGGCACCGCCTGGGGCAGGATCGTGTAGATGGCCTTGCGCTTGCTGAGGCCCTGCTCGAAGGCGTTGACGACCAGCTTGGGGCACTTCTTCTCGCACGCCCCGCACCCGGTGCAGCGCTCCGGAATCACGAACCGTGGCTGCTCCCGCACCGTCACCGTGAAATCGCCGGGGACGCCCGAAACCGCCTCCACATCCGAAAGGGTATGGATCTCGATGTTGGCATGCCGGCCCACCTCCACCATTTTGGGCGAAATCATGCACATGGAGCAGTCGCCCGTGGGGAAGGTCTTGTCGAGCATGGCCATGGTTCCGCCGATGGAGGATTCCCGCTGGATCATGTGGACCTTGAACCCGCTGTCAGCGAGATCGAGAGCCGCCTGCATGCCGCCGATGCCGCCGCCTGCAATCAGAACCGAGCCGCGTTTGATGGTGTGTGGACTATCGTTCATCTCCCTCCAGCTCCTTTAAGAGTGTCGTGCCGTCTATGAAATGCCGATCCACCTGAAGCGCCTCGGGGGATATCCCCATGGCCGCTCCGATGACCTCTGTGATGAAAAAGACCGGCAGCCGCTCCTCGATGCCGATTTTCCGGCAGACCGTATCCTGATGGGCATCCAGGTTCAACTGACACATGGGGCAGGTGGCCACGAAGCAGTTTGCCCCCCGCGAAACCGCCTCCTTCATGATCTTGCCCATCAGGCTCAGCGACGTTTCCAGGTCGTTGACGGCCGCAGACGCCCCGCAGCAGAAGGTCTTGTGGTTCCAGTCGATGGCCTTGACGCCCAGGGCGCCCAGCACCGTTTCCATCCCCTGGGGGTTTTCCACGTCGTCCGGCACCGGCACCGTATACGGGAAACGGGTCTGCATGCAGCCGTAATAGCAGACCGGTTTGAGGCGCCTGAACTTGTGCTTGACCTTGGGTTGGAGGGCGCCCGCCTGGATCCGGTGGATCAAAACCTCCAGAATGGAAGAGACCTTGAGGCCCCCGTTCATTTTTTTTACAAAGGCCCCGTTGATCTCCGCCTTGAGCCGGGCATCGCCCGCGAGCCTCTGCTGCGCCACAAGGGTCCTGGAATAACAGGCCGAGCAGGGGATCACGATCTCTTCATAGCCGGCGGCCTCGGCGATGCCGATATTCCGGGCCGGCATGGCCACGGCCAGGAAATCATTCACCTTCCCGGCGGATGTCGCGCCGCAGCAGTTCCAGTCTTCAATTTCCTTCAGCTCGACCCCCAATTCGGAAAAAATCCGGCGGCTCTGCAAATCGTACAACGCGGACGACTGTTTCAGGGAGCATCCGGGGTAATACGCGATTTCCATGATCTACCTCTTTCCTTTATGGGTTTATGCCGGGAGAGGCCGGGGGCCGCTTCTTCGCCTTGCGGTAAAGGGCCTTGATCTCCTTCCGGCCCTTGGCCATCATGAAACCGGCATGCAAGCGCTTCAGCTTGAACATGGCCATCCCCAGGCGCGCCTGCCCCTTCAGCTCGTCGACAATGGCGGCGTAATTCTTGACGCGGACTTCCCGGAGGGCGTTCTTGATTTCGTAGATACCCATGAATTCCATCTCATTGACCCGCCCCCATCGCAGGCCCGACTCCAGGAAACTGTCGTGGAATGCGGCCACCTTCGGCTGGAGCGGCGGGATATGGGCCTCCTTGGCCATCTTTTTGAGCGTCTCTGTGATCCGGGCCGTCTGGATATCGTTGGGGCAGCGCGTGCCGCAGGTGTAGCAGGAGACGCATTTCCAGACCAGTGGATTGGAGAGGGCCGTCTCCCGGTCGCCCAGGATGACGTGCCGGATGAGAATATTGGGGGTGAAAAATCCGGTTTCGTCTCCCACCGTACAGCCGGCAGCGCACCGGCGGCACTGATAGCAGGCGGTCAGCATCTGTCCCGAGCGCTCCATGACCTCCTGAAGAAAGGGGGTGGCGTTTTCGGGTCTAAAGTCGAGTACAGGTCCCGTCATTTTCTCTCCTTCTATAGTGAAGGTTTACAATTCGGAGCCAACCCCGCATCTCGGATTCGCTGTCGCTATGGTCTGTTTCGATGGAACCGGCGTGATTGGTACCCGGATAGCACACGACGCATCGCCATTTGGCAATGGAGATTTGTCAATATTTATACAGATTCCAAATAAATAAATTGTATTTATTAGATGCCTATTCGCAGATTTGTCAAGGATAAAATACTCGGCGGAAGCAATCTTTTCCGGAGATTTTCGACCTTTCCATCTTATTAAAAATCTTATCTCATATTTAACGATCTTGGACAAAAGAAAATGAGAAATTGAAAGGGCTATCGATCCCTCATGACGAGGATGCGGCGGTGAAAATCACCCCGCCGGCATCCTGAAAAAGACGCCCCGGAGCAGGAGATCCGGTGGGTTGGCGGATTCTGGACCCCGGGGCGGCATGAAGGGATTCGGTTGACTTCAAATCCGACATTGTCTATGCTCGGATCCATGCATTTTATTTAGATTGATCTCAAAAAAAGGAGAAAAACCATGGTCAGAACAGAGATATCTTTATTCCTGAAAAATGTCCCCGGAGAGCTGGGCAAGCTGTCGTCCCTCCTGTCCGAAACAGGCATCAACATCGATGCCATCACCATACAGGACGCCTCGGCCTATGTGCAGACCCTGTTTCAGGCCCGCGGAAAATCCCTCAAGCGGATCGCGTCGAGCGCAAGCTACAACTCCATGCGGAAGGACTCCTCGGATTTTGCCCTGATCCGCCTCCTCGTGGATAAAACCGATGCGGCCGTTACGCTCCTGGAAACCCATGACTACCTTTTCGACACCGTCCAGGTCATCGCCGTCAAGCTGGAGAACCGGCCGGGGGAACTGGCGAAGATCACCAACAAGTTCGGCGAAGCGGGGATCAACATCAACTACGTTTACGGATCCGTCTCGTCTCCGGAGGAGAAGTGCCTCTTCGTGTTCTGCCCGGAGGACATCCAACTGGCCTCCAAGATTTTCAACGGGTAACGCGGCGGGGAAGGCGGGCGCCCCCCTGTTCCCTGAGACGAGGGGGGCGTTCATCGAACGGGGCCGGCCTATATTTTGTACTTGAGGGTGATCTCCTCCTCCTTGGGTTTGTCCGGCCCGCCCGGATCTTCCTGGGGCGGCGGGGGCGACGGCGGCGGTGCGGGTGCGCTTCCGGAGACCTTTTCCTCGTATACCCTCATGAGGAAAACGGTCGCCAGGGGCTGGGTGAAGAGCCAGCCGACAAACACGGAACTGCCGATGGCCGAAATCCCCATGAACAGGATGGCGGCGATCACGTGGTCCATCAATTGATCCCCGGACACGATCCGGAAGCTCTCCTTGACGGCGTCCACAAGCCCGAAGTTCCGGTCGGTCATGAGCGGCATCATATAGAGGCAGGCAAAGGTGACGCCGCAGACGATGACGATACCGGGCAGAAAAAGGATGGAAAATCCGATCATCGACACGACGAAGACCACGATCCCGAAGGCCAATAACGGAAGAAAAAGCCGCATTTCCGAGAAGAGGTCCTGAATTTTCGGCTCCCGCCCGCTCCTGACCAGCATCAGAACGGACTGCATGTACCCGGCCAGCATCACCGGCGCCATAATGCCCAGGGTGATGACGCCGACCACCCCCATGACCAGGGTCATCAGCAGCAGGGATACGATGTATTTCAGTGTCAAATGCCAGGCGTTTTCCAGATGAGATTTAAAATCCATGCGCGCTCCTTTTCACATCAGGGTTGATAGAGTCTTCAAGACAACGGTGCCGGGGCGTCTCATTGACCCTTTTCGGCATCACCATCCTGCTCGTCTCAGGTGGTTGAAGATCCGCCCACTGCGGGAGATTTCCCGATCCCGGAGCGGCGGATGATATGTTATCCCTCCCGAACTTGTCAAACACTATTGCGGCCGGCCGGCCCCGCGACGGTTTACGGACCATCGGCCATGGGCTTGAGCGGCACGGTCAGCCCGACGCGGGTGCCGCCCCCCGGCGAGGACTGGATCTCGAAATCCCCGCCGAGATGAAACAGGCGCTCCCGGATGGAGAACAGGCCGAAGCCGCCGCCCGCATCGGGCTTGAATCGGGTCCCCGCGACCTCAAACCCGATCCCGTTGTCTTTGATTTCTATGGTAACGCATTCGCAGCCCCGGGAGATGCGGACCTCCGCATGGGTCGCTCCGGCATGCTTGACCACATTGAAAAGCAGTTCGCGGATGGAGCGGAAGAGGTGAATCCGGGAGGGACTGTCCAGGGATTTCACGTCATCATCACAGTGGAGATCGATGGTCAGATGATGCTTCTCGGCGATCTTGTCGATGTGGTCCTTGACCGCGGCCGTCAGCCCCAGCTCATACAGGATCGGGGAGCTGAGTTCGTATGACAGGTCGCGGGTCTCCTTGATGACGCAGCGGACATTTTGGATGATGCCGTCGATGGTATCCGCGTGCCGGGGGTCCTCCATGCCGCGCTTGAGCCGTCCCAGCTCGATCTTGATCCTCGCGAGGGCCTGGCCGACGCTGTCGTGAATGTCGCAGGCGATTCGCCTTCTCTCCCGCTCCTCGGTCAGGGTCAGTTCCGACGTAAGGGACCGGAGCTTCCCCTGCTGCCGCAGCAGTTCCTGGGCCGTCCGCATGCGCTCCCGGTTTTCCAGCGCCAGTTGGCGGTTGATCTCCTCCAGTTCGGCCGTCCGCTCCCGGACCCGCCGCTCCAGTTCGTCGCGGGCATTCCGCAGTTCCGCCGTTTTCAGCTTCAGTTCCAAGTTGGTCCGCAGCCGGGCCAGGAGCTCGGCCGCGTTGAACGGTTTGGTGACGTAGTCCGACGCCCCGACCTGAAACCCCTTGACGATGTCCTCGGGCGTTCCCCGATGGGCGCTGATGAAGATCACCGGGATCTCCCGGGTTTCCGCTCCCTGTTTCAACCGCCGGCACGCCTCGTAGCCGCAGCCGTCCGGCATGACGATGTCCATCAGGATGAGATCCGGCATCACCTCCCCGGCCATCTCCGGCAGGCGCTTCCCGGTTGTCGCATAGGCGATCCGGTATCCCTCCGTGTGGAGGATCTTGGCCAGCAACTGAATGTTTTCCCGAATGTCATCCACGATCAGGATCAAGGGCGGCTTGCCGGTCATCATCCATCCTTCCACGCAACGGGGTGAACAAAAAGCATGGGCTTCGCGAACGCCAGGGGAACCTAAGGATTAAATCTCATAACAACCTGTTCCCAACGATTTTCATATACAAATTCCAAAAAAATGCAAGTCGCATCTGCTCCGCCGGGGAAACCTGCGTCGATATCTATCCATTTGACAAACCCGCGGGTTATCGCATAGTGATGGGAGTCGTTCGGAGAACCATGCGAAAAATGCTGGGACCAGGATTCCGGCCCGCACCGACGCCCGCTGGTGCGTCAACCGCGCCGCCCCGGCAGATGGACCTTACTCACCTGATTTCTTCAATTTTTCAAACCGCGAGGGCTGGAGGCAAATCCGACGGCGCTTCCGGCAGCGGCATCGACAGGGAGACCTCACCATGGCAGGAGTCAACAAAGCGATTATCATCGGCAGGCTGGGACAGGATCCGGAAATCCGATACTTTCAGGACGGTACGGCCGTCGCCAACTTCAGCGTTGCCACGTCAGAGGAATGGAAGGACAAGGAGACCGGCGAAAAACGGGAGCGCACGGAGTGGCACCGCATCGTCGCCTTCAAGAGGCTTGCGGAAATCTGCGGGCAGTATCTCGCCAAAGGCCGGCAGGTTTGCATCGAGGGCCGCATCCAGACCCGCGAGTGGGAAGACCGGGATGGGAACAAGCGCTACACGACGGAGATCGTTGCGAACACCATGCAGATGCTCGGTTCGAAAACCGACACCGGACCTCAGAACGCCAATGCCGGCGGCGGCCAGCCCGGGGGGTACGGCAGGGCGCCCCAGGGGAACCCGCCGAATCAGGGGAACCCGGCTGGCGGCTACCCGGGCGGCCCC
>NZ_JBGSQX010000078.1:0-13608 GCF_041737845.1 Desulfococcus sp.
CGTGCCGATACAACGCCACATGATCGTTGATGATCTGAGCACCCTCTGGGAGAAATGGAATGCAACTTTGAAGCATCTTCGAGCCTCCATATTGTTGCATTCATAAATACCATATATTTCTACCCTGATCAAGTAAATTCAGTTGTTTATTTGCTTGGGGTCAAGAGCTCTGAAATTGGGGATCCCGGTCAGGCTGAAGGTCTGGGCGAAGGTCTCGACGCTGCCCTTCATGTATCCGAGGCCCAGGAACAGAAAGCCGAACCCGATGACAAGCCGGCTGGCGAAGCACGGCTTGGTGGCCGGCCTGAAAAGGATGAGGCCGACGGCCCCGATGCCGATGAACGGGAGGGCGAAGCTCTCTATCGTGACCTTGAACCCGATGGTGGCGACGATCCAGGCCGTGACGGTCGTGCCGATGTTGGAGCCCATGATGACGCCGATGGCGTTCTCCATGCGCATCACCCCGGCGCCGACAAACGCCAGCACCATGAGAGAGACGGCCGAACTGCTCTGCAGGAAGGCGGTCACCATGAAGCCGCTCCCGATGGACCGCAGCCGCCCCGTGGTGTACATCCGGATGATCCGCCGGAACGCCCTCCCCGAAAGGGACCTCACCGATTCCTCGATCAGGAGCATCCCGAACAGGAAGATGCCCAGTCCCGCCATCAATTTCCAAACGTCCAGTCCGCCGGCCATCACCGCCTCTGCAAATCGGCATTCTAAGAGAACATCAACTGTTACCTGAGCCCCAGCCCATAAAACCGGTTCACCATCCGGGGGATAGAATCGCGCTCATGGTAAGCGAATCGTGTCTGAAAATCAACCCGAATCCGGGTCTCCGGGCTATCCGGCGAGGCCGGCGGGTCACAGCCCGGCGGCCCACCGCGCGGCCGAAGCGATGGCGATGGCCAGGGAGAAGCTCAGGAGGGTTCCGATCAGGATATACTCTGCCAGCTTCTGCTGCTTGGCCTCTTCGAAGCGGAGAATGGATTTTGCGGCGAACAGGAAGCCGATGGCCATGGGCTGATCGATGAAAATGAACAGGAAAATGATGCACCGCTCCAACTGGCCGATCATCTTCCCGCCGTTCCGCAGCCCCTCCAGGGCGATCCCGTTCTCGACGATGAGGCGCCCGGCCACCTTGGCGACCAGGAAGCCCGCCCCGCGGACGCAGGCGACGAATCCGGCCGCCACGATCAGGGGGGCGTAGCCGACGCCGTCGAATGCGGGCATCCAGGAGAAGCGGACCATGATCCAGGCCAGGGCGGCCAGGGTGGCGACGTGCACGATCTGGTCCACGACGAACACCGCCGCGCCGTCGCTCCCCGAGCGCTGCTTGCCCAGGTCGGTCAGGGTGTGGACGGCGAACACATACGCCGGCGCCTGCCAGCATGCCCAGGCCTGGAGCATGAAATAGCTCGCCGCCGCGTGGATGACCCCGTGCAGCATCAGGAACGCCGGCCGGTCTTTATGCCGCACCAGGGCGTCGGTCTGCAGCAGGAAATCCGCGAACACATGGGCGGCGATCAGCACCGCGGCAATCTTTTCCATCATCCGCCTCCCAGGCTTCGGCCGGTAATAAAAGCCATGCGTTTTGATCCAGCCAAACGAAAGCTTTCAAACTTGCAATAGATCTAAGCAATCTCTTGAACTTGCTAAATCGCCGTCTCGATCCAATGGAGGACATCCGTCACCGTGCGCCAGTGGGCCCGGGCGAGGGCGTCGCCGACCGCCTGGCGGCTGGGCGGCCTGCCGGTTGTTCCCACCGGCGGCCAGAGGCTTGCGATCTCCTCCTGCGTCAATCCCCTGAGGGCGCCGTTCACCGCCCGCGACTCTGCGGGGGTCCAGTCCCCCACGATGCAGTCCAGGAGGGGAACGGCGGCGGCCGCAAGGCACTTCAGGGGCTCGGGCGGCCCGTCCCCCGCGTCGATCGCGAAGCACCGCCCGCCCATGGCGTCGAGGCCCTTTCCGGAGCGGGTGAACGCCGGTCCGCGGGAATCGGAGATCCTTCGGGTGGAGATCAGCTCCACCGGGCCGATGCCGATGGAGACCCGGGTATCGTATTTGGCTCCGGCATCGGATTCGAGCTTGAGGGCGGTCCTGAAAAAGAGGGCGGCCCGGACGGCCAGGGCCGGCTGTTCGAGGAGGAGCTGCCAGCTGTCGTGGCGGAAGGTATCCATGGGCCCGACGACGGCGCGGGGATGCCCGGCCGCGAGGTCGTCCGCGGCCCGCCTCAGGATCTCCATGGCCCCGGCGCTGCCTGCGGCGGAGAGCCGCGAAGACCCCACCAGATCGCCCGTCAGGGCGGCGTAGATCTTCCCGTTGCGGTGCATCCACTCCCTCATGGTTCGGGCGGATCCGGCGGATGCCTCCGGCCGGCGCCCGGATCGACGATCAGCCCGTCTCGGGGCTGATGAGCCTGACTGTCGGAAGAAAATTCCGGTAATTGACGACACTCCGGGTGATGAGCGGCATGTCGAGGATGGCGGCATGGGCGCCGATGAAGAAGTCCGGCAGGGGCGAATGCTTGGGGCCTTTTTTGCGGCGGTAGTTCAGAAAGGCCTTCCCGGCCAGGAAGAGCGCCTCCTTCGGCATTTCCAGCATCTTGAAGCCGCCCCGGGCGATGGCCCATTCTAAATCTTCAATCCGCTCGAAGCCCATGGACAATTCGGCGTAGACAACGGGGTTGATGTGGAGGGTCGTTATCGCGCCGTATTCGCCCAGCACCCGGAGAGACCATTCCGCCCAGACGGGATTGTCGAGAAAGATGTCCAGGATGACGTCGGAATCAACCAGAACACCCTCCACGGCCGCCCCCTCCCCTATCTTCTCGTCAAGGCCAGGATCTCGTCGGTCGTCATCCGGACGGTGGCGACGCCCCTCAGCCCGGAGAATCGGTCTCCCCGCTTTCCCGGACCTCTGCGCGTGACGATGTACACACGCTCGTTTTCCTCGACAAAATCGACCTCTGTGGCGGGCGTGATGCCGAGTTTTTCTCGAATATGCTGGGGAATGGTAACCTGGCCCTTCGTGGTGACGCGCATCCCACACCTCCGTGATGAAGTAATACCGGTAATACCGATACCAGAATGCGTGGTGAGCGTCAACTCAAAAGGCGACGGCCGCTAGACGACAATCCGCATCACCAGATAGAGTTCCCAGACGACGATCAGGGCGAATATCAGCGCAAAGTAGTTGAGCAGGTGCCGCGCGTGCAGGCGGAACTTCCGCATGAACGCGTAATTGAGAATCAGGACAATAAAAACCGACACCACCGTCAGCCCGTATTTGGCCCAGATGAAGGCGTATTCGTTGATCTCGATGAAATAGGCCATCACCGGGTTGATCTCCACGGCGCCGTGGCCCAGCAGGAACAGGGTCAAAAAGGCGTCGGTGACGCTCAGCAGCAGGACGATGATGCATGCCACGCCGATCGATGTTCCGTATTGATCCATGAGGGCGAACCTGCGCCGGTCGTCCTGGCGGCGCGGCTGGCGGCGGCGGCGGTAAACGAGCATGTCCCTGAGGGACGGGAGTTTCCGCTGCCTTCGGTCGCGGCCGGATCGTCTTTCCATGCCGTCATACGGGTTCGGCGGGGGAGTGTCATTCATGAAGCAAATCTTTCACTATCTTGAAGTAGCCTGGCCGGATCCAGCGTGTCGAAGCATGCGGCATGCCGGCCCCGGACGGATTCTCGAAGGGACCTTAGCATGCGTTGGAAAGGCTGCTCAAGGGAAAAGCGACATCCGGCCGCAGGAACCGGCCCGGCGGCCGGACGGGGGCCATGGCGCAGCGCCGGTTTCCCCCCTCATCGGGCAAGCGTCTCCCCGAGAAACTCCGTGAACCGTTTCCAGGACTTCCTGTCGGCGTCCTCCCGGTACCGTTCGGTGCCGAACACGGTAAAGGCGTGCGGCGCGCCGCCGTAGGTGATCATTTCGTGGGGCACGCCTTTTTCCTCCAGGGCGCGGGCAAGCGCTGCGAATTGATCCATGCTGACGCTCTGATCGGCGGTGCCGTGCAGGACCAGGAGCCGGCCCCGGGTCCCCGCATAGTCCTGGCCCTCGGGAAGGTCCAGCCCGCCGTGGAAGGCGACAAAGCCCTTCAGGTCCGCCCCCGAACGCGCCAATTCGAGGACGGCGGCGCCGCCGAAACAGTATCCCATGGCAACGGCGTTATGGATATCGGCTCCTTTGGATTTCGCGGTGTCGAGGGCGCCGTTGAGCAGGGCCCGCATTTTCTTCCGGTCCTGGTAAAGCGCATCCGTTTGCTTGCGCTTGTCCGCCGTTTCGGTCGGCCTCACGCCGGTGCCAAAGAGGTCCGCCGCAAAAACCGCATAGCCCAGGTCCGCCAGCATGTCGGCGCGCTTGACCTCATAATCGGTCAGGCCGTCCCAGTCATGGATCAGCAGGACAAGGGGCGCTTTGGGAGACGGCATGACGAGATATCCCTCGTAAGGCTTTCCGTCAACCGCATAGGGAATCTTCTCTCCGGCGGCGTCGGCATCCGCCGTCCACGCCGCCGTCAATCCAGCCGTCAATCCAATGAGAAGGGCTGAAAAAAGGCAAGTCAGGGTCTTCATGTCGATCCTCCCGGTTTATTCGTTCATGATTTCGACAGGTGCCGCACGTGCCCCTCGCGTCATCACCGGGGGTTATGGCTCGATTCTCGTTCCCAGGACATCCAGGAACCTGGCGAGCCACTCGGGATGGGCCGGCCAGGCCGGTGCGGTGACCAGGTTGCCGTCCACGTGGGCCTTGTCCACGGGGATCTCGACGTACCTGCCGCCCGCACGGGTGACATCCGGCCCTACCGCCGGATACGCCGTGCAGGACCGCCCTTCGAGAACCCCGGCCGCGGCCATCACCTGGAGGCCGTGGCATATGGACGCGATGGGCTTGCCCGCTGCCGAAAAATGCCGCACGATGTCCAGCACCGTCTCGTTCAACCGGATATACTCGGGTGCGCGTCCGCCGGGAATCACCAGTGCATCGTACGCTTTGGGATCGACCCCGTCGAACGCGGCGTTCAGCGTGAAGTTGTGCCCCGGCTTTTCGCTGTAGGTCTGATCGCCCTCGAAATCGTGCACCGCGGTCCGCACCGTCTCGCCCGCCTTCTTCCCGGGGCAGACCGCATGGACGGTATGCCCGACCATTGAAAGGGCCTGGAATGGGACCATCACTTCGTAGTCTTCTACGTAATCACCGACCAGCATCAAGATCTTTTTCGCGCTCATCATGACCTCCTTTCATAGTTGGACCGGTTAAAAAAACAGTCGGCCGCCGTTACCTGGATGCCTCCGGCCTTGACTCGCCGGCCCGCCCCGGGCCGTTCATGACGCTCCCCGAGGGGAGGCTCCGGGCCGGCGGGATCTTTTTCCCCGCGCTTTTCACGGCCCTGGCCGTCCAGGTGTTGCACGTGTTCATACAGGAATAGGTTCCCACCGCCCGATAAAACTGACTATCCCCGTATATGCCCGCCTCCAGGGGGCATATATTGCCGCCTGTGTCTCTTGCGAAGCTTTGCAGGATGAACTTTTTCAGGCTTTCGAAGCCCTCCGTCCGAACAGGCAGCGCGACGACCTCGCTCCCGGAAAAATAGTCCTCCGGAGAGCCGGCGACGGCGACCACGTGGAGGACGGCGGCGGTGGGCCAGAAGAGCGCCTTCACGGCCAGGCCCGAGGTGACCCTCCTGGCGCGGTAGAAGCCTTCGTCCCCCCACCCGAACTCGAAGTACGTCGCCTCCCCGAAGCGATCCCTCAGGCCCGGCGCTTCCTCGTTCAACTCCGGGGCCGGAAAGATGACGCCCGTGTGCCGTCCATGATTGACAATATAAATTCTTTTCGAGGAGATGCCACTTTCCGCCTTAAATTCCGGCAAGACGACATGCGGCTTCGCAGAGCAGGCCGACAGGATCGCCACGGCCGCCGCCAGCGCCATACCGATCAGCGGGAAGAATATCCCAGAGGCGCCGCCGGTGGTCCTCCCCTTGCGGGATGCATGCGACAATGCGTTCATCTTGATGCGTATCCTACCGGCGTTGTTCATGGGGTTGATACCCCAGCGCTCCTTGCCACACTGCAATCCGTCGGAAAAAGGCCCTTCTCCCGCCGCTGCAAGGATGGTGTTCGGGTATCCAACCATACCGGATTTTGTAAAAAAATAATATGGTTTTGATATCCTGCAAAAAATATATCAAGCCGGGAAAAAAAGCATGCGCGTTTAACACGGACGTAACACAACCATTATAAGTTTTATTATTTTCGCGATTGCGGATGAAGCGACCGCAAACCAGGAGCGACTGAACTTCGATGAAACTGAATCAGAAGTGGATGCAGCGTATCAGCACGATTAAGTATGCATTTCAACCCATCGTCAACATTCATACGGGAGTATGCTGCGGGTATGAAGCCCTGCTGCGAAATTACAAAGCCGCGGGGTTTGACGCCATCGGCGATCTCTTCGACGAAGCCTTCTTGGAGCGTGTGCTGCCTGCCGTTGACCGGCTGCTGTTTAAAAAGGTCCTGGCCAAGTTCAGGCAGATTCCATGGAATAGCCGGACACGGTTGTTTTACAATCTGGACAACCGGATTTTCGATTTCATGAACCCTGATCCGGAGAAGCCCTTCAAGGAGATAAAGCGGTTTGAAAGCCTGGTGAACAACGTTTGTTTTGAAATCTCGGAGCGGCACCAGCTCACCGATGTCAATCGGGCGATGGGAATGCTCGATGCGTTCCGCCGAGAAGGGTTCCGGGTAGCAGTGGATGACTGCGGATCCGGTTTTTCAGGGCTGAAGCTCCTGTACCACACCCAGCCCGATTTCATCAAAATTGATCGGTTTTTCATTCAGGATATTGAAAACGATCGCAAAAAAAAAATGTTTGTTTCAAGCATCGTCAACATCGCGCACCTGATGGGCAGTTCCGTCGTCGCCGAAGGCGTGGAGACCCCCCAAGAGTATTACCAATGCAGAGACATGGGTTGCGACCTGGTTCAGGGATACCTTGTGCAGCGGCCTCTGCTGGAATTGAATCAACTCATGACGGTTTACGACCATATCCGTGAGATCAATGAACAAGACAAGCGTCAACACGCCCAAGACGACCAGGCGCTGATCATCAACAAGATGGAAGATCTCGAACCGATACACTGCAGCACCAGCATCCTCGACGCTTTCGAAGCGTTCAGGAAGAACAAGTTCAGCGGATTCTTCCCGATCGTCAACGACAACGGCGAACCCCTGGGAGTGATCCGGGAGGTCATGCTCAAGGATTACACCTACTCGCGATTCGGCCGCCAGCTTCTCGAAAACCCCGCCTTCGGCGGACGGATCGACAGGTTCATCAACAAATTCCCCATTGCCGACATCCACTCATCGGTGGAAAAAATCCTGGAGATCTACTCGAACAACGACACCATGGAAGGCATCCTGATTGTCGACAGCATGAAATATGTAGGGTTTTTAAGCGCCCGATCCCTCCTGAAGGTGATCAACGAAAAAAACATAGCAGTTGCAAGAGATCAGAATCCCCTGACAAAACTGCCTGGAAACACGATGATCTATGAATACGTGTCCATGGCGCTGCAGGACATGACATCCACGTATCACCTGATCTATTTTGACTTTGACCATTTTAAGGCCTACAACGACAAATATGGATTCCGAAACGGCGACCGGTTGATTCTTCTCTTCTCCGATCTCCTGAAGTCATGGACGGCGCCATCAGCCTATTTCGCAGGCCATGTGGGGGGCGATGACTTTTTCATGGGCATCCGCGGCGCCGCCATGGCCCGCGTCCGGGGCGAGGTCTGCGCCCTGGCGGATCGACTGCGGCGAAATGCGGAAAGCTTCTACGACGCGGAGGCGATTCGAAACGGGTGCATCATATCGGCGGACAGGGACGGGACGGTCCGGAAATTTCCCCTTCTCACGGTTTCTTCCGTCATTCTTGAATTGCCTTCCGCGGCCCAGCGGATCCATTCACCGGAGGACGTGAGCAACATCATGGCTCAGCTCAAAAAGGACGCCAAAAATTCCAGGGATAAAATCGCATACGCAAGCCTTCAGGATTTCTGCCACTCCGAACCGGTCCCCCGGCCGCCTTCCGTTTCCGCGGAGAGGACTCAAGACACTCATCCGGGACGGGTCATGATCCGAGGCGCGGTCGTCACCCCCGCGACCGGGGACGTGTTTTAGCCCGCCGCCGTTCAAGCGGCGGGCCGTCTCTGTTGTCCTCCCCACTGCGGCCGGCCCTACAGCAGGTTGATGGCCGTCTCCGAAAGGCTTGAACGCTCCCCTTTTTCCAGGTTGATATGCGCGTAAAGCGCCTGGCCCTTCATTTTTTCGATCAGATAGCTCAATCCGTTTGACTGGGCATCGAGATAGGGGTGGTCGATCTGATAGATATCGCCGGTAAAGACGATCTTGGTGCCTTCGCCGGCCCGCGTGATGATTGTTTTGATTTCATGGGGCGTCAGGTTCTGCGCCTCATCGACGATGAAAAAGATATTCACCAGGCTCCGCCCGCGGATGTACGAAAGCGGGGCGATGTCGATCTTCTTGGCGTCGAGCAGCTCCCGGATTTTACCGAACCGCGGGCTGCTCTGTTGGAACTGGTTCTGAATGACCGTGAGGTTGTCATAGAGGGGCTGCATGTAAGGGTCGAGCTTTGAGTGGATATCGCCGGGCAGGTAACCGATGTCCTTGTTGCTGAGCGGCACGGTGGGGCGGGCGATGTAGATCTGCCGGTAAAGCTTCCGCTTCTCCAGAGCTGCGGCCAGGGCCAGCAGCGTTTTTCCCGTGCCGGCCTTCCCGGTGATGCTCACCAGCGAGATCTCCGGATTGACCAGGGCGTTCAGGGCGAAGGCCTGCTCCGCGTTTCGCGCCGAAATCCCATAGCATGAAATCTTTTCCACCCGCTGGATTTTCTTGGTAAACGGGTTGTAATTGGCGAGGGC
This sequence comes from Desulfococcus sp., assembly GCF_041737845.1. Classification (GTDB taxonomy): domain Bacteria; phylum Desulfobacterota; class Desulfobacteria; order Desulfobacterales; family Desulfococcaceae; genus Desulfococcus. The sequence goes on from NZ_JBGSQX010000078.1 coordinate 8,956, forward strand.
GGACTTCCGGCCGTTTCGCATGATGATGTATTCGTTGGAAATAAGCTCTTCCTTCAGGTCGATGGCCGAGACGTCGATTTCAAACGGGGTTTGATAGAGCTGATCGATCACCGACTCCGCAATCTTTTCCTGGATGCGCTTGCCCTGGTAGAGCCCGGAGAGATCCTTGACGTGGTCGGAGGTATAATCCTCGGCCATCAGACCGATGGACTTGGCCTTCATGCGAAGATTGACATCCTTGGTGACCAGGATGACGCGGCCCGGAGCATGCTCCTGGGCCAGCTGATAGGCGGTGTTCAGGATGTGATGGTCCGGTTTGTGGGCGGAGAAATTGGCGGCCAGTTTTTCATGGAATTCCCGTTCGAGCTGTATGCGTATCCTGCCGTTGTCCGGGCTGATGGGGATGCCGCCGTTGAATATCTTGTCGGTGCTGATGGCGTCCAGGGACCTCAGAAACATGCGGGCCTGGATGTTGATCGTCTCATTCCCACGCTTGAACTGGTCGAGTTCTTCGATCACCGTGATCGGGATGACAAGATCATGTTTTTCAAAGTGGTAGATGCAGGAGCTGTCATGGAGAATAACGTTGGTGTCGAGGATAAAAAGCTTTTTCTTTTTTGGCATAGGATAATCTCCACGCATTCAATCGACCGGCCCGGAAGGCGGGGCGGCCGTCAGTGTTGATCCGGCCCGGGGCGCCGGACGGTTCGTGTGTTTTCTCAAAGATCGGCAGCCGCCGTCCCCGGGGACTCTGGACATCGGCCGCGGGGGCACCGATGGCGCTCCGCAAAAGGGAGGTCTCGCCATCCCCATCGGGTGTTCGGCGGCCTGTGGAATGTCATTTCAGAATGAATCATGAGCGCTCCCGATGCGGCAGATGGACGTGACGGGGCGGGGCAAAAGCGCATGAAGCCCGCCATAACGGCGTTGAAACGATTGAGGTCCGCTCACGGACTTTCAACCATCTTAGATCAGAAATGTTAGGAAAGCATTAACGGGGATGGAAATCCCGGGAGACAAGTGCCCCTTCCCCTCCGCATCCGGTCTCCCGGAGGCGGCGGGCTATAATTCTCCTTTGATTTCATTCAGAATTTTTTCATTGTAAAGATTTTCGATCTCCACCACGAAAAAGAGTTCGTTGCTCCTGACGGCGCTCCTGAAATAGCTTTTTTCCTTTCCGGAGGCATCCCGCTTGAGGGAGGCGATTGCCAAGCCGACGGCCCCGCCTGCGAACCGCCATTCCGTATCGAGCCGCAGGTCGTTCATGGCCTCCAGGGCGAAGAGTTTGTCCACCTGTTTGTCGTGGGACAGGGCATGGGAGTAAATGCCGTCAAAATAGACGGGCTTTCGGGAATTGGGGGGAAGCGTCACCGCCGACCCGGCCTCTCCGTAAGGATAATAGGCGTTCAGAACAAAATGATTGGTGTAGAGATAGAGCCGTCCCCGCGTCATGCCGGCTTTCCGGATGGCTTCGAACAGCGCGATCGACGAGAGCTTGTGATCCGGATGCTTATCCAGGGCGGGATAGGGCGCCACGATGGCGTCCGGCCCTATCTGGCGAAGCAGGTATTCCAGATTTGCCACCAGGGAATGCCAGTCCGCCCCCCCGGTCAGACCACAGCCCAGGGAGGAGACATTCTGCCGCCTGAAGGTGGAGATATCCGAAGCCTGGGTGAAGCGCCCCCGGACCGGCAGGGACCGGCTCCGGTACATGGATGCCAGCGTCGCGTCAAAAAACCCCAGATTGACGATCTGCTCCGACGGGATGCCCCCCAGGAGCGGCACGGTGATGCTGTTCCAGGTCCGCAACTGCCCCTTCTTGAGATACTGCCTTGCCTTGGCCAGGGATATTTCATCATAGTTGTTGGGCCCGGCATCGCCCGCGGTGACCGTGACGATGTGGGACCTCCTGTTGTCGCTGTAAAGTCCGTAGGCGGCAATCTCCGCGTCATCCGGGTGGGGGGCGACAACAAGTATCTTCATGGCGCCGGGGGACGGGTTCCGGAACATGACGAGCTGCACCGTTTGATCCCTGACGGCGGCATATTTTCCCCGGAGCGTAAGGCCCCCCGCACTATCCGGGGGCAGGGAGCTGATGTTGAGGTACCGGATCCCGGCGGCCCCGTGCTCGAGATACTGGGTCACGGAGCGTTTTTCCCCGGCAATCACTATGCGGGGCTGGAAAAGCCTGCCCGACCATGCGGCATCGACGTCCACCTTCAGGAAGGCCGTGTGGTCGCTGCCATGGCGGCGGGAAAGGACGACGCGCCCATCCCTGAGCGGAAGGTCGGTGACGATCGCACCGGAACGGCGGAAATCATAGACATGATCCCGCCGGGTGTCGTAGGCATACATGGAAGACCTCGCCCGGACGGCCCAGACGGCAAGCCAGACGATGGCGGCCGTCACCGCAAGGACGGTGAAGAGAAGAATATGTTTTTTCCGTGGCATCTGTCTGCTTTCATCCATGGACAATCCGCCGTCGCCTTTACCGCTTCAGGGTTTTGAGGGAGGTGATGGTGAACAGATCGTCGGGCAGGCTGTCCAGGAATTGGATCTCGATGTATTCGACGGCGGTGAAGGCATCCGTCTCCTCCGCCTTTCGCATGGTCATGCGTCTGGGAAAAATCCGGCCGCTCATCATCTGGAGGCTTTCCGAAACGAGACGCTTCACCGGTCTGCGGTCCTCGTCAAAGAACACCTGCTCCAGGAGCACGAGGTCCTCCCGTATCCGGAGGCGCTGCATGCCCCAGATCACAGGAGCCCGGGGCTTCGGCTCGGAGCGGATGACATAGACGGTTTTCCCCTCATGGCGCTCGGTGCCCTCCAGGAAATGGTCGTAATCGTGGAGCAGGCTGTCGGATTTGGCCAGGTCGTCGTTGGAGAAATCCGATCCCATCCAGGACTGGGACATCATGGAGGGCGGCAGCTTGATCACCCGGTTGACCTTGGGGTTGTAGGTCCACATCTCCCCGCCCTTCTTGAGGGTTCCGTTGCCGCTGTCCCTGGGCGGGGAGACGATCCGGAAGATGCTGTCCCGCTCGCCCTGGGTCCAGCCCCGGAGGGTCATCCGCCGCTCCCAGCCGGGCCGGTGGATGGTCATCTCCACCGTCGAGGCCGAGGATTTTCCCCGCATGTAGTTGAAGGATTCCCGGAGGATGCGCCCGGCGTCGTCTTCGGCCGACGCCCCGGCAAGCCCCAGCCACAGGAGGGTCATGCACCCCATGACCCGGCACCACGCGTTTTTCATGAAATCATTTCCTTATCCGGACCTCTCCGGCGTCATGCCGGTTCGAGGTCGACGTCGAACCGGCCCGCCTTGAACCCGTCCAGGAGGGTCCGGTATTCTCCGATGATCTCCGACACGATCCGGGCCGCCGGCAGGACCTCCCGGATCTGGGCCGAGACCTGGCCGATCTCCAGCTCCCCTTCGTCGAGATCCCCCTCGAACATGCCCCGCTTGGCCCGACCCCGCCCCAGCAGCTCCCGGAGCGCCTCCGTGGACGCGCCCCCGGCATAGGCTTTTTCGACCGACGCATAGAACGGGTTCCGGATCAGGCGGACCGGCGTCAGCTCCTTGAGGGTGAGGACCGTCCCCCCCTCCGGGGTGTCCACCACCTTCCGCTTGAAGGACGGGTGGGCCGAGGATTCCGCTGAGGCCACGAACCGGCTGCCGATCTGAACCCCCTCGGCGCCCAGGACCATGGCCGCCAGCATGGCCCGCCCCGTGCCGATGCCGCCCGCCGCGATGACGGGAATATCGACGCCCGCGACCACCTGAGGGACGAGGCAAAAGGTCGTCGTCTCCTCCCGGCCGTTGTGGCCCCCTGCCTCGAACCCCTCGGCCACCACCGCATCGACGCCGGCGTCCTCGGCCTTTTTCGCGAAGGCTGCGCTGGAGACCACATGGACCACCGTCACCCCGCGGTCCTTGAGCATCCGCGTATATTTGCGGGGATTGCCGGCGGAGGTGAAGACCACGGGCACCCGGGCGGCCAGGATCCGCTCGATGTGTGCGTCCAGGTCCGGGTAGAGGAGCGGGAGGTTCACCCCGAACGGCCTGTCCGTGGCCTTCCTGCACCTGTCGATATGCAGGGCCAGCACGTCGGGGTACATGGAGGCGGCCCCGATGACGCCCAAGCCCCCGGCGTCGGAGACCGCCGACGCCAGTTGCCATGGCGAGCACCAGACCATCCCGGCCTGGATCAGGGGATACCGTATGCCCAAGAGCCGGCAGACGCGGTTGGATGTCGTCATGGACGCCTCCTTGTCATGCAAAATTGCCCGGCAGGCCTTGCGCTTCCGAAGAACCTGCCGCAGTTTATAAGGGTTGATCGCCGGGGACGGGGCTGAACAGACACGGATGGTGTCTGATGTCCCTTCGAATGCCAAGGATAATAATGGAACTCTCGGTATGATACAAGACGCAAATCCAACGGGGAAAAAAGCCTCGCCGGCGTGGCTGATGTCCCAGGCCCGTCACGGCCGGGGATGGATCGCCCTCTCCGTGGGCCTGGGCCTTGCCGGCGGCGGCCTCGTCGTCGCCCAGGCCTACTGCATCTCCCGGATCGTCCACGGCGCGGTCATCTCCGGTCATCCCGGACGGGAGATGGCGCCGCTCTTCGCGGGGCTTGCCGCCGCGGTCGCCGCCCG
>NZ_JBGSQX010000099.1:0-54012 GCF_041737845.1 Desulfococcus sp.
GGGACTCCGGCGCCAAGGGATAGCCCGGTGCGGTAGACTGCTGTCTGCCTCTCAAAAAAGGGCTCGGCTCACGCCGAGCCCTTTTTCCCTCGGTAAATCTCCGCGGGAAAATTCTGGGAATTTAACGAAAAAATCTACACCTGTAAGACCGGCGAGGGAAAGAGACAGGGCGCGCCTTTCATCCTGAAACGCGGGGAGAATCGACCAATGGAGATGGAAGATCAGTTGAAAGCGCAGGAAACCGCAAGATCCCTTGCGTACCGCATGTTTGCCGATGCGTTTCGACTGCCGGCCCCGGGCCTGCCGGAGGTTCTCCGGCAGCTTGCATCGGCGCTGGCGTCCCTCGGTTCCGATGCGCGGGAAGACGCCTTTCGGATGGTCGACAGCGGTGCTGCCGAGCCGCCCTTCAGCGAGCTCCAGGTCGAATATACCCGGCTCTTCCTGGGGCCTTTCCTGGCGCCCGCCCCCCCGTTCGGGTCGGTTTATCTGGAAAAAGCGCGCATCCTGATGGGATATTCCACTCAGGACGCGCTGGACCACTACCGGAGCATGGGGATGGATCTGTCGCCGGACTTCAGGGAGGCGCCGGATCACGTCTGCGCGGAACTGGAATTCATGCAGGTGCTGATCCGTCAGGGCCTCGGCGCCATCGAAGCCGCCGATGAAGCGATGCTGCTGGACAGCATCCGCCGCCAGCGGGGTTTCCTGACGGCGCACATCGGGGCCTGGCTTCCCGCCTTTGCCGACAAGGTGATCGAATTCACCCACGCCAATTATTACCGCCGCCTGGCTTCGGCCGCGCGGACCTTCATCACCGAAGAGATCGCCCTCCTGCCCGACCCCGCGGAACTAGAAGCGGCTTGCGGGTCCGATCCCGGGTAGACCCCTCTGGCTTTCCTGGAATACCGTCGGCGCATCAGAGGCGGTTTCTTTGCACGCCTGTTCAACGGTTGCCTGCCCCTGGAGAAATAGACCGGCCGCGCTTCATCCCCCTTTTTTCAACATATCCGCCCTACAGAGCAGCACACGGAATGCGCTTGACGCCGGGAGGGGTTTCCTGATAGAGTAACACGAAAATATTTATTTTCGTGCTTACAATGTCATCGGCGCTTTCCCGCAGCGCGCCACAGGAGGCCGCCATGTTCTTTCACACCGCAGGCATCGAAGTCGCCCCATGGATTCCCCCCCTGGTCGCGTTCGTCATCTCGTTCTTCACCTCCATGGCCGGCGTTTCGGGCGCCTTTCTGCTGCTGCCGTTTCAGATGTCCTTTCTGGGATACACGAACCCCTCGGTCAGCGCGACCAACCAGCTTTTCAACATCGTGGCCATCCCCAGCGGCGTTTACCGCTACTGGCGCGAGGGGCGGATGGTGTGGCCCCTCACCTGGGTCGTGATCGCGGGTACCCTCCCCGGGGTGTTCATCGGCGCCGTGGTCCGGGTGGCCTATCTGCCCGATCCGAAAAATTTCAAGCTGTTTGCTTCCGCCGTCCTGCTCTATATCGGGCTGAAGATGTCCAGGGACCTGCTCAAGAAGAACTCGGGCGGCGCCGGCAAAGCCGACAGTGAACGGCGGTTTCAGGAGATGGTGCGGCGTCATCGCTCGAAAACCGACGATTCAGAAAGATCCGACCACACACCCCTGCCGGTCGTCAAAGTGACCCACTTCAATTTGAAACGTCTGGGCTATACCTTCTACGATGAACGCTTTGACGTTTCCTTCTGGGGCATCTGTACCCTCAGTTTCATTGTCGGGATTGTCGGCGGAATTTACGGCATCGGCGGGGGGTCCATCATCGCCCCGTTTTTTGTCACTTTTTTCGGGCTGCCGGTTTATACCGTGGCCGGGGCCGCCCTGATGGGAACCTTCGTCACGTCGGTGGCCGGGGTGGCTTTCTATCAGGCCATTGCCCCGCTGTACCCAAATATGTCCGTGGCGCCCGACTGGCTGCTGGGGGTGCTGTTCGGCGCGGGCGGAATGGCGGGGATGTACCTTGGCGCACGATGCCAGAAATTCGTCCCGGCAAAGGGGATCAAATGGATGCTGGCCGGCATCCTCGTTTTTACCGCTCTGAAATATGTCGCCGCCTTTTTTGGATGGTAGTGCGCACCCCCCGGCCCGGCGGACGCCCGCCCGGGGACGGGCGATGATCCGAACCATTGCAAGAGGCCGGATTCGGGTTTGGGTTGACATATTCCATCACAACGTTTATTTTCACCGGGCCATGAACCTTTTTTCCATACGCATCATCTTCACATCACCGATTGCAGCGACGGGCCTCCCCGCGGGAAAGCCTGTAGCGAGCAATTCACTTTCCAGCCTGACACCGCCCTGAGGAAGATCATTTCATCCGGGAAAAATGGGGCGGGAATCCGCTGCCGTATCCCCGGTGCATCTCCGACGCCCTTTTTCCAATAAGAACATTTTCGTCGATCCAACGGTTGCACAAGCGCATCATATCGTTCGGGCCGAGACAGATCGCCGCCGCGACAGTCCGTTTCGCGGGGCGGGAAGAGAACCGACACCATGAACACCCTTTCCGATACCTCGTCAACCCGGGAAATCGAACGCCGCCGCACCTTCGGCATCATCAGCCACCCGGACGCCGGCAAGACCACGCTCACCGAGAAAATGCTGCTCTTCGGCGGCGCCATCCAAATGGCCGGATCGGTCAAGGCCCGCAAGGCCAGCCGCCACGCCACCAGCGACTGGATGGCCATCGAACAGGAGCGCGGCATCTCGGTGACCAGCTCGGTCATGAAGTTCGACTACCGCGATTTCGAGATCAACCTCCTGGACACCCCCGGACACCAGGATTTTTCCGAGGATACCTACCGGGTGCTTACGGCCGTGGACAGCGCGGTCATGGTCATCGACAGCGTCAAGGGGGTCGAGACCCAGACCCGAAAGCTGATGGAGGTCTGCCGCATGCGCAACACCCCCATCCTGACCTTTGTCAACAAGCTCGACCGGGAAGGCATGACGCCCCTGGACATCCTGGGCGATATCGAGGAGACCCTGCAGATCGAATGCGCGCCGCTCTCCTGGCCCATCGGCATGGGAAAGCGGTTCAAGGGGACGTACAACATCCACCGCGGGGAGTTGACCCTCTTCACGCCCGGCCGGGAGCGCCTGCCCGACGATGCCGTCACCATCCGGGACCTTGACGATCCGCTCCTGGACGAGATTCTGGGCAGCCAGGCCGACGAACTGCGCGAGGACATCGCGCTGCTCTCGGGGGCGGCCAATCCGTTCGATCTCCAGGAGTTTCTCAAGGGAAGCCAGACCCCGGTCTTCTTCGGCAGCGCCATCAACAGCTTCGGGGTGCGCGAGCTCCTCGACACCTTTGTGGAGATCGCCCCGGCCCCGCTGCCCCGGCCGACCACGACCCGAACGGTCTTTCCCGACGAGGCCCCGTTCTCCGGCTTTGTGTTCAAGATCCAGGCCAACATGGACCCGGCCCACCGCGACCGGCTCGCCTTCCTCCGCGTCTGCTCGGGACGCTTCCAGCGGGGGATGCGGGTGCGCCACCACCGCATCGATAAGGATATCCAGATCGGCAATCCCATCATGTTCATGGCCCAGGATCGGACCGCCGTCGAGGAGGCCTGGCCCGGCGACATCATCGGCATCCACAACCACGGCACCATCCGGATCGGCGACACCTTTTCGGAAAAGGAGCCCCTCAGCTTCACCGGCATTCCGAATTTTGCCCCGGAGCATTTCCGCCGCGTGCAGCTCAAATCCCCGATGAAGTCCAAGCAGCTCCGCAAGGGCCTGACGCAGCTCGTGGAGGAGGGGGCGGTGCAGTTGTTCCGTCCCCTCATGGGAAGCGACCTCATCCTGGGGGCGGTGGGTATCCTGCAGTTCGACGTCACCATGGCGCGGCTCAAGGCCGAGTATGGCGTGGACGCCGTTTACGAGCACGTGAATTATGTCGCCTCCCGCTGGGTGAGCTGCGACGACCGGAAACGGCTGGCGGACTTTGAACGGGCGAACCAGACCCACCTGGCCCTGGACGCGGAGGGGAACCTCACCTTCCTGGCCGATGGGGAATGGCGGATCGAATTCGTGGCGGAGCGATGGCCGGAGGTCACCTTCACGAAAACCCGCGAGCATCAGTGACAGGGGGAAAAAAAATCGATCGTCACCTTTCCGGTTGATGCCGGTTATGCAAGGGGATACTAATTTCCCCTTATCGCAAGTCGAGGTTAATCGACGATTAGATGTCCGACCGTCAAAACCAGAAACATGGCAAGAAAAATCACCGGTTGCGTGTGAATTTGATAAGCATACTTGCGAACGGCTTGGGGGCACAATTTGAATTTTATGAGAAGGCCCAAAACGACGACGGTTACCATCACCATCAGCCCAAGTTCGGGCAGGGCCGACGATTTGCAGCGCGAAGACAGCCAGTGCCATAGGGCAATGCCAAGGATCGCCGGATTGAGATAATAATGCAGCCACATGAGGGCCTTTTTTTGCATCCGGTTGAGGTTCGCCAGTGTTTTCTTTAATTCGGCCCGCAGAGGCGTGAATCGATTCGTCCCTTTTATCATTAGGCTCAAGGCCACGGGCAGGTTCGCCACGAGCAGAAGCCATGCGGCCATCTGGCCGGCGGTTTCATTGCCCTCATTGTCGGATTCCAAAAATGGTATGCTGTGCTGGTCCTCTCGCTCAAAATGCCCTCTAAAACCGCGTTCATCATCGGCGATGCTGGTTACCGTACACAAGGCCCCGAATCCTGCGACGCAGATAACTATCAATGATAACATGATAATCTTATACTTGTACATTCTTTCCCCCTATTTCAATAAATAGTCAGGCGCCGATTAGGATGTTTGGCCAGCCCTTTAAAGTCCAAGTCCATGTATCGACTCCTTTGCTTTTTCTTGCCTCGAGGTGGTTGTAAGTTGATATCATTCGATTCAGATTTATTTTCAGGCTCCATGTCTTGAGTGCTATGTCCCAGTATAATTGAACCCGGAAATCTCAGAATAAGCTATCCCGCCATGGACCGGATTGCTTATTTACTTTTACACGGCCAGGCTGATGCTGGGCATATGAAGCGGATGATCAGGTTACAGGGCGTGGTTCTCCTCGCTCAAGGCCTCGAAGCCGGAGATGATATCCAGTAGTTCGTCGGTGATGGCGGCCTGGCGCAGCTCCCTGAAACCGGCCTGGAGACCTTCTGTCAGCTCCAGAATGTTTTTCTCGGCCGCCTGCATGGCCATGAGCCGGGCCGCGTTTTCACCGGCCAGGGACTGGGCAAAGGCGCGGAATAAAGAAACGAACAGGTATTCTCGAAAGAGGTGTTTGAACATGAGTTCCTCGGGCAGGCCGATCATGGGAATACATCGGTTGGGCCATTTTTCCCTTGCACGGGCAAGCGCCCACTCCCTGTCCAGGGGAAGCAGCCGAGTGCAGGTCTGGCGGTAGCCGCCCCCGGCGGATACCACGTTATGGCATACATAAAAGTATTCGATCCCCTGTTCCGATCGCCACAGCTCAATCCGTTGAATCACATCCCGGACCTGGTCGCGGATGGCGGCCAGGCTGCCGGGGGCGGAGAAGCAGCCTTCATCCCCATATCCGGCATCCGACAATGCCCCTCTCAGTTTATCTCCGAACGTCCAGAAACCGAGTTTCGATGCCTCCGCGGAGAGTTTGGGTACTTGCGCCAGTGCATGGTTCAGGATGGATTCGTTGAACTGGCCGCACATCCCCTGATCCGAAGCAATGACCATGCATACGGCGCCCGTTGCCGGGCCTTTGTGGATGACGCCGGCCCCGCAGCACAGGAGAACCCGCCAGGCCGTGTCGATGACGCGACGGTATTCCTCCAGGGATTCGACCGCACGTTCATATTGCCGGACGCCTACGGCTGCCAGGCTTTTCATGGTCTTGACCACTCCCAGCAGGTCGTGTGCGGTCCGGATCTTTTTGCTCAGAGAATCCAATGTCTGCATGGTCGCCTTCCATGGTTGTCACCACGGCCCTCAGCCGGGACAGAAGTTCTTCCCAAGCGCCATCGTCGCCGCCCGGGGCGGCGAGTATGCTCTTCATCGCCTCGGGTTCCATCCGGACCTGTTCCAGGATGGCCTGTTGCGCTTTTCCCATCTCCTCGATCGGCAGATGATCCAGAAGCCCCCGGGTCACGGCCAAAAGGACGGCGATCTGCTCGGCCTCGGCCAATGGGCTGAACTGGTCCTGCTTGAGCGCTTCCCGGACCCGTCTGCCGTGTTCCAGCGTCTTCCGGGTCTCTTCGTCGAGTCGGGTCCCGAACCGGGCAAAAGATTCCAGTTCCTGGAACTGGGTGTAGGAAAGCCGCAGATCTCCCGCGACCTTCCGGTATGCGACGATTTGCGCCTTTCCCCCGACCCGGGAGACGGACTTGCCCACGTCCACCGCGGGAAGGAAGCCCATGTGAAACAGCCCCGGGGACAGGTAGATCTGTCCGTCAGTGATGGAGATCAGGTTTGTCGGGATATAGGCGGACATGTTCTCCGCCTCTGTCTCGATGATGGGAAGGGCCGTCAGGGAACCGCCGCCCAGTTCGGGCTTCAAATGGGTGGCCCTTTCCAGGAGCCTGGAGTGGATGTAAAAAATGTCGCCCGGAAAGGCCTCGCGACCGGGCGGCCGCCGGAGGAGCAGAGAGAGCTGACGATATGCCAGCGCATGCCGCGTCAGATCATCATAAACGACCAGCACATCACGCCCCTGATGCATGAAATATTCCGCCAGGGTCGTGGCGGAATAGGGTGCGATATACTGAAGGCCCGGCGGATCATCCCCTTCCGCCACCACAGCCAGGCTGTAACTCATGGCCCCGTGCCGCTCCAGATCATCCACCACCTTGGCGACGCTCGAGCTTCTCTGGCCGACGGCGCAGTAAATGCAGATCAGGCCCTTGCCTTTCTGGTTGATCATGGTATCCACCGCAAGGGACGTCTTTCCCGTCTGGCGGTCTCCCAGGATCAGCTCCCGCTGTCCCCGGCCGACGGGGACCAGGGCATCCACCACCTTGAGGCCGGTCTGAAGCGGTTTTTCCACTGCGGCACGGTCAAGGATGCCGGGCGCCTCCCGGAATACGGGGGCGCGGGAGATGCTCTTCACGGGCCCTTTGCCGTCCAGGGGGTTTCCCAGCGGGTCGATGACCCTGCCGACAAAATCGGGGCCCACCGGGATTTCCAGCACGCCGCCGGTGCGCGTGACTTCGTTGCCGGCCCGCAATGCCCGGGTGGACCCGAGCAGAATGATCCCCACCCTGTCGGGGAGGAGGTCCAGGGCCATACCTGCGACATTCGGCCCCATATAGACAAGTTCCTCGGCCTTGACCCCCGGGAGCCCCTCGGCCCAGGCGATCCCTTGTCCCAGCATCTTGACACGGCCGATCTCTTTGGGAAGGATGCCCGGCCGCACTTCCTCAACCGCTCGATCCACCGCTCCGGCGATCGCTTTCAAGACCTTTTCCAGATCGTTCTCCGTCATTCAATCTCCCGGCCTGAGGGCAAAAGGGCCGTTAACACGCCTTGTTCAAGTTCCTGTAGATAGTGGGTCAGGGTCCACTCCAGCTTTTTGTCTCCCGCCACCAGTCTCAGGCCAAGGCCTATCTCCGAGTTCCTTTCGATGGAAACGGTTTTGGCGGTCGGAAACACGGCCATGATTTTCCCGTAAAGCGCTTCTTTACGGGAGGCCGTCAAGGTGAACCCGCACTGGACCGTCACCTCCCCGGAAAGGTCATGGGCGGAAAACCCGGCCTTTTCCCGGGAGAGTCGATCCATCAGCACCTCCACCAGGCGGTTTTCAAGGCGCTCATCGGCAAGGTCGCTCAACACCTTGGCGCTGATCCGCATGACCTGATCCGCAACCTGAACCTTGAGGTGGCTGAGGAAGACCTCCCGGTCCTGACGAAGTCCTTCCTCCCATGACCGGCGCATCCCATCCACCTCACGCTTCACCTCCTCCAGGGCGTTTTGGCGCCATTTGAGGGCCTCTTCCCTGGCCTCGGCCAGCAGGCGGTTTTTTGCGGCCGCGAGGGCCTGCCGTTCCCCGGAAAGCTTCTCCGATCGTTTTCGTGCTTCCTTCATAGCGGCCTTTGCCTGGTCCATGGCTTCCGCGATCCGCTGCTGCCGTTCCGCCATGGCCCGAAGGATGGGGCCGTACAGAAACCGTTTCAGCAGCAAGACAAGGATGATGAAATTGAGGACCTGGGCCAGGGCCGTAAACCCATCGAACAGCAAAATTACCCCTTGATCCCGGAGAGGAAGTAATTCCAGAAGGGATTTGCGAAAATCAGGATCATGGCCACCACAAAGCAGTAGATCGCCGTGGATTCCACCATGGCCATGCCGACAAACAGCGTCCGCGTGATCGTGCCGGTTTCGTCCGGCTGCTGAGCAATGGAACTCAAGGCCTGAACCAGCGCACGGGCTTCACCGATGGCCGGGCCGATGCCGCCGATAGCGATGCACATCCCCGCCGTCACAATGGATGTGACCGCGACCCATCCCAGGTTGTCCATAACCGTCTCTCCTTTCAAGAGGTTTTCTTCCGCTGCCCGACCTCCATGCCGGCGCTGATGTAAATCGTTGCCAGGATGGAAAAAATGTAGGCCTGAACCATTCCCGTCAACAGCCCCAGCAGTTGCATGAGCACCGGAAAAACCAGGGGGGCGATGACCAATAAAATCGCGCCGATCATGGAACCGCTCATCACGTTTCCGAACAGACGGACGGCCAGGGCAAGGGTCCGGCTCAACTCGCCCATGACGTTAAACGGCAGCATCAATGGCGTGGGCCGCAGATAATTCAGAAAATAAGGACCTGCGCCCACCTGTGACACGCCGTAGACGGGCACCGCCAGAAACACGCAGGCCGCCAGTGCGGCCCCGGTGGACAGGGACCCCGTGGGCGGCTTGAAGCCGGGGACCACCGCAAGCAGGTTGGACACCGCGATGAAAAGAAACAATGTCCCCACAAACGGGAAAACCCCCTCGGGTTTGTTTCTCGACACCGCGTCCAGTTGCCGCGCCATACCCGCCACGATGGCCTCGAGAAAATTCTGCCTTGAAGAAATGCGAACATCCGTGCCGAGATTTCGTGTCACCAGCCATGAGCCCAGAACCAAAAGCGCCATGATTATCCAGGTGAAAAGGAGGGTCGCATTCAAGATAAAGGGGCCGCGGGACCAATAGATGATACTGTCCGGGCTGATCTCCATATCGCCCTCCTCAGGCCTGCCTGTTTGTGATGAAATTCCCCGGCTTGTCTTCAGGGGGGCCGAGCGTCCGGGTCAACACGACACGCACCAGGAAAAATCCCGCCAGGGTGAAAAAGAAGGAAACAACATCGTTTCGAATGACGAGCCAGAACCCCAGCATCGCCACAAACACCCGGACCAGGTAGCCGGCGCCCAGCAAAAACCTTGGGTGTTTGCTTGCCGCAAGTCTGCCTAAGGTCCACCAGAGGCCGTAGAAATAAAAGCCCCCGATACCCAGACCCGCTGCCGCGGCCAGTCCCCAGCGCAGCAGATCATTCCCCGTCATTTTCCCGCTCCCCGGTGATGATGCGCTGCTGCCGGGAGATCCAGAACCAGGCGTTGACGCACCCGATGATCAAGCCGATCAACAGCAGCATGAGGGTCCATGAGGGCGGACCCGGCCATTTCAGGTCGATCCAAACGCCCCCAAACATGCCCAATACCATGGGAACGGCCACGGACCAACCCACCACCCCGAACAGCCCCAGGCCGAACAGGCCATCGCCGGTTTTTTTGCGGCGCGCGCGGAGTTTCCGTTTTTCCCGCAGATCCACCTCGTCGAGAAAAGCCCCTGATTTACGGTTCGGGTCTTCAGCCATTTTTACGGAACTCCATAAATCGCCTGACGAAATCCGCCTCCAGCCTGGCCACTGCGGCCCGCGTCTTGCGTTCTTTTTCGTCCACCTCGCGGATCATGATTTCAACGGACTTTTTCAGGCTTCCCAGCTCCCCCTGAACACCCATTTGCGTAGCGACGGCCACCTGGTCCCCCTGCTTTATCAGGATGCCGCCGTTTACGGCCGCAAAACCTTCCCTGCCGCCCGGCGTTTCATAGGAGAGTATTCCTGGAACCAGGGCTGTGGCCATGTCGATGTGGCGGGGCAGAAGGGTGAAACACCCCGCCGGGCTCTCGGCCTTGACCTTGGCGACTTCCTCCTCCAGGAAAATCTCAGAAGGCTGATAGATAGTCAATTTCATGGGTCATCCATCCAATTCTCATTTTCCGGCCAATTCTCATTTTCCGGTTCTTGCCTCCTCTATCGAACCGATCATATACATCGACTGCTCGGGGAATTCGGAGAATTCATCATTGAGGATGCGCGAGCACCCCGACACGGTGTCTTCGATATCCACCATGCGGCCCTGAAGTCCGGTAAATTGCCCGGTGGTAAAAAAAGGCTGGGTCAAAAACCGCTCCAGGCGTCTGGCCCTGGACACGATCCGCCGGTCTTCCCTGGAGAGTTCCTCGAGCCCCAGCATGGCGATGATGTCCTTCAGCTCCTCATAACCTGCCAGGGTCTTGATGACCTCCCTGGCCACGTCATAATGTTTCTTTCCTACAATTTTCGGCTGCAGCATGGCGGAGCGGGACTGTAGCGGGTCCATGGCCGGGTAAAAGCCTTCGCCGGCCCGTTTTCGGGAAAGAACAATGGATGCCGACAGATGGGAAAAGGTGTGAACGGCGGAAGGATCCGTGAGATCGTCGGCAGGGACATACACCGCCTGAATGGACGTGATGGCGGCCGTCCGCGTGCTGGCGATCCGCTCTTCCAGCTCGGCCAGTTCGGTCGCCAGTGTCGGTTGATACCCCATCCGGGAGGGAAGGCGACCCAGAAGCCCGGACAGTTCCGATCCCGCCTGGATAAACCGGAAGATGTTGTCGATGAGCAGCAGCACATCCTGGTCGAGATCATCCCGAAAATATTCGGCCATGGTCAGGGCCGCATGCCCCACCCTGAACCTTGCGCCCGGGGGTTCATTCATCTGGCCGAACACCATGACGGTGTTCTTGAGGACGCCGGCTGCGCTCATTTCCCGGTAGAGCTCCTCACCTTCGCGGCACCGCTCCCCGATCCCGCAGAAGATGCTCATGCCCTTGTGCTTACCGACCGTGTTGTGGATGAGCTCCGTGATCACCACGGTTTTCCCGACCCCGGCGCCCCCGAACAGACCTGCCTTCCCGCCGCGCTCCAAAGGGACCAGGAGGTCGATGGCCTTGATGCCGGTGTGAAAGATTGCTTCGGTCGTGACGCGTTTCGCCAGGTCGATGGGCCGATGGTGAATGGACCGAAGCGTGATGTCTTTCGGAGGTTCGATGCCGTCGATCGGCATGCCGAAGACGTTGAACATGCGGCTGAGGAGGGATTTGCCCACGGGCACCTTGAGCGGCTCCCCGTCGCTCCATACCGGATCTCCGCGCGACAGCCCCGCCGTTCCGGTGAGGGCGATTCCCCGAAAGGTGTGCTCATCCAGGTGCAGCGCCGCCTCGATGAAGATGCCGTCGTTTTCGCCGGCCCGGAACAGGGTGTTGATGGGCGGCACGGGCTCCGTGGAGGAGATGTCGACCACGCTGCCGCGAACCGCAGAGATCTCACCGACATATTTCCGGTCGGGTTCCGGCTGCAGTGAATCTTTTATCGTCGCCGTCATCCGGTTACCTTTTTTCAGCGCGCCGTCAAAATAGACAGGATGGGATTCGTCATCTATCCCGATTATTTTTTACGATCCGCCATCAACCCTGTCAACACGATTCGGATCGTCATACCGGTTCGGGCCGGAACTCTGCTCGTCCTTCTGCTCCGGCGGCACGATGAAGACCGGGACCTTGCACTGCCGGAGCACGCCCCGGGAGGTGCTGCCCATCCATATGCCCTGGATCAGGCCGAACCCCCGGCTGCCCATCACCACCGCGTCATATCCGCCGTGATGGGCATGGTGCAGAATGCGCTTGACCGGGTCGCCCGTCTCCACGACCACGGCGTCGACCATGAGGGGGCAGGCCGGAAACTTGCCCTCAAACGCGGCGCAGTAACCTTCAAGGAAGGATTTCGTCTGATCGAGAATCTCCGCCTCGGTCTTTTTCTGAAGGTCCTCCCGGCTTTCATAGCCTTCGAACAATATCACCATCAACTCGGCCTTGGGGGGTATTTTTTCCAGCACATGCAGGATGGTAACGGTGGCACCGTGGGCATCCGCCATACTGGCCGCATACCCGAAGGCACGGCCGGCGTTTTCGGAAAGATCGGTGGCAAAGAGAATCCGCTTGATTTCGGGTTTATAAAAGGTCATGAGGCACCTCTTGGCTGGTTTGGAATTGTCCCGGCGGTATCCTTCAACCCTGTTTCCGGCGGTCCAACCGGTCCAGTTGTTTCTGAATCAAATTCAGACGCGTCAAAATATCGGCCAGCGCTTCTGGCACGGTCTTGCCGCCCAGGTAATCCTTGAACCAGTGCTGGGTATTGAGACAAATCTTGACCAGCATGAGCATCACCGGGACCTCGATGAGCACGCCGACGACCGTGGCCAGGGCGGCCCCGGAGGAGAGGCCGAAAAGCATCGTGGCTGTTGCGATGGCCACCTCGAAATGATTGGATGCGCCGATCATGGCCGCCGGCGCCGCATCTTCATAGGACAGCTTCAATTTTCTGGCCAGGCCGTAGCCGATGATGAAAATCAGCATGGTCTGGAGGAACAGCGGAATGGCGATCCACACGATGGTTAAAGGGTTTTCGATGATCACCTCGCCCTTGAAGGAAAAGAGCAGCACCAGGGTGATCAGCAGGGCGATGATCGTCACCGGCGTGAGCACATGGAGAAACTTTTCCTTGAACCACGCTTCCCCCTTGGCTGCGATAAGCCACCGGCGGGACAGGTAGCCGGCCACCAGCGGCAGCGCCACATAAATCAGGATCGAGAGCAGCAGGGCCTGCCACGGAACCGGCAGCCGACCGACGCCCAGCAGAAAGCCGCCCAGGACCCCGTAGAGCACCAGCATGGTCAGCGAGTTGATGGCCACCATCACCAGGGTCAGCCCGTCGTTGCCGCGGGAAAGGTATCCCCAGACCAGCACCATGGCCGTGCAAGGGGCAATGCCCAGAAGGATGCAGCCGGCCAGGTAGCTTCGCCACAGGGGGATTTCCAGCATTTTGACCCCGTTCACGAGCACGACCGTTCCGGCGCCATGGGTCGCGTTCACCGGGAGGTCCAATCCGAAGGGCATCTTGACGAGGTCCACGGCTTCCGGCCCGATGAATCCGTAAAACAGGGTCCCCAGAAAAAACAGGGCGATGCCGTACATGGTAAAAGGTTTGATGCACCAGTTGACGAACAGGGTCAAAAAAACCGGCTTGCCGCTTTTGCCCGCCTGGATGACCGACCCGAAGTCGATCTTGACCATGATCGGATACATCATGAAAAACAGGCAGATCGCGATGGGTATCGAGACGACCGGCGCGCCTTTCACATAAATCGCCAGACCGTCCAGGTACCGGGCCAATCCCGGGGCGACTTTTCCCAGGAGGATGCCTGCAATGATGCAGAGAAAAACCCACAGGGTCAGGTAGCGTTCGAACACGCTGGTCATTTTGCGTTCATTGGATACAGTGGCGTCGGTGTCCATGTTTCTTCGCTCCTTGTTTGTAGAATATAGAATAAGTACTTATTATTATTTTGCTATGTCAGGACAGTGCGTTCGGAGTCGGATAATCCGGAGGACTTCCGCCGGAAGAAAAACACATGCAGGGTCAGCCAGAACGACACCGCCAGAAACCCAACATCCCGCAACACCGTCCATATATCTGCCGGGCCTTCGGTGGCTTCGGTGGAAAAGCAGCCGCAATGGATGTCCAGCCCCCGCATCAGATTGAATGCCAGGGCCCCGATAAAGATGGTCATGAGACCTGTGCTGATCATCGTCGCCCCCGGCAGCCAGACCCCGGCGATCAGGCACACCCCCAGCAGCAGCTCCAGCCAGGGGAGCGCGAGCGCCGCCAGGTTGACGGCGGCGTCCGGAAGGATCTGGTAATTGTAGACGGCTTTGGCAAAGGCTTCGGGGTTCAGGATCTTGTCGTAACTGGCATAGAGAAAAACAGCGCCCAGCAGAAGACGCAGCACTCTGAAGATCATGGTCTGCCTCCGTGAAGATTGAAGCGGATGAGCGGCGTTTTCGCCTTTCGGCGGATCCGGCGCCTTACAGATGTAGCCGTTGCAGGACATTTCGCACAGCATTCCGCCCTGACCGCAGTCTTCCGTCTCAAATTGCAGGACCGGGTGGTCGATGTGGAAATGGTTCAGCAGCTCCCGCCGCATACGATCGGACAGGTGCGCGGTGCGGCTGACCGGCTGGTCCGGCACCACCACGTGACAGGAAAAGGCGGTGCTGCTGGAAGACACCTGCCAGACATGCAGGTAATGCACGCCCAAAACGCCGGGAAGATCCGCCAGGAACCGGCGGACGGTTTCCAGATCGATATGGGCGGGGGTGGCGTTCATGAGCACGGCCGTGGATGCCTTGAAGAGGCCCCACCCGTTTTTCAGGATAAAAGCGACGATGAGCACCGACATCAGCGGGTCGAGCCAGTACCAGGGATAAAACATGAGCAGGGCGCCGTTGATGAGGACCACCACGGAGGTCAGGAGGTCGCCCAGCATGTGCAGAAACGCGCCGCGTACGTTGAGGTTGTGGGATGCATCCCGGTGCAGCAGCCAGGCCGACAGCCCGTTACCGACCACGCCGACCCCGGCCAAAACCATCACCACAACCCCGCTGACCGCCTGAGGGTGAAAAAATCGGTTGACGGCATGGTACAGAATGACGCCCGAAGCGCCGGTGAGCAGCAGCACGTTGATCAGGGCCGCCATGATTTCAGCCCGGCGATAGCCGAAGGTGTTGGCGGCTGTGGCGCCCCTGCGACCGATGCGATAGGCGATGTAGGAGATCAGCACGGCCGTGAAATCGCTGAAATTGTGGACCGCGTCCGAAATCAAAGCCACCGAGTTGGCCATCACGCCGCCGACGACCTGGGCCACTGGAATGAGAAGATTCAGGGCAAGGGTCGCCAGAAGCCGCGGGCCGCTGGTATCCACCGGCGCCGGTCCGTGATGGTGGTGCCCTGAACCGCCGCAGCCGGCGGTTTGTTCCCCGGGCTCGGCATGAATGCAGCATTCGGGATGCGCGTCCGGTTGTTTCCGGTTTTCCTCGGCCATGGTCTCAATACCCCCCTTCCGTCGGCAACCCCGCCTCGTGCCAGACGGTCCAGCCGTTGACCAGCACGCGGACGTTTTCAACGCCCATCTCTTTCAGAAACAGGGCCAGGTCATGGCTCAGCTCGCAGTTCTCCCCGTCGCAATAGGTGATAATCGCCTTCGCCGCCGAAAGCCGGTCTGCCGCCTCCATGAAATAGTCGTCCGCTTCCTGGGAGGGAATGCTCAGGGCGCCCTGGATATGTCCTTCGGCATACTCGCTCTCCGGCCTCGCATCCACAAAAAGGACGTCCCTCCGCGCAAACAGCCCGCGGGCCTCGTCCAGGGAAATGACCAGGCTCTTTCCGGCATCATCGGAAAACCGGGCATCCGCCGACCAGTCGCCGACAAGGGGGATACCGTCGGACCGCCAGAGGTTGACGCCGACGGCCAGAAGAACGGCCAGCGCCACGAGGGCGGGCACCTGCCAGAGGGCGGATTTTACTGCGAGGTTTATTGTTGGACCCACGGATCAACTCCTTGTTTTCAATGGATACTTTCCGGGAACGATAATGCGTGCATGCGGATTCCCAAAGGGACTCCGAGGCATTATCATGACGATATTAAACACTCCGATAATGTAATCAGCACCAGTGGCGTCACAATAAATGCTTTTGCCCGCGATATCCAGACCCGTGATTGGGGGGTCCGGCAAGGCAGCGGGTTCTGTTGAATCTCCCGGGCCGCCGCCATAGCGCTTTGCACGGCCATCTGCGTTTTCAACGCCCCGGTCATCTCGTTGAACGCCTGTCTGCGCCGTCACCTTTCCCGACATAAAGAGCGCCAGGATACTCACGATGGCGGTGATGGACCAGAGGATTACGCCGTTTCGGTCCAGCATCCGCCGGAACATTTTCCAGCGGATGCTCATGGATAACTTACATACTCCCATAGCTGTGAAGGCCGGGCAGCAGGTTGACGCCGAAGTAGGTGAACAGCACGGCGCCGAACCCGACTATGGAAAAAATCGCCGCCCGTCGGCCTTTCCATCCGCGCATCAGGCGCGCATGGAGCAGGGTGGCATAAATGAACCAGGTGATGAGCGACCAGGTCTCCTTGGGGTCCCAGCCCCAGTAGCGGCCCCAGGCGGAATTGGCCCATACCGCTCCGGTGATGATGCCGGTGGTCAAAAAGAGAAATCCCAGCATCACCATCTGGTGGGTCAGTTCATCCAAATCCCGTGAGGACGGCATTTTCGACCCGGAAGATCCGGGAGGTTTGCGTTCTCTTCTTACGAGAAACATCAAACTGAGGCCGAAGGCCACGGCGAAGGCCGCATATCCGATAAAACAGGTGATGACGTGTGCGATCAGCCAGTTGCTTTTGAGGGCGGGCAGAAGGGGCTGGATTTGGTCGCTGATGTTGGGCGACAGGGATGCATAGGCCATGGCCAGAAAAGCCAGGGGCATGGCAAAAGCCCCGATGGTGCGGTGGCCGTATTTTTTTTCCACGACCAGATACAGCACGGCAATGGCCAGGGAAAAGAAAACCAGTGATTCATACAGATTGGACAGCGGCGCATGGCCGACGCCCAATTGATAGGTCTCGACCCACCGAATCCCGAATCCCGCAATATTACCGATGACACCGGCGATGGCGGTCCAGAATGCAATGCGCCCCAACCCTTCTTTATGGAACACCCATGCCGCGATATACAGGAAGGCGGCCGCCCCATAGACAAAGGTTGTAATCGAAAGTATGAGAGAACTATTCATGAACGCCTCCTTTTTGCCGATTCAGGTCGGCGGCGATTTTTTTCAGGGTGGTTTCAAAACCGACGAGGTTCCGATTACTGGAACCATAGACCCGCACGGTGCTGCTGTGAGGGCTTTTGACAACTTCAACCGCCACCTTCTGATGGGCCATGAAAAAGGCGACGTAACAACCTATGATCAATAAGATAAACCCGGCATACACCAAGGGAACACCCGGATCGCGGGTGACCTGTAGCCCGGTGTAATAAGCGTGTTCGTGATCCGCCACCGAAATCACCCATTCGCCTTTGCGCATCTTGTCGTAGGTCGGAAACCGCATGGGCAGGGCGACCTCCACGGATTCGTCTCCCGGGAGGGTCATGACGCCAAGGGCTGTTTCCCCCACATCCATATTTCGAATGCGGAAACTATCCCGTATTTCCCTGAGGTAAAATTGATGACCCGGTTCCGGCAGATCCACCCGGCCGCCGACGGCGACCCTGGTGCGGAAGAGCTCTCCGGAATCCCGTCGGGTGAAACCGAGTGTCAGCTCTTTGGGCGGTATGCTGCCGTAGCTGGATTGGAAGAGATTGATGCCTTTGTAGCGCAGCGGGTCATTGACAATAATATCTTTCTGCATGACCGACCGGCCGTTTTCCATGATGTGCAAACGGGACCGGTATTCTTTGGGCGCTCCCGAATCATAAAAACTGACCTCAAAATCCTCGCATAAAATTTCAAAACCCAGGGGAATGACGGCATTGCTGTTTTGCAGCCGGACCCGATCCACACGTTCACCCTCCGCGATGTTGACAGTTCCGTCAAACCCGAAGAGTGAACCGATCAAAGCGCCGACCAGCAGAACCACAATGCTCAGATGGACCCCGGTAACTCCCAGCCGGGTCCACCGCCCTTTTTCCGCAACAATCCGGTACCCGTTTTCAATGGGATGGGTGCGAAACCTGCGAAACCGGCTGCCGATGCATTTTTCGTACAGGGGTTTCAGCGCTTCAGGCCGGCGGGAATCGATGAATTCCGAAGCGTGAGGTTGCCCGGAGGGCGGCGGGGACATCTTGGGGGTTCCGGCAAAAACAATCCTCCAGACTGCCGGAAAGCGTTGCAGGGTGCAGACGACGATATTGGCGGTCAGCAATACCATGAGGCCGCGGAACCACCAGGAGTGGTACATATCGAACAGGTCGAACACATACGCCAGCCGATATCCGATCTCTCCATACTGCCGGATATAGTCGGCCGGGCTTCCTCCCTGGGGAATCAGGGTGCCGATGGCCGAGGTGGCGGCCAGGAGGAGGAGCAGGGCAATCGTCAGACGAACGGATGCCAGAAACCGCCAAGCCGGGTCTAAAACAGATGCTTTCTTGGTGGATTTCGTCATTTCTGGCCTTCCTCTTTGTTATCGTGCCCCTCTTTGTAATGCCGGACCCGCTCATCCACCGTCTGTCCGTCGCCAAAGGTCGCCAGAGGGTTGATTTCCAGCAGCGCCTCCCAAGCCTCGACAGCCCCCGGTTCGTCTTGGAGGTCATACAGGAGAACAATGCCCTTGTTCATTCTGGAAACCTCATGCTTCGGATCCAGGGCCATGGCTTTGCTGAACATCTCCACCGCTTTTTCAGGCTGTTTGTCCAGGCGGTACATAACCCCCAGGTCGGTCCATACATTGGGGTTGGCCGGGTCAATGGCCAGTGATTTTTCATAGGCGACAATGGCCTTTCCATATTGGTCGGCGTCGAAATAGGCATTGCCCAGTTGCGTCCAGACCTCGGCGGTTTGGGGATTCTTGGCCGCCTCGGCTTCCAGGGCCTGGAACATCTCTATGGGCGGCTGTTTACCGATAGCCGTTTGGGAAACATTTGAGGATCCGCCGGACAGGGGGCTTGTTTTCATCACGCCGAATATCGTACCCGCAAGAAAACCGACCAGCAGCGCGGACAATGACAGTACGACGGCCGTTTGGCGGCTGACGGTTGAAGACTTGTCATCGAGTGCATTTGCCGACTTTTTTTTATGTTCATCAGTCATATCCAAAAAACTCCTTCTCCACTGAAAATATCTTCCCGAACAACGGGATGAGGCCGAAGCAGGTGCCTCTTACCATGAATTTCTTGATGGTCCAGTTCGAAGCTCAACTCGGCCGGGGTTTGTCGTCAAACGCCCGATTTTATCCACGGTTCAACAGAGTCCGTGACGATCCACGGCCGCCCGGGGGCCTTTCGTGTGGATATCGGGCATGCCATATGGCTAACGCATGTTTGGGAAAAAGGTTTTCAACACAGAAAGGAGCATTTGATCATGAAGGGTGGCGGCGATGCCTCCGGATAGGGGTGTGAAAAAAGTGAAGCGGCGCTTCTGATGAAAACGGAGGATGCTTCCACCGGTGCGGTTATCGGATGGGAAATGCCTGCCCAAGGTTTGCCGGAAAGCCTTCTTTCATTCCGGGCTTCGGAGGAGTTCTCCCGGGTCAACGACCGGTCGCCGTGAGGCCCACAGGACCCCATTTTGCAGCGTGCTGAATTGTGCGGGACTGAATTCTGATGCGGAGCGTTGATGTCATGACACGTCGTAAAACAGGCGCAGGCCGCCACGGCGGCCCACCCCTGCCCCGGGGACGAACCCAGCAGCAGCAACATGACAATCAGTACTCTCGACATTCTGTGAATCCCAACCCCTTTTTTCATTTAGCTCTTAAACTATATTTCTCCGGTCTGGAAAATGCAATTTCAAAATCGATATTCGGAAGGGTATCATTTGGAATCTGTAATCCTGATCAGCTTTTACTTGTTCATTGATTCCTGCATCAACATGTAGAAAAACAATTTTTTCTATTTCTCAAAAGGTCATGCCACTGTTTTCATGCGAGTCCTCACGGTTTGCCTGCCTGGGGAAACCCTTTGATTTTGTTTTTCTTCATGAATTCATCCATGGACAATACCCGGTTTTCCTTTTTCATTTCTTCCATGAATTGCTCAGGGGTCATTTTAAGATATTTTCCGTCATCCCGCGAGGTTTGATCCGGTTGCGGTCTACGTTTATACGCAAAGACCCGGCCCCGGTAATCCTGTTCCAGTTTTGCATATTCGGGCAACGGCTGGATCTTTTCAACAAGCACCTCCAATCGGCTTTCCATCTTTACCGGAAGGTTCGATGCACCTGTCCAGATCTCCACAACCCCCAGTAATCCGCCGCCGGCGGCATTCTTGACCATGAGCGTTTTTCCGATGGTTTCAGAAGAGAACGTGGGATAGGAATCATGGCCGACGACGACGATATCGATCATCGGGAAACGCTCGACCACCTGCTTGCTCTTTTCCCAGCCGAGATGGGACAGCAGAACAATAATATCGGCTTTTGCGCTGATTTCCGGGAGAAGTTTTTCCAGGGTCCCGATGGGATCGGATACGGCGAAAAGGCCGTCCGGGTTGCTTTGCACCAGGTCGGGGGAACTCAGTCCGATGATGGCAGTTTTAACTTTCCCGGATTCTCTGATGATATAGGGATGCCAGGCGCGTTCGGCATCCTTTGCCAGCGTAACATTCGAACTGACGAGCGGCATGGCGGAATCGGTTCTGAAGTGTTTGATAAAGGTTTCTCCGGAAGTGATCTCGCCGTCCCCGATGTTGACGGCATCATACCCGATGGCCGTGAAGGCTTTGCGGACATGTTCCACTTGAAGGGGATGGAGCATGTCCCCATTTCTTTTCCAAAGGAAATCGCCGCTGTCCGCAAGGATGACGTTTTTGTACAATTCCCTGAATTCTTTTATTTTCGTCGCCCGGCGGGCCATCCCGCCGATCTTGGAGCAGCATCCGCTGGGCTCGATGTTCCCGCGCCCGTCGCCGGTGTAGAGGATGACGAGATCCGGCAGGTCGGCTGCTGCCCCGGCACTCGTGGAGGAGGAGAGGATCACCAGACCCGACAGCAGACATAAAGAGAGCAGACATGAAAAGGATTGCGTAAATTTCATAACCCCTCGTGGATGGGAAGGCTGACGAGCAGCGTCCCTGGAAAAGATGTTATTTCGACTTCAATGAATCGACCAACTCGCGTGCATTGTCTCCGCGCAGGGATTCGGCAAGCCCGACCAGTCCGTCAATTCCTGCCCCGGTCTTCCGCATGGCGGTCAACATGTCCCTGTTTATCCGTCCAGATGCGATTTCATTCCGGCCTGTTTCTGCTGCTGCAGTCGTTTGATGAATTCCTTGAGAAGGCGGAGGGCTTCCTCGCCGTCCGCATCCAGCACCGCGGACTTCATCTGCATGAGTTCCTGTTCAGTCAGGTTCAAAATCATCGGTAGCCATCCCATCTGAAATGTTGTTCTCGAGATAGTTGGCCTCTGCCTTCAAGGGTGAAGGTGGCCGGTATCGTCAAAGGTCAAAACCGCTCCGCGGTCGCCTCTCGCAGCGTTGCCTTTTCCGGGATGCAGGGTTGAAATGCCTCAGGGGATGTCGCCTTTTCGCGCGTGAACACCAAGTAGAGGCACGGCAGTAAAAAGAGGGCCACGAAAATGCCCAGTGACAAACCACCCATGGCGGCCACCGCCATGGGCTTGAGCATGTCGCCGTGCGCATCCGTGTCCCCGGGATTGGTTTCCGGACAGAACCCCGGGCACACGCCTCGACTGCGCCCTTGGCATCAGGTTGTCAATGGCATTCATTTCGGATCACATTATTTTTCAACAATATTTCCGATAACATAAAGCTGTATCTGTGGAAGTTTGGGATTGTCCGTCTCGATGAAGACCATGTCGTTGTACCGGCCTTTTTCCTGTTTCAGGTTCTCGATATGGAGAAGATACGAGGTGTCGCCGGATGCCTTTACTTCCTCGAGACGCAATTTGATGAACTCCCCGGATTTGGCGCGGGTGTTCAGGATCTTCATGGGATAGCCTTTCTGGGGAGTGATCCGGATCTGCCTCGTCAGCGGTTTTCCGGCCTCACCCACCAGCATCGCCCGATTGGGGCTGATGTCCACGATCTTCTCGACAAAACCCGTCAGCGTCACATTCAGATGCGGTTGAGACGTATCGTTGGTTTGAATCGAAACCGTCTCCGTGATGGTCCTGCCGCCGTATGCTTTGGTGGATACCCTCACCGTGATCTTCGTCTCTCCGCCCGGAGGGACCTGCTTCTCGCTGGAAGCCGCGGTGCAGCCTCAGCCGGATTTGAGTTTTTCAATGAAAAGAACCTCGTCGCCGATGTTTCGCAGCACAAAATCATAAACAACCTCGGTTCCGTCGGGGACCGGTTCGAACGTATGGACCCGCTCCGATACAAGTGCGGCCGGGCCTTTACCCGCTGTTGCATCCCCGCAGAGCGCTGCCGCCGCAAGGACCAGGATGCCGCATATCGCCGGCACCATCTTTTTGGTGAGTTTCATGGTTTCTCTTCCTTATGATTTTTCATGTTGAATGCTAATGAAGGTTCGAAACGCCGTCACGCCCCGATAAACGGATTTACAATGAAATAGATCCCGAAGAGCCCGATGGCGACCCCGGCCGCCTTCCGGAACCACAGGCTGCCCTGCTGGAAGCTGCTGTTTTCCAGGAGCCGCTGCACCATTGCCGTGGAGCTGCCGGCCACGGCGATGGGGATGCAGTGGCCGATCCCGAAGATCACGATGTAGAAGATCCCGACGGCGACCTGTTTCTGGATGGTGATGAAGGCCAGGATCGGCGCGATGAATCCGAAGGTGCAGGAGCCGGAAAGCAGCCCGTAGGCCAATCCCAGGACAAAGGCGCCGAAAATGCCTTTGAGTTTGAATTTTCCCATGAGGCCGCCCGACATGGAGCAGGCGGAAACGCCCATCATCCCCAGCGCTACCCAGATGAGAATCGCCCCGACCAGAATGGTCCAGTAGGAACCGATCTCGCCCAGCATCCGGCCCAGCAGGGAGCAGATGATGCCCACCATGGCGATGGTGATGAAAAGGCCCGTGGTGAAGGCCACGGCGTACTTGGCGCCCTGCCGGGGGCTCAGGGTACGATGCTGTCCGGCCACATAGCTGACAATCAGGGGAATGGAGGCCATGTGGCAGGGGGAGAGCAGAATGCTGATCATCCCCCACAGAAAACAGCCGGCGGCCGCAATGGCAATGCCGCCGGTCATCCATTGATTGACCGTCAGAAAAAAGTTTTCCAACATGGGTGTGTTCTCCTTGTCGATTCAATCGTTTCAACGTTACCGAAAGTTACATTGGATGTTCAATGGTTGGGTCAAGAGAGCGTCTCCCGGAACCCCGGCGTCATCCGGCGCTCAGTTCTTTGAGCTTGCTCTCAATGCTCTTCTTGTCCATAAAGCCGACGTGCCGAAACATTTCTTTGCCCCGGGCATCATAGAAGATCTGGGTCGGAATGGATCGGATTCCGAATTTCTGAGCCTGTTCCGGATGCTTCCAGACATCGATAAAGAGAATCGCGGCCTTTCCGTCATATTTCTTTTCCAGTTCCGCCAGGATCGGGGCCATCATCTTGCAGGGAATGCATTCGGTTGCCCCGAGGTCCAGCATGGTGACCATGCCGTTGACCGGGACCTCCGGGATTCCGCCGGAATGAAGGGTTGCCGCCCCGGCCGGTTTCTGTTCGAACTGATATTTCCACACACCGAAGGCGGCCAGGGCCACGATGACGGCCAGCACGCCCATCTGGATCTTTTTGTTCTTCATCTTTTACTCCAAGTTCTTGTTGCGGCGATCCAATCCATGGCCGCCGGGTTCAGTTGACACCCATTTTTTTCAATTGATCGACAATGGCCTCTTCGCTCATGAAGCCGATGTGGCGGGTAACCTCCCGGCCGTTGTCGTCGAAGAAGATCTGGGTCGGAATGGCTCTCAGTCCGTATTTTTTCGCCTGGCTTTGATCTTGCCATACATCGATGAAGACAATGGCGGCCCGGCCGTCATAGGTTTTTTTCAACTTGTCCAGAATCGGGGCCATCATCTTGCAGGGAATGCATTCGGTTGCCCCGAGGTCGATCATGGTGACCATGCCCTTGACGGGAACCTCCGGGGCGGCATCTGCAGCGGCAACGCCCAGAAAGATTCCAAGGCAGATAAAGGCAATGCAGGCCGGCTTGAGGATCTGATTCATGTTTTTCAATCTCCGGATAATAGGTTATTCTATTTATTATAAAAGCCATCTGTGACACAACAACTTGAATCTATTTTAAAAAATAGGTGTTCGATTCAGAATCGGCAGCGGTTGAGAAAGGCCGGGGCGTCTAGCAGAGAAAGGATTCCTTGAGAAGGAACAGGGGAGGGGAGGATGCATGGGCATCCCGATACCGGGACACCATGGCGACCCATGAGGCCGCTGCGGGATCACATAGGGGCGAAAACGGATCGATATCGGACAGTTCGATTTTGGGGAAGAGTTTGGCATCGAGGCCGGCCGTGGACACCGCAGCCGCCTTTGCCAATTTGCAGGGGTTGATATGGCGACCAGAGGATTCCGCCGGGCAGGTTTGTTGCACTCCCGGCTTGCCGTGACGACACGGCGTCTTTTTTTGGCACGGCATGGCGGCCATATATCCGGAAAGAACACCAATGTATGCAGCCAGACACCATGCGAGCCATTTTGAAAGGACGGCTTTGCGAAAAAATGTGGAGGTGGCTTGGATTTCAGGCAACACCGGCATCATTCCTCGGCACCGCTGGATGGTTTCCATGGAGAATCGGCGAATACTCGATCATACGGGGGTATATAAATGAAATTCGGCATGATGGGAAGCGATTTTTTGCGGTTCGAGAGCCGCCGCATCTGCCTTTTTTCCAAAAGGAATGCTCTCCTGGAGCAATAGGGAAGAGAATGGTTCACAACCCAACCCCGCGATAGGCGGCATCCAGCACCTCGACGGGATGCGATACCGGATAGTCCGCCATCTGCTCGAACTGCAGCCGGCAGCTCAGGCAGTCGGTGAGGATCCGCTCCGGACGAACGGCATCGATCTTGTCCATGAGGGGCCTGCCCATGGCCAGGGAGGTGTCGTGGAAGGTTTTTTTAAATCCCATGATCCCGGCCATGCCGCAGCAGTCGTAGACCCCTTCGACGGCCTCGACGTGCAGGCCGGGGACCCGGCGCAGCAGCTCCAGATAAGGCCTTCCGATGTTCTGCTCCCGGAGGTGGCAGGGCGGATAATAGGCCGCGCGCATCGTTACCGGACCAAAATCCGTGTTCAGGCGCTTTTCACGCAAAAGCACCATCAGGTATTCACCCAGGTCAAGGGTGTTTTCCGACACCGTGATCCGTTGCATCGGGTCGAGGGGGGAAAAATACCCGTCATCCGTGATGCCGGCTTTGAACATGATGCGCTGAACCTTCCGGAAGGTGCGCTCCGCTCCGGGGTCGCGCGGCATTTTTTCCGGGAGGATGAGATACTTGTCGTCCCCGCCGACACGCTTTTGATATGCCTCTGAAAACCAGGCGCCCCGGGGCAGCACCTCCTTGAGCATGTACCCGCAGGTGGGGCAGGCCGTCACGATCCGCCACCCCTCGGCCGCGGCTTGCGCCAGAAAGTTCAGGTTTCTTTGGACAAAGTCGAGGGTCTTGGCGCGGTCGCCCTCCAGCAGGGAAGGCATGCCGCAGCAGCCCTGCTCCGGCACCCAGACCTCGACCCCGCTTTTTTCAAGGACCGCCGTCGCCGCCTCCGGGACCCGGGGAAAGAGATAGGCGCCGGTGCAGCCCGCAAAAAACAGGACCTTGTTTTCACCCGTGTTTCGCGGATGCTTCAGCCCCCCGGCCTTCGCCCATGAAAAAAAGGGCGCATCCGGAAACGACGGCAGGATCCGGGTTTCATGAATACCGGCTGCCCGTTTGATCCACCGGCTGAAGGTGGGGTGCCTGCCCAGCATATTGCTGAGGCGGGGCAGGGCCCCGCAGATCCGGCCCAGCTTGGCCACATCCTCCAGCAGGCGCAAGGCCGGGGGCATTCCATCCCGTTCCACGAAACCGGTTTTGGCCGCGATGACCTTCTCCCGGACGTCCGGACAGGAACAGAGCCCGCAGTAATTGCACAGGTCCGCAAGGCGCCGCAGGTCCTCGTCAGGGATGGGAGACCCGGTCTCCTGTTCCCGGTCCCAGAGGCGGTAGAGCTCCGGAAACAGGCGGCAGGTCTCCATCATGTCCCGGCAGGACTCGCAATCCGCGCACATCTCCACCACCTCCCGGATGCTGTCCTCAGGGACGTCCGTCATGGTGCCTTCCTATTCAAACGTAAAGCCCGCCAGGTAATCCGAGAGTTGCCTGCGGCGGTCGTCATCCAATTCCGGACAGTCCCCGGCGCATTTCCCGCCTTCCATTGCCTGGGCGGCAAACACCATGCACGTGGGCAGGCCGCATTTCCGGCAATTGGTCTTGGGCAGCAGCCGCAAGATGTCGATGATCTTCGGCTTGACCTTGCCCGTGTAGCAGGGCGTGATGGCGGCCCGGTTCTCCCAGGCCTGGTTGATCTCGGTTTTCAGCCATTCCAGGATCAGGTCCGCCTCTTCTTCGTCCTTGAGGGCATTGATGGCGATCTCCCGCCCCGCCACCTTGATGAGTCTGCCGCGATGGTGGAACATCACCTCCGGCGGATCACTGAAATACTGGGTCCCGCCCAGCACCGCGTTCAGATAGGGCAGGGCAGGCCCCACATCCTCGTTCAAGCTTGCGATGCAATGCACGGACGCAAACGACGGGTTGCAATCCGGGCGAAAGATCTTCTTGCTATACCCGACCAGCAGCATGGGCTCACCCATTCGTGATCCTCCTGTCGCGGCTTATCGCCGCTGATTCGCCAGGATCCCCGGTCCCCCGCAGGTGCAGGCGCATCCAACAGAAGGGGGGATTTGGCTGGCGGGAACGGCCGCAGGTGCCGTTGCCGTTTTCACGGCATCCTTCACCAGGTCGATGTCAGCCCGTTCCAGGCTCAAGTTCTTGTTTTTCTCAATGCCGAGGTCCGTGATCACCACGTAATTTTTCAACGGGATCTCGGCGTGGCTCAAAATAGCCTTGACGCACCCCACCGGGCAGCCGTCGATGGCCACCATCCTTGGAACATCCTTCGCCGATTGGACGAAACCGGAAAAGTGCCCTCCGATTCCCGCCAGACAGAACATCTTGCCAAAACCTTCCCGGGTCAGCTCAACGGCGGCCTCGTTGGACAACCGTCCCACGTTGGAGCCGCCCGAACAGGCCAGAATCATGACATTGCTTCCCCCGTCACAGCATGTTTCGCTCATGGCATCCTCCCTGATGCTTGAAATTGAGATGGTATGAATTCCCCGAAGGAGATGTCGCCCGCCGATTTTGCTTCACCGCAGCCCAGGCCCTTCGCCTTCAAGAAATCATCTCACTTTTTGAGCCACTTCTTGACGTCTTCCTTCGAGGGCACTTTGCCGACCGACTTCACCTCCCCGTCGATCACCACCGCCGGGGTACCGAAAACGCCGTATTCCCCGATTTTCAGGATGTCGGTCACTTTTTCCACCTGAGCGTCCACGCCCGTTTCCGCAAGAGCGTCCTTGACCGCCTTTTCCGTCTGCTGACATTTGGGGCATCCGGGCCCCAGCACTTTGATTTCCATGTTGCCTTTCCTTTGATGTTGATTCTGCGCCACCATAAAGGCGCCGCTGAGGGTTATAATAGAAGTGATGCTATCAGACCCAATCGAACCGCGGCATGAAAAACCTCCTACGGGACTTGGTGCAACGGCCCGAAATCTGAATCATGGGAAATAATGTCCAAAGACCATCCCGCAGAAGGTGGACATGATGACGACCAGAGACACAAAAACGATCGTCTTCTTGGCGCCCATGACGCTTCGGATGACCAGCATGTTGGGCAGCGAGAGGGCCGGGCCGGCCAGGAGCAGCGACAGCGCCGGACCCTGTCCCATCCCCGACCCGATGAGCCCTTGCAGGATGGGGACTTCCGTGAGCGTTGCGAAATACATGAACGCCCCAACAAGCGCGGAGAAGAAATTGGCGCCGAAAGAATTTCCGCCGACCAGGCCGCTCACCCATTGGGAGGGAATGAGCCCTTCATTGCCCGGTTGCCCCAGGAGCAGCCCCGCCGCCATCACCCCGCCCAGAAGCAGGGGCGTGATCTGCTTGGTGAAATCCCAGGTGGCTATGAACCAGTCTTCGGTCTCGCCGCGGGTCGTGGTGATGAGAATGGTGAGAGCCACAATGCCGGCCCCGAAGGCGATGAGGGGCTGGTGGGGAAAGAGAAACGCCAGGGCTGCCAGAATGATCCCGGCAAGAATGACTTTGACCGCCTTCACGCGAAACCAGACGATGAGTTCTGTCCCCAGACCCGCTGCAAAGGCCCCCGTCAGCCACCACTTGATCTGGAAGACGGCGTTCCAGAAACCAACGGGCTCGGAAGGCTTTCCCCAGGTGGCCGAGATCAGCAAACCTATCATGGTGGCAAAATAAAGCACATTCTGCCACAAGGGCCGCTCGACCTCCACGGAAGGCAGGTGCATCGCCGCCAGCACCTTTTCCTCTTCTTCCTTCCTGAAGAAAAAATGCATCAGCAACCCGATGACGATGCTGAACAGAACCGCCCCCGCGGCACGCGCGATGCCCAGGGGCAACCCGAGGATCCTCGCAGTCAGCACGATGGCCAGGATGTTGATGGCCGGGCCGGAGTAAAGAAACGCGATGGCCGGACCCAGGCCTGCCCCCCGCTTCCAGATACCCGCAAAGAGGGGCAGGACGGTGCAGGAGCAGACCGCCAGGATGCTGCCCGAAACCGAAGCCACTCCGTAGGCCAGGGCCTTGTTGGCCGCCGGCCCCAGGTACTTCATCACCGCAGCCTGCGACACAAAACAGGAGATCGCCCCGGCAATGAAAAATGCGGGCACCAGACAGAGGAGTACGTGCTCCTGGGCGTACCATTTGACCAGAGACAGGGATTCGAGTATGGCGTTGGTGAACCGCTTGCTATCCATGGGAAGATAAAAGGCCACCAGAAACGCCCCCACAATCAGCGACATGGGAATCCAGATGGTGCTCCAGTCGATACGGCTTGGCGGCGTCTCCTCCGCACTCTCCGCCACACCGTGCCCTATCGGTTCATTATGAGCTGCTTGAGCGTTGCTCATGACTGATTCTCCTTCGTTTTTCGGTTGAGTCTTTTCCTGCGGCCGCGACTTACGGACCATGGTCCCGGAAGATCGCCCACGCATTCAAGATTTAAATTCTAATTTAGCGATGTATCGATACAGGTCGAAAACATGCCGCCATCAGCCCCCGGTGGTTTGTCTGCGGTGATTTTCAGGTATCCTGGCCGCCATTTCCGCCACCTCGCCATCCGCATCCAGCCAGTGCCGCAGGTTCCCGAGCATGCTGGCCGAATAGGGATTTTCGGTGCCGTCGGCCGGTCTGTAATCTACCCACAGCCCGTCCCTGGAACCGGAAACCAGCCCCGCCTGATCCAGAATTTTGAGATGCTTGCTCACGCTGGACTGTGCAATACCCAGCGCTTCCTGGATTTCACACCCGCAGAGCCTCCTGTGCCGGAGCAGCTTGACGATCTTCACCCGGTTCGGATCGGACAGGGCCTTCATGACGCTGATGAACTTTTGCATATTTCCTTCACATCGTTGAATCGGAATATGGTAAATTCCCGTCGGCTTGTCAAGAGAAAGTTTTCAGAACCATGGGGGAGAGGGGCGGGGCTTCTTGAGACAAATTCACCGGGATGGATCCAAGACCGGAAATAGAATGCAGAATTTAAAAAAAAGCGCCGGAGGACCATTGACCGATGACCGATTTTTTATGCAGGAACGATTGCTGCAACGACGGTTCTTTTCATTCCCAACGGCCTGCCGCACTGCCCCTTTTGTATACAAAAGAGTGGACAGACCGTTTTTGCTCGTCGGAGTTGCGCTAAGCGGGCATTTGCGGTGAAGATGTTGCGGATGATCTTCTCGAACCAGGGTTCACAAAAAAAGCGGGGTAACGCAGGCCCCGGCATCCTGTCGCCGTTACCCCGCAGATCGTAACCCGATGCGGACCGTCCGCGGTAGGTTCCGGCATTCAGCCGATCCATCACAGACGGCTAGAACAAAAAGACCATTCTCAGATACCCCCAGTCGCCCTTGACATGGTTTTCGGCATCGAAGTCGTGGGTATAGCGGCCGCTCAGGATGATATCCTCCTTGAGGGGATACATCAGGTTGAAGCCCGCGGCATAGCGGTGCCCCTGGGTATCGTCAATCGTCTCGCCGTCGATCTCCAGATCATCCACGTCCCACCAGAAGGACCCGATCACGCCCGCGGTCACCTTGCTGGCGAATGTCCAATGCAGGATCAGGTCGGTCTCGATGGCGTCCTGGTAGTCGATATTCAGCTTGTCGGACTCGAGCCGGTTCCAATAATTTATGGTCCAGTCCATTCCAAACTGTCCCGGGTACCAGCCCAGCGCCAGTTGGTGCTGGAATTGCCAGGTGTCCAGGCCGATGCTGGTGTCGGGATTGTTTTCATCGTATTCGCCGGTGGGTGTATAGATGAACTCCCAGAAGGAAAGGTTGAAGGGGCCTTTTTCCACCAGAAAGATGAACGGGCTGACCACGACATCCCCCATGCCGGACTGGGAGTCCAATCCATCGGCGTCCACGTTGGCAAAAGGGACGATCGCATTCACCCCCCAGCTCATTTTATCCGCTATTTTCGGGCCGAACCAGATGGGCCGCAACAGAAACGCCGAAGCCTTTGCCTCGATTTCGATATCTCCTTCATTTTCATCGACATAATCCGGAAGGCTCTGGTAGGAAACATAGGTGCCGAGACCCAGGGTCCCTGAGGGCGACGGCGCGTTGTCGAAAGGATCCAGAACGTCCGCACTCGCTGGCAAAACAACGGTCAATCCCATCAGGATCACCCATACCCACACTCTTCTTCTCATAAACATTCCTTTCCCTGGCTGACATTCATCATGATTGACGGTTCAATGACCCGTCCGTGCATGCTTCAAAAGGCTCAACCGCCGGGATGAGCCTCCTCATCAAAAGGATCCCGGCGCAGGCATCCGGGAGTGCGCCGGGATCACAAGGTACTACACCGTTTTGGAGACTTCCAGCAATATCTCGACAGCCTTCCGGGCCTGATCCCTGGTCAGGATCCGGGGCGACATGAAGCGGAAGACATTGCCGCAGCGGCCCCAGGAAACCATGGTGAAGCCCCTGCTCAGCATCCCCATGATGATGGCCGGATAGACAGAGAGGGCCTTTCGGGGGACATCGACTTTACTCCGGGTCAGTCTGTATCAGCGCAGGCCCCACTGCCCGCCATGAACACGGTCTCCCGGGTCATCCCCCGGCTTCCGGATTCCCGAGGCGATTCTCTGCGTCGAATGAGAGGACTCGCCGTCGGAACCATCGGGGTGCACCGGTCACGCTTGACACCTTGCATCTGCAGGAATAGGAAAGGTGCTCAGGCGGTGCCGCCCGTGCGGTCAACGGGCAGGGTCACGGTAAAGCCGGCGCCCTGGCCCGGCGCGCTCCGGACCGAGATGCTGCCGGCATGGAACTCCACGATGCGCTTGGCGATGGCCAGGCCCAGACCGCTCCCCTGGGGCCTGCCGAGGCCGGGGGGGGAGACCTGGGTGAACTGCTGAAAGATCAACTCCTGGGCCTCTTCGCTGATGCCGATGCCGTTGTCTTTGATGCTGACCTCCAGCATGTTGCCGCGATGCACCATGGCGATGTGGATCCGGCCAATGTGGGGATCGCAGAACTTGACGGCGTTGGAAATCAGGTTCACCATCACCTGCATCAGCTTGTCCCGGTCGCCCGCGATCTCGGGGACCTGTTCCGGCATCTCCGCGGTCAGATGCAGGCCTTTTGCCGCCACGAGCTGGCGGGTGGCGTCGACGGCGTCGCGAATCACCTGCACCAGATCCAGGGGATTGACCTGCCAAGCCATCCGGCCCGCTTCGATTTTCTGAAAGTCGAGCACCTGATTGATCAGGCGGGCCAGGCGCTTGATCTCGTTGATCATGATTTCCAGAAACTCGCCCTGCTCTTTTTTGCCGGTATCGGGGTAGTCCCTCAGAATCTCGGCAATGGATTGAATGGCGGTGAGGGGGGTGCGCAGCTCGTGGGTCACCGTTGAGATGAATTCGTCTTTGAGGCGGTCCAGTTCCTGAAGCCGCTCGTTGGCCGCTTTCAGGTCGGCGGTGGCCTTTTCCAGCTCATGACTGTAAATGATCACCTGGCGCGTCTCATCCACGATGTCCATCACCGCTTCCAAGCCGAAGCTCTCCTCCGTGACCACTGACGCCACCATGACGCGGGCCGACGCCGACCCGATCGCGCCGGTCAGGAGCTTTTCGACATGGGTGACAAACCCCGGATCGGCGTTCAGTGACAGGTCCCAGATTTTGCCGCGGCTCCGGGCGTAGGTTTCCAGGGCTTCCTGGGTGCGGGCTTTGCCCAGAAACCGCTCCAGGAGGGAGGTGAGGTCCGGGACCCGCGCGGTCCCGCGCCATACTGCGGATTCCCGGCCCTCCCGGGAAAAATGGAAGACATCCACGAACATTGTCGCCTGGGTTTTTTCAAGGGCGGACTGTTTGCTGAAGAGCGATACACCGATAAAGGCGCCGGTGTTGATCAGGAGGCTCCAGAAAACACCGTGGGAGATCGTGTCAAAGCCGGTGAGCCCGAAGAGCTGGAACGGCCGCAGCCAGTGAATGCCGAACGGCCCCTGCCGGATGAACCCCGGGGGCATCAGACCGGCATCGGTCA
This sequence comes from Desulfococcus sp., assembly GCF_041737845.1. GTDB lineage: Bacteria > Desulfobacterota > Desulfobacteria > Desulfobacterales > Desulfococcaceae > Desulfococcus. The sequence goes on from NZ_JBGSQX010000099.1 coordinate 32,719, forward strand.
TGGTGGGCAGCACCAGGGTGTAGAGCCACACCAGGAATCCCGCGATCAGGCCGCTCAGGGCCCCGGCCCGGGTGCCGCCCTTCCAGAAGATGCCGCCCAAAAGCGCCGGGGCGAATTGGGCCGCGGCGGCAAAAGAGACCAGACCGATGGCCACCAGGGGATAGTATTCGGCGGTCTGCCGAAAGTAGATATAGCCCAGGAGGATGGTGATCGCGATGGCCGCATGGCGGACGGCGACCAGCCAGGCGCTCAAATCGCTGCTCCGGTCGAGCCTCAGGGCGGGGATGTGCAGCAGCAGGGGCATCACCAGGTTGTTGCTGATCATGGTGGACAGGGCGATGGTCTCCACGATCACCATCCCCGTGGCGGCGGACATGCCGCCGATGAACACCAAGAGCGCCAGGGCGTTCTGCCCGTAAGCCAGGGGCAGGCGCAGCACGAAGGTGTCGGCGTCGACGGCCTGGCCCCCGAACTGGAGCATGCCGGCAAAGGCCACGGGCAGCACAAAAATATTGATGGCCAACAGGTAAAGGGGAAAGAGCCACATGGCCTTCTTGAGATGCTCCTCATTGACGTTTTCCACGACGGCCATCTGAAACTGCCGGGGCAGCACAATAATGGCCAGCATGCTGAGGAGGACATGGACGGTCCAGTCGGCGGAGGCGCCGGCGGACATTTCCAGGGTGAAAAGATCGCTCAGGTCGGACCGCCGGCTCGCACGGGAGAAGAGATCGGCCATCCCGTCGTAGAGCCCGTAGGTCACGAAAAAGCCGATGGCCAGAAAAGCGACCAGCTTGACCACCGACTCCAGTGCAATGGCCGCCACGAGGCCTTCATGACGTTCGGTGACCTCCGGCTTTCGCGTGCCGAAAAGAACGGCAAACACGGCCAGCAGGGCGGCCACATAAAAAGCGGTGTCCCTGAAAAAAGAGAGGCCCCCGAAGCCAACGGTAACGTGGCTTTCCGGATAATGGGTCAACAGTAGAAAGCTGATGGAGATCGCTTTAAGCTGGAGGGAGATGTAAGGGACGATGCCCAGGACGGCGATGACCGCCACCACGCCACCCAGGGCCGCGCTCTTGCCGTAGCGGGAGGAGATAAAATCGGCGATGGAGGCAATCCGGTGGATGCGGCTGATCCTCAGGATCTTGCGCATGACCACCCAACCCAGGGAGGCCATCAGGGTGGGGCCGATGTAAATGGCCAGAAATTCAGGGCCCGAGCGGGCAGCCCGGCCGACACTGCCGTAAAAGGTCCAGGCCGTGCAGTAGACCGCCAAGGACAGGGCGTAGACATAGGGGCTGCTGATAATGCTTCGGCCGGCACTGGCGCGCCTGTCCCCATAATGGGCGATGACGAAGAGCGCGCCGATATAGCACAGGGAGGTGAGCAGGACGGTCTCGGTGGTCAGCATGGTCGGCACCGGATCATGGCCCGGAGGCCGTGGGGAGGGGATGGGCCGGGCATGGCCTCGTCATCGCGACGGAGCGCCGAATGCGACCGTCAGCATGATCAAGGCGATCAGGGCCAGCCAGACGCCAAAAACATATCCGAAAAACAGGGGAATCCCCCACACCATTCCGGGCTGATTGAACAACGAGAGCAACGGGTTGTTCAGCAGAAGATACCCCAACAAAAACAACGCTATGAGCCTTTTATTGCGGAGGGCGTCTCCGGTCATGGCAGCCTCTTTGATATCGCAAGACCGGGCGGGCCTTGGGTGGCTGGGAGATAATGACGGCAAATTTGCGATTGTCCCCGGGAGGATTTGTTGTTAGTTTCAATCCCGTAACGTATCACCTGAATCAGCATAGTGTAATTTAGGATGCGCGTCAATCCGCCTAGAGGGTTCACCCCGGAGAGCGGCCCTGAAAACGGCGCCATGCCGGGCGGCCAGCGCTCCCATGGAGATGGGTTCATGAATGCCAAAAAGATATTGATCGTCGATGATGAACTGAGCATCCTCGTCTCCCTCAAATTCCTGCTGGAGAAAAACCATTTTGATGTTGAGTTGGCCCAAAGCGGCAAGGAAACCCTGGAAAACATTGCCCGGTCCAAGCCGGACCTGATCCTTTTGGACATCATGCTGCCCGACCTGGACGGGTACGAAATTTTTCAGATGATCCGTCAAAGACCGGAATGGGACGATATCAAGGTGATCTACCTGACCGCCAGGAGCCGCGATGTGGATATCGCAAGAGGGTTGAACCTGGGGGCGGATGCATACATTACCAAACCCTTCTCCAATGCCCTGCTGCTGGAAAAAATAGAATTCCTGCTGAGATAGCGGCCTCGCGGCCGAAGCGATCCTCCTTTCCGGCGTCGCCCCCATGAGACAGCCTTCTGCAGAAATCCGCGCACGGAAACCAGAGGCGCCTGATTTCAAAACGGCAGGCAGGCGCCTCGGACAATCCTGCTTGTCATTTGCTCCCCGAAAACCGCCTCGTCCGGCAGACCCGGGGCTGCGAGGAGAAGGTCATTATGGGGGCGGGGGGAGGGCCTTGCTGTTTCGGCCGCCCTCGGGTTGGCGACTTTCAGGAAAAAAACCCGCAAGTCCCTGCGGGCCGGGGGCCTACTTGAGCGGGATGTCGTTATTTGCCTTGCCTTTCTGGTAAACGGCCGAGAGTCCTTCGTAAATCTTTTCCAGGGTCCGCACGCGGGTATCAAAGCCCCGGCGCGCCTCTTCGTCACAGGCCGCAATCAGATCGCCGATTCGTCGGGCCGTCCAGTAGGCGTTCCGGCGGGCGTATCCCCCGGGTGCGCACAGGAAAACCTCCTTCAGGATCTTGAGGTCGTGACCGATATGGAAACTGTCTCGGGAGTCTTCATGGCTGAAGAGATAATAGAAATTATCAAAGCCGGCCCAGGTGATTGCCGAGAGACAGAGGGTGCAGGGTTCGTGGGTGGACAGAAACAGCATCTCGCCGGGGGCCGGACGCTCCGATCGGGGCAGCTCGTGGAGCCGCCTGATGGCGTGGACCTCTCCGTGCCAGAGGGGGTTTTCGATTTCGTTGTTCGTGCCGATGACGACGATGGAAAGATCGGACTTCCGAAGAATCGCCGCCCCGAAGATCTTGTTCCCCCGACCGACCGCCGCAACGGTTGCGGGAACGATGTCGTTCTCCATGACCGCAAGCAGGCGGTCGATGAGCCGCATGTCGCACATGGGTCCTCCGGTGTCTTTTGGCCCTGCCGTTGCTTGCATGCGGCCGGGCCTATTCAGGATCTCCGGTCGGGTTTCCAACCTCTTGCGGATCCTCCTCCGAAGGGGCCGGCTCCGGCGCATTGAACTCGCGCATGAAGATCTCCCAGAAAGCCACAAACAACGCCGCCAGAAGAGGCCCGATCACGAATCCGTTGATCCCGAACAGCACAATGCCCCCTAAAGTCGAGAGGAGCACCATATAGTCCGGCAGCTTGGTGTCGCGCCCCACGAGAATCGGGCGCAGGATATTATCGACCAGGCCGATGACGATGACGCCGAACGCGGTCAAGGTCAATCCCTGGCCCCATTCGCCGACGGCGAAGAGGTAGATCGCCACCGGAGCCCAGATCAGGCCGGCCCCGACCACGGGAATCAGGGAGAGCAGGGTCATCACCACCCCCCACAAAAGGGGGCCCGGGATGCCCAGAAACCAGAAGATGATCCCGCCCAGGGTTCCCTGCACGACGGCGACCACCAGGTTTCCCTTGACCGTGGCGCGGGTCACCTCCGCGAACTTGGCGAAGAGCAGGCGCTCCCATTCGTCGCCCAGGGGAAGTGCCCGCACCATCAGGGCGACCAGCCCGGTCCCGTCGCGCAGCATGAAAAACGCCACATAAAGCATCAGGCCGAGACTGATGAACCATTGCAGGGTGCCCTGACCGAGCTGCACGGCATTCTGCGCAATGAAACGGCTGCCCGCGATGGCCGCGCTGGAGAGTTGGACCTTGAGATTGTTCAGGTCAAAGCCGAAGCGCTCCAGAAACTGCTGGACTGCGGGAAAGGCCTTTTTGATGAGTTCGACATAGCCCCCCGGGTCGATGTCACCGCTCTGAAGGCGCTGGTAGAGGAGCGCCCCCTCCTGGAAGAAGGAGCCGAGGACGAAAAGGGCCGGGATGATGCCGATGGTGACGCAGACGATCAGGGTGCCCACCGCGGCCAGGGTCGGGCGGTTCCCCGACACCTTCAGAAACCGCAGGTGCAGGGGATGGAAGAGGAGGCCGATGATGCAGGCCCAGAAGATCGACCCGAAAAAGGGCTTGAGCAGATACACGAAGAGCAGGCTGACGCCGACGAGCATCAGTATGAAGGATCGCTGCTCGAGCCTGCCCTTCTCCCTGCCGGATGTTGCGGTATCGTGCTCCATGGATGATCTCCCGATCCGTCGATGCCCGGTTTTATGCGGTCCGGGGAGCCCGCAAATATTTCCACACCCGCTGCAGAAGCTTCCGGGCCTCGTCCAGGAGCAGCACGCTCGAGGCCGTCAGGGCCGACAGCCCCCAGTCGGCAGGGCTCAGGGCAGTGGTGCCGAAGATGGACTGGGCCGGCGGCCAGTGGACAACGACCGTCTGCAGGAGAAGGACGCCCGCCAGGGCGAGCCAGAGTTTGCCGTTACCGAAAAAATGTTCGTTGAACGCGCTGCCGTGTTCGGCTCGTGCATTGAAGACGTTGAAAAATTGATACAGGACAAAGGTGGTGAAGGCCAGGGTCACGGCGTAGGCATCGTTCCCCCGGCTCAGGCCGTGGGCGAAGACCGCCAGAGTGCCGATGGTCATCGTGAGGCCGTACACCACCAGCCGGAAAAGCCTCGGGCCGGACAGGATCTCGGCCCCGGGCGTGCGGGGAGGGCGCCGCATCAGGCCGGGTTGGGCCGGTTCGATGCCCAGGCTCATGGCGGGCGGGCCGTCCATGATGATGTTGATCCACAGAAGCTGGATGGCGGTGAAGGGCACCGGCATGGCCAGCAGGGTGGCGGCCAGCACGGTGAGGATGGCGGCGATGTTGGTGGAGAGCTGGAAGCGCACGAATTTGACGATGTTGTCGTAGATGACGCGGCCCTCCTCCACCGCATGCACGATGGTGGCGAAGTTGTCGTCGGTGAGCACCAGGGTGGCCGCCTCCCGGGTGACCGCGGTGCCGGTGATGCCCATGGCCACGCCGATATCCGCCGCCTTGAGGGCCGGGGCGTCGTTCACGCCGTCGCCGGTCATGGCGGTGACGTGGCCGTCGGCCTTGAGGGCGCTGACGATCTTCACCTTGTGCTGGGGGGATACCCGGGCGAAGACCCCGATGGCGTTGATGCGCCGGGCCAGTTCCTCCGCACTCATGGCATCCAGGTCCGCGCCCGACACCACCTCGCCGGAAAGCCCCAGCTCCCCCGCCACCGCCGCCGCCGTCTTCTTGTGGTCCCCGGTGATCATTTTCACCTGGATCCCGGCCTCGCGGCAACTGGTCACGGCATCCGCCGCCTCGGGGCGGGGGGGGTCCATCAGCCCCACCAGACCCAGAAAGGTCCAGTCGCCGACCCATTGCCAGAGATCCCCCCCGGCCGCGAACTCCGCTTCCGGAATCTCGCGCCGCGCGAGGGCGAGCACCCGCAGGGCCTGATCGGCCAGGGCATCGTTTTCTTCGTGGATGGGCCGACGCGCCGCCTCATCCAGGGGTTCGGGGCCGTCCGGTCCCTGGACCCGCCCGGCATGCGCGAGCAGGATGTCGGAGGCGCCCTTCACATACATCACCACCCGAACATCCTCTCGGTGAAAGGTGGCCATGAACTTGTGGGCCGAATCGAACGGGATCTCCGCGATGCGGGGGTGCCGGGCCAGCGCCTCCATGGGGTCGAGCCCGCCTTTCTGGGCCAGCACATAGAGCGCCCCCTCGGTGGGGTCGCCGATCAATTGCCCGTCCCGCACCCGCGATTCCGTGCAGAGCGCCATGGGAAGCAGCAGCGGCGACAGATCCGGGGAGCCCTCGACGGAAATGGCCCCCTCCGGGGAATAGCCCTGGCCGGTGACGCTGAAGCGGCGCCCGGCATACCAGCCCGCCCGCGCCGTCATCTGGTTGAGGGTCAGGGTGCCGGTCTTGTCGGTGCAGATCACGGTGGTGGACCCCAGCGTCTCCACCGAGGCCAGTTTTTTGAGGATCGCCCGTTTCCGCGCCATGCGCCACATCCCGATGGCCAGGGTGACCGTCACCACGGCGGGAAGCCCCTCGGGCACGGCCGCCACGGCGAGGGCCACGGCGGTCATGGCGGCCTCGGCCCAGGGTGCGCCGCGAAGGAGGGTCAGGCCGAAGATGACCAGCACCACGACGCCCGCGATGGCCGCCAGACGCTTGCCCAGAAGGTCAAGCTGACGCTGAAGCGGGGTTTCGCCCTCCGGCGCCCGGGCGATCATCGCCGCAATGTCGCCCATCTGAGTCTTCATGCCCGTGGCCACCACGAGCAACTCCCCACGGCCCCGGGTTACCACAGTGTTCATATAGAGCATGTTGCAGCGCTCCCCCAGCGCAAGCCCGGCATCCTCGAAGGGTTGGGCGAACTTGCCCACGGCCTGGGACTCTCCGGTGAGGGCCGCCTCCTGCACCTCCAGCGCGTGGGCCGCCACCACCCGCCCGTCGGCCGGCACCTGGTCGCCCGCCTCCAGGAGAACGATATCGCCCGGCACCAGACTCGCCGCCGCCACCTCCAGGACATGCCCGTCGCGCCGGACCCGGCTGGTGGGCACCAGCATCTCCTTGAGCGCGGACAGGGTCTGCTCGGCCCGATGTTCCTGGTAGAAGCCTAGGCAGGCGTTGAAGGTCACGACCACCAGAATCACGACGGCATCCTTGAGGTCGCCGATGCCCCACGCCACCACTGCCGCGAAGACCAGCACGATCACCAGGAAGCTTTTAAACTGATCCAGAAACTTGAGCCATGCCGGCCGCGGCCGGGACTCGGCGAGGCGGTTCTCGCCGTACCTCGATCGCCGTGCCTCCGCCTCGTCGGCGGTCAGGCCGGTTGCGGGCTCCGTTTCCCAGAACGAGGCCGCCTCGTCCACGGTGAGGGTGTGCCAGGGCTTTTCAGGCTCCGGGAGGACTTTTTCATCTTCCATCGAGATTCACCTCCGAATGATACATCGCACGGTCATCATCTGCGATTTTCCTGACCCCCCTCTCCCGGTGGGAGAGGGTCGGGGGGAGGAATTTTCATCTTTTCCTGCTTTCGCGGCCCGGCCCGGAATCCCCCCCTCGGCAAGGGCCGCCCCGGGTCGGCAATCTTTACCATACTTATGAAGCAACGCAATACCCAAAAAAAAGGCGGGCAGTCGGGCACGGGGGCATGCCTCCGTGCCCGACTGCCCGCCTGAAGGGGTCCTGATATGGCTAAAATAATTCAACCATCCAAAACAGCATAAAAATGATGCCCACCACCGCAAACAGCTTCAGACCCAAAATGATGTGGTCGCGCAGGGTGTAGGTTTTTGGTGAATAGTCAATCTCCTGGCCCGAAACGGGCCTGGTTTCGATATCGTTTGACGCCTTAAAGCGGTTATTCCGCATAACGCCTCCTTCATACACATAAATGCAGCGCTTACGGCAGCCGGCAGGCTGCCTTTCGGGTGGACGGCTGCGCAGGAACATTGTCACACCATGGCTTCAATGCTCATAAACAAATCACACCTCATGCGGTTTCGGTCGATCGGGGAATCCGATCGCCAATCGAATTGCAGGTGCAATTGCAGTCCACGGGCTTTTTACGGGTTGATCACGAAAGGCATTTATGGCGGCAAGGGGGGGCTCGAATGGGAATCGCCGCGCGGTCGGCACGGTGGGCGAAGCCGGTGTCGTATTCCGAAAGAGGGGATAAGGATTTCCTGGCCAAACCAAACGGAATCCGGCCGAGAATCCATGCGTTTTTAGATGGGCCGTCGAACGTATTGAAATGGGTTCGCCTTCCTTCAGTGAAGGCTGAAACCACACCGGCATCGAAAACAGGCGTGAAGAGAAGGGTCTTATGGCCTGGAGGCGGGTCTTTCAGGCCAACTGACCATTGTGTCTCCGGAACTGCCGGTGTCAGACTGAGCGCCAGCAGCAAAGAGAGGGCGAGCCTCATCGTATTCGTGAGCTTAATCATCGACATAACTCGGCGCTCTCGTAAAAATTCTGAAAAATACTATCGTATACTCCACAACCCAATAACTTTATTCGGGGATAGACCCTGCATTTCGAAATTGGAAAGTTTCCGGAAAAGCATCCATTCTCGTCACATTACCCTGAAATTTTGTCAAGTTCAAGCATGATGAACGGTATTCTTGAACCCACCGATCCAGTGGCTCCTCGGCTGCATGGCGTTCTGATCTGAACCCCGGAGAACCCGCAGAAAAATCTGGGAATCGACTGCGGTGGAAGCGGGGGGAGATATTGAATCGGGTCTCCCAGACTCGACCGCATAGATGATGCCTTGATGGAAGCGCAGCCCCTTTATGTCCACTGCTGGGGAGGTATCAGGCGCACGGGCACGGTGGCAGGCTGTTCTCTGAACGGCGCCGCAAATCCTGCGGCGCCGTTGCCGGTTGATAATCAGAAATCCTTCGCCTGGGCCGCTATGCCTCGGTCCGAAGAGCCAGCGTCACCACGCCTGTGACGCCCTGAAGCTTCGCAAATTCTCGGAGGGAATTGCCGAGGTCATCGGCATCTTCCGCGGCGATGTGCAGGATCGCGCCGAACCCATAGGCGCTCCCAACCAGCAATTGTTTGGCGTTCCCCAAAGAAAGGCTCCACAAAACGTCTTCACTGAAATTTTGTCCTTCAATCATTCCCAGACTTAAGATCATTGTTGTTTCCTCATCGGCGGGTTATCTGCTGCCGCTTCGGTTGATCGGAAAAATGCATCCGTCTCCCGGGCTGCAGCGCATACAACGGGCCGGGCCGGGCTATCCACCATGTATACACAAGGTCCGAAAAAGGTTTACCCATTAACCAGGGTGGTCAAAATTGGGTGATCACAGGTGGTCATTTCTGGGTTGTCATCTATAAAATGTAACGTCAGTCGCCTCAAATTCCATATTGTAGAATTTTTCCGAAGCCCCACCGTGGTAAAGCTGCAATCCTCCTATCTTCGACCTGCTGCCTTCCCAAAATGATTATCTGAAAGACTATAGTTATACCTAACTATGCATAAATGGCTATTGCTGCGGATTGTATTCTATCCCCGCCTACAATACATCATCTTCAATTAAACTTTACCGGTATTGTTGTTTTTGCCACAAAAAGGGCACGAGATGACTTGCGGCGTTGATGAAGTCGGGCACCAAATTAAGACCCACAGCGCTGAGCAACCTGCTGGAAGATCAAGTCGCATAACCTCAAAATCGCCTCTGTCCATTTCTGCGGTTTCGTCCCTGATTCCTTGTCTCCTATGAATTGTGACTTTCTTTTGAAACAATTAGAATTTGTAACGTTTCCGAACCTGATATCGATTTAAACTAAGAAGGAGAATAAACTGTGAAAAAACAAATTCATCGCTCATTGTTTTCTGTCTTGATTCACAAATTTCTTTTGCTTTTTTGTATGTTCACATTCGCTCTGAGTTCGACAGCCTGGGCAGCCCCTGGAATATTGCAAATCGCCACAAGGGACGGATTTTTCAGTAATCAGTTTCCAGACACCCTGATCACTCTAACCCATACCTACTTCTATTGGGCGGATGAGTATGCGGATGCCGACGGCAACGAAAGTGATATCGCCGATACCGATGTCGCATTAGGGATTGTTAGATTGATCAAGCCTTGGCACTTTGGAGACAGTAATCAGTTCCAATACATTTTGGAAGGCATCTTCAGTATGGAAAACCTCAGCATTGAGGGAGCCGATTATGCTTCATCATTTAATGAATCCGGTATCTGGAATCCAATGCTCTATACTTCCCTCGGATGGAACAACGAAAAAAAGACGACACACCTGCAAGCCGCATTGATTGCCGTTGCTCCATGGGGTGATGATGATCTGAAAATTAATCCGGGAGATAATAGCTATCAGGTGATGCCGATTCTCGCATTTCAACAGCAATTTGGCAATTTTTGGATTGATGGTTCCATGGGTTATTACATGTATTTCGATGACCTAAGCTCTACAAATACTTCTGGCAGGGACTATTTCGAAATCAATATCGTCCCCAGCTATCACCTCGGCAATTGGAGTTTTTATCTGCAGGGCGACTATAGAGCCCTCCAGGAGAGTAAGGTGGATGGAGTCGAACTGAACGACGACGGCTACAACGTCTCTCTCTGCGGCGGTGTTGGCTGGTTTTTCAGGCCCGACATGCAGTTGAACTTGAAGTATGAACAGGATATTGACGGTGAAAGTGACCTGCAGGGGCAAGGTTTCAATCTTCGTTGGATGTGGATTTTCTGACAAACCCCTGTCTGGGCGCGTGATGCGCTTGCACGGATATTTGAGTCATGGAGCCATTCCTGTATGTTGTACTAAACGGACATAAATTCCTACACGCATCTTGATTGAGGCTTCCTCCCGGTCAGATCACTTTGTAGATGGGGCTTCCTGAAGCTTTTCTATTCAGGAAACGGGATCCTCTGCGATTTAGGAAATAATGACTTTAACTGGGCCTTCAAATTAGCAGTGCCCCCTCCGGGGGGCTTCCAGTAGCCTCCTGCTGTGCAGGGGGTCGATTACTTAACCCATCCCAATCTTCAAAACATTTTTCATTTTTCATTATCAAAAAAATGAAAACATAATCCTAATAATGAGGAGAAATACAAATGAGGGAAGCAGTCATTGTCAGTGCGGTACGGACACCGCTCGGGGCCTTCAACGGTGCCCTGGGAAATATCGGTGCAACAGACCTGGGCGGCATGGTGATCGCCGAGGCCGTCAAGCGGGCGGGGATCGACAAGGAAGCGGTGGACGAGGTATTGATGGGCCAGGTCCTGCCCTGCGGATGCGGTCAGAACCCGGCCAAGCAGGCGGCGGTAAAGGCGGGCCTTCCCTGGAAGGCTGAATGCATCACGGTCAACAAAGTGTGCGGCTCGGCCCTGAAAACCGTCATGCTGGCGGCCCAGGCGATTCAGTTGGGGGATGCGGATGTCGTCGTGGCCGGCGGCATGGAGACCATGAGCCTGGCCCCCTACTACCTGGAGAAGGCCCGTTTCGGCTACCGAATGGGTCAGGGTCAGCTTCAGGATTCCATGCTTCACGACGGCCTCTGGGACATCGTCAATGATTTCCACATGGGCATGTCCAACGAACTCTGTTCGGAAAAATACAATGTCAGCCGGGAAGAACAAGACCGTTTCGCGGCGGAATCCTACCGCCGTGCCTTGGCAGCCATTGCCGAGGGAAAATTCAAAAATGAAATCATGCCGGTGGGAATCCCCCAGCGCAAGGGGGATCCGAAAATTTTTGATACGGACGAATGTGTCAAAGAAACACCTTACGAAGTTCTGAGTAAAATGAAACCGGCCTTTAAAAACGACGGGGTTGGAACGGCTGGAAATGCCTCCATTATCAGCGACGGGGCTGCGGCAGTTGTGGTCATGTCAAAAGAAAAAGCCCAAGAACTGGGCTGCACTATCATGGCGACCATCGGCGCTCAGGCTTCCTACGGCATTGAAATGAAATATGTGCTGGTGGCCCCCATCTGGGCCATTCCCAAATGTGTGAAGAAGCAGGGGATATCCCTGGAGGATGTGGACCTGTTTGAAATCAATGAAGCCTTCAGCGGAACATCGGTGGCCATCATCAAGGAATTGAAACTGGACCCGGCCAAAATCAATGTTAATGGCGGTTCCGTGGCTTTAGGGCATCCTATCGGTGCCAGCGGATGCCGGGTACTGGTGACATTGCTTTATGAAATGATCCGCCAGAACAAAAAGACCGGTCTGGCGACTCTCTGCCTCGGCGGAGGCGAAGCCGTAGCGATGATTGTGAATCGCTGAATACAATTATTCATTCTTTAGTATTTTTTATGAAAAAGGAGAATCAATAAGTGGAAATTAACACTTTCGGCGTTATCGGTGCAGGACAGATGGGAAATGGCATCGCCCAGGTTGCGGCCATGAGCGGTCTGAATGTGATTATGAACGATATTAAAGATGAATTCGTTCAGCGCGGGCTCGATAATATCACAAAAATTCTGTCCAAAAATGTAGAAAAAGGGAAAATGCCCTCAGCGGAAAAATATGCGGTACTGGGCCGTATCAGAACCAGCACAGACATCAAAGATATGGCCGATGCTGATTTTGTCGTGGAAGCCGCTGTGGAAAGAGAAGACCTGAAATTTAAAATTTTCCGGGCTCTTGATGAAATCTGCAAACCCAATGTTATTCTCTCCACCAATACCTCTTCCATTCCCATCGGCAGGATCGCCGCCCAGACGCGTCGCCCGGAGAAGGTCATCGGAATGCATTTCATGAATCCGGTTCCCGTAATGAAACTGGTGGAAGTCATCCGGGGGCTTGCCACATCCGATGAAACCTTTCAGATCACATGGGATCTTTCCATCAAATTCGGAAAAACACCGGCGGAAGCCAATGATTTTCCTGGATTCATAGCCAACCGCATCCTCATGCCCATGATTAACGAGGCCGTATTCTGTCTTTACCATGATGTGGGGACCCCTGAAGCCATTGATACAGTAATGAAACTGGGGATGAACCATCCCATGGGTCCCCTTGCATTGGCGGATCTGATTGGACTGGATACCTGTCTGGCCGTCATGGAAACCCTGTATGAAGGTTTTAAAGACTCCAAATACCGCCCCTGTCCCCTGCTGCGCAAATATGTGGAAGCCGGATGGTTGGGAAAAAAAACGGGCCGTGGGTTTTACGGATATAAATAGGGTTTGCTGAACTCCTCAGGTTTCCAACTGAACTATCGGGTTTCATTCGGTTGATGGGCGCAGGCCTGCCCCTGAGATCACCGGCTTCTGTATGCCGAGTTGCGTCTGATGATAGATCTACAATAAATGAAATCTAAGAAATCGTAACGGAGACATCCCACATGGCTTTTGAAAACATTCTTTTCACAACGGAAGACGGCATTGCAACCCTGACATTCAACCGCCCCAAGGCTCTCAACGCCCTGAATGCAGCGCTTCTGGATGAACTGTCACAAGCCTTTGACGAAGTGGCGGAAAACGAGGATGTCCGGGTGCTGATACTTACCGGCGCCGGAGACAAATCCTTTGTGGCCGGGGCCGACATCACCGAGCTCGCCATCTTCGGCCCTCTTCAGGCCAAGGCGTTCGCCCATAAGGGCCAGGCCGTTATCAGCAAACTTCAGGTCCTGGCCATTCCGGTAATCGCCGCAGTGAATGGATTCGCCCTGGGCGGCGGGAACGAGATGGCCCTGGCATGCGACTTCATCTACGCCTCGGAAAACGCCACGTTCGGACTCCCGGAAATCAAGCTTGGCCTCATTCCGGGCTTCGGCGGTACCCAGCGGCTGCCGCGGCTGATCGGCGCAAACCGCGCCAAGGAGATGATCTTTACCGGAAAGCTGATTCCGGCGGCCGAAGCCCTGGAGATCGGCATGGTCAACCGGGTCTTCACACCGGACGCCTTGATGGAGGAGGCCCTCAAAACTGCCCGACTCATTGCTGCCAAAGGAAAGGTGTCTCTCCGCGCGGCCAAACAGACCGTCAATTGCGGCCTGAATGTCGATCTGGCCACCGGTCTCGACATCGAATGCGAGGCCTTTGCCCTCTGCATGGCCAGCGAAGACGCCAAGGAAGGCACCACTGCCTTCCTTGAAAAACGGAAAGCGTCATTTAAAGGCGGGCTGAAATAGGGCGAAATTTTTTTAGGCACGACATGGTTTCCTGCCTTTTGCAGAGCCATACTTTAATACTAACCAAAGGAGATTTAAGCATGGCAAAAATGATGAAAACATTTGTTATGAAAAAAATCGGTGAAGTGGGTTTCATGGAAAAACCCGTACCGGATGACCCCGTAGCCAACGGTGCCATCATCAAAACAACCACGGCACTGGTATGCACATCTGACGTGCATACGGTTAAAGGCGCCATCGGAGAGAGATTCGACCATACATTGGGTCATGAAGCGGTCGGTATCGTGGACCGGGTTGGCCATGCCGTAAAGCTTTTCAAACCAGGAGACAGAATCGCTGTCAACGCAATTACCCCGTGCTATAAATGTCACAACTGTCAGCGCGGCTTTCCTTCTCAGTGCAGTGAGCCCCTCGGAGGATGGAAATTCGCTAATATCAAAGCCGGAAGCTTCGCTGAATATTTCCATGTGAATGATGCCGATGCCAATCTCACGCACATTCCCGAAAGCGTCTCGGACGAGGCTGCCTGCTACACTACCGACATGATGTCGACCGGTTTCAAAGGCGCCGAGAATGCAGATATCGTTTTGGGTGGCTCTGCGGTTGTATTCGGCGCGGGGCCGGTCGGTCAGATGGCTGCCGTGGGAGCGCGCCTGTTGGGTGCCGGACAGGTCATTGTCGTCGACTGTGTTCCCCATAGGTTGAAGCTTGCGGAGGACTATGGCTGTGATGTAACCATTAACTTTGAGAAAGCAGATGCAGTAGAAGAAATCATGAAACTCACCAATGGAGAAGGTGTGGATTCAGCCATCGAGGCCGTTGGTGCTCAACTACCGTTTGAAATGGCCATAAACTGTACCCGTCCGGGTGGAACCATATCCAATGCCGGCTACCATGGAGAGGGAGACTACATCAACATCCCCAGGTTGGGTTGGGGGGTCGGAATGGCCGAAAAGACCATCAGGACCCTGCTGTGCCCGGGGGGCAGCGAGAGAATGACCCGATTGCTGCGACTCATCGAAAATGGCCGCGTGGACCCCACCAAACTAACTAGCCATCATTTCAAATTCGACGAACTGGAAAAGGCCTTCTGGATGATGGATAGCAAGGAAGATAATGTGATTAAACCGGTTATCCACTTTGAATAGTGCGCCGGCTCCTATGCAGTCGAGTGTTTTTTTTTAATTTATTTTAAAGTTGTAATACGAATCCGGCAATTATCTACATAAATGAAATTTACTTTTCTTAATCAATTAATTTAAATTGTTATACCTCAAGCAAATTGATACTAGTTCGGATCTTTAATTGCCGGTTTAATATCCTTGTTCTCAAGCTTTCCCACATTTTCATTTCCTGAAAGCCTACAGCTCGGTATTTTCTGAAGTTTTTTCTAAAATTTCCCATCTTCCGTTCTGGTGGTGTGGCTGACATATGAGCTGCCACACCCACCTGCTCTATCGCAACAAGTAGTGACTATTAGCTATTCAGAAACAGTGAATCCTAAGGATTGTATTTATACCCTGCTTGCTCAATAGTAAAGTTATTCGATTTGATGAATCGTGATCGTCAGCGACTTGGAGGCGATTTCATTGGTGGACCTCGGATAGAAAAAAGAACATGGAATATTAACGAATAAATTAAGGAAAAAACATGGAATCCAAACCGAAAGAGAAACGCCACATAAATCGCCTCAAGTCAACCAAACTCGTTCGGCCTTTGGTTGACAAGATGTACCGGGAAGGCGTCGAGGCGGCCGAAAACGGGAAACCGGTTGCCTGGTGCATGGTGAACTGGTGGGAGGCGGATCTGGTGCTTCGGGCCATGGGTGTTACACCGATCTATCCGGAAAACTTTGCTGCGGTCAGCGCCGCCAAAGGGATGTCCCCAAAATACCAAGGCCTCAGCGATGCAGAAGGTTTTCCGACGCATCTCTGTGGTTATGCACGAAATTCAATCGGATATTCGGCGGAGATGAAAAAACTTGGCAGGATTCCGCCGGACGCACCCTTGGGGGGTATGGCTGCGCCCATGCTGTTGTTAGGCTCCGGAATTTTATGCGATACCCGTTTCAAATGGTTTCAGGCCTTGCGCCAGTATTGGGAAGTTCCATCCTGGACCATGGATACACCAAGCTTTGATCCCGTCGAGGATATCAAACCGGATGCGCATCGGAATAATATTCAGTACAAGGTTGCGGGGCTCAAGGCGTTTATCGCATTTCTGGAGCAATTGCTGGGGAAAAAACTGGATATGGATTTGCTGGAGCAATTTATTGCCAACCAGGAGGCGGTTTTCAAAATCTGGTGGGAGATTAATGAACTTCGAAAAGCCAAACCGTGTCCGATTCATTCCCGGGATTTCTGGACGTTAATGGTTATCGGATATTACATGACCTGGGATCCGGAATCTTTGAATTTGTATCAAAAAGTATTCGATGAAGCCAAGGAGAGGGTGGATTCGGGTGTCGGGGCAGTAGCGGAAGAGAAATACCGTTTGATTTTTTCCGAACTGCCACCGTGGCACAGCCTTGATTTTTTTGAGAGGCTGGCTGAACGGGGTTGGAACTTTGTGATGGAAAGCGCCATGTATCATCCGCCGGAACCCATGGTGTTTGACTTATCCAACGATCCCATTGAGCGTATAGCCGCAAATAATTACTGGTTCCAGATCGATCATTTGATCAACGCCAAAAGAAAAGGCTATCCGGTGATCGGGCCGATGCTGCCGCAGGCATACGTGAACTGGGGGATCGAGTACGAGGCTGACGGCATCCTGACCCATTCGTTGTTATCCTGTCGCGCCTGCACCTACTGGCTCACCCATACCACCAATTCGCTTGAGACTGAATTATCTATCCCCGGGATGAACATTGAGGGAGATATCATTGATTTTTCCGTCTTCGATCCTGAGAGTGTCATGCAAAACGTATCAGCGTTTGAAGATGCCATGGATCATTACAAGATGATTCGCAAAAAATAGGCAGGGCTTTTTTAATGCCGTCATAAATAGAGCTATTAAGGAGATTAATGATGCAGACATCTGTAACGCGCGGACTTGAAAAAGCTCAGGATATCTACCGTTCGCGAAATAAATCGGCTGTGGCGCTTGCATCCCGCGGAAAAAAAATCATGGGATATTTTTGTTCCTATGCACCGCTTGAAATGATAACTGCCATGGATTTCTTTCCCTTCAGAATACAGGGCAGTATGGATGAATCCGTCACCAAGGCCGACGCCCATATGCCAACCATCGCATGCCCCATCCTCCGATCCGGCCTCGATCTGGGCTTGAAGGGAAAATACGATTTTATCAACGGGTTCGTTGCCGCCCATACCTGTGATTGCCAGGAGAAATTCTGTTCACTTGTGCAACGCACATTGAATCTTTCATACTACCACCTGATCGATCTGCCGCATGTAGTGAATGCCAATTCCGTGGATCAATTCAAGGAAAAGCTGAAGCTTTTTCAGGCCACCCTCGAGGAACATGCGGGGCGAAAGATGGATAATAACCGGCTGAAAGAGGAGATATCGGTTCACAACCGGCAGCGTGACCTGGTCGCTGACCTCTATATGTTGAGGCGACACGATCCGCCCCTGCTTTCCGGGACTGAGACTCTGCAAATCATGATAGCGCTGATGTGCATGCCCATTGAAGAGGGCTCGCATATGATCGAAGAGATTCTTGAGGAGCTATCGAGAAGGGAGGGGCCCCCTCCCAAAAGCGCCCGGCTACTGCTGTGGGGCTCTCCGTTAACGGAAACCGGGATCGTCCATATGATCGAAAGCGCCGATGCTCATGTGGTCATGGATGATATCTGCGTGGGAACTCGGCACTTCTTTCCGAAAGTTGAAATGACCGACGATCCTCTGGACGGTATCGCACAACGGTATCTTGATGGAATCAAATGCCCGCGAACCATTCGCGATACCACCGCTTCTTTCCAGACGGATTTGGAAGAACGTTTCGGATATTTGAAAGAATATGTCGAGAAATGGCAGGTGGACGGCGTCATCCTTCAGTCTGTGCGCTATTGTGACACGCACGGTTTCGAGGTCCCGGACGTCAAATCCTACTTTGAGCAGATGGGAATTCCGGCCATCTATCTGGAGCATGAATATACAAAGGTTGCGCTGGCCCCCCTGAAAACCAGAGTGGAAGCTTTTCTGGAAACCATCGGATAAATGTTGCGGGGTGAAATTCTTATGATTGTTGCCGGAATTGATATCGGGTCGACCATGACCAAAGTGGTTATTCTGGACGGAGAAAAGGCGCTGGCAAGCGTCATAGGTCCCACAGGACCGGAGCATCGGCACCTAGCCCATAAGGTCATGACAGATGCCTTGCGTCTGGCCGGGATCGCATTCGATGCCTTGTCCTATGTGGTCGCTACCGGTTACGGCCGGATAAATGTGCCCTTTGCAGATAAACAGATAACCGAAATCACGTGCCATGCGCGGGGCGTTGCAGATCTCTTCCCCACGGCCCGTACTGTTATCGACATCGGCGGACAGGATGCCAAAGCGATAAAGTTGGAGAAAGGCATGGTTGGCAATTTTGTCATGAATGATAAGTGCGCCGCCGGAACAGGGCGGTTTCTGGAAGTAATTGCAAGCGCGCTCGATCTGACATTGGCCGATTTGGGGGACTTGTCCATACAGGCATCGGAAAAAGTGAACATCAGTAATATGTGCACCATTTTTGCTGAACAGGAGGTGAGCGCCGCCCTTGCCGATGGTACACCGGTGGCCAATATTCTGAACGGCCTTCATGACGCCATTGCCGGACGGGTGCTCAGTTTGGCCGGCCGGATCGGTGTCGAACCGGACGTTGTGTTTACGGGCGGTGTGGCGAAGAACATCGGTATGGTTCAGGCCATTGAGTCTCGGCTCGGATATCCGGTACTGATAGCCCCTGAACCTCTGTTAACCGGGGCATTGGGTGCAGCCTTGCTGGGAAGGAAAATTGTGGAAAATAATCTGGCAAAAGGTGTTTCCGTCAGGCATTCGTCCCGGCTGTTTCCTGCCGGTACCGGAACTGTTCAAATTCAGTACGATGAAATAGGAGTATAACCATGACATGGACCTGCGGAATTGATGTGGGGACCGCCAGCACCAAGGCTGTTCTCGTCAAGGATGGGAAACCGTATCTGTTTCACCAGATATCATCCGGTCACAACTACAAAGAGACTGCAGTCCGGGTGTTGAAGGAAATTGCAGCCAAGGGAAACCTGGCGAAAAACGATATCTCTCAAACATACGCCACGGGATGCGGCGCGACTCAGGTGACCACTGACAAAGCAACAGTGGGCGATCTGGCGTGCTGTGCACAGGGGGTGCATCACCTGTTGCCGGGCGTGAGAACGGTCATCGAAGTAGGTGATCGTGGAACCAAAGTGATGCGGGTGAATGAAAAAGGAAAGGCAATCAAATTCGTCATGAGTGAACGATGTGCCACCGGCTGCGGTCGTTTTTTGACGATAATTGCAAGGGTGTTGCAGATCAATATCCAGGATGTCGGCGCCCTCTCACTCACTGCACGAAATCCCATCTCCTTTGCCACCGGCTGTGCTGTTTTCGGGGAGTCCGAAGCGATCTCGCGCGTTGCCGAAGGCACGCCCAAAGAAGATATTCTGGCCGGGGTCCACATGGCGCTGGCGACGAAAATTGCAACCATGGTCGAGCGCGTCGGGTTGGAGGGACCGTGTGCCATGGTCGGCGGGGGGGCACTGGATAGAGGCCTTTTGAAACAAGTGGAGAAAAAAATTGGGGACAGAGTGCACGTTCCGGATTTGCCGCAATTTACTGTTGCAGTAGGCGCGGCACTACATACCCAGAAAAATCTCGATTCTTTGAAAGCTGCCGCCGGATTCATATCGCACGATACGACTTTTCAAAGGGGTGTAATTCAATCCCCTTGTAGAATGCATCTAATAAGCAATTGAGGGCGACCGCCAAACCCCAAGGCAGTATTGTTGGCAACCCTTATTACAGGAACAAGGACTTTCCCAAACCATAACTGTGTTTATTGAAACGTAAGGCACTTTATTCGATCTCGGCTCACATTAACTGGAACTATAACAAAATGCTATAAATTTAAAATTTTTATGTGATCGCCTTTTGCCTTTGGTTTCAGTCCACTTGGTTTTAGGCGATTTCTGGAAAAGAACATCCCACATCCGGTCTGCCGCTTTATCCAGCCTCCGGTGCCCCAACATGTGGAAGCCAAACAGAAACCCTGTATGGCTGGGATGTTCTTTTCCAGAAATGGCCTTATCTGTACATCTAATCAGGATTGAATTATTTCTGATTATAACGGATTTTGGGGAGGCCGATTTGAATGGGGCACAATATGTTGAAGCCGAAAGCATGGCCTCTCCAACATATTGATATTAAAAGGAATATAAACCTAGACTTTTTCATAATGATTTACTATAGTTAGAGACCAATCCCTGCCAAGGAGGTCTCTAACTATATGGGCAAAGCAGATACAGGATCCGCCACCCGAAACAATAGAAGCATATGCGTGCCGATTTCTCAAGAAATTTATAGCGCCAATATCGCTGATGCCGGAAATTTCAGGGAATATCTCGATGAATGCATTCTCTCCTTCCCTGAACTGTTTCCGCCCGAAATCAGCAAGGGGTACCGGATGAAGGACATCTACTACTCCCAAAAGCTGTCGATTCCGATTCGGCGCATTGACATCGGCGGTATCCCCTACACGATCCGACCGTCTTTCGTCATGCCGTATATGACTGGTGTCACCGGTGACATCGAGAAAGCACTCTTCATGAGAAAGTTCGGCGTCCCTTTTTGGGCACTGAGCCATGTATTCGGTAAGGATCCCATGTACTGGTACAGAATCGAGCAGACACTTGGCCGAAACAGCATTGTCGGGACAACGGTCAGAAACCCACTTGACATTCCCGAGAATTTGGTCGCCGACGAAAAGCACACCTGGATTCTCGGGAATAAAGCCTATATCGCCACCACCGTTGGCAAAGGATGCATCCTGGGCGCTTCGATCGCAAAAGATGCCGGTGAAGAAGCATTAATGGAAGGCTATGGCGTATTCAAGAATGAAGCGACACGTTTAAACCCTGAATATGCGCCCAAAACTGCAAACACTGACGGCTGGAAAGCCACTCGGAAAGCATGGACGACGCTCTTTCCATCGATTGCCATTATCTGCTGCTTTCTCCATATCTTCATCAAGATCCGCGACAGGGCGAAAAAGAAGTACAAAGCCGTCTTTCTCGATGTGGCGGCCAAATTCTGGGAATGCTACCGCGCGAACAACAAACGCGCATTTTCTCAGCGGATCAGAAGGCTGAGCGAATGGTGCAAGAAGAACGCGGTTCCTGATGCCATTCTAAATCCGATTGAGAAGCTACGTAAGAACATGGTTGACTATAGCGCGGCGTATCATCACCCAAACGCCCATCGGACCAGCAACATGCTGGACCGATTGATGCAGCGAATGGATCGCCATCTTTTCAGCGCTCAATACTTTCATGGATC
>NZ_JBGSQX010000123.1:0-20136 GCF_041737845.1 Desulfococcus sp.
CCCCCCGGAGCCGGCGCGGAACCGCCGGCTGCCCCCGCGACGGCCCCCCCGGCAGGGCCGGAGACCCCCGAAAAACCCGATGCCGTGGTCCACTACGACATCACCGACGATGATTTCAAGGCCTTGATGGCGCGCAGGAAGGCGCGGTTCGGCCTGAAAGACAGCGTGGACATGATCGTCGAGTCGGGGGAAACCGTGGAGGTCGGCGGGATCTCCGTGCCGATGGAGGAGATCCTCGATAAGATCCGGGTGAAAACCGGCGCCATGGTGGAGATGGATCTGGGCCCCACCCTGTCGACAGTGAGCGAAGGGGAGCGGGTCGATCGACTCTACACCCAGCTCAAGGAGAAAGAAAAACGGTTCCGGGAGCTGGCCGTCGGTCTCGCCGACGCCCCCGTCGATGCCCCGGAAACGGACGAAAAACTCCGGGAATTCGAAAGCCTGCGGGAGGTGGTGGCGGATTACCACGAATATCGACGCGCCCTGTCCGCCATCCGGGACTGGGAACTCGTTCTCGAGAGCCCGGATCTCCGGGAGAAGCTGACCTCGGAGGCGGACCTGCTGGCCCTGCAGAAACAGCAAATGGAGCAGGATCTGGCAGTGCGGCTCGGGACCGCGGCGGACCCGGCGGCGATGGAAACCCATCTGTTGAAGATTCTGGCCGAATCCCGCGTCCGCCTGAAAGAGATCGACGACGCCCTCCGCACCGCGGCAGGGCATACCGCAACCACCGCCGCCCTCATCCGGGAACGGTCCGCCCTTGCCGAACGCATCACAGCCCTCGAAAAATACGAGGGGATACTGGCCCGGCGACAAAAAATCACGACGCTGCTGGCCCGTCCGGAAACCGAAGCGACCGCGGAGATCAAAGCGGAGATCAAAAAGACCCGCCTGCGGGCGGATGAACTGGAAGACACCCTGACGGACCGGCTTCTCCCCGGTGAAAGGATCAATGCCTACGGCATCCATATCGTCCGTCCCAGCGACAACATCTGGAACATCCACTTCCAGTTCCTGAAAGAAAACTTCAAGCACCGGGGCATCACCCTCTCGGCCCGCGACGACGAACCCGACGAAAGAGGCGCCAGTTCGGGCGTGGGCAAAATCCTGAAATTTGCGGAAGGAATGGTGTACATCTACAATCTCCGCGAAAATCGCCTGGAGGAGGATATCCACATCATCCATCCCATGAGCAAGATCATCGTCTTCAACATGGCCAAGGCCATCGAACTGATCAAACAGATCAACTACGAGGACATCAGGCACATCCAGTTTGACGGCGAAACCCTCTGGCTGCCGTCGACATAAGGGCCGGACATGGCGCCCATACGGAATCGTCAGGAAAAATATTTGACGAACGGGGAGTTTTACAGTATATGTGCGCCGTTTTGTTTTCAAGAATCGGACATTTGGAATTAAACCATATATATAAGGAGGTTTTGTTGTGATAGATATCGCGTATGCAATGGCCCCGCCCGCCGGCGGCGGCGGAGCGGCGGGTGGGTTCGCCTCGTTTGTTCCGTTGATCTTGATGTTCGTCATCTTTTATTTTCTGTTGATCCGTCCCCAGCAGAAAAAAGCCAAACAGCACCGTGAGATGATCGGCAGCCTGAAAAAAGGCGACCGCGTCGTAACCAACGGCGGCCTCCACGGTCGCATCGTCGGCCTGGACACGGACACCCTGTCCCTTGAAGTCGCCCCGAACGTCCGGGTAAAAATCAGCCGGGGGTTCATCGGCTCCCTGCTTCAGGATTCGCCGGCCAAGCAGCCGGCCAAGGGCGACCAGGATTCCGACGATCTGAAATCCAAGTAGACGCGCCATCTCTTAAAAACCCCGTCTTAAACCGAGATGATTCTTGCCTGTCATCTCGTTTACCGGGGTTTTTCGCTATCGGTCAATAGATCGCATCAGTCCGGCATGATTGCCATGATCATTGACAACACCCCATCGTGAAAGGAACGGATCATTGAAGAACTTCTCATGGAGGCTGACCATCCTTGGTATCGTCCTGACAGCCGCGATCGTTTACCTTATTCCGACCTTCGTGCCGGACATGTGGCCGCGTAAACAGATCAATCTGGGATTGGATCTCCAGGGCGGAATGCACCTGGTCCTCGAGGTGGACACGGAAAAGGCCGTCGTGGGAACCCTCGAACGCGTGACCCAGGAGATCCGGGATTCCCTGAAGAGCGAGCGCCTCAGGCATGGAAAACTCGAACTCCAGGGCCAGGCCGTTCTTCTCTCGATCCCGTCGGACCAGGACGCCGGCGTCAACTCCCTCCTGGACCGGGAATTTCCCGACCTGCGGTTGGCTTCCAGGACCCAGGACGGCGACGTCGTCACCCTGAAACTGGATCTGCCCGACAAGGAGACCGAGCACATCAAGACCCTCGCCGTGGCCCAGGCCATTGAAACCATTCGGAACCGGATCGATCAGTTCGGCGTGAGCGAGCCCGACATTCGAAATCAGGGCGAGAAGCAGATCCTGATCCAGCTTCCCGGCATAAAGGACACCCAGCGGGCCAAACACCTGATCGGGCGGACCGCCCAGCTCGAATTCAAACTCCTGGATGAGATCAACTCGCCCCAGGACTATGTCGACAAAACGCCGCCGCCGGGGACCGAGCTCCTCTGGGAGGTCAAGATGGATCCCAACACCCGCCGCGAAGTCAAGACGCCCTTCCTGGTCAAAAAAGGCGCCCTCCTCACCGGGGCCTATCTGACGGATGCCAAGGTCCAGATCGACTCCCAGTACAACGAACCCTACGTATCCATCAATTTCGACCGAAAGGGCGCCCGGATATTCGAGAAGATCACCGCCGAAAACGTCAAGAAGCGCCTGGCCATCGTGCTGGACCAGAATGTCCATTCCGCGCCGGTCATCCAGGAGAAGATCAGCGGCGGAGAAGCCCGCATCACGGGCAACTTCACCCCGGAGGAGGCCCGCGACCTGGCCATCGTCCTCAGGGCCGGCGCCCTTCCCGCGCCGGTCAAGGTGATGGAGGAGCGCACCGTCGGCCCGTCCCTGGGCGCCGACTCCATCCGCCAGGGGCTCTTTTCCATGATTGTGGGCAGCATCCTGGTGGTGGTCTTCATGGTCGTCTACTACAACATGTCCGGCGTCATCGCCGACGTCGCCCTGGTTCTCAACATTATCCTCATCGCGGCGGGACTTGCCGCCTTTCAGGCGACCCTGACGATGCCCGGCATCGCCGGGATCATCCTGACCATCGGCATGGCCGTCGACGCCAACGTGCTCGTCTTCGAGCGCATCCGGGAGGAGCTCCGGATCGGCAAGACACAGCATTCGGCGGTCAGCGCCGGCTACGAGCGGGCCACGCTGACCATCATGGACGCCAACGTGACGACCCTCATCGCCGCCCTGGTCCTGTTTCAATTCGGCACGGGCCCCGTCAAGGGATTCGCCGTCACCCTGTGTCTCGGAGTGATTGCCAGCCTGTTTACGGCGCTTTTCGTGACGAGGATCATCTTCGACTATCTGCTCGTCCACCGTCGGGTTAAAAGAATCAGCATATGAGCCGCACGCCCGAAATCGGCTGCACCCACTGGACCGAACCCATCACCCAAGGATAACGAACCATGCAGTTCATCAAGCCCGACATCAACATCGACTTCATCGGCAAGCGGATCATCGCCTACGGCATATCCGGCGCGCTGATCCTGATCAGCATCATCAGCCTCATCATCGACGGCGGACCGAAGTACGGAATCGACTTCGCCGGAGGCACCGTGGTCCAGGTCAAGTTCGACGCCGCCGTGAAAACGGATGCGATCCGGAAGGGGCTGGCGGATGTCGGCATCCGGCAGCCGACGATCCAGATCTTCGGGGAGCCCGAGGACAATGAGTTCCTCATTCGGAGCGACGTGTCCGAGGAAGCCGCCGAAGGCTTTCAGGAGAAGCTGGGCGACACCCTGAAAACCGCCACCGGTGCCGAGGTCGAGATCCGCCGCCTGGAAATGGTCGGCCCCCAGGTGGGCAGGGATCTCCGGGAGAAGGCCCTCTTCGCCATGTTCTACGCTCTCCTTTTCATCACCATCTACATCTCCGGCCGGTTCGAGCTGAAATGGGTCCAGTCCGGCGCCATGGCGGCCGTTCTCATCGGCGCGGTCTACCTGCTTTCCCTGCTGAAGATGAGCATCCCGTTCCTGATCTTCTCGGCCCTGATCGTGAGCCTCGTGCTCTTCTGGTTCCTGAAATTCAAGTACGCCATGGGGGCCATCGTGGCGCTGATCCATGACGTCACCATCACCGTGGGCGTCTTTGCCCTCTTCAACAAGGAGTTTTCCCTGCCCATCATCGCGGCCCTCCTGACGATCATCGGCTATTCCCTGAACGACACCATCATCGTCTTCGACCGCATCCGGGAAAACCTGAAAAAATTCACCAAGAACCCCATGGAGGTCATCATCAACCGGAGCATCAACGAAACCCTCTCCCGGACGATCCTGACCTCGGGGACCACCCTGGTCGTGGTCGCCGCCCTCTTTTTCCTGGGCGGCGGCATTATCCACGATTTCGCCTTCGCCCTGCTCGTCGGCATCGGCATCGGCACCTATTCGTCGATCTATGTGGCCAGCCCGATTCTGATCGCATGGCAGAAGGCCGCCGGGAAACGCTGATCCCCCAAGGCTTCAGGAGGCTTGAACCATTGGAATCCGAATCCATGAGCAGACTGGAACCCTGGTTCAGGCTGCGAAGCGTCCCGGGCATCGGAAATCACCTCTTCCGACGGCTCATGGATCGATTCCATTCCCCCGACCGCGTCTTTGCGGCCCCCCATGGAGAGATCGCCGCGGTGGAGGGCGTCTCCCAGCGGCTGGCCGCCGCCATCAAAGGCCAGCCCCTGACCGACGCCGTCAAAAAGGAACTTGCACAGGTAGACCGGAGTGATTACTCCATACTGACCATGAACGACCCGGGCTATCCGGCGCTCCTGACCCAGATCCCCGATCCGCCACCGTTCCTGTACGTCCTGGGCGCCCTGGGGGACTGTTCGCGAAACATCGCCGTGGTGGGGGCGCGCAACGCCACCGCCTACGGGCGGTATACGGCGGAAAAGCTCTGCCGGGAGATGGCGGCGGCCGGGATCACCATCGTAAGCGGGCTGGCGAGGGGGATCGACACCGCCGCCCACCGCGGCGCCCTGGCTGCTTCCGGCAAGACTATCGCCGTTCTGGGGACCGGCCTTGAGCGGATCTATCCGGAGGCCAACCGGGATCTGGTCCAGCGGATTGCGGCATCCGGCGCGGTCATCACCGAGTTTCCCCTGAAGGCGGGTCCGGACCCCCATCATTTCCCCGTCCGGAACCGGATCATCAGCGGCATCTCCCTGGGAACCGTCGTTGTCGAGGCCGCGCGGAAAAGCGGGTCGCTCATTACGGCGCGCCTCTCCGCCGAACAAAACCGGGAGGTTTTTGCGGTGCCGGGGAATGTGCATTCCTCGAAGAGCGCGGGAGCCCATTTTCTCATCAAACAAGGGGCCAAGCTGGTGGAGACCATGGCGGATATCATCGAGGAGCTTCCCGAATCCGCGACACGCCACCTTGCCTGGAACCCGCAGGCCCCGGAGGCCGATTCGACGGAGATGCGGCTGAAGGACACACCGCCCCTCACCCCCGAGGAGGCCCGGGTCGCGGCCGCTTTGGGCCCCTATCCGGTCCATATCGATCTCCTCGTTCGGAGCCTCGGCATGGACCCGGGAATGCTGTCCGCCCTCCTGATGCGGATGGAATTGAAGGGGGTCGTCATCCAGACCCCGGGAAAGATGTTTTCGATTGAAACAGACAAAAGAACCAGCATCAGCAAAAGCTAACGCGATAAGCGTTAAGGATAAATTAAGGTGAGCAGCAAACCGCTAGTTGTCGTAGAGTCCCCCACCAAAGTCAAAACCATCAAGAAATACCTTGGCAACGTCTTTAACGTGGCGGCCACCGTGGGCCATATCAAGGATCTGCCTTCCAAAGAGATGGGCATCGATATCGAACAGGATTTCCAGCCCCAGTACCGGGTGATCCCGGGAAAACAGAAGGTGATCTCCTCCTTGAAGAAGGAAGCCGGGGATGCGGAAGACATCTACCTGGCGCCCGACCCGGATCGCGAGGGGGAGGCCATTGCCTGGCACACGGCCGAGGTGCTGAAAAAAAAGGGCCGGCGGTTTCACCGGGTCCTCTTCCATGAGCTGACGGAGACGGGAATCCGCGACGCCATGAATTCGCCCGAACCCCTGAACGACAATAAGTATGACGCACAGAAAGCAAGGCGGATCCTCGACCGGCTCGTGGGCTACCATATCTCCCCCCTGCTCTGGCGCAAGGTCAAGAACGGCCTGAGCGCCGGGCGGGTCCAGTCCGTTGCCGTCCGCATCATCTGCGAACGGGAAAAGGCCATTCAGGCCTTCAATTCGGAGGAATACTGGACCATTTCGGCCCATCTCTCCACCGAAACGCCCCCGCCGTTCACGGCGAAGCTGGCGAAAAAAAACGACCAGAAAATCACCATTCCCGACGAAGCCGCCGCAAGAGAGATCCTGAACGACCTTGCGGGAAAAGATGTCGTCGTCGAGAAGATCCTCCAGAAAACGACCCGCAGGAACCCGCTCCCGCCGTTCACCACCAGCAAGCTTCAGCAGGATGCCATCCGAAAGCTGCGATTCTCCGCCAAAAAGGCGATGATGGTGGCCCAGCAGCTCTATGAGGGCGTCGAACTGGCGTCCGGGGAGCCGACCGGCATGATCACCTACATGAGGACCGACTCCATCCGGATCGCCGCCGAGGCGGCCGAGGAGGCCATCCGGCTGATCGGGGAGCAGTTCGGCGCCCCGTATGCCGCGGGTCAGCCGCGGTTTTTCAAGAACCGGAAGAAGGTCCAGGACGCCCACGAAGCCATCCGCCCCACCTCGGTCTACCATACCCCCGAGCAGGTCAAGCCTTACCTCACCGCGGATCAGGCGGCGCTCTACACCCTGATCTGGAAGCGGTTCGTGGCCTCCCAGATGCAGCCCGCCGTCATCGACAACAACGCCGTGACGATCCGCATCGGGGACTACCGGTTCAAGGCCACCGGCTCCGTCGTTAAATTCCCCGGATTCATGGCCCTGTACGAGGTCGCGGATGAGAAGGACGCCCCCGAGCAGGACAAAACCGTCCTTCCGGAGCTTGCCGAGGGGGCACGGCTCATCCTCGGGGGGTTGGATCCCAGACAGCATTTCACCCAGCCGCCGCCGAGATTTTCAGAAGCCTCCCTGGTCAAGGAGCTGGAGGAAAACGGCATCGGCCGTCCAAGCACCTACGCGACGATTCTGTCCACGATCCAGGAGAAGGGGTACGTGGAGCGGCAGAAGGGCTATTTCCGTCCGAGCGAACTGGGGCTCATCGTCAACGACCTCGTGGTGAAGAGCTTTCCCGACATCTTCAACGTCGAGTTCACGGCCAAGATGGAGGACGACCTGGATCGGGTCGAGGCGGCGGAGATCAATTCCAAAATGATTCTCGAAGGCTTTTACGCCCCGTTTTCAAATGAGCTTGAGGCTGCCGCCGAAGGCATGCTGAGCATGAAGGGGGTGGGCTCGTCCACCGGCATCCGCTGCCCCCAGTGCGGGAGCGAACTTCACATCAAGGTGGGCAAGAACGGACCCTTCCTGGCCTGCAGCAGCTATCCCGACTGCAATTTCAGCCGGGATTACACCCGGGATGAAAAAGGCAACATCCAGATCATCGAGCCCGTCTCGGACGATGCCGTCGACAAGGCCTGCGAAAAATGCGGCAAACCCATGACCGTCAAGCGCGGCCGCTACGGCACCTTCCTGGCGTGCAGCGGGTATCCCGAATGCAAGCACACCCAGTCCGCCAGCGCCGAGGTCGGCGGTCAGTCGACAGGGGTCAGGTGCCCGGAGGAAGGGTGCGGCGGGGAGCTTGTCGAGCGCCGGTCAAAGCGGGGAAAGGTCTTTTACGGATGCAGCCGGTTCCCGGAATGCAAGTACGCCATCTGGGACAAACCGGTGGGTGTCCCCTGCCCCCAGTGTGATGCCGGGTTCCTGGTCGAAAAGAGCACCAAGAAGGACGGCACCTTCCTCATGTGCCTGAACCCCGCCTGCGGCCACAGGACCACCGAACCCGACAAGGAGGAGTCGTGAGCCGAAATCATTATCCCCCCGGCCATGAAAAGAGTTGACACGGCCGCCAAAGCCTGTTAGGACGGAACCAAATCATTCAAGAGGGTTAGCATTTCGTGATAAACATCGCCATTATTATTCTTCTGATTATCGTTCTCCTCCTTGGGGTACTCCTTCCCATCGAGGCAGAAAAGGGTTGATAATGGCCTGACGAAAACAAGACAAAAAACTCCGAAATCCGTTATCAGCCCAAGGCCGATAACGGATTTTTTTTTTTGGAAAAGAAAGACTGCGATCCATGAAAAGCGACATCGCGAAAAAAGGGCTGGAGCGGGCGCCCCACCGGGCTCTGTTCAAGGCGATGGGCTATACCGACACTGAAATCGGGAGACCTCTCGTCGGCATCGCCAATTCGGTCAACAGCATCGTGCCCGGCCATATCCATCTCGACAAGATCGTCGACGCGGTCAAGGTCGGCGTTTACATGGCGGGCGGCACCCCTATCGAGTTCGGGGTGATCGGGGTCTGCGACGGCATCGCAATGAACCATGCCGGCATGAAATACTCCCTGGGCAGCCGGGAACTGATCGCCGATTCCATCGAGGTCATGGCCACGGCCCACGCCCTCGATGCCCTGGTGCTGGTCCCCAACTGCGACAAGATCGTCCCGGGCATGCTCATGGCTGCCGCCCGCCTCGATCTGCCCGCGGTGGTGGTGAGCGGCGGCGCCATGCTGGCGGGGCGCCACCCGAGGACCGGGAAAAAGGTGGATCTCATCACCGTCTTTGAATCGGTCGGCGCCGTGAAATCCGGACGGATGACCGAGTCGGAGCTTCTGGAGATCGAGGATGCGGCCTGCCCCACCTGCGGATCCTGCTCCGGCATGTTCACGGCCAACTCCATGAACTGCCTCACCGAGGCCATCGGCATGGGCCTGCCCGGCAACGGCACCATTCCGGCGGTCATGGCCGCCCGGATCCGCCTGGCCAAACAGGCGGGCATGGCGGTGATGACACTCCTGGAAAAGGGGATCACGCCGAGGAAGATCCTGACTGAGAAGGCCTTTCAGAACGCCCTCGCCGTGGACATGGCCCTGGGCTGCTCCACCAACACCGTCCTCCATCTGGCAGCCATCGCCGCGGAGGCCGAGGTGGCGATCGACCTCGACATGATCAACACGGTGAGCGGGAAAACCCCCCATCTCTGCTCCCTCAGTCCGGGCGGCAAGGACCATATCGAAGATCTGAACCGGGCCGGCGGCATCCCCGCCGTCATGAAGGCCCTGGCGGAACTCGGCCGGATCCACCTCGACTGTGTCACCGCCACCGGCGATACCGTGGGCGCCAACATCGAAGGCGCCGAGATCCTGGACCCCGACGTCATCCGGCCCGTCGGCGACCCCTACCACCAGCAGGGCGGCCTGGCGGTCCTCTTCGGCAACCTGGCGCCCGAAGGCTGCGTGGTGAAGCAGTCGGCGGTCCGGGAGGAGATGATGCGCCACGAGGGGCCGGCCCGGGTGTTCGACTCGGAGGAGGCCGCCTCCGGGGCCATCATGGCCGGGAAGATCCAAAAGGGGGACGTGGTCGTCATCCGCTACGAGGGGCCCAGGGGCGGTCCGGGGATGCGGGAGATGCTGACCCCGACCTCCACCATCGCGGGCATGGGCCTCGACGCCCACGTCGCCCTTTTGACGGACGGTCGGTTCTCGGGCGGGACCCGGGGCGCCTCCATCGGGCATGTTTCGCCCGAGGCCATGGCGGGCGGCCCCATCGCCCTGGTCGAGGAGGGGGACCGGATCGCCATCGACATCCCGAACAAGACCATCACGCTGAAGGTGCCCGACGACACCCTGGCCGCGAGAAAAAGCCGGTGGACCGCTCCGGAACCCAAAATCACCCGGGGATACATGGCCCGATATGCGCAGATGGTCTCTTCGGCCAGCCGCGGCGCGGTGGTTGAGAGCCGTTAGCCGCAGCAGAATGTTGCGTTTTACACCCTCAAGGAGGTTATTATGAAGCTCACCGGCGCGCAGATCCTCATGAAAGTGCTGAAGGATGAAGGCGTGGACACCATCTTCGGATATCCGGGCGGCGCGGTCCTCGACATCTATGACGAACTGTTCCGGACGGATATCCGGCACATCCTGGTCCGCCACGAGCAGGGCGCGATCCACGCGGCCGACGGGTACGCCCGGGCCAGCGGCAGGGTCGGGGTCTGCCTGGTGACCTCCGGGCCCGGCGCGACCAATACCGTGACGGGCATCGCCTCGGCCTACATGGACTCCATTCCCGTCGTGATCATCACCGGACAGGTGCCGTCCCACCTCATCGGGAACGACGCGTTCCAGGAGGTGGACATCGTCGGCATCACCCGTCCCTGCACCAAGCACAACTACCTGGTTCTGAACGTCGACGAGCTGGCCCAGACCATCAAGGAGGCCTTTTTCATCGCCCGATCCGGCCGTCCCGGGCCGGTCCTGGTGGACCTGCCCAAGGACGTCGTCAACACCGTCACGACCTATCACCCGCCCAAGAAGGTCAAGCTGAGGTCCTACAACCCGACCTACAACCCCAACATGAAACAGCTCTACAAGGTGGTGGAGCTGGTGAAAATGGCCCGGCGGCCCATGATCTTCGCCGGCGGCGGCGTCATCCTCTCCCAGGCCCACAAAGAGCTGACGGAGTTCGCCCGGCGGGTCCAGATCCCCGTCACGACCTCCCTCATGGGGCTGGGGGCGTTTCCGGCCACCGACCCCCTGTGGCTCGGGATGATCGGCATGCACGGCACCTACCGGTCCAACAAGTGCACCGCCGCATGCGACCTCCTCATCGCCGTCGGGGTGCGGTTCGACGACCGGGTCACCGGCAAGACGGACAGCTTCGCCTCCCAGGCCCAGATCGTCCACATCGACATCGACCCGACCTCCATCCGGAAGAACATCCCGGTGGCGATCCCGGTGGTGGGCGACTGCAAGCTCACCCTGGGCCACATCAACACCCTCCTGAACGAGGAAGACCTGGGAAACCTGGCGGAAAAGCGGAGCGGCTGGCTGGCCCAGATCGCCGGATGGAAGGCCAAGACCCCCCTGGCCTACGAACAGGGGCCCGACATCATCAAGCCCCAGTTCGTCATCGAAACGCTTTACCGGCTGACCGACGGCGAGGCCATCATCACCACCGAGGTGGGGCAGAACCAGATGTGGGCCGCCCAGTACTATCATTTCAACGACCCCGGCCATTTCATCACCTCGGGCGGGCTGGGGGTCATGGGCTTCGGCCTGCCCGCGGCCATCGGCGCCCAGGTGGCCTGCCCGGACAAGCTCGTGGTGGACGTGGCCGGCGACGGCAGCATCCAGATGAACATCCAGGAGATGGCCACGGCCGTGCAGTTCGACCTGCCCGTCAAGGTGGTCATCCTGAACAACGGATACCTGGGGATGGTGCGGCAATGGCAGGAGCTGTTCTACAAGAAATGCTACGCCTGCACCGGCATGGAGCACGCCCCGGATTTCGTGAAGCTGGCCGATGCCTACGGCGCCCTCGGGCTCAGGGCGACCCGGCCCGATGAGGTGGAAAAGGTCCTCGCCGAGGGACTTGCGGCCAAGAAGCCCGTCATCATGGATTTTGTCGTGGAACGGGAGGAAGGCGTCTACCCCATGGTCCCGGCCGGCAAGCCCATTACGGAGATGCTGCTGGTCTGACGGGCCGGCGGACCCAAGCGAATCGATCCCAACACGAGGAGTCGCAAATGCTATCAGAGGAAAAACATGTCCTGTCCATCCTGGTCGACAACCAGCCGGGGGTCCTTTCGAGAATCGCCGGGCTCTTCAGCGGCAGGGGGTACAACATCGAAAGTCTCTGCGTGGCCGAGACCGTGGACGACAACGTCTCCCGTCTGACCATCGTCACCAAGGGGAATCAGCCCGTCGTCGAGCAGGTCAAGAAACAGCTCAACAAGCTGATCAACGTCATCAAGGTCAACGAACTGACCGGATCGCGATACATCCAGCGGGAGCTGGCCCTGATCAAGATGAACGCCAAGCCCGAGACCCGGGCTGAAATCCTCCGGATCGTGGACATCTTCCGGGGCAAGATCGTGGACGTGGGGCCCGAGCACTACACCATCGAAGTCACCGGCGACGAGGGAAAGCTGGAGGCGCTCCTGACCCTGCTCAAGCCCATCGGCATCAAGGAGATCGCCCGCACCGGGGCCATCGCGCTCTTCCGGGAACCCAAATAGCCTTATCATGAACATGCAGCATCAGCTCTAAAGGAGAAACATTCACATGGCAAAGATCGATTTTGGCGGCGTTATGGAAGAGGTGATCACCTCGGAGGAATTCACCCTGGAAAAAGCCAGGGAGATGCTCGACAAGGAGGTTGTGGCGGTGATCGGCTACGGGGTCCAGGGCCCGGGGCAGGCCCTCAACATGCGGGATAACGGCATCCAGGTCATCGTGGGGCAGCGGAAAGGCGGGGCCTCGTGGGACCGGGCCGTGGCCGACGGCTTCGTGCCGGGGAAGACCCTTTTCCCCATCGAGGAGGCGGCCGCAAAAGCCACCGTCATCCAGTATCTTCTCTCCGACGCAGGCCAGGTGGCCCTGTGGCCCGGGATCAAAAGCTGCCTCAAGGCCGGGAACGCCCTCTGTTTCTCCCACGGCTTCGGCGTGGTCTACAAGGACCAGACCGGCATCGTGCCGCCCGCCGACGTGGATGTCATCCTGGCCGCGCCCAAGGGCTCGGGCCGGACGGTCCGCACCAACTTCCTCGACGGCAGCGGCATCAACTCCAGCTTCGCCGTTTTCCAGGATTACACGGGCCGTGCCCGGGAGAGATGCCTGGCCCTGGGGATCGCCATCGGATCGGGCTACCTGTTCGAAACCACCTTCGAGAACGAGGTCTACAGCGATCTCACCGGCGAGCGGGGCGTCCTGATGGGCTGCCTGGCGGGCGTCATGGAGGCCCAGTACACCCTGCTCCGCAGGCACGGCCACAGCCCCAGCGAGGCCTTTAATGAAACCGTGGAGGAGCTGACCCAGAGCCTCATCCGCCTGGTGGCGGAAAACGGCATGGACTGGATGTTCGCCAATACCAGCACCACGGCCCAGCGGGGGGCTTTGGACTGGGCGCCCCGGTTCCGGGATGCGGTGGCTCCCCTGTTCGACCGGCTGTATGAGAGCGTCCGGAACGGCGGAGAGACCCGGCGCGTCCTGGACGTCAACAGCGCCCCGGACTACCGTGAAAAGCTCAACGCGGAGCTGGACGTGATCAAGCGCTCGGAGATGTGGCGCGCCGGGGCGGCCGTCAGGGCACTCCGCCCTGAAAACCGAAGCAAATAGCGCCGCCAGGCCAAGGCGCGGTGCATCCGCCCGCGCCCCATGACGGCATCACCCAAAGGAGACCCAAGATGGAACCGGTCCTGTTGTACGACACCACGCTGAGAGACGGAACCCAGGGAGAAAACATCAATTTCTCGGCGGAAGAAAAGCTCAAGATCGCCCTGAGACTGGATGACATCGGGATCCACTATATCGAGGGAGGATGGCCGGGCTCTAACCCCAGGGACCGGCAGTTCTTTGACATGGCCAAGACGGTCCCATTCAGGCATGCCCGCCTGGCGGCCTTCGGCGCCACACGGCGCCCGGGCATGCTCCCGGGGGACGATCCGAACCTCGCGGCGCTCGTGGAGAGCGAAACGCCCGTGGTGGCCATCTTCGGCAAAACCTGGGACCTCCACGTAAAGCTCATGAGCAACACCCTGGAGGAAAACCTCGCCATGATCGAGGAAACCGTCGCCTTCCTGAAGCGCAAAGGCCGGGAGGTGATCTACGATGCCGAGCATTTCTTCGACGGGTACCGGGACAATCCCGGGTACGCCATGCTGACCCTGAACGCGGCGATCCGCGGCGGGGCCGACCTCCTGGTGCTCTGCGACACCAACGGCGGCAGCCTCCCCTTTTTCATCTCCGAGGCCTTTCAGGCGGTTCGGGAGGCCGTAAGGGATTCGGGGGTCCGGCTGGGCATCCACACCCACAACGACTGCGGACTGGCGGTGGCCAACAGCCTCGAAGCCGTGCGCCAGGGGGCCGTCATGGTCCAGGGGACCATCAACGGATACGGCGAGCGCTGCGGCAACGCCGATCTCATCACCCTGATCCCCATCCTGGCCGTCAAGATGGGGCGGCCCTGCGTCACCCTGGAGAACCTCAAGAAACTCCGGGGGCTGTCGCGCTTCGTCAGCGAGACGGCCAACATCGTTCCCCTCAACACCCGCCCCTTTGTCGGCAAGAGCGCCTTTGCCCACAAGGGCGGCATCCACGTCAGCGCCGTGATCAAGGATCCCTCGGCCTACGAGCACATCGATCCGGCCCTGGTGGGCAACGCCCGCAACGTTTTGATCTCCGACCTGTCCGGAAAGAGCAACATCGAATACAAGGCCAAAGAGATGGGCATGAAGATCGGGGGCAACGGCCATGACTCCGGAAAGATCGTCCAGGAGATCAAAACCCTGGAGCAGGAAGGATATCAGTTCGACGCGGCCGAGGGGTCGTTCAAGATCCTCCTGGAGAAGCTGACCGAACAGCACAAGCCGGCCTTCGACCTCGAATCCTTCCGGGTCGTCATCGAAAAGGAAAAAAACCGCCCCTGCAGCTCCCACGCCATCGTCAAGATCTCCGTGGGCTGCAAGGACGAAATCACCGCCGCCGAGGGCAACGGGCCCGTCAGCGCCCTGGACAACGCCCTGCGGCGGGCGCTCCATCAATTCTTCCCCGATGTGGACAGCATGCACCTGGTGGATTTCAAGGTCCGGGTGATCGACGGCAACGCCGGCACGGCGGCCAAGGTCCGGGTGCTCATCGAATCGCGGGACCAGGACAACCTGTGGAGCACCATCGGCGTATCCGAGGACATCATCGAGGCGAGCTGGCAGGCCCTGGCCGACAGCTTTCAGTACAAGCTGGCCAAGCAGCAGAACCTGCAATGTACGGAATAAACGGACCCTCATGATCACGACACAGCATATTCTGAGAGGAAACAACGCCGCAGGACCATCCCCGGGATGCCTTGTCCTGCGGCCCATGCTCCGCTGAACAATGGGAAAATCCCTGCAACCCCGGCACAACGGTGCCGGAAGTGGACACAATCTTAATTTTTTGCCCGATGCCCGGGCATCCCCTGAACAAAGGAGCATATCATGACCGATCGCGTATATATCTTCGACACCACCCTGAGAGACGGCGAGCAGTCCCCCGGCGCCAGCATGAACACCGCGGAGAAGCTGCGGCTGGCCGTACAACTGGAAAAACTGGGCGTGGACGTTTTGGAGGCCGGCTTTCCCGCCGCGTCCGAAGGCGATTTCGAAGCGGTTTCAGCCATCGCCGCAAAACTGCAGCGAACCCAGGTGGCCGGCCTGTGCCGCACCGGAAAGGCCGACATCGACCGGGCCTGGCAGGCGGTGAAGCATGCCAGGAACCCGAAAATCCACACCTTCATCGCCACCTCCGACATCCATCTCAAGTACAAGCTGAAGATGGACCGGGACCAGGTCGTCGCGGCGGCCACGGAGGCGGTGAAATACGCCAAGTCTTTGACCGACCAGGTGGAGTTCTCCGCCGAGGACGCCTCCCGGAGCGACCGGGATTACCTGTGCAAGGTCTTCGGCGCGGCCATCGCGGCCGGGGCCACCGTCATCAACCTCCCCGACACCGTAGGCTATGCCATCCCCAGCGAATTCGCCGAACTGGCCCGGTATGTCCTGGACCACACCCCGGACATGCACCGGGCGATCCTGAGCGTTCACTGCCACAACGACCTGGGGCTGGCCACGGCCAACACCCTGGCCGCCATCGCGGCGGGGGCCCGCCAGGCCGAGGTGACGGTCAACGGCATCGGCGAGCGGGCCGGCAACACCTCCCTGGAGGAGGTGGTCATGGCCCTCCGGACCCGCAGCAACTGCCTGCCCATGACCACGGGGATCCATACCGAGCAGATCTACCCCACCAGCCGCCTGGTGAGCATGATCACGGGCATGATCGTCCAGCCCAACAAGGCCATCGTCGGGGCCAACGCCTTTGCCCACGAGGCCGGCATCCATCAGGACGGGGTTTTGAAAAACCCCATGACCTACGAGATCATGCAGCCCGAGGCCATCGGCCTCAACGCCAACAAGCTGGTCCTGGGAAAACATTCCGGCCGCCACGCCCTGAGGGACCGGCTGCGGGATCTGGGCTACGACCTCTCGGACGAGGAGCTGAACATCGTCTTCACCAAGTTCAAGGAGCTGGCCGACAAGAAGAAGCACGTCGTGGACGAGGACCTGGAGGTGGTCGTGACCGAAGGGATCCTGAGGACCACGGAATACTTCAAGCTGGAGTACCTGCACGTCTCGGCCGGCACGACGGTCATGCCCATGGCCAGCGTGGAGCTCTCCATCAACGGCAGAAAGGTCCGGGGGGCGGACTGGGGCAACGGCCCCATCGACTCGGCCTACAACACCATCGCCAAGCTGACGGGGACAAGTTCCGAGCTGCTGCGGTTCACGGTGTCGGCCCTGAGCGGCGGCACCGACGCCCAGGGCGAGGTGACGGTCCGCCTGCGGGAAAACGGCCTGGTGGCCCTGGGCCGCGGCACCGACCCCGACATCATCACGGCCAGCGCCAAGGCCTATATCAACGGCCTCAACCGGTTGGAATACCTGAAGGCCCACCCGGTCCATGCCTCCCAGCAGACCGTGTAGCAGACCCGAGAACCGCCCGGAAGGCCCATCGCGGCCTTCCGGCGGGCCGGGCATCCATAACACACCCCGTCGCAAGTACGTGCTCGTTTGCCGCGGGGTGTGGCAGGGGGCAGCCGTGAGGCTGATCCCTATCCCGATCGGTGGTTGCTGCTTTTGCGCTCGCCAATGCCGGCGCTGAAGGGAATAGTTAACATCACCATGAAAATAGATACCAGAGCACTCCAGCCGCCCTGTCTGTAAGCCAATCCTGAGCCTGTAATCCCAAGCCAGTCTCCGATGCAGTAAAACAGCACGTAAAGAGCGTTCGAACGTCCCTTGTGCAGCGAACTGGATCTAATGTTTTTCGATAGGCGCTGACATCACATCCAGATGGATATCGTCACCGGATAGAGTTAGGCGGTGCTCTACAATAACCTTATGAATATCAGGGAAATAACTCTTTTTTCTTTCCAATAGCAAATCAATCATATAGACAAATGAGCCGATATCTTCTGCATCTCCGCCTGTTGGGAAAATCTGCTCGATGATTTTATTTTGAAAGTCTTCTTGTTGATCTTCTGGAGTCATTGACATATTCCAGACGGCGACCGAAAAGGCAATAGTCGATTGGATTCGATTTTCATTCCCCCCGCACAGTTTGATCAGGGGTTCGGCAATCTTCAGGATCACAGCGGACATCTTGATTTCTCCGGCGGGCTCGCCAGCGGGCGACTTGACCTTCTCGAATCCCTTGATGAAATCAACCTGTAATTTCGGGCGCAGAATCTCTATCTTCTGCTTCTTTGGAAAAGTTTTGGCCTGCCGGTTTGATATTCTTTTTGCTTTCTTATGTCGCTTCTTTGTAGCCACCTGATGTGTCCTTGGATTGGATTAAGTGCGCTGTATTTCATCCACGAATCGGCTTGTTTCTTCAAGGATCTCGTTCTGCCTGATCAGCCGAGCCGCCGGATACATGACCCGTAAATATCCGTTGGCGTGGGAGGGGGTAGCCGTGAGGCTACTCACTATCCTGATAAAGGTTTGATTCTGAGCGGGGAGTCGGATCGGCTTCTCATGGGATATATCTTTCCGCCTGGTCAGATCAAACCTTGTGGGTTAGACATGAACCCGCAGCGCGTAACTCACGCAAAGTGCACATACATACAGCCCGCCTCCGAATACGGTATGTGTCACAAGGCTCTTCAGCCTGGCCTGCATTGGTTTGGGCGTTCTTGAGGCAGCAATGCCGAGGCCGAACGACGGTTGCATGATGAAGAACGGGAACACTACGGTGCCAATGCCGTAGAGCAGCGCAGGCAGCAAAGTTGGTCGCGCAAGCCAGTCACCTGATGTCAGAACGACGAACACAAGCGCGAACACGACACCAATAGTGTAGTGGGCAATCCAGCCAACCGTGCACTCAAAGGTTTTCTGCGGGGCGGCGGTGATACTCGCATGTCTAAAAGTGCCCCCCGGCATGTGGCGAAGCCATCGTCCGAGCAAACAGTAGTTGAGCGAAGGAATGCTGAACGTACGCTTCAGGAACAGATTCCAAAGGTCCATGACCAGAGTTGCGCCAATACCAATGGCAATTGCACCAAGGATGTAGTTTTCTTCAATGCTCATGATCTACCTCGACATGGATGTTGCTGCGTAACGTAAAGATCAACGGGCTGAGCGATAGCGAAGCTCCGCTGGAGCGTTATGTGTACGTCCGACATGGGCATGAACTTATGGGGTGAAAGTCCCCTATGTGTGAATCCTGTCAATATCTTGAGATATAGACATAAACATTACCCAAAGGCAAGGGGGTTGTCGCGATGTATTGCCTGAAGGAAGCCCGAGTGCAATGCTATGAGCCGACGGACTATTGGTGAAAATTCATTACCCGGCCACGGTCCGGTAGGTTTTGTGAACCGTCTGGTGCGGACCCTTATGAGTCGTGGCTTGGGAGAGGGGAGTCGTGAGGCTTCCCTTGAGCCCGATATCAAAAGCTCATATTTTTGCGGCAATCCAGGCAATCACCAATACCAATATCCAGGCTCCTGAAAAACACCACAAAGCATGTTTCCATCTATTTCCGAAAAAGTGTTTCGTAGATTGGACAATCCAAGTCGAATTGAACGAAAGATGGAAAATCAAAAGTACCAATAATAGAAGGGAAAGATAAAGGTGGATATCTCTCCAATCATGCCGGTGCAGTCCAAGGAAATATTTTGAGGCCTGAGCTGCCTTTCCTTCGGGTATTACAAAAGCCAGCAATAATCCAATCACAGCGATGGAACAAATATCTATGAACAGGATTGTATTAATAATATATTTTATAGAATTCTTTTTCATTCCAATTAGTTGATAGGTAAGTATAGATAAATTTCTCTCAATACAGAGCCTTCTGCGGATGCCGAATCCAGGCGATGGTCTTGGATGGCAATAGCGATGATTCCAAGCAAGTTCTGAATTGTTCCGGTATCCTTGATAAAATCCGTTCATGGGTATTCATAAATAGGATCATTGTTTGACCACCAGTTTGATGGCTTTCCTTCGATTTTTAGGCCATCCTTGGAAGGTCTCGCTTTGCCTGATCACCCGAACCGCCGGATATGCGGGCTGTAGGTCAGGTTGTATGGGCGGAGGAGTCATCGATAGCTTTCCTTCTCCCGATAATTGCTGGCTTTTTGGGGACGATTTGGTTCCGAAAGAAATACCAGATTTTCGATTTCCTTTATCGCTTGCTCAGCGTTAATCTTCTCAACATCCGTTCTTCCTATGAAGGAGGCACCACCCATAGACGTTTTAACGTAGATCAACTCACCTTGTATGGCTTCAATATTAATTGTCGTTTCACCAGGATATAACATTGCAGGAACGGTAATCTGATGTTTTCCTGGTTCAATATCAACGTAGAAAACGGTACCACGTAACGATCTGCCCACTTTATTGCCATCTAGAAGTATGTCCGGTTGACCTGCGGCGCCAAATAATATATCTGGGCGATAAAATACTATTCTACTCTTTTCACTTGATAATCCGACGATATTGTTTTTCACAGTGGAATATTTTGGCCCCGCAGTTGCGCAACTTATTATCTCGTCAGTCCAGAGTTCTGATCCCTTTATGCGGCCAGCGGCAAAGCGCTCTCACGCGGGCCACGGTTCTTTGACATAATAATTCGATAAATCGCGTCAGTGCTGAAAGCGCGAAAATTATGGTAGTACTCCTGCTGGACGACCGACCGGACCACTTCCTCGGATGGGATGCTGGAACTGACCGTTCGGAGCCAGCCCATGT
>NZ_JBGSQX010000137.1:0-14800 GCF_041737845.1 Desulfococcus sp.
CCCCCCGCGCGGGGGCGTGGATTGAAACGCTGAATCCGCACTTCCATATAATATATGTAGCAAGTCGCCCCCCGCGCGGGGGCGTGGATTGAAACCCACGGCTCCGTCTTCGGGTCCCGGATACCGGCGTATGTCGCCCCCCGCGCGGGGGCGTGGATTGAAACAAGCTCGACGGACCCAAAAACAATCCAACAAGATGCGTCGCCCCCCGCGCGGGGGCGTGGATTGAAACATATCCCCAGCTCCACGGCCTTGATCGCCGCAATGTCGCCCCCCGCGCGGGGGCGTGGATTGAAACGCTGTCTGAGATGGTGTCACCATCAAGCCATAGCGTGTCGCCCCCCGCGCGGGGGCGTGGATTGAAACACCCTCATGCTGATCCAGGATGAGCGGCCCGGCGTGTCGCCCCCCGCGCGGGGGCGTGGATTGAAACTCCCTCGCGCTCCAAGGTATAGACCCGCTCCGGGGTCGCCCCCCGCGCGGGGGCGTGGATTGAAACGACAAGTACAACGGCTGCAAGATCTCCTCCTTCGGGGTCGCCCCCCGCGCGGGGGCGTGGATTGAAACGCCCATTTGCTGGCGCAGCTCCTCTGCGGAAACCTGTCGCCCCCGCGCGGGGGCGTGGATTGAAACTCAAAAAAACCACCACGAAATTCAAAACCCCGGGTCGCCCCCCGCGCGGGGGCGTGGATTGAAACCAACCTTGTCCTAAAAAAAAACTGTGATTGACCATGCAAACAAAAAGGTACAGCGTCACCTTGACCTCCGGATAGAAATGGGTGGCTGGAACGAGGCAGGTGACGGCTTTTCTTATCCGTTGCCCCCTTCATTTCATTGCCATCACCGCCAACGGCGCCGGATTCCGCAGGTTGTCCGGCCGGATAGACCCGAACCATATTGGCATTTTAGTGCAAATTCAACGTTTTTCTATGCAATTCACCGCGGCTGACACCGCCGACAGGCATGATGACGCGTTCCCGGCAGGACAGGGAACGGAGATGGGAGGAACCCGGAAACGGGGGCCGCGCAATGCGCACCCCCTTCGTTTCCGGGTGGATGTGGACGGAAGTCGACTACTTTTTCTTCTTGGAACTCAGTTCCGGGAACTCATGGTAGAAGTACTCGTTCGGCAGAGAGGCGTCTTCTTTTTTCTTCTTCTCTTCGTCTTCTCTCAGCTCCACGCGCCGGATCTTGCCGCTGATGGTCTTGGGCAGCTCCGTCACGAACTGAATGATTCTCGGGATCTTGAACTTGGCCAGCACGTTGATGGTGTGCTGGAACAACTCCAGGGCCAGTTCCCGGGAGGGGGCGTATCCCTGGCCAAGGATAACATAGGCTTTGACGAGCTGATACCGTTCGGGGTCGGGGGTTCCCACGACGGCGGCTTCCATGACGGCGGGATGCTCGATCAGGGCGCTTTCCACCTCGAAGGGGCCTACCCGGAAGTCGGAGGATTTGATGACATCGTCGGACCGGCCGATGAACCACCAGTATCCGTCGGCATCAAAAGATGCCTTGTCGCCGGTGAAATAAAGGTTGTTGTTGAATGCGGCCTGTGTTTTCGCCGTATCATCGATATATTCCTGGAAAAGACCGAGTGCCCGCCACTTGCTCAAGCGGATGGTGATATGTCCGGGTTCGTCGGGCGTCGTGATCTCCTTGCCCTCATCATCCGTCAGGATCACGTCGTACATGTAGGAAGGATACCCGAAGGAGCCGAAGCGCATCTTGCCTTCCATCCAGGGCGGGTTGCCGATCATGGCCGTCGATTCGGTCTGGCCGTAGAAATCCCGGATCTCGGTGCCGGTGGCTTTCTTCCACTGTTCAATGACCTCGGGGTTCAGGGGCTCGCCCGCACTCAGGG
Source organism: Desulfococcus sp. (assembly GCF_041737845.1). GTDB lineage: Bacteria > Desulfobacterota > Desulfobacteria > Desulfobacterales > Desulfococcaceae > Desulfococcus. The sequence goes on from NZ_JBGSQX010000137.1 coordinate 1,865, forward strand.
AGTATTTCATGGCGCTGAAATCATACTTGGTGAGATCCAGCCCAACAAAGGCGCGCCAGGCGGTGGGCGGCGCGCAGAAGGAGTTTACCTTGTATTTGGCGACAGTGGCGACGTATTTCTGAACATTGAGGGCCTTGAACGCAAACCCCGTAGCTGTCGCGCCCACGTTCAACGGCGCGAAGAAGCTGCTCCACGCCCATTTCGCCCAGCCGGGAGCGCTCAGGTTGTGGTGCACGTTGCCGGGCTCCAACCCCTGGATGACGGCGGTCGAGAGGTGGCCGACGGGGTATGAGACGGCGCTGTGCCCCACCCTCTTGGGAAGGCCGGTCGTTCCGGACGTAAAGAAGCAGAAGAGAACGTCATCCTTGCCCACGTCCGCAGCCGCCGCTTCAGGGGATTCCTGATCGATGTCGGTATAGGACGTCCATCCGGCCTTCTCTCCCAGCACGATCTTCGCCTTGGGCACGCAGTTGGCTTTTTTCAGGGCGTCGTCCACGAGCCCCGTGAGCCCTTCAAAAGAGATGACGACATCGGGTTTGTAGGCTTCAAAGCGGAATTGAATCTCCCTCTCCGTCATGCTGGTGGCGGTGGGCACCGACACAAGGCCGCCCTTGAGCCCTGCAAAGGTGGCAAACCATGTTTCCGGGACGATGGGAGTCAGCATGTAAAGGTTGTTTCCCTGTGCAACGCCTTTTTTTCTCAAGAAATTCAAAAATTTATTTCCGTTGGCAGCCATCTCCTTGAAGGTGAACTGCTGCTCGGCATCCGTATCGAGATCCGTCCAGATCAAGGCGAGCTGGTCGCCCCTCTCCTTGACGTGAAGCCCTTCAAAGATCTCCTTGGCCCAGTTGAATTTCGCGGGCAATTCGGTATTGTTCAGTTTTTCAAAAAACGCCTTTGCCGCAACTTCCCTTTTTCCCATGTCCGTGATGGTGTTTACCGCCATCGCTTCTCTGTATACGCTTTCCAACGACATTCCCCTACCTCCGTTTTGATGGTTTTCCCGTTGCCTTGAAACATCAGCCTGCGGGCTTCATTTCAGACACTGCCATTATGCCGAACAGCTTTATAAAATATTTTTTTTATTGTTTTTAACGTATTCACGCGCCATCTTTTTCTTCTTCTTGAAGACAGCCTCAAAGCCAATACTGAACGAGCGGTCGTTCAGTACCTTGCCATGCCGTTCATTTAGTTGTCAATCATTTTTTTATGCATCCCCGTCACGGCCCTCAAAAACCCGCATCTGATCCCCGTGGAAAAGCCTCTCCGTCAGGGCTTTCCATCTGAAGTCGACCTTCTCCGGGCCATTCTTTCCCGGGAAAAAAGCCAGCCCGCCCGATTGGCCGCATCGATCCGGGTCAAGGATCCAGTCGCAACAAATGATCAACTTTGCGGGGTTTCTTTCGAAAAAAACGGTGATTGGTTGCAGGATGGGTATTTGCGCACTGTTTTGATCCATGCTATGAGATATTGAAATGTAATTTATTCGGGGAAATCTTGGACTGCGGTCCGCTCTGTGGATGCAATCACGAGGCTGTGGATGAAAAATCGTGAGAATTACTACAAACTGCTTCATGTTCAACCGGACGCACCGGCCGAGATCATCAAGTCGAGCTACCGGACCCTGATGCTGAAGCTGAAACGCCACCCGGACATGGGCGGGGATGACAGCCGGGCGGCGTTGATCAACCTTGCTTACGAGACCCTCACCCACCCTGAAAAACGGGTCCGCTACGACAGGGAACTGCTGCGGTCGCAAGAAATGACGGCGGAAATGGGCCCGGACATCCTGAAACCAGGGGAGACCCGCTGGAAAAACGAATGCGCGGAATATCAAAACCGGATGTCCATGCCCACCTGTTCCTGCGCATTCTGCAGGATGTCACAAACAGGCGAACTCCGGGCGGGAACCGAAAGGCGCTGCTGCTGCTGCCGGAGCCCGTTGAACCCGGTGGCGGAAGCGGCATGCCTCAATGACCGGCAGCGGCGGGCCGTCAAGCGGATCGCCCAGCGCAGCAGGGTCACCTTTTACACCGCCTGGCCCCAGCACGGCTTCACCGGGCACATCCGCGACCTGTCGCCCCTGGGCATGCAGATCGATGCCCACGAGATGCTGAGGGAATCGCAGCTCATCAAGATCGAAAGCGACATCCTCCACGCCACGGCCCACGTCGTCTACTGCCGCGGCACGACCGACGGCGGATGCCGGTGCTACGTCATCGGCATCAAATTCTTCACCCTCTGGTTCCAGCGGCCCTTGGGCACCTTCCTGTCGGTCACAGCCTGACCGCCCCGCGTTCGAGGCGCTTTTTGCCCCCCACAATACGGGGCACCCGGAAAACAGACTCTGCCGGCCGGCAATCACGGCGCCTGCTGGAGCCGAAAACAGACATAGGGGCCCATCAGGGTCCACAGCGGAATGAACACCCACACCCGGCCCGCAAGGATATTGTATTCGTGGAGCACTGCGCGCCAGGGGTTTCCAAGGATCAGGCGGCCCAGCCCGACCTCGAACGCCAGCGTCATGACGAGCCACATCAGGCCGATCGTCCAGGCCTGGCCGGCGGACGCGATCGGCCAGATGGACGACAGCAGGCGGAAGTATGCCGCAAACAGCGCAAGGAGAATAAGGGTTGAGATCTGATGTGCGGCGAGATCGCCTGCGCGGGATTTGTAAAGGCCGTCCCGGATGCCGCCGTTGAGCACGGCCAGTATCATCATGCCGAACCAGGCCAGAAAATACCTGAAAACCATGTTTGGAATGCCTCCGTTGGTGCGCCGGGCCGATGTCCGGGTTCACCCAAGACCCGCCCGCCGCGCGGTACGGCGGCCAAGGGCGTTCAGTCCTTCCCGCCGTCGATGCTGAAGAGCCACCACCGGGGGATGGACTTGGGGCCGCGGGGCTGCCGGTCAAAATAGATTTTCGCCGTCCGGTTTGCCGGGGTCACCACCTCGAACCAGTGCTTCCTTACATAGACCTCGGGGCTGCCGTGCCGGCAGGATCCGGTCTCCCGCCATGTGCGCAGGACTGCGGCGATGACAATCGTTTCGCCGCGCCAGGCAAAGGCGCGGGGCAGGCCCGGCCCGCCCCCTGCCATCGCTTCCGTATCCGCGGCCGCCCCGACAGGCGTGATGGCCTCCGACACGAATGCCTGTTTACGATCCGTCTTCGTCATGATCTCCCCCCGATTTGATTTAAGTCAAACCCATCCCCATAGTTATCTTGTATACCCCCTGTCATGGATGCCGATCTCATCCGAATCAGAATACATGCCGCCGGCGGTCATCCGAGGATAGCGCCGGTGACGATCCCTTAAGGAGGACCATGCCATGAAATGTCCGGGACAGGATACCCAGTATTGGAAAGACGATGCCATCTTCGAGGTGAAATGCCCTGAATGCGGGCGGAGCGTGGAGTTTTTCAAGGACGACTCGGCCCGGAAGTGCGAGCACTGCGGCCACCGGTTCCCCAACCCGAAGATGGACTTCGGGTGCGCGGCCTACTGCAAATACGCCAAGCAGTGCATCGGCGACCTCGCCCCCGAGCTCATGGCCCAGCGGGAGAATCTGCTCAAGGACAAGGTGGCCGTCGAGATGAAGAAGTATTTCAAGACGGATTTCAAGCGGATCGGGCACGCCACCCGGGTGGCGCGGTATGCCGAGGCCATCGGGAAGCAGGAGGGCGCAGACATCGCCGTGATCATGTCGGCGGCCTACCTCCACGACATCGGGATCCACGAGGCGGAAAGGCGCCACGGCAGCACGGCCGCCGCCCACCAGGAGGCCGAGGGTCCGCCCATCGCCCGGTCGATCCTGGAGAAGCTGGGGGCGGAGGCTGCGCTCATCGAGGAGGTCTGCGACATCGTGGGGCACCACCATCATCCGCGGCCCGAGGAGACCCTCAACTTCAAGGTCGTCTACGACGCCGACCTCATCGAGAACCTCTCGGAGCAGCAAAAAAAAGAGGCCGTCGGCGAGGGGAAGCTGGCCCGCCTCATGGACACCGCCTTCCTGACGCCGTCCGGCCGCGAGGAGGCGCGCAGGGTGCTGGCCGCCGGATGATCCCGGCGGGCTATTCCCCGCCGGCCGCCCTGCCCTCCCGCCGGGCCTGGGCCAGGGCCGCGCCGATGAACGCGGTGAAGAGCGGGTGGGGCGCCATGGGCCGGGACTTGAACTCGGGGTGGAACTGGCACCCCAGATACCAGGGGTGGTCCGTGAGTTCGACGATCTCCACCAGCTTGCCCTCGGGATAGATGCCGCTCACCACCAGCCCGCTCTCGACCAGACGGTCCAGATATGCGTTGTTGAACTCGTACCGGTGCCGGTGCCGCTCGGAGATCATCTCCTGCCCGTAGGCGGCAAAGGCCAGGGTGTCCTTTTCCAGCCTGCAAGGGTAGGCGCCGAGGCGCATGGTGCCGCCCTTGGCCGAGTTGACGTCCCGGGTCTGGACCGTTCCCGTCTTTTCGTCGTACCATTCCCGCATCAGGTAGATCACCGGATCGGGCGTCTCCCTGTCGAACTCCGAGCTGTGGGCGTTGGGCATGCCGCCCACGTTCCGGGCGAACTCGATCACCGCGATCTGCATGCCGAGGCAGATGCCGAAATAGGGGACCTTACGGGTCCGGGCGTAGTTCGCGGCGAGGATCTTCCCCTCCACCCCCCGGGAACCGAACCCGCCGGGAACCAGGATGCCGTCGGCGCACCCCAGCTTTTCGTCGCAGGTCTCCGCCGTGATGGCCTCCGAATCCATGAAGGCCAGTCGGACCCTGGCGCTGTTGGGGACCCCTCCGTGGTAGAGGGCCTCGTTGAGGCTCTTGTACGATTCGATGAGGTCCACGTATTTGCCCACGATGGCGATGGTCACCTCGTGGGCCGGGGACTTGTAGCGCCGGACAAAGTCCTCCCACGCCTCGAGACGGGGGGCCCGGGTCCAGATGTTGAGGGTCTCCATGATCCGGTCGTCCAGCCCCTCGTCGTGGAAGCCCAGGGGCACCTCGTAGATACAGTCCACATCCTTGGCCGTGATGACCATCTTCTTGTCGACGTTGCAGAACAGGGCGATCTTGGACTTGATGCCGTCGTCCAGGGGGCAGGAGGTCCGGCACAGGAGGATGTGGGGCTGGATGCCGATGCTGCGGAGCTCCTTGACGCTGTGCTGGGTCGGCTTGGTCTTCACCTCGCCCGCGGTGGCGATGTAGGGCACCAGGGTCAGGTGGATGTAGCAGACGTTGTCTGAACCCGCGTCGGCCTTGAACTGCCGGATCGCCTCCAGGAACGGGAGGCTCTCGATGTCGCCGATGGTGCCGCCGATCTCGACGATGACCACGTCCACGCCGTCGGCCGCCAGCCGGATGCTCTCCTTGATCTCGTCGGTGATGTGGGGGATGACCTGGACCGTGCCGCCCAGGTAGTCCCCCCGCCGCTCCTTGCTGATGACCGAATGGTAGATGCGGCCGGTGGTGAAATTGTTCTTCTTCCCCATCACCGCGCTGGTGAACCGTTCATAGTGACCCAGGTCCAGGTCGGTCTCCGCACCGTCGTCGGTCACGAAGACCTCGCCGTGCTGGAAGGGGTTCATGGTCCCCGGGTCCACGTTGATGTAAGGGTCGAGCTTCTGGATGGTGACCCGGAGCCCCCGGCTCTCCAGAAGGGCGCCGATGGCGGCCGACGCCAGCCCCTTTCCCAATGACGACAAAACGCCGCCGGTCACAAAAATGTATTTTGTCGCACAGGCCATGTTATCTCTCCATGATTTCTCCACAATGAGAAACCAGGTTTTTTTGCCTGATCAAACCTGGTTTCCATTGTTTCACATGTCGACCGCAGGGATCGGTGTTTTTGGATCTGTCGAAAACCGCGGAAAACCCTCGGCGGGCGCGCAGCCAGGGGGCCGTCCGCTGCGGCCCCGGGAGGAAGTGTCTTACTCCGCGACGAAGATCGTCTTGGTGAACACGGCGCCTTCGCCCAGTTCCTCTTCGATCCGGATGAGCTGGTTGTACTTGGCGATCCGGTCGGTCCGGGAGAGGGAGCCGGTCTTGATCTGCCCGGCATTGACCGCCACCGCCAGGTCGGCGATGAAGGTGTCCTCGCTCTCGCCGCTGCGGTGGGAGATGACCGTGGTGTAGCCGGCCTGGTTGGCCATGGCGATGGCGTCCAGGGTTTCGGACACGGTGCCGATCTGGTTCAGCTTGATCAGGATGGAGTTGGCGATGCCGTTGTCGATGCCGTCGCTGAAAATCCCGGGGTTGGTGACGAACACGTCGTCGCCCACGAGCTGGACCCCCATGCCCAGGCTTTCGGTCATCTTGGCCCAGCCTTCCCAGTCCTCCTCTGCCAGGCCGTCCTCGATGGAGAGGACCGGGTATCGGGCGACGAGATCGCCGTAGTATTCGATCATGTCATCGGCCGAGAGCTTCTTGCCCTCGGAGGCCAGGTGGTATTTCCCGTTCTTGTAAAACTCGCTGGCCGCCGCGTCCAGGGCGAGGCCGATGTCGTTGCCGGGCGAATAGCCCGCCTCCTCGATGGCTTTGATGATGTATTTGACGGCCTCTTCATTGGACTTCAGGTCCGGCGCGAACCCGCCCTCGTCGCCCACGGCCGTGTTGAGTCCTTCCGCCTTCAGGATCTTCTTCAGGGCGTGGAAGGTCTCGGCGCCCATCCGGACCGCGTGGGCGATGCTGTCGGCGCCGAAGGGGATGATCATGAATTCCTGGATATCGAGGTTGTTGGCCGCGTGGGCCCCGCCGTTGATGACATTCATCATGGGCACCGGGAGAAACCGGGCGTTCACGCCGCCCAGGTATCGATAGAGACTCAGGCCGTAAGCCTCGGCCGAGGCGCGGGCCGCCGCCATGGAGACGCCCAGGATGGCGTTGGCGCCCAGCTTGGACTTGTTGGTGGTGCCGTCCATCTCGATCATGCGCTGGTCCAGGGCATACTGGTCCGCGGCGTCCATCCCCTGGACGGCCGGACCGATCTCGCTCATGACGTTGTCGACCGCCTTGGCGACGCCCTTGCCCAGGTAGCGGGCGGCATCGCCGTCCCGAAGCTCAAGCGCCTCCCGCGTGCCCGTGGAGGCGCCCGAGGGTACGATGGCACGGCCCATGGCCCCGCAGGCCAGCTCCACATCAACCTCTACGGTGGGATTCCCCCGGGAATCCAATACCTCTCTCGCTTTTACATCAAGTATCTCGGTCATTTCATTTCCCCCTGTGCTGTTTGTATGCCTGGATCGAAAGACGTGTATCTTATGTCAGACGTGAAGAATGGATCGTCGCTGGAAACAAATCATGGATTTGTACTCCGCTCCGTTTTTGATGTCAAGGGACGGATCACCCCGGCGGTTTTAAATTGACAAAAACCGGTGGCATGGTATCTTCCCCGGGCGCGGCCATCCGGGCGAAAAGCCAGTTGACGCCCAATGGAAGCCCAGTAAAAGCCCAATAAAAGCAAGGATGAATGAAACATGCGGAAGATGGATTTTTATTCTCTGTCCCACCTGATGGTCTCGGCCGTTCGCGTTCTGTCGCACACGGGTGTCGAGGCGCCGTCGGTCGAGGATGTTTGCGGGCTCCTGACCCTCTCCCTGGAGCAGAGCCACATGCTCTGCAAAAAGCTCCACGACCTGGGCATCATCGAGATGGTCGAAGGGCCTTTCGGCATCCGGCTGTTCGTCCGGGATCATATCAAGATCGAGGAGATCCCCCGGGACGAAGCCGGCAACTCCCTCAAGGACGAGGTCGAGAAATTTCAGTCGAGCCGGAAGGATTTCAAGGACCGGATCGAGAAGTTCCAGTCACGGAAGGAAATGGAGCAGAAGGAGCTGTTCGCCAAGATCCAGGAAAAATTCAAGAAGAACCTGCCCAAATAACCTGCGGGCAACCTGCCGTGCGCCTCAGCCCCGGCCTTCTCGGTTTTGCAAAAAGGCCGATATCTGTGTTACGCTTCATCCCTCGTCACTGCGCCGCAATCTAAGCAGGCCTCATTCCTCGGGATTCGCAAGCCTTGATCTCGGCCTTTGTGCAAAACCGTCTGGAAAACGACTTTTTGTGAACGTATCAGCCTTGCCCCTTCCAGGAATCCATCCCGGCGGAGCGGGACCGCAGGCCGTCGGGCTATTTGCCGGAGAACCGGCCGTCGTCCCTCGCCTGCTCGGTCCGATGCGCCTGTTTTTCGATCCAGCCGGTCCGTTCGGACGCGCGGCTGTCGAACTTGGGAACGTAGGGCTTGATGTCCAAAAGCGGGGCCCCGTCCACGATGTCCACCTCCCGGATGAAAAGACTCCCGCCCTCGACCCGGAGGAGGCGCACCACCGAAAGGCCGATGGCATTGGGCCGGGCCGGGGCCCGGGTGGCGAACAGCCCGTGGAGGGCGTCGTCGAGAAAGGGCTTGACCGTGAGCCGCACCGGGCCGGAGAGGTGGCAGTGGTAAAGGAGGATGATGTGAGAGAACCCCTCGATGTCCCGGAGCCCCTCGACATGCTCCGGAAACACCTCGACCACCGCGCAGTCGTCCATGCCGCCCGGGGGCTGAATGGGGGTTCCCTCCGGCGTCTTGAAGGGGGTGTGAATGATCCCGATGGGATGATATTCAACAGCATTCATGGGTCTTATTCCTTTAAGTAAACTTGATGGATCCGCAAAAAGTCGATTATCAGACGGTTTTGTAAAAAGGCCGAGATCAAGGCTTGCGAATCTTGAGGAATGAGGCGTACTGATAGTACGCCGCAGTGACGAGGGAGGAAGCGTAACGCAGATATCGGCCTTTTTGCGAAACCGTCAAACTTACCGTATCCATATGGACTGCCCCTGGTAGGGCAGCGTCACCGGATATCCCTCCGCCGACAGGCTGTCGGCAAATGCCTTGGCCTGATCCTCCTCGCCGTGGACCACCGCAATTCGCTTGATGATCAGGTTCGACTCTCTGAGGAATCGGAGCATCTCGTTCCTGTCTCCGTGACCGCTGAAGCCCCCGATTTTCGTCACGTAGGCCTTCAAGGGGTATTCCTTGTTCAGAAACCGGACAACCGGCGCGGCCCCGGACCGCCCCGAGGCCTCGTAGGCCTCGCCCTGCTCCAGAATCCGCCGGCCCAGAGTGTGCTGCGCCATGTAGCCCACGATGAGGATCGTGTTGCTGGGATTGTGGATTTTGTACCGCAGGTGGTGGAGAATCCTGCCGCCCTCGCACATGCCCGAGGAGGCGATGACGATATGGGGCTGGGTCTCCTGCATGAGTTTCATGGAATCCTCGACGCTCTGGACGAAGCGGATCTGGCCGAAGGAGAAAGGGTTCTTGCCTTTTTTGAGGAAGGTTTTCTGGGTCTCCTCGTCGTAAACCTCGGGATGCTCCCCGAACACCTGGGTCAGCTTGATTCCCAGGGGGCTGTCGATGTAGACCGGCACCCGCTGGATCTCGCCGCTGTCGTAAAGTTCGTGGAGCACGTAGATGAGCTCCTGGGTCCGGCCGAAGGCAAATGAGGGAATGATCACCGTTCCCCGCCGGTCCCAGGTTTCCTGGAGCACCCGCTTCAATTGCGGCTTCAGGTCCTCGACCGGTTCGTGGAGCCGGTTTCCGTAGGTGCTCTCCATGACCAGGAGGTCGAGGTTCCGGTCCGCCTCCCTGAATTTGAGGGTGGGGTCCTTGAGGATGGGCTTGTCGAACCGCCCGATATCACCGGTATACCCGATGGTGTATTCAGCCCCGTTTTCCCGCGCCTTGATGATGGAAAAGGCCGAGCCCAGAATGTGGCCGGCCTCGTAGAAGGTGCAGGTGGCGTTCGTGCCGATGGTCACCGGGTGCCCGTAAGGGTAGCCGTCGAAGCTGGAAAGCGAGGCCTCGGCCTCCGCTATGGTGTAAAGGGGCTCGACGCTTTCCAGCCGGTATTTGCGCATGAGTTCATTGATGGCATCGAGGTTGAGGCCGTGGCGGTCCTTTTTCAGGAGGGCCTTGATCTCGTCCATTTCCCGGTTGCTGATCTGCCGCGACGTGGCGCCCGAGCGGAGGCGGGAGAGGGACGCGCGCACCGTCTTGTAGTTGAGGTAATTGGCATCCGACTCCTGGATGTAGGCGCTGTCCAGGAGCAGGAACTGGCAGGCGTCGGCGGTGGCGCGGGTGCAGACCACCCTTCCGTGGAAGCCGCCCCGGACCAGCATGGGGATGCGGCCCGAATGGTCGATGTGGGCGTGCGAAAGGACCACGTTGGTCAGGATTTCCGGAGCAAACGGCAGGATGCGGTTTTTCCGGTCGCTCTCCTTGCGGCGTCCCTGGAACATGCCGCAGTCGAGCAGGATCCGATCGGTTTCGCTGGTGATGAGGTGCATGGAGCCGGTGACTTCGCGGGCGGCGCCATAAAAGGTGATATGCATGGAACTCCCTTTTTCTAGCCTGGAGGTTGGGATGAATCGGTCGGACGGCGCGGCGCGCCCTATCCGCCGTGGTCCGCCTTGACCTTTTCCCGGTCGATGGCGCCGTCGGCCTTTTTGGGCAGGACGGCGACGAAATCGACATAGCGGGGCTTTTTGTAGCGGGCGATCCGGGAGGCGACAAACGCCATGAGCCCCTCCGCCGTGAGGGTGCTCCCCTCGGCCAGGACGCAGACGGCCTTGATCCCTTCGCCGAATTCGGGGTCCGGGACGCCGATCACCGACACCTCCCGGACATCGGGGTGCTCCAGGACCACGGCCTCCACCTCCGCCGGATAGACGTTCTCGCCGCCGGGCTTGATGAGCTCCTTTTCCGGCTTCCGCCCTTTGAACCAGAGATAGCCGTCCTCGTCGAGCCGGCCGTTGTCGCCGGTGTGGTGCCACCCGCCGCGGAAGGTCTTCCCGGTGACCTCGGGCTGGTTCCAGAAGCCCTGGAAGACCAGGGGCCCCTGGACGAGAATCTCTCCGACCTCGCCGGGGGGGACATCCCGGTCGGCGTCATCCACCAGCCGGACCTTCGTGAGGGGCCCGATGCGGCCTGCCGACCCCGGCCGCTCCATGGCCGGCGAGAAGGTCACCAGGCCCGAGGTCTCGGTCTGGCCGTAGAGGATCCAGAAGACGGCCCCGGTCGTCTCCTCGAAGGGCCGGATGTTGTCGGGTCCGTCGAGGCCCATGACATGGCGGAGGGACGAGAGGTCCCGGCCGTCTTTTCCGGCGGCATCGGTCAGGCGGGCGAGCATGGGGGGGAAGCTCCCCCACACCGACGCACGCTCCCGCTCGGTCTCGGCCAGGACCTGGTGCTCGTCGAATTTTTCGATCACCACGTTCTTGCCGCCCGCGTGCATGACCGAAAGGGACAGGTTGAGCCCGGTGATGTGGAAAAGGGGCAGCATGTTGATGTAGGCGTCCTCCCGGGTCAGGCCCATGGTGACGGCGGTCTGCATGTTGCCGGAGACGATGTTGCCGTGGGTGAGAACGGCCCCCCTCGGCCGGCCGTCCACGGCGGCCGTGTAGATCAGGCAGAAGGGATCATCGTCGGCGACGGGGCGGAAAACCGGCGCTCCGGACCGGACCGCATCCGCCGCCATCCGGTCCATGTCCAGGGCCTCCCCGCCGGCCTGGCCCCAGAAAATCGTCGTCAGGCCGCCGGCCTTTGCGGCCAGGGCCTCGGCTTTTGGGGCGAAGTTTCCGTCGGATATCAGCAACCGGGCGCCGGAATCGCCCAAGATGAAGGATAGCTCCTCATCCGAGAGACGCCAGTTGAGAAGGACGATGACGGCCCCCAGTGCCGATACCGCGCCGAACAGGGTGAAGAAACGGTGGTCGTTCATGGCCAGGACCGCCACCCGGTCCCCCGGGCCGATTCCCCGGGCGGCCAGGGCCGCCGCGAATGCATCCGCATCCCGGAGGAGCGCTTCAAAACCGACCCTCAGGTCCCCTGCGGCCACGGCGGTCCGATCCTTGTAAAGACGGGCGTTTCGGCAGTACACATCATAGATGGAAAAGCTCCGCATACACATCCTCCCTCGTCATAAACGGTTGTTCATCCCAAAAATCCCTCACGGCCGGGATCTCGTTACCCGACCCATAATTGCGATTAATTTCAAAATTATGACGGAAACCCCAACCGGTGTCAAGGGGGGAACGGCGGGAAAGGGGGCCGTCCCTCCCTTCGGGCCACAAAAGGGTGGCATGGCGGCGAAAAGACGTGCTATCAGGGAGCGGTGCGCGAGGATCACTCTGGCTGAAAGCGAGGAGGCCATGAAAGACAAACGGGAGCCCCTGAAGAAGCCGGCCCACATTGCGGCCGTCCTCAGGAAGGCGATTGCCGCCTACCGGGACGGGGGGGACGGCGAACTGGTAAAGGTATGGGAGCTGTGGGAGGGGGCCGTCGGCCCCGCCATTGCCGAAAACACCCGGGCCGCGGCGTTCCGGGGGAACCTGCTCATCGTCCACGTGAGCAGCTCCACCTGGATCCACCACCTCCATTTCCTGAAACCGGACCTGATCGCGACGATCAACCGCGCGTTGGGGAAACCGCTGGTGAAAGAGATCAAGTTCAAGGTCGGCCCCCTGTGACGGAGACCACCGAGGACACCTTTTTCGAAGGGCGGATCCAGGTCCGGCAGCACCGGGACGGGTACCGTTTTTCCATCGACGCCGTCATCCTGGCCCAGCACGCCGCGGGCGCGGGTCCCGCCCCCGAGGGCGGCGGCCCCCCGAACCGGAGCCCCAGGCCCCGGAAGGTCCTCGATCTGGGAACCGGGTGCGGAATCATCCCCCTGATCCTGGCCTTCAAGCGCCCCGGGGACCGCATCACCGGGGTCGAGGTCCAGGAGGAGCTGGCCCGCCTGGCCCGGGATAACGCCCGGGAGAACGGCATGGCGGACCGGATCGCGGTTCTCCACAAAGACCTCAGGGAGGTGGCGCCGGAGGACCTTGGCGGGACCGTCGACCTGGTCGTCTCCAACCCGCCCTACCGGGCGCCGGGCTCGGGCCGGATGAACCGCCTGGG
>NZ_JBGSQX010000116.1:0-102175 GCF_041737845.1 Desulfococcus sp.
GGTGGACATGGGCGGGACCACCACGGACACGGCGGCCCTCGCAGGCGGCGCGGTCTCCGTGTGCGACAGGGGCTCCAACGTGGGCGGCCACATGACCCACGTGAAGGCCCTGGAAATCCGCACCCGGGGCCTGGGCGGCGACAGCCTGATCCAGATGGAGAAGGGAGAGACGGTGATCGGTCCGCGGCGCGTGGCCCCCATGGCCTGGCTGGGCGCCCATCACCCGGGGACGGACCCGGCCGTCACTTACCTGGAAAGCCGCATCCACCGCTATGCGTCATCGACCCGGGGCATGCAGGTGCTGGCGCTCAACGGGGCCGCCGGGGATATGGACCTCACCGGCCCGGAGCGGGAGATCATAGCCCTCCTGACCGCCCGGCCCTGCAGCATCGATGAACTCCTTGAACGGACCGGGGCCATGATCGAGCGGGCCCTGCCCATCCGGCGGCTCGAGGAATACGCCGTCATCCAGCGCTGTGGCCTCACACCGACGGACCTGCTCCACATCACCGGCCGCTTCGACCGGTGGGACGGCCGGACGGCGGCTCGGTACGCCGCGATCTACGCCGCCCAGGCGAGGACGGACGTGTTGGAGATGGCGCAAGCGATGCTGGAAAAGGTTGTCCGGGAGCTGGCGCTGGAGCTGCTCAAACGCGAACTGGACGGCGAAACCGATCCGGACGCCATCCACACCTGCCCCGTCTGCCGGACCCTGGTCGAGAACCTGTTCGCCGGCGGCAGCGATCATTACCGCGTCCGGATCGACCTGAAGCACCCCATCGTGGGGATCGGGGCCCCCATCCACTATTTCCTGCCCCGGGCCGCCGAATTGTTAGGCGCCAAGGCAGTGCTGCCGCCCGATGCGGACGTGGCCAACGCCATCGGCGCCATCACGAGCGACGTGGTGGTCAAACGCCATGTCCGCATCATTCCGGACCAGGCCGGCGGCTTCCTCATCGAAGGCATCCCCGGCACCCGGCAGTTCCGGCAGTTCGAGGCGGCCGACGAATACGCCCGGGACCGGCTCGTCGCCATGGTCCGGGACCAGGCCGCCGTCTCCGGCACCAGCACCCGGAGGGTCGAACTCGTCACCGAGGACCAGGTCCCCAGGGCCGCCGGCGGCGCCGAGATCTTCATCGGCCGGGTCATCTCGGCCACCCTGGTCGGACGCCCCGACCGGGTGCTCCAGGGGGATTGAACCGGGGCGGCGCGGACTCGGCCGGGGTTCAGCATGCCGCGCTTGTGGAGGCGGGGCTCCGTATCGCCGATCAGCGGGGGGTCGCCCAGCACCGCTTCGGTGACCGGGCTCCCCAGCCGGCCGGCGCAGCCCCCGGGCGTGATGAGCTGGGCGTTGATACCGAAGCGGCCCAGCCCCGACAGGCACCTCGAACACGCGATCCGGCTCGTCCAGCCGGACCCGGGTGACGGCCAGAAGGGGCGGGCGAGGGCCTGGGGGTATTGAGGCCGGCCGACCGGAATTCCTCGAACCCCTTGATGATCCCCCGGGCGCAGCCCCCGGCGCTCATATGCGCACCTTGACCTTCCGGATGAAGAGATCGACCAGGATGCCGGCACCGAAGGCCCATGCCATGTTGGGCACGGCCAGGGCGATGCCCGCGATCAGCAGGGCGACGAAATACTCCTCGTTGGTCTTGAGGCTCCGGAGCAGCGGGCAGAGCTCGAGGCCGGCGAAGACCAGGAGAACCCCCAGGACCGAATTGGGGATGAGGGCCAGGAGGGTGAATCCCAGTTCGCCCAGGACCAAAGCCATGAGGACGAAAAAAAAGCCGATCATGACCGGGGCGCCGCCGGTCCGGGCGCCGAAGCGGTAATGGGCCGCAAGCCCCCCGGTGCCGTGGCACATGGGCACCGCCCCGAAAAAGCCGGCGGGGAAATTGACGAGGCCCATGGTCAGGGCGAATTTTCCGGCGCTGGCCTTGGGGAGGAGGGGGTTTTTCGGAAAGAGGGTGGCGCAGGTGTCCGCCGTACCGACGCAGGCGTTTCCGATGGTGAGGGGGATCTGGGGCAGGATGAGCATGATGAAGGCGGTCCAGAAATCTCCGGCGGAGGGGCGGATGAGGTCCATGCCGGTCGGGCCGATGGACAGGGATCGGCCGCCGAGCCCGCCCAGGGCCAGCCCCGCGGCGATGCCAAGGGCCAGGGCGGCCAGGGCCGCCGGAAACCGCCGGTTATCCAGCAGCAATAAGATCAGGGCGAAGACGGCGAATCCGATGATGAGATTGACAGGGTATCCGGCGAGTCTTCCCTGAATGCCGGAGATGAAGAGGTCGGGCGATACGATCAGTTCGATGCCTTTTTTGAGAAAGATGAGGCCCAGGGTCAACTGGATCCCCCGGACCACTGCCTGGGAAAAGAGCTTCGCGATCCGGTCCACCAGGCCGGTGAGGGAGAGCACCAGCAGCAGCGCGCCGAAAATGATGCCCGAGGCCCCGATCACCGATTCCGTGATGATCGCCGGGTAGGCGATGGCGATGGCGCCCACCGCCTTGAGCGGCTGAACCGGCACCGGGAGCCCGTAATAGAATCCCGAAAGGAGATAAAAGAGCCCGAAGGCCAGAAAAACGGTGGTGGGACTCAGGCCGTTGATCAGGATCATGGCGATGACGATGGGGAGCATCGTCCCCAGGTCCCCGAAGGCGCCGGCCAGCTCCACCCGGTCGAACCGGAGGCTTCGGCCCCCGGCGGCGGTCGCAAGCCCCTCGGATCGCCGGCCCGGGTCGGATGAGCCGCGGGAATGACGCTTTTCGTTTTCGACTCCCTTTTCCATCATGATCACCTCGCTTCTGTTGAAAACAGCACGATTATAATAATTATCGTGATAGTAGTCTGTAACGGTTTTCCGAGGGCCTTGTCAAGTTTTTCAGGGCTGTCTGCAAAAAAGGAGATCGGCCCACGCAGAGGCGTTGACCAGGAGAGGTTTTCGAGCATCGTGAACCGGGATGCCGGGGTGGATGATCCCCGGGGTCAACCGGGAAATCGGGCAGACCATGAAGACGAGGCTGCTGAGGAAGAGAAGCGCCGGAGGTTCACAGCCAGGGAAGGCCGGAGAAAATGGCCGGTCAGGCGGGGGTGCCGGAATCGTCGGGGAGGGTTTGTTTCAAGCCGCAGTTCTCCAGGCTTTTTTCGATGCATTCAGAGCAGCTGGCCCCGGTGATCTTCTCCCGGGAGAAAAAGGTCTTGAAATTGGCGATCCAGTCATCCCCGGCGCGCGGGCATTTGTGCACATACTCGATGAACTGCACGAGGCGGTTGATGGCGATCTTGTCCATGGCATGCTCCATCCTGCAGGCGTTCTCCTCCGCCCGGCCTTCATCCAGCAGCAGGACGCTGTGCAGAAAATCCTTGATGACGTGATGCCGCCTCAGGATTTCCACCGCGATTTTTTCCCCTTCGGCCGTCAGGGTGATGAAGCTGTATGGCTTGTAGTTGATCAGCCCCTTGTCGGATAGAGTTCTCAGGGCGGACGTAACGGTGCCGCTCAGGACACCGATCTTCTCTGCAATGTCCTTGACCCGGGCGACGGTGTTTCCCCGCTGCAGCTCCAGGATCGTTTCCAGATAATTTTCCAGGTTTTCGGAAAGCCCTTCCATGGTTCCCTCTCTCGTTTCTCGGCGGGAGTATGGATGTGGATCGACGACGCGATGGCTCAAAAGATCGCATACAACCAATGATGTGTCAAATATTTTATCAGCCTCACAAGATTGTTACCCTACCGGCAAAAAATGTTTGGGAGGCCATATTTTCAGGCTGTCCACACGTCAACCCCGTCCTGCGGCCGGCGATGCGCCGGTTGGACCATCAAGGCGCAGGATGGCATCCTGAACCGTCCATCTTTTCAACTAATTGCGTTCTTCGCCTGCGCCCGGTGACAGGTTCCTTAAAACCGATTTAAATCCATGAATTCAATGTGGTCATGCTGATGTAAAAAATTGCAATACCCCTTGACACCCGCAACGGGTTTATTACTATCTTACTAAAAAAGCTATCAATAATGTTTTTTGGGTGCAGACATCATTCAAGGAGGTCCCCCATGGATATCAAAAAACCGCCTCCCTGGAATTGCTTCAAGAAGAAAGACGAAAATGCCGGCAGCATCGTCCCCGTGCACCACAGCCGCCGGTGCAACCCCGGACGGCGCCATGCGGCCGAAAAATTTTGATGGAGCGGGATCATGGCCAACAGCTATTTCGCCATTTTAGGCGTCACCGCCGATGCCTCTCCCGAAGAGATCCGTTCGGCCTACCGCCGGCTGGTCAAGGAGTTCCATCCCGACCATTTCGAGGGCGGGAGCGAGCCGTTCATCCAGATCCAGGAAGCCTACGCCGTTTTAGGAGACGACCGCCGGCGGAGAGAATATGAAAAGAGCCTTCGGCAGCGCCTGGAAAACCCCGCGTGGGGGCATGCCCCCCGTCCATCGCCGGAACCCCTCATCCCGAAACAGCGCCCTCCGCATCTTGGGAATATCACGCCCATCGGATCGTTCCAGACCCATGGGCCGCGTATAGAAGACCCATCCCCATCCCCCGGGCACCCCTTTTTCCGCCGGGTACGGGCCGGGTTCCGGGGGATGGAAAACCTGGCCGTCGAGGTGCCCCTGACACGCGAACAAGCCGCGCGCGGCGGAAGCGTGGCGGTGATGATTCCCGTACGCGCCGTCTGTCCCGAATGCGGGGGCCTTGGCGGGGGGGGTTTTCATGTCTGCCGCCCGTGCGCCGGCAGGGGCGTGATTTCCGGAGAGACGCCGGTGCGCATCCCCTTCCCGCCGGGTCTCGCACGGGATCACGCCGTCACGGTTTCCCTGGCGCCCCTCGGGATGCAGGGCCTTCACCTGACGGTCCGGTTCCATCCTGCCGACGTCTTCTGAACAGTCTGACGCCGTCGACCGCCTTCGGAGGGATTTCTGCTCGTTGACACGGACAGGATTCCTTCAATAAGGTTCGGGATCAGCGCTCCCCGGCACCCTCTCAACCCCGCCCGACATTTGGCATCGCCGCCCACTGGAAACCCGGCAAAGGCGACCTATATTTAGGGTGGTTTTTCAGGGTGCGCACAAATTCACGCATGCTTTTTTCGGGTGGCGTCGGGAGGGATGATGATGCGAAGGCTGTTGCAGCAAAAAGTGATCGATCCAATCGTAAAACTGCTCCGACAGGGCATCTCTCCGGAAAAGCTTGCCCTCTGCATGGCTGTCGGGGTCGTCATCGGCGTCTTTCCGGTGATCGGTTCCACGACGCTGCTCTGCACCGTCGCGGCACTTTTTCTGCGGCTGAATCTGCCAGCCATGCAGGTGGTCAATTACCTCGTGTATCCCCTTCAAATTGCATTGCTGATTCCGTTTTTTCATTTTGGGGCCTGGTTGTTCGACATCGAGCCGATCCCCTTGTCGGGAACGC
Source organism: Desulfococcus sp. (assembly GCF_041737845.1). Lineage (GTDB taxonomy): Bacteria > Desulfobacterota > Desulfobacteria > Desulfobacterales > Desulfococcaceae > Desulfococcus. The sequence goes on from NZ_JBGSQX010000116.1 coordinate 5,415, forward strand.
AGTTGATCGCGATGTTCAAAAGCGAGCCCGGGGAAACGGTCCTGCATCTGTGGGATACGACGCTGCGCGCCATTGCGGCCTGGGGCCTCGTCAGCCTCCCGGCTGCGGTGTTCCTGTACTATCTCCTTCGGCTGATTCTGCGCCGCAGCAGCCGATTGACGGCCGACACGCCCGCTTCACGGAACCCTCAACCCCTGGATGCTCGACAATCGAAAGGATGACCTTACCATGGACTTCTATAAGCTCAGCATCGTCTACGCGGCCAGTTTCTTCGTTTTTATCATTGTGGATTTCATCTGGCTCGGATGGGCGGCCCAATCGTTTTATCACCGCCAACTTGGGGAGCTGCTCAGCCAGCGGGTCAACTGGCCGGCGGCCATCGCCTTTTACCTGATGTACATCGTGGGGCTGATGATCTTCTCGATTGCGCCTGCGATAAACCGGGGCTCGCTTTCCAGCGCCGTCGTGATGGGCGGCCTGTACGGTTTTTTCACCTATGCCACCTATGAGCTGACCAATTACGCGCTGATTCGCGATTGGCCCCCCGCCCTGGTCCCGGTGGATATCGCCTGGGGTGTCGTCCTGTGCGTCATCGTCTCCGCGGGCGGATACTCGGTTGGCCGTTGGCTGCAACCCTGAAACGGACATCACCTTGAGCCCGCCCGGCGCGCAGAACCAGGCCAGAAGCAGCAGCCATTTTCCGATGTTCTGCATAAAGGCTCGCCCGGGCGGCAGACGTTTCATTTCCCCCCCCTTCCGAACGGTATTCCCAGCTTCCGCATGCGATGCCTCAGGGTGCTGGGGTTCAGGCCCAGAAGGGCCGCCGCGCCTTTGGGCCCCTGGACCTTTCCGCCAGTAATGCCGAGCACCCGCGCGACATGCCTCCGAACCGCTTCGTCCAGTTCCAGGGCGGCGTCGCCGGGCTCGATAGACCCCCGGGTCAGAGGGGGCGGCGCGGAAACGGGCGCGGCCGCGTCGTCGAACCGGAGGAGCCCGCCGGGGTTCACGGCCTGGTTCCGGATCAGCTCGCGCTCCACGGCATTTTCCAGCTCCCGGACGTTGCCGGGCCAGTCGTAGCGCTGGAGGCGTTCAACGGCGCCCGGCGCGGGCGACGGCCGGTGCGTGAGGTTCAACTCGCGGACCTTGCGGTCGATGAAATGGTAGACGAAGGCGGGAATATCCGCCTTCCGGTGCCGCAATGGCGGAATGGTGATGGGAAAGACATTGATCCGGTACCACAAATCCTCCCGGAAGCCGCCCGCCTCGACCCTGGCGGCCAGGTTCCGGTGGGTGGCGGCGATGACGCGGACATCCACGGGGACCGGTTTGGCGCCGCCCACCCGCTCGATCCGGCGCTCTTGGAGAATCCGCAGGAGCCTCACCTGCGCCGCCGGCGGCAGTTCGGCCACCTCGTCGAGGAACAGGGTTCCGGTGTGGGCGCGCTCGAAACGGCCCCGCCGCATGGCCGTGGCGCCGGTGAACGACCCCTTTTCGTGCCCGAAAAGTTCACTGTCGATGAGGCCTTCGGGGATGGCCCCGCAGTTGACCTTGATGAGCGGACCGTTCCGGCGGGGCGAAAGGTAATGGATGGCATTGGTGACAACCTCCTTGCCCACGCCCGTCTCCCCGAGGAGGAGGACGTTGCTGTCCAGGGGGGCGACCTGCCGGACCATCTCCATGACCCCCTTCAGGCCGAAGTCCTCCCCGACGATCTCGTTTCCCGATATCCGGTGCAGCTCCCGGTGGAGGTACCGGTTATCGTCGGCGAGGAGTTCCTGGAGGCGGAGCACCTCGCGGTACCGCAGGTGGTTGGACATGGCAATGGCGAAGGGGTCGTGAAGGAGGGACATGAGCCGGGCATGCTTCTCGGTGAACCTCCTGCGGCCCCTTGCGACAGCGCCGACAAACCCCAGGGCCGCCCCGCCGATGCCCAGGGTCATGCCGATGCCCGTAAAATCGGAGATGCCCAGGGCGGCGGCCATCTCCCTCGATGGCGCGGACAGGTTCGCCGAGTCGATCCGCACGATCTTTCCCGTGCCCGACTGGATGTAGTCGATGGCTGCCCGGGACAGCCGGACCGGTGCGCTGATATCGTGGGCCACGTCGAAATCGGCATGCCGGGCCAGAACCCGGATGCCCCCGATCTCCGGATCGAAGATGGAGAGATCCACGAGCTCCAGGGGGATGTGCCGCTTGAGGTAGACAAAGCAGTCCCCGAGGGCCTCCTTGAGATCGAGGCTGCCGCAGATCCTCACCGTTCCCTCGTGAAAAAAGATCATGTCATCCATGTGACCGGGCTCCCTGTATCTGCCGTATATACCATTTTTTGTTTAAAGTACCACATGCAACAGTTATTTTCTATCGGATTTGATATCCAGATAGCCCGCCAGACTTCAACTATTTGTAATCAAACATGATAACAATATGGCATGATTATCGCTTACAACAAGACCCGCCAGGCCTTCGGACACCCCGCAGCGCCGCCGAGAAAGCCTCGGGGCAACGCAGGACATGCGGCAGCCTGAAAAGGGAGCGCACAGGCATGAAAAAGAAGCGATCGCAGCAGGAGAGCGGATATCGGTCGGAGCGATGTCTGGAAATCATCAGCATCCGCCTCTACGATCCGGCGGACCGGATGAAGATCATGGACGTGCTGGAGCGCACGGCCGGGCGATCCCCGGCAGTTCGCTTCTCCCTCTTCCGCAATGCCGCGGTGGAGGGGGACTGGGCGATCCACATGTGGCGGCCGCCTGTTTCCCGCGAGGGATGCAAATCCCAGGAAGCCCTCTGCCTGTCCGAACTCCTGAAGGAGCTCGGCCTCGTGCATCATGGCGTCTGGCTGCCGGCCGGCAAAGAGGATCAACCTTAACAGAAAGGGATCAGATGAATACAACACGATCGGAGAGTAACACGGGACGCCCCGGCCTCGGCGCGCTCCCCGGGTGCATGCTGCCCGTTCTGGCCCTGATGGTTCTCTGCCGGGTAAACGGGGCACTGGCCGCGCCGCCCAAGGCCGGTCCGCCCCAGATGCCTCCGCCGGTGGTGAGCGTCGCCGTCATCGCCGAAAAAACGGTCAATCCGCCCATGACGTACGTGGGGAGGGTCGAAGCGATCCAGGCCGTGGACCTGCGCGCCCGCGTGGAGGGAACCCTGGAGCAGGTCAAGTTCAGGGAGGGCGGCAGGGTGAAGTCGGGCGAACGGCTATACGTCATCGAGCAGGCCGCCTACAAAGCCCGGATGGACGCGGATCAGGCCAGGATCGCCGAGGCCCGAGCCGCCCTCGCCAAGGCCCGGCAGTACCGGGAGCGCCTCCAGTCGGTGCGGAAAGGCGGCGTCTCCAAAACCGATCTGGAAACGGCGCAGGCGAACGAACAGGAAGCCCAGGCCCAGGTGGATGCCGCCACCGCCAACCTGGCCCTGTCCCGGCTGAATCTGGAATACACCACCATCGAGGCCCCGATCACCGGGCGCATCGGGGCCACCAACATCACCTCGGGCAACCTGGTCGGGCCGGACTCCGGCATCCTGGGGCGAATCGTTCAACTGGATCCGATCCGGGTGGTCTATTCGGTGAGTGAAACCGATCTGGTGAGCGTTCGCCTGAAATCAACGGCGGAGGGGGTGGACGAAGAGAAGATGAAAGCCCGCCTGGTCCCCCAAATCCGCCTCGGCAACGGCGCCATGTACGAGATCCCCGGCCGCCTCGACTTTTCCGACAACGAGGTGGACCCCGCCACCGGCACCATCGCGGTGCGGGCGATCTTCGACAACCCGGACGGCATCCTCCTCCCGGGCCAGTATGTCACCGTCCTGCTCAGCCTCAGCAACCCCCGGAAGATGCCGGTGGTGCCCCAATCCGCGGTCCTGGAAGACCGGGACGGACGGTATGTGTTCGTGGTGGACGGCGAGAGCCGGGCGCAGCAGCGCCGCATCACCACCGGGGCCCCGGTCGACACCGACTGGGCGGTGTCGTCGGGCCTCATGGCCGGCGAGACCGTCATCGTTTCGGGCGTCCAGAAGGTGCGGCCGGGCCAGGCCGTCAATCCCGTCACGGCGGACAAGCGATAGGGAGATCCGAAGATGTTTTCCAAAATATTCATCGACCGGCCCCGGCTTTCGATGGTGATTTCCCTGGTGATCACCTTCGCGGGTCTTCTGGCCCTCTTCAACATCCCGGTTGCAGAATACCCTGCCGATATCGTGCCGCCGGAAATCCAGGTCCAGGCCGCCTATCCGGGCGCCAACGCCGGAGAGGTGGCGGCGTCCGTCGCGGCGCCCCTGGAGGCCCAGATCAACGGCGTGGACGACATGCTCTACATGGCGTCCTCCTCCACCAACAACGGCAGCTACAGGCTCTCCGTCACCTTTGCCGCAGGCACGGATTCGAATATCGCCCAGGTCAACGTCCTGAACCGCGTCCAGCAGGCCCAGTCCAAGCTGCCGCCCCAGGTGACCGAGCAGGGCATCTCGGTCCGCAAGCGCTCCTCGGACATGCTGGGCGTCATCTTCTTCTACTACGAGGACGGCAGCACGGACATCCTGCCCCTGTCCAACTGGGTCAGCATCAACATCCGGGACGCCCTCCTGCGGGTGGGCGGCGTCAGCGACGCCACGCCATTCGGTTCCCACGACTACACCATGCGGGTCTGGATGGATCCGGAGCGCCTGACCGCATTGGGGCTCACCGCGGACGACGTCATCGGCGCCATCCAGCAGCAGAACCTCCAGGCAGCCGCGGGGGCCGTAGGCACGGCGCCGGCGCCCCCCGGGCAGCAGGTGCAGTACATCATCCAGGCCCGGGGGCGCCTCTCCACCGTGGCGGAATTCGAGGAGATCGTCATCGAGACCAACGCCCAGGGCGGCATCGTCCGGCTGAAGGACGTCGCCCGGGTGGAGCTGGGCAGCGGCAATTACGCGTCGGACGACTCCCTGAACGGCCGGACGGGGGTGCCCCTGGCCGTGTACCAGTCCCCCGGCTCCAACGCCCTCGAGACCATGGCCGGCGTGAAGGCCGAACTCAAACACCTCGAATCCCGCCTGCCCCCGGGGGTGAGCTACGGCGTCATCTACGACGCCACCCGGTTCGTGGAATCGACCATCGAGGAGATCACCTTCACCCTGACCCTCACCTTCGTGCTGGTGGTCGCCGTGACCTTCCTCTTCCTCCAGGACTGGCGGGCCACCCTGATTCCTACCCTGACCATACCGGTCTCGCTGATCGGCACCTTCGCCCTGCTCATGGCCCTGGGATATTCCGCCAACACCGTCACCCTCTTCGCCCTGATCCTGGCCATCGGCCTTGTCGTGGACGACGCCATCGTGGTGGTGGAAAACGTCCAGCGGATCATGCAGGAGGAGGGGCTCGCCGCCAAAACGGCTGCCGTCCGTTCCATGGAGCAGGTGACCGGGCCGATCATCGCCACCACCCTGGTCCTCCTGGCCGTGTTCGTGCCGGTAGGCTTCCTGCCCGGCATCACGGGCCAGCTCTACCGCCAGTTCGCCGTGACCATCTCCGTGGCGGTGCTCCTCTCCTCGGTGAACGCCCTCACCCTGAGCCCGGCCCTGTGCGCCGTCCTCCTCCGGCCGCCCCGGACCATCCGCCGCGGCCCCCTGGCCTGGTTCAACCGCGCCCTCGCCGGATCCAGGAACCTCTATGTGGCCGTGTCCGGCTGGCTCGCCCGAAAATTCATCCTTGCCGTCCTGGTCCTGGCCATCGTGGGCTTCGGGGCGTGGCGGCTCTTCGGCATGCTGCCCACCAGCTTCCTGCCCGAAGAGGACAAGGGCTTCATCATCGTGGATGTTCAACTCCCCGAGGCGGCCGCCTTCACGCGGACCACCGAGCTGGTGGACGCGCTTTCGGCCCGGATCAAGGCGATCGGCGGCGTGGATTTCGTCATCGGGATCCGCGGATTCAGCATCATGAGCGGCTCCGGCGAAAACGTGGGCCTCGCCTTCGTGGGGCTTGCGCCCTGGGGCGAGCGGACCACCCCCGATCGCCAGGTCGGCGCCGTTCTGAACAAAATCCGGCAGATCGCCTTCGCCACTCCGGGGGCCAACATCAACGCCTTCATGCCGCCCGCCATCATGGGGCTGGGCAATTCGAGCGGGTTCGACCTGAGGCTCCAGGCCCTGGAAGGCCAGTCCCCCCAGGCCCTCGACGGCGTGGTCAAGGGTCTCATGGCGGCCCTCAACCAGGACCCCTCCGTCGCCTATGCCTTTTCGACCTACTCGGCCAACGTGCCGCAGCTATCCCTCGACCTGGACCGCACCAAGGCCAGAACCCTCAAGGTGCCGGTGAGCCGGGTGTTCTCCACCCTCCAGGCCCATATGGGATCGCGCTACGTCAACGACATCAACCTGTATGACCGGGTCTTCCAGGTCAGGGTCCAGGCCGACACCCCGTTCCGGGATTCGGTCGAGGACATCGCCCGCCTTCATGTCCGGAGCGACGACGGCCACATGGTGCCCCTGTCGAGCCTCGTGACCCTGTCGACGGTGCTGGGACCCCAGTCGGCGGCCCGCTACAACCAGTTTTCCACAGCCCAGTTCATCGGCGCCGCGGCCCCCATGGTCAGTTCCGGCGAGGCCATCGAAGCCGTCGAGACGATCGCGGCGAAAACCCTGCCCGACGGCTACGCCTATGAGTGGTCCGGCATGAGCTACCAGGAAAAACAGATCGGGGGGGAAGCCGCCATCCTGCTTTCCCTGGCCTTCTTCTTCGGCTATCTCTTCCTGGTGGGGCTTTACGAAAGCTGGACCGTTCCGCTCTCGGTGATCCTCTCCATCTCCGTGGCATCGCTGGGCGCCCTGGCGGGCCTCCTGGCCGTGGGGCTGCCCATGTCCATCTATGCTCAGATCGGTCTGGTCCTTTTGGTGGGCCTGGCGGCCAAGAACGCCATTCTCATCGTGGAATTCGCGAGGGATGAGCGCGAGAACGGCCTCTCCATCACCGACGCGGCCATCAGCGGCGCCCGCCTGCGGTACCGGGCCGTGCTCATGACCGCCTTTTCCTTCATCTTGGGCGTGCTGCCCATGGTGGTCGCCACGGGCGCCGGCGCCAACAGCCGTCGGGCCATCGGGACCACCGTGTTCGCCGGCATGGTGGCCGCCACCCTGGTGGGCATCTTCCTGATCCCGGGCTTGTATGCGGCCTTCCAGACCATGCGCGAGACTTCCACCCGATGGTGGAAACATAAACATCGGTCGCCCCGAAAGGCAGATGCGGGGAGCGAGGTAACCCCATGAGGATCATGCATTTTTTTCAGGCAGGACTTATGAGGAGAATCGGAATTCCGGCCCTGCTGCTTCTGACGGCCGGCTGCGCCGCCGTGGGGCCGGACTATGCCCCGCCCTCCGCCGCCGCACCCGCCGGCTGGAGCACCCAGCTTCAGGACGGCCTCAGGCCCGATCCAGCGGACCCGGATCACCTGGCCCGGTGGTGGCGGATCCTGGACGACCCCGTCCTGTCGGACCTGGTGGCCCGGGCCATCGAGGGAAACCTGGATCTGAAGCAGTCCCTGGAAAGGGTCCGGGAGGCCCGGGCCCGCCGCGGCATCAGCCGGGCCGGCCTCTTCCCGGAGATTGACGCCTCAGCCGACGTCTCCCGAATCCGCAGGAGCGAGAGCAGCGGCAGCGGCGACGAAAACGATTTCTACGCGGCCGGGTTCGACGCCGAATGGGAGATTGACGTCTTCGGCGGCGTAAGGCGGTCCATCGAAGCGGCCGAGGCCGATCTCGGGGCCGTCGAGGCGGACCTCGGGGATGTCATGGTCTCCCTGACCGCGGAGATCGGGCTTAATTACCTGGAGGCCCGGACCTTCCAGACCCGGCTGGATGTTGCCGAAGCCAACATCGCGGCCCAGCAGGCCACATACGACCTCATCCGGTCGCGATACGAAGCCGGGTTGAGCGACGAACTGGCCGTCCAGCAGGCCCGCTACAACCTCGAAAACACCCGAAGCCAGCTCCCCGTCCTGAGGACCGGGCTGGCTTCTGCCAAAAACCGCCTGGCCGTCCTGACCGGACAGGCGCCCGGCGCCCTTCAGGCCGTCCTCGAAAAACGGCGTCCGGTGCCGGTGCCCCCGGCCACCGTCGCGGTGGGCGTGCCGGCCGAAAGCCTGAGGCGGCGGCCCGACGTCCGCAGGGCCGAACGGGAGCTGGCCGCCGAGACCTTCCGCATCGGGGAGGCCGTGGCCGATCTCTACCCCCGGTTCCGGCTCTTCGGCACCATCGGCCTGGAATCCATAGACGCCGTCGACTTTTTAGAGTCGGCCAGCCGCTTCTGGAGCATCGGGCCGGGCGTCACGTGGAACGTCTTTGACGCCGGCGCCATCCGGAACAACATCGCGGCACAGACGGCCGTCGCGGAGCGGTTCCGGTTCGCCTACGAGGCCGCCGTCCTTACGGCCCTGGAGGAGGTGGAAAACGCCCTGACCGCCTATGCCGAGGAACAGATGCGCCGGGAGCGCCTGCTCGATGCGGTGGACGCGGCCCAGCAAGCGGCGGACCTGGCCCAGGACCAGTATGCGGCCGGCCTGGTCGATTTCTCCAGCGTTCTGGACGCCCAGCGGTCCCTGCTCTCCTTCCAGGACGAGCTGGCCCGGAGCGACGGCAGCGTCACGTCAAACCTCATCCGCCTCTACAAGGCCCTGGGCGGGGGGTGGACGGGGAAATTCAACGTGGACAAGAAGAGAGGCTGATCCAGGCGATACGGCAAATCGGACCGTTGCACGGCGCGACGCCTGCTCTCACATCTTCCCCGACCGGAAGATGGAGAGGATGAGCCACAGGCCCAGGAGGGTGGCGATGGAGTAGCCGCTGACGCCCAGCAGCGTCGTTAAGGAGACGGTAATTCCGCCCAGGCTGATGTCCATGACCGCCACGGGGGAGTTGAGCACCAGGGAGCCTGCGATGGTGGATGCGGCGATGATGAGCCCCACGATGGCCCGGTTGAGGCCCCGCTCGAACCTGCCGACCATGGGGTCGAAGCCGTTGTGGCGGACCTCGATGCGGTGCCGCCCCTCGGCGGTCCGCTTCAGGATGGCATAGGCGAAGCGGGGCATCATCTTCAGGGCGGCGCCCATGGATCGGGTGTCCCGGCCGAGGTTTCTCAGGAGCTTTTGGGCGTCGTATCCCCGCTGGAGGAGCTTCCGGGCGTAGGGCCGGGTGACCTCCAGGATGCTCGCGTCGCTGCCCAGGATCTTTCCCAGGGCCTCCGTCTGGACAAAGGTCTTGAGCAGCAACAGGAGGTTTCTGGGAAGCCGGATGCGGTATTTGTAGGCCAGCCGCATGACCTGCTCGTAGACGTCCTTTACCGAAATGGTCTGGAGGGACCGGCCGTAGAAGGGTTCGCTCATGTCCTTGAGGTCCGTCCGAAAGCGCCTCAGGTCGATGGTGTCGTCATCGATGAGGCCGGCCTCCCGGAAGGCGTCCATGACCATGTCGTAGTCGTGCTCGGCATACCCCAGGAAGATGTTGGCCACCTGCATCATGGTCTCTTTGTCCAGGTATCCGATGATCCCGAAGTCGACCAGGCTGACGCGGCCGTCGTACATGACGATGGTGTTGCCGGGGTGCGGGTCGGCGTGGAAGAAGCCGAAATCCATCAACTGGCGCGAGAACGACCGCAGGCCGATCATGGCGACCGCCCCGGGGTCGATGCCCGCCTGCCGGATCCGCTCGACCTGGTCCATCTTGATGCCGTCGATATATTCCATGACCAGGACCGATCTGGCGGTATGCTCCCAGTATACCCGGGCGGTATGGATCTCGTCGCTGCCCTCGAAGTTGGCGGCGAATTTTTCGATGTTGCCGCCCTCGATGTACATGTCCAGCTCCCGGAAAATCGTCCGCTCGAACTCCTTCACGAGGTTGACCGTGCCGACGATACGGGCGAATTCGAAGGCCTTTTCCAGCTTTTCGGCGAAAAAATACATCACGTGGATGTCTTCGCGGATCTTTCTCTCGATGCCCGGCCGGATGACCTTGACGGCCACCCGGTCGCCGTTCATGAGCCGGGCTTCATGGACCTGGGCCACGGATGCGGCGGCCATGGCCTCGGGGGAAAACTCGGAAAAGATGCCTTCGACGGGCGACCCCAGTTCGGTTTCCACCACGCTCCGGATTTCCGTGAACGCGACCGGCGGCACGCTGTCCTGGAGTTTCTTGAATTCTTCGGTGTATTCCGGCGGGAAAAGATCGGCCCGGACGCTCATGAGCTGCCCGAGCTTGATGAAACTCGGGCCCAGCTCCTCGAGCATCCGCCGGATGCGGGCGGGGGAATGGAACGCCGGCCGGGGAATCGAACTTTTGTCGGCGTCGCCGTCGGCCCCGGGCCGGGGCCGACGGAACAGGCGGTCGACGACATTCCCATAGCCGTGCTTGGCCAGGACCCGGCTGATGGTCCCGAAACGGCGAATTCCTTTCATCTGGTCTGATCCATCGTCATGCCACCCCCGGTTCGCGCTATTTTTTGCCTTCGGCCCCCGGGTCGACTTTGTCCCACCGCCGGGCCACCTCTTCAAGCTTGGACGATTCGGCGATGTAGCTCTCCACCAGGCCGCAGGCCGTGCAGACATAATTATCCAGCGCGGCCATGGAGGTGAGGCCTAAAGGGATGGCGTTGCTGGAGAACGGACCGCTCTTGAGGGGGATGTTCGCCCCGGAATAGACCTCTTTCGAACCGCACTTCGGGCATTGACCGTTTTTCATCTTTTTGACTCCTGGCCAGGGATTGGCAGACACGGTTGATGATATTCCATGGAAATTTAGTAACGGAAAGCGGGTGTGGTGTCAAACGATAAGCGACGCGGGTCGGCATAGAATGTCCAGGAGATCGATGGGATGTTCGACCAGGAGCCTCGCGCCGCTCTCCGTGAGCTCCCGGGCCGGACGAAAGCCCCAGCAGGCCCCGACGGGGAGCATCCCGGCGGCTGCGGCCGTCTTCATGTCAATCGGGGTGTCTCCCAGAAAGAGGAAGGCATCGGGCGGGAGCCCGAGCCGGTCTGCGATCTCTATGGCGCCCGCGGGATCCGGCTTCCGGGGGATGCCGTCCCGCTGCCCCAGGACCGCCTCGAAGCGCCATCCGGGGAGAAAGCGGTCCACAAACGCCCTGGTGAAGGGATGGGGCTTGTTGGAGAGGACCGCGAACCGGAGGCCCCTTTCCGACAGCCCGTCCAGGAGCGCTGGAATGCCGGGGTAGGGCCGGGACCCATGATACCAGTTCTCTTCGTATTCCCGGAAGAAGGCCCGGACGCCCGCCTGGATCCGTTCCGGCGACCGAGCCGACCCGGGCAGGGCCCGCCGCATCAGTTCGACCACGCCTTCGCCCATGAACCGGTAATACGCCGCCGTGGGGTGTACGGGAAATCCGGATTCGGCCAGGACGCGATTGACGGCGTCCCCCACGTCGGCCGCCGAGTCGATCAGGGTGCCGTCCAGGTCGAAAATGACGGCACGATAGTCTCCCCTCGTCATGGATGGGTCATCCTTTCCGTATCGAGTTGAATCCGCACCGGTTGAATCAGCTCCGGCCGTGCCGATCCGTTTCGCCGCGGTTACAGCGACGCCCCGATCATGGCGGCGAGATCGACCATCCGGCTCGAATAGCCGACTTCGTTGTCATACCACGAGAGGACCTTCACCATGTTGCCGACGGCGTAGGTGTTGGGTCCGTCCACGATGGAAGACAGTTCACACCCGTTGAAGTCCGCCGACACCAGGGGAAGCTCGGTGTACCCCAGGATGCCTTTGAGCGCTCCCTCGGAAGCCTCCTTGAGAGCGTTGTTGACGTCGGTCACCGTCACCCCCGATTTCGCCACCGTGCAGACAAAATCGACCAGGGAGACATTGGGCGTGGGAACGCGGATCGCAAGGCCGTTGAGTTTACCCGAGAGTTCCGGGAGCACCAGGGCCACCGCCTTGGCCGCGCCGGTGGTGGTGGGGATCATGGAAAGGGCCGCGGCCCGCGCCCGCCGAAGGTCCTTGTGGGGAAAATCGAGGAGCCGCTGGTCACCGGTGTAGGAATGGATGGTCGTCATGAGGCCGTGGGTGATGCCGAAACGTTCATGGAGCACCTTGGCCGGCGGCGCGAGACAGTTGGTGGTGCAGGAGGCGTTGGAGAGGATGTGATGCTGGTCCGGCCGGTACTCGTGGCTGTTGACCCCCATCACGATGGTGATGTCGGGCTCCTGGGCCGGCGCGGAGATGATGACCTTGCGGGCCCCGGCGATCAGGTGCTTGCCGGCGCCGGCGCGGTCGCGGAAGAGTCCGGTGCATTCCGCCACGATATCGACGCCCAGATCCTTCCAGGGAATCTGGGCCGGGTCCTTGATGTCGGTGTAGGGGATCTCCCGGCCGTCCACGACAATGGCGCCGCTCTTTGCGGTGATGTCGGCGTCCAGCCGGCCGTGGACCGAGTCATACTTGAGCAGATGGGCCATGGTGGCGGCGTCGGTGAGATCGTTGATGCCGACGACCTTGACATCCGGGTGTTTCATGGCGGCCCTGAACACCACGCGGCCGATTCTTCCAAAGCCATTGATACCGATGTTGATGCTCATCACTTCTCCTTTTGGATATTTCGTTCAGCGATATGGGGATGGGGATGCGTATGCTTTTCTCACAATAATCACCCTTTGACATTTATAAAGGGCGAGACCGGGATTGTTTCGAAATACCCGTTTCCCTAACATCTCTCAGGAACCCCTGTCCCCGGGGCGTGATTTTTTCGAAAACCCGCCGAGATTGCCTGTTGACATTTGACCTGTGCGCTATAATAGATTCAGGAATATCAGATCATACTTCAAGGGAGAACCTCGTGAAAGACTACATGGTCCGGGTCGTCGCCCGGTACGAGAACGTTCGCGGCATGGCCTGCGTCACCACAGGCCTGGTCCGGGAGGCCTGCCTTCGCCACGACGCCTATCCGACGGCGGCCGTGGCCCTCGGGCGGGCCCTCACCGGCGGCGCGCTCATGGGGGCCCTGACGAAAACCGGGCAGCGGACGGCACTCAAGTTCGAGGGAAACGGCCCCATAGGCAAGATCATCGTCGAGGCCGACAGCGACGGGAGCGTGCGGGGGTATGCGGGCAACCCCCACGTGGACCTGCCGCCCGCGGACGGCAGGTTCGACGTGGCGGGCGCCGTCGGAAGGGCGGGGTTTCTCACCGTCACCAGGGACCTGCACATGAAGGAGCCCTACCGGGGCATCGTCCGGCTTTACACCAGCGAGATCGCGGAGGATATCGCCTTCTACCTCCTGGAATCGGAACAGATTCCATCGGCCGTGGGGCTGGGGGTTTCCGCCGGGCCTTCGGGGATCACCGCCGCCGGGGGGTTCCTGATTCAGACCCTTCCCCCGGCGGACGAAGCGGTGATCGAAACTCTGGCGCGGCGCATCAAGACCCTGCCGTCCGTCACCGAAATGCTTCAGGGCGGCCTCGCGCCCGAGGGGATCATCGACACGATCTTCAAGGACATCCCTGTGGACGTGCTGGAAAAACGGGAGCTGGCCTTCCGGTGCGCCTGCAGCCGGGGGCGGATGGAGAAGGCCCTCATCGCCCTGGGCCGGAAAGAGCTGGAGACCCTCATCGAAACACAGGAGCCCGTCACACTGACCTGCGAATTCTGCCGCAAACCTTACTCTTTTGCCGCCGACGCGATTCAGGGGCTGATCGACGATCTTTCCCGTGCGTGACCGAGGCCCCACGGAGGACTGAATGCCCGATCGTTTCCATTCCATATATTCCCACGGCTTCATCCGGGCGGCGGTCTGCGTCCCGACGCTCCGGGTCGCCGACCCGGTGTTCAATGCCTTACGGATCTCGGAGCTCGCCCGGGAAGCCGCAGAAGCCCATGCCGCCGTTGCCCTGTTCCCGGAGATGGGCCTCTCGGCCTACTCCAATGAAGACCTCTTTCACCAGGATGCCCTCCTGTCGGCCACGGAATCGGCCCTGTCCCGGATTGTGGAAGGCAGCCGGGACCTGTCGCCGGTGCTCCTGGCGGGTGCGCCGCTACGGTTCGAGGGGAAGCTCTTCAACTGCGCGGTGGCGATCTACCGGGGAAACATCCTGGGCGTCGTCCCCAAAACCTATCTCCCCAACTATCGGGAGTTCTACGAGAAGCGGCAGTTCACCTCCGGGATGAACGCCCTGTCCCGGGAGGTCCGGCTCCTCGGGCAAACCGTCCCCTTCGGCACCGACCTGGTCTTCGAGGCCGGGAATGTCCCCGGCTTCTGCATGGCCGTCGAGGTCTGCGAGGACGTCTGGACCCCCATCCCGCCGTCCACTTACGGCGCCCTGGCCGGCGCCACGGTGCTGGCGAACCTCTCGGCCAGCAACATCACCGTGGGCAAGGCCCAGTACCGGCGGCTTCTCTGCGCAGGCCAGTCGGGCAGATGCCTGGCCGCCTATCTCTATTCTGCGGCAGGACCGGGGGAATCGACCACGGACCTGGCCTGGGACGGCTACGCCCTGATCTACGAAAACAACGAACTCCTGGCGGAATCGTGGCGCTTCTCCGACGACGAGCAGATCGTCCTGGCGGATATCGACCTGGAGCGCCTCGTCCAGGAGCGGATGCGGACGACGAGCTTCAACGACACCGTCGGCATTTACAGGGAGAGGCTCTCGCGCATCCGCCGCATCCCTTTTGAATTTGTGGTTCCCAGGGGAGACATCCCCCTGATCCGGCAGGTGGAACGGTTTCCGTTTGTGCCGAGCGACACCGAAAAACGGGACGAACGCTGCTACGAGGCTTACAACATCCAGGTCCACGGCCTCATGAAGCGCCTTGCCGCCTCCGGCATCGACCGCCTCGTGATCGGCGTATCCGGCGGCCTCGACTCGACCCACTCCCTGATCGTGGCGGCCCGCACCATGGACCGCCTGGGCCTCTCCCGGAAAAACATCCTCGCCTACACCATGCCCGGATTCGCCACCAGCCGGACCACCCATGAAAACGCCCGCAGGCTGATGGCGTCCCTGGAGGTTTCGGCCGGGGAGATCGACATCCGGCCGTCGGCCATGCAGATGCTGCGGAACATCGGCCACCCCTTCGCCCAGGATCAGCCGGTCTACGACGTCACCTTCGAGAACGTCCAGGCCGGGGAGCGGACCTCCCATCTCTTCCGCCTGGCCAACCGCCACCACGCCCTGGTCCTGGGCACCGGCGACCTGAGCGAACTCGCTTTAGGCTGGACCACTTACGGCGTCGGGGATCACATGTCCCATTACAACGTCAACGCCTCGGTACCCAAGACCCTGATCCAGCACCTGATCCGGTGGGTGGTCGACACCCGCCAGTTCGATTCGGAGACGAGCGGCATCCTGACGGCCGTCCTCGACACCGAGATATCGCCCGAACTGGTGCCGGCCCTCACGGCGGATGCCGATCAGCCGGCCCAGCGGACCGAGGAGAAGATCGGCCCCTACGAACTTCAGGACTTCAATCTCTACTACATCACCCGCTACGGGTTCCGGCCCAGCAAGGTCGCCTTCCTCGCCCTCCACGCCTGGGGGGACGCCGAGCGGGGCCGGTGGTCCGACCTCATCCCGCCGGAAAAAAGACATCAATACGACCTTCCCGCCATCAAGAAATGGCTGGACCTCTTTCTCTACCGCTTCTTCAAAATCAGCCAGTTCAAGCGGTCGGCGATGCCCAACGGCCCCAAGGTGGGTTCCGGCGGATCCCTCTCCCCCCGGGGGGACTGGCGGGCGCCCAGCGACGCCGAGGCCTCGGTCTGGCTTGAGGAACTCCGGGAAAAGGTTCCGGACCCGCGAGTTGAAAAAGGCTCGACTTGAAATTTTCTGCCGGACCGTGTATGACGGGCCGTCTTTGTTGGACACCCTGACCTCTTTACGCTCGAAGGAAACCCATATGACCCCCCCATCCAAACACACCGCGCCCGAGGCGCGCTATTCCAAATGGTTCCTGATGACGACCGCCCTGTTCGTCACCTGCCTTATCACCGCCAATATCATCGCCGTCAAGCTGATCAGCGTCGCCGGATGGATCCTGCCGGCCGCCGTCATCATCTTTCCGGTCAGCTACATCGTCGGCGACATCCTGACCGAGGTCTACGGATACCGGCAGGCCCGACAGGTCATCTGGCTCGGGTTCTTCTGCAACCTCATCGCCGTCGCGGCCATCTGGATGGGCGGGCTCCTGCCGGCCGCCGGATTCTGGGACGCCCAGCCCGCCTATGACCGGATTCTGGGCTATTCCCCGCGCCTCCTCGCCGCCTCCATCGCCGCCTACCTGGTGGGCGAGTTCACCAACGCCTATGTTCTGGCGAGAATGAAGGTCGCCACCCGGGGCCGCTGGCTCTGGACCCGGACCATCGGCTCGACCCTCGTGGGTCAGGGGCTCGATTCGGCGGTCTTCATCACCCTGGCCTTTGCCGGCACCATCCCCATGGCGGGCATGGCCGCCGCCGTCGTCACCCAGTGGCTTGTCAAATCGGCCTACGAAGCCCTCATGACGCCCGCCACCTACGCCGTCGTCAATTTTCTGAAGCGACGGGAGGGGATCGACGTCTATGATGTCGACATCCGGTTCAGCCTGTTCGGTACAGACGCATGATGGATCGCCCCTGGCAGGAGATTCTCGGGGAGAGCATCACCACGGCCGATGACCTCTGCCGAAGGTTCTCTTTGCCCCTGGAAGCCGTTGATCCGGTCATCCGCCGATACCCCATGCGGATCAACCCCTATTTTCTCTCCCTGATCCGCAGACCGGGAGACCCCCTGTGGCGTCAGGCGGTCCCGGACCCGGCCGAACTGAGCGACGCCCTTCCCGATGCCGACCCCCTGGCGGAAGAGGCCCAGTCGCCGGTGCCCTGCCTGATCCATCGCTATCCCGACCGGGCAGTCTTTCTGGTGTCGTCCCAGTGCGCCATGTTCTGCCGCCACTGCATGCGGAAACGCAGGGTGGGGCATCCGTTCACCGTCACCCGCGACGCCATCGCATCGGGGATCGGGTATATCCGGGAAACCCCCGCGATCCGAGATGTCATCCTGTCGGGCGGGGATCCCCTCCTGCTCTCGGACGACCGGATCATCGACGGCATCCTCGCGCCGCTCCGGGCGATCCGCCACGTCGAGATCCTCCGCATCCACACCCGGGTGCCCTGCACCCTCCCCCAGCGGGTGACCGAACCCCTGGTCCGCAGGCTCAAGGCGCTGGCCCCCCTGTTCGTCAACATCCAGTTCAACCATCCGGACGAGATCACGGAGGCCTCGGCCCGGGCCTGCGCCCGGCTCGCCGACGCGGGCATCCCCCTGGGGTGCCAGACGGTGCTGCTCAAGGGCGTCAACGACGACCCCGACACCATGAGACAGCTCATGCGCAAACTACTGACCATCCGGGTCAAGCCCTATTACATCCACCATGGGGACCTGGTGAAGGGCACCGGCCATTTCCGCACCGGGATCCAAAGGGGGCTGGAGATCATGGCGGCCCTGAGGGGGCATCTGTCGGGCATGTGCGTACCGCATTACATGATCGACCTGCCGGGCGGCGGCGGAAAAATTCCCCTGCTGCCTGAATATGTGCTTGAAAAAAGGAATACCGAATGGTATATTAAGACGTTCGATAAAAAGATCGTCGCCTATCCCGTGTAAATTAACGAGCGACCGTCCGGAAATGATGAAAATTGCTTCTTCAAAAAATAGTATCCTTTAAGCAGTTATAATTTAAATCATACTATTTCGGCAACGTATTCATCTTTTCCGGAGGGCCACTGAACAAGGGGCTCTTATGAAATCGACCCAGATTGCCAACGGCATGGCCGTTGTCCTGGCATTTGCCTGTTTGACCGGCTGTGGTTCATTGACGCCGCTGATCCAACCCCGCGTTGCCTCCCATCCCGAGATATACCCCTGCCGGCCGCTCCCGGACACCCAGCCGAAAACGGTATCCGCCAATTTCTGGAAAGAGATCCGGAACTGGCAGGGCGTTCCCTACCGCCGCGGCGGCATCAGCACCAGCGGTGTGGACTGTTCGGGGCTCACCTACCGCTTTTACGACGACCTCTACGGGATTCAGCTCCCCAGGACCACCGAGGAGCAGATCCACACCGGCAAGCCGGTTTCCCAGAAGGCCCTCAAGCCCGGGGATCTGGTTTTTTTCAAGTTCCGGGACAGAACCGGCCATGTCGGCATCTATCTCAACGAGCGTCGGTTCATCCATGCCTCGGGAAAGAAAAGGGGCGTCACCATCTCCTGCCTGGACAGCCCGTACTGGAAGGCCCGCTTCCGGGGAGCCCGGCGGGTTCTGGAGAGCCCGCAGAAACAGGTCGCCCGGAACCGGCCGGGGATCACGCTTTCCGACCGGACCCGATACTGACTTTTCCCGAGACCCGAAAAAGATCACCGAAACAGGGGACGCTATTTCAGCGTGCCCTGCCCCATCCGAACCATTTCCAGCGCATTTTTTTGATCCAAGTCAATGACCCCGGCGGCGCCGTCGACTATAGACGGGAGCGGACAGCCTATTTTCAGACAGGAGGATACGCCGTGAAATGGACGGATGAAGCGGAAACGGAGATCAAAAAGGTCCCCTTTTTCGTTCGCAGGAAAGTCAGGCAGCGGGTGGAAAAAGAGGCGGCCGCGGCCGGAAAATCGACGGTCGGTCTCACCGAGGTAAATACGACGCGGAAAAATTACCTGGAAGGAATGGCCGGCGAGGTCAAGGGCTATCAACTGGACCTCTGTTTCGGCCCCGGCGGGTGCCCCAACCGGGCAGGCGATGCCGAACCGCTGACGGCGCGGATCGAATCCCTCCTCCGCGAAGCCGATCTCCTCACCTTCCTCCGGCGGGAGGTGGACGGGCCGCTCAAGTTTCACCATGAATTTCGCGTGACCCTGGCGGAATGCCCCAATGCCTGCTCCCAGCCCCAGATCAAGGACGTCGGCATCATCGCCGCCGCGCCGCCGGTTCTGACCGACATCGACTGCACCCGATGCGAGGCTTGCAAGGAGGCCTGCCCGGACGATGCCGTCACCCTGTCGGCCGACATGGAGAGGCCTGTCATCAGTGCCTCTCGCTGCCTCTCCTGCGGCCGGTGCGTATGGGCCTGCCCAACGGGCACCCTTGCGGAAGAGCGACGCGGGTTCAAGGTCCTCCTGGGCGGCAAGCTGGGGCGGCACCCCCGCCTCGCGTCGGAGATCCCGGGCATCTTTTCCGAAGACGAGGTCATGGAGATTCTGGCGGCATGCCTCGATTTCTACAAGCGAAACAGCCGGAACGGCCGCCGGTTCGCAGAACTTCTCACTCCGTCCGCACTGGAAGACTTCATCGCAAAATTCGGCAGGCCCGAAACATCGTCCCAACTTCCTTCCTGACCTGTCGCGGCCGGGCATGAGGCATATCCCCATCGGACGCCCCTGCCCGGCGGGTCAAATCAATCCGTCCGGCCCTGCCGTTCACGGGGCATTTTACGGGTTGTCTCCCTCTCCTATCTTTCGTATAGTATCCAACAATTCTTCCATGGATTTTCTGGAAGCACAGATTACCCCTGCCTGAACAAAGGAGGAAGAATGCGCCGTATCCTGACCTTCACATGGCTTGCCGGCCTGTTCAGGGTCGTACTTTTTCTGCTGGCCGTTTCCGGCGCAGCACATGCGGACCCGGATGAGACTTCATCCCCCGCGCTTTCCAGTCCTTCCGACGCCTCCAAAGACATCCGCAACCTGGTCGAGGCCTCACTCACCACCCAATCGGATGATATCAAAGATCTGAAGGCTAAGCTATCCAGCCTCGAAGAGTACGAGAAGGCCATCAATGCGACCCTGAGCGCCATATCCATTCAGCAGACCGCGCATACCACCCTCCTTCTCGCATCCGAATCCGACCTGCAGCAGATCATCCAGGCCAAAACGGACAACGATGCCGCCATTGCGAACCTGTCCGGTCTCATGGACAAGCTGCGGATCGACATGTCATCCACCGGCACCCGCCTCGCCCAGGCCGAAGAACTGATTCTGATGAACCAAAAAGACCTTTCGACGGTTCAGGAGGGAATGCCCGAAACGCCGCTGACTGCGAAATTGATCCGTAAGATCAGGACACTCGATGATCTGCTCACCACAAAAAAAAACCTTCTCCAAAAAATGGCCGGCATCCATGAGACCGCCTTCAAAAACCTGAAGGAATCCCATGACCGGCTGACTGCGATGAAGGCGCAGTTTGATGAAAAAATATCTCAAAAAAAGAAGGAAGTACTCTTCATACGGAAAATCCCGTCGATGGAGGCATTTGACGTAACGGTTCTCAAAGGTCTTGTAGCGGATGTTCCGGCGCGCATCGTCTCGAATCTGAAAAACGATTACCAGGAGATTCTCAAGGAAGGATATCTGCGCATCACCGGGGTGACCCTTTTTGTGGTCATGGTCCTGATCGCGATGTTTCGGTTCAAGCAAAAGATTTACCGCTGGGACAAACAGCAGGATCTTGTGAAGCATTACCCCCGGCGCCATATGGCGACCCGAATGGCGATCCGTTCCCTGCCCCTGGGATGGACGGCCGCCGTGCTCTATTTTTTTGCATTCGTTCAAAATTTTTACGCCAGGATATCTCTTTCCGGGATCGGGTTCGTGGTGGCGTTCGTCTGGTTGTTGACCCGCTGGGGTCTTGACATAACCCGCCTGTGGAATCAGGCCGTCGACCATCCGATTCCCGAACCCCTGGCGGTCCGCCTCCGCTGGCTCATGCGCATGGTGCGCGGCATCACCATCCTTGCGGCGTTTCTGATCTGGATATATGGTCGAACGAGCACCATCTCGGCGGCCATGGACATCGTATTCCATCTGATGCTGGCCGCCTGGGCCGTCGCATTCAATCGGAGATTCAAAACAGTTCTCACTGAAAAGGCCCTTTCCCCCCTTCCCCTGGCGGCGATCTCAAAACTGCTCATCCTTGTCATCTATCTCATTCCCCTGGGCGGGATCGTCATCAATCTTTCAGGTTACAGAGTGCTTTCCGGCTACTGGATAACATCGTGGGGCATCAGTTCAGCCATTGCCCTGTGGTCGTGGCTCACCTTCAACCTGATCCGGGAATGGCATGGCCAATTCAGGAAAACGGGGGCTTCAGCAGCGACGGAAACTGAAAAAAACCGGCCGTTGAAGTGGTTTTTCATTCAAACATGCTATCTGGCCTGGTTCTGGATCTCCCTGATCGGCATCATTTTCGCCTGGTATTTCGACAAAACCCGTTTTTTCGTTGGCATCGGGGAGATGATGACCCTGTCCCTGAGCGTGGGCAACATGAACTTCAGCCTGTTCAATGTGATAGAGGTTGCCATCGTTTTGCTGATGACCCACGTTCTGACCCGGATCTGGCCCAACATCTTTCAGGAAAAATTCATGGGCGACAGCGGGATGGACGCCGGCCTCAAGAGTTCCATCACCGTCATCACCATCTATGTCATCTGGTTCCTCGGATTTCTCATGGTATTGAACATCCTGGGCTTCGACTCCCAGTCCATGGCCGTCGCCTTGGGCGGATTGGGCATCGGCCTGGGATTCGGCCTCCAGGCCATTTTCAACAATTTTTTAAGCGGCATCATCCTGCTCTTTGAACGCCCCATCCAGGTGGGCGACATCATCGAGGTCGGCGGGGTCCTGGGAGAGGTGAAAAAAATCAACGTCCGCGCCACCCTGATTCAGACCTACGACAACGCCTCCCTGCTGATCCCCAATTCCGAATTCATCAGCGGCCAGGTCACCAACTGGAGTTTCAAGGATTTCCGGGTGCGGCGGTCCATCAACATCGGCGTTGCCTACGGCAGCGACGTGGAACGAGTTCGAGAAATCCTTCTTGAGATCGCCGACGCCATCCAGGATGTCTACAAATACCCCAAACCGGTGGTGCTGTTCACGGATTTTGCCGACAGCGCGCTGCTGTTCCAGCTTCGGGTGTGGACCCATGTGGACAAGGGGATTGCCGTGGAGACCACGATTCGATTTGCCATCGACCGGGAGTTCAGGGCAAATCAGATCGAAATCCCTTTTCCGCAGCAGGATGTTCATATCCGTTCCATCAATCCCGGAGTGTTCAAGCCCATATGCAAGAACGATGTGGCGGATGAAACGCAATAGTCCGGCCGAAGGATCTGCAGGATATGTCTCCGAAGGCTTCTATGGCAACGGGGATTCGGTGACCGGTCGGGGGAAACGGGTATCTCTATATTTAAGATATCTGTATATAAAATATTTATATTCATATACCTTGTCGATAACCGTGATAAGATTTTAATCTATTGATATGTTTAATTAAAAATGCTTTTTATATTGATCATGTTCTGTCCACAACCGGTCGACAACCCCGGTGTTTTGAACAGGGTCTCCGGATGTGTCAATAACTTGACGGTTATGAAGTTGTTATCAACAGAAGGCTGACGATAACGGGGTATGTAATATTTTTGAACATCAGGGGCCAAAAAAACGGTTTTTGGGATCGGTATTTTTGCAAAACGACATGTTGTCGGGGAGTTAAGTTTGAGGATCCTGTCGGCTTGATGGATGCGCCCTCGGTATCCGACGATTTTCATCCGGGTTATGAACATGCCTTGATCACAAGTCACGCTTTCAGGTTTTCTGGATATGACGGTTTCAAAAATCGAAAAAACTTGGTAAGATGCCCCTTCTGATTTTCAAGGCCTCTGGTTGACATGAAACAGGGGATCCGGAACAAACCATGAACACGGGAACTGCTGTATGACAAAATCTCTGGTGGAACAAATCCAGTTGGATAACGGCCTGGTGTTGAACCTTTACAACGCCTCCAAAAAGATTGCCATGGATCGATGGCAGGTGGTGTGTATCGCCGGCGTCGAGGTTCCCGTCGATTATTCCGATGCGGAGGCACTGTCAAGCGCCGGCATCCATCGGGATGATCTGAGGGATGCCCTGGGCGACCCCGTGGTATTTGAGAAGCATATTGAAAAGAATTTTGTGGACGATAAAGAAGCGGATCAGGTGAGGCGTGATTTTTTTGAGTCCATGACCGAAAGCCTCATCCCTTATCTCTCCCGTCCGGATTTTCCCGTGCGGTTTTTGATCCGAAGGTATCGGGAATTTCAAAAACAGTCCTCGTGGAGAAAAACGGCTGGATAATTTTTTGCTTGATTTATCCGAAAATCTATAATAAAAATTATAGTAATTTTATCCAAGCTGTATTACCGGGTTCAACTTCGGAGGATTGCGTTGTCTATTATCCCGTCCATAAAACGAAAACAGGTCTGGTCGGCGGGCATTTTCAGTTTTTGGCTCCTGTCGGTTTCCGCAACAGCGCTTTATGCCGATATCTACAAATACGTGGATGAAAGCGGTGTGATGCATTTCACCAACGTGCCCACCTCCGAACGATACGAGCTGTTCATCAAGGGCGCCACCGAACCGCCGCCGGAGGCTTCAACCGATGCGCCGGGCCAACCCTCCAAATCCCCGGAGGCGCAGACCTCTCCCGAAAGCGGCGGCGATTACGCCATCCAGAAATTTTACGGCACCGATATCTACGATGACTATATCTCCATCGCAGCCCAATCCTACGGCGTCCCGTTCTGCCTGGTGAAATCGATCATCAAAGCCGAATCCAATTTCAACTGCAGGGCGGTATCGGTGAAAGGCGCCCAGGGGCTGATGCAGTTGATGCCCGATACGGCAAGGCTCATGAATGTCGACAATCCTTTTGACCCCTATGAAAACATCATGGGGGGAACCCGCTACTTCCGCATGATGCTCAACCAGTTCAACGGAAAGGTCAAACATGCGCTTGCCGGCTATAATGCCGGCCCGGGAAATGTCGAACTGCACAATGGGATTCCCCCGTTCAGGGAAACCCGGGATTATATCGGCAGAGTGGCCAGGTTTTACCGTCAGTTGAAATGGAGGGAGGTCCTCCAGGAGGAGCAGGCAACCGGTGAGTATCGA
Organism: Desulfococcus sp.; assembly: GCF_041737845.1. GTDB lineage: Bacteria > Desulfobacterota > Desulfobacteria > Desulfobacterales > Desulfococcaceae > Desulfococcus. The sequence continues at coordinate 29,348 of NZ_JBGSQX010000116.1, forward strand.
GAGGCAGACAGAGAGGTCACCACTCAACCGATCAGGGTTCCGGGCGGGCTGACGCAGCTCACCCGAGTCAATTAGCCGCCCGATATCCGTATTCCCGTTCCATCCGCTTCTGCCGTCCCGCTCCGGTCTCAACCCTCCTTTTAAGGCCACATCCCATTCCGCGGTCATCCCGGGCAGCCTTCTTATAGTTTCAGGGCCGCCCGGATCCTGCCGATCTGTTGATTGATGTGGTCGGCATGCCGGGTATTGGCGAGCGTCATGAGAAGGCGGGCGGCTTCGACGGGAGATTCCTGCCGGTTGCCCAGGAGCATCCGGTACCAGTGGGGAAGATCCAGATCGAATGAATCAGAGAGCAGGTCGGCCTGCTTCCGCAGGGCTTTCGAGTAATCCGCGACGGTCATGCCGTCTGATCCCTCCGGTGCCTCTCCTGCCCGGGCCGCCCGGTATCGGGGCAGGAGGCCTTCGACCGCTCTTTTGCGTGTTTGATATCGACCGATGGGGAGCACCCAGTAGCGGACGATGATATAACTCGAGGCTCCCAGAACGAAACTGACGAATGCGGAAAAGTAGATCAATTTCATAATCACCCTGTTCGGTATTTGAGAGACACGGCGGCATGAAAATGATAGGGATATATAGAACCGGCCTGAAAAATGCCACCTCTTTTTTGCCCGCGGATTTCGATCGGGCTTTGCTTCGGCCGCCCCGGAGCGGCATCAGCGGACCGGATGTACGGCATGGATAACCCATCAGATTCCCTTGCATCGGCCCTTGACGCCGCCATACGCATTCTGACGCGGCGAAACCACTCCCGGCATGAGATGGCGCGCAAGCTCAGGCAGCGGCGATTCACGAAGGCGGTGATCGATGCAGCGATCGCCCGGTGCGAGCAGTTGGGATATATGGACGACGCCGAGACGGCGGCAGGTTATTTCAGGGAGCTGATTCGAAAGGGAATGGGTGGGGAGCGCATCCGATTTGAAATGAACAAGAAGGGGCTTTCCGGGGATACTGTCGAGCGCCTGCTTGAGGCGTATGCGGGCGGCCCCGATGAAACGGCGGCGGCCTGCGGGCTGCTCACCCGGAGGATGGCGAGCTTTGAAAGGGAATCGGACCCGCAGAAGCGCCGGGAAAAGATCTTCCGGTTCATGTATTCCCGGGGATTCTCCGCCGATATCACCATTGAAGCGCTCCAAAAAAATGTTGAAAAAACCCCGTCCGGTTAAATGTATCATTTGGACGGGACCGCCGGGTGTCATGCCCCTCAGGGAGAAATGAATGAAGCGCACGAAGATTGTTGAGCTGCTCAACACGGATCACCCGATGAACGATGTCGTGGTCAAGGGATGGGTCAGAACCCGCAGGGATGCCAAAGGATTCTCCTTTATCGAGCTGAACGACGGCTCCTGCCTCAAAAACCTCCAGGTCGTGGCGAGTGAAGCCATCGCGGGCTATGACCGTCTGAAGGAATTGAACACCGGCGCCGCAGCGGCCGTCACCGGCCGGCTGATCCCGTCCAGGGGCGGCGGCCAGGCATGGGAGATCCAGGCGGAGCGTGTCGAGGTCATCGGATCGGTCGATGACGACTATCCCCTCCAGAAAAAGCGCCACAGCGACGAATTTCTGCGGACCATCGCCCATCTCCGGCCCCGGACCAACAAGTACGGGGCGGCCTTCCGGATACGGTCGCACCTCGCCTATGCCGTCCACACCTTTTTCAGGGAGCGCGGGTTCACCTACATCCATGCCCCCATCCTCACCGGGTCGGACTGCGAGGGCGCCGGAGAGATGTTTCATGTGACCGCCCTCGACCTGAACAATATTCCCAGAAAAGACGGGAAGATCGACTATTCGGCGGATTTTTTCGGGAAGGAGGCCAGCCTCACGGTGTCCGGCCAGCTCTCGGCGGAGATGTTCGCCCTGGCCCTGGGGGATGTCTACACCTTCGGACCGACCTTCCGGGCGGAAAACTCCAACACCAGCCGCCATGTGGCCGAATTCTGGATGGTCGAACCGGAAATGGCCTTCTGCGACCTGGCCGGAAACATGGCCCTGGGCCAGGAGCTGATCCAGTACCTGATCCGCTATCTGCTGAACCACGCCGCCGAGGATATCGACCTGTTCGCCCGTTTTGTGGACAAGGGGCTGAGGGCGTGCCTGGACGGCATCCTGGCGTCGGATTTCGTGAGGCTCCCCTATACCGAAGCGGTGGAGATCCTCACCTCCGCGAAGCGAAAATTCGAACACGAGCCGGCCTACGGCAGGGACCTCCAGTCGGAGCACGAGCGCTATATCACCGAGGAGCATTTCAAAAAGCCGGTCATCATCCACGACTACCCCCGGGAGATCAAACCCTTTTACATGCGGGTCAACGATGACGGTCGGACCGTCGCCGCCATGGATGTCCTGGTGCCCGGCATCGGCGAAATCATCGGCGGCAGCCAGCGGGAGGAGCGCCTGGAGGTGCTGACCGCCCGGATGGATGAGATGGGATTGCGCCGCGAGGATTACTGGTGGTACATCGATTCCCGCCGCTACGGGAGCGTCCCCCACAGCGGGTTCGGGATGGGCTTCGAGCGGGTGATGATGCTCATGACCGGCATCCGCAACATCCGGGACGTGCTCCCCTTTCCGAGGACGCCCGGCGGTATTGAATTCTGATCCTCCTCCGGCAGGAAATGTCCCGGAAAACCCTAATCAAAAAAGACGAAACCATGAAACCCATAGTCAGTGTGATCGGCCGCCCCAACGTGGGGAAATCGACCTTTTTCAACCGCGTGACCCGCGCAAAAAATGCCCTGGTGGACAATTTTCCGGGGGTGACGCGGGACCGGATCTTCGGAGACGCCGTCTGGAACGACGTTGAATTCACCCTGGTGGATACGGGCGGGTACGCCGATGACGATCAGGACCTGTTTGCCGGCCCCATCCGCGCCCAGATCAACCAGGCCATCGCGGAAGCGGAAGCGGTGATCATGATTTTGGACGGCAAGGGGGGCGTCTCCCCGTTCGACCGGGACCTGATGGCGCTGCTGCGGTCTTCCGATAAACCGGTGCTCTATGCCGTCAACAAGATCGACGGAGAGGAGCAGGAGGATCGGCTCTATGAGTTCTACAGCCTGGGGATCGATGTTCCCTTTCCCATTTCGGCGGAGCACGGCTACGGCATTTCCGATCTTCTGGATGAACTCGTTTCGGTCATCCCGACATTCAGAACCGACCCGGCCAAAGAGATGATCCGGATCGCGGTGGTGGGGCGGCCCAACGCCGGGAAGTCCTCCCTCATCAACCGGATTCTGGGCGAGGAGCGCCTGGTGGTCAGCGACATCCCCGGGACCACCCGGGATGCCGTGGACACCATCTGCAAGGTCAACCAGAAATCCTATTGCCTGATCGATACGGCGGGAATCCGCCGCAAGGGAAAGGTCACCGAAAAAATTGAAAAATTCTCCATCATCAAGGCCTTGAGAAGCCTGGACCGGTGCGATATCGCCCTCATCGTCATCGATGCCGCCGACGGCATCACGGACCAGGACATCAGCATTGCCGGCTATGCCCACGAGCGGGGATGCGGCTGCATCCTGCTCCTCAACAAGTGGGACCTGGTGGAGAAGGAAAATAACACGGCCAAAACGTATTATGAACGCCTGCGCCTGGCCTCAAAATTCCTGAGTTTTGCCCCCGCCATGACCATATCCGCCCTGACGGGGCAGCGGGTATCGAAGATCTTCTCCCGGGTCGATGCCGTTTATGAACAATACAGCACCCGGATCGGCACCGGCCAGTTGAACAAGATTCTCTCCGAAGCCCTTGTCCGCAACGAACCTTCCCTGCACCAGGGCAAGCGGCTCAAGTTCTATTACGCCACCCAGGTCTCCACCAAGCCGCCGACCTTTGTATGCTTTGTCAATTATCCGGAGGCGGTCCATTTTTCCTATGAGCGATACCTGATGAACCAGATCCGGGAAGGCACCGGTCTGACCCAGACGCCCATCCGCCTCCTGCTGCGCCAGCGCACCGGCCGCATCGAGTTCGGAAAGAAAAAGAAGGAAAGAGACCCGAAAAAAAGCAGAAAGTAGCGGGATGTCCGGCTGTCTCCCCAGGGCGCATCAGCGCAGGATCTTCCGGATCTCGCCCAGGTTGCGGATATGGTGGGCCGCCTTCAGAGAGGGGTTGGCATAGGCGATGAAGGGGATCCCCGCGGCGGCGGATGCCGCTTCGTCCACCTGGGTGTCCCCCACGTAGACGGCTTCGCCGGGGCTGAGCCGGAAACGGCCCAGCACCTTGTTGAGCCCTTCGGGCGCGGGCTTGGGACGCTGGACATCCCACGCCGTCACCACCATGTCGAAATAGCCTTCCAACTGGAATTGAGACATGATGGCGGGCATGGTGTCCGTCCGGTTGGTGACGATGGCGGTCTTGAAGCGGGGCCTCAATTCTTCGATCAGGGGCTTCAGGTGCGGCTCGATCTCCATAACGGGGATGAATTCCATGTAGTTCATGGTCCTGCGGAAGGCCTGGGCCGCCTGGAAGCTCTCTTCGTCGTCGAACAGGTAGGCGATGCTCTCGTCCCCGGTGTGGGCATGGACATAGGCAAAATCATCGTCGGTCATCTCCGGACGGCCCAGGTGGGCCAGTACCCGGTTGTAGTAAGATTTGTTGATGCCTGCCGTATCGAACATCACGCCGTCGCAGTCGAAGATCACGATACGGGTGTCGTTCATCCCTGGCCGTCGCTTTTCACCCGCGGTTTTTCAGCGAGATTGCAATAGACGTTGATGGTCAGCTCCGGACGGATCTTGCTGTCGGTCTTGACGATGATGGTGTCGTAGTACCGCACCTTTTCCTGCTTGAGGTTGAAGACGGTGAGCATGTAGGCCTTTCTGCCCTCTTCCTTCGATACCTCCACCCGGATGTTGCCGTCCTTCTCCGGTTTTGCGTCCAGAATCCTGAAGGGATATTTATCCATGGGGACGATGGTCACCTTCGCGGAAACGTCGTCCCCCGCCTGACCCGTCATCCTGACCCGAGCGGGAGTGATGTCGACAAACTGCTCCACATTTCCCTCGATCTGAAGCATCAGGGTTTTCTGGGTCGGGTCATTGGTCAGGACGCTGATGGTCTTGCTGAGCTTTTTGCTGCCGTATCCCTTGGTGTTGACCTTGATGGTGATGGATCCCTCGCCGCCGGCGGGGATTTGCCTCGAAAACGAGGCGGCCGTGCACCCTCAGCCGGTCTGCACCTTTTCTATCTGCAGTTCTGCGGTTCCCCGGTTCTGAATGATGAAGTCATGGACGACCTCTTCACCGTCGACGACCGGTTTGAACTGGAAAATCGGCTCCAGGGCGACGGCGAGCGGCGCATCGGACGACCCGCCGGCGGCTCCGAAACAGGCAGCGGCAAGCATGAAAACGATGCCCACGGATATGCCAACGCATTTCAGTTTCATTGAAAAAACTCCTTGTTGATGCGAAGTAAAGACATATAACGAAATATAACATCCATAATACGTAAACCACTAAATAAGGACGGTCTTCGGGTCATGTCAAGGGTTCTTTTTCGGGCGGACGTTACAGAGGGCCTTCTGAAGCGCAGCAGCCCCCATGCGCGGCATGGGGGCTGAGACGGAGGGACTGCGGTCCGGGGATCGGATTCCCCGCAAAATGAAATTGTTGCTTTTCAGCGCCTATTTTTTCGCGATGACGTCATAGTAGGGCTGCCCGGAAACAGCGCCCCAGCCGCCGATCTGCTTTTTAAATTTCTTGAAGGCCTCGTGGACCTTTTTGGACACGGGGTCCTTGGCCGCCTCCTCCTCCAGGACCTCTTCCGACAATTTTCTCAGGTCTTCCAGCAGGGGATCGGGGAACCGCACCAGATTGACCTTGTGGACGGTGATCAGCTCCTCGAGGGCCTGGCCGTTGCCGGCCTCGGCCTGGCACAGGCTCCAGAGGTTGGTCTGCATGGCGCATGTATCCAGGGTCGCCTGGAGGTCCTTGGACAGGGATTCGTAAGCTTTTTTGTTGAAGATCACCTCGAGGGTCGTGCCGGGCTCATGCCAGCCGGGATAATAGTAGTACTGGGCGGCCTTGTAAAGTCCCATTCGGAGATCGAGCAGGGGCCCCACCCATTCGGTGGCGTCGATGACGCCGCGCTCGAGAGAGGTGAAGATTTCACCGGCGGGCAGAAGGACCACCGTCCCGCCGGCCTTGGCCACGACCTTGCCGCCCAGTCCGGGGATGCGCATCTTGAGGCCCTTGAAGTCCTCGATGGTTTTCATCTCCTTGCGGAACCACCCGCCCATCTGAACGCCGGTGTTCCCCTGGGGCCTCGGGATCACGTTGAAGGGGGCGTAAACCTCTTCCCAGAGCTGGAGTCCGCCGCCGCTGTAAAACCAAGTGTTCATGCCCTGGGGGTCGAGGCCGAAGGGGACCGATGAGAACCATTGGGCGGCCGTCGATTTTCCTGCCCAGTAATAAGAGGCCCCGCTGCCGCACTCCACGGTGCCGTCGGAAACCGCATCAAAGGTTCCCAGGGCCGGGACCAGCTCGCCTGCGGCAAATACCTGGATTTTAATGCGTCCGCCGGTGGCGGCGTCCACCGACTTGGCGAACATCTCGGCGCCGGTCTGAAGCACCGGGGTGTTGGGCGGCCAGGTGGTGACCATCTTCCATCGATAGGTTTTCTCCGCGGCCAGCACGGCCGGAGCAGAAACGGCCGTTCCCGCGACCGCCGCGACGGTTGCACCGGTTTTTTTCAAAAAATCGCGTCGTTCCATACGATCAGACTCCTTTCATGGTGAGGTAAAGAGACGATGTTGTTTGGAAATCCAACGGTGTTGCCGATACGGATCAACCCTTTGCCCCTGGCGCCGATACCCCGGGTGGGGGTCAATTGCCGAAAACCGCCTTCGGCAGCCAGGTGGCCAGAATCGGAAAAAAGACCACGATCAGAAGACCGATGGCCTGTAAGATGACAAACGGGATGATCCCCCGATAGATGTCGCCGGTGGAGATCTCCGGCGGCGTGACGGCTTTCAGGTAGAACAGGGAAAACCCGAAGGGCGGCGTCAGGAAGGAGGTCTGGAGGTTCACGGCGATGAGGATGCAGAACCAGACCGGGTCGAACCCGAACTCCAGCATGATGGGCGCCAGAACCGGCACATGGATGAAGGTGATCTCGATGAAATCGAGAAAAAAGCCGATGACGAAGATGAGGCCCATGACGACGGCGAGCACGAACCATTTGCCGTGGGTTTCGGCCATGGCGCCCAGAAATTCCCGGACGAGGCCGTCTCCGCCCAGCCCCCGGAAGACCAGGCCGAATGCGGCGGCGCCCACCAGGATGATGAAGACCATGCAGGTGAGCTGCATGGTGGAGTCCATGACCTCCTGCAGAATGCCCAGGGTGAATTTCCGGTTGGCGATCGTGAGAACGGTGGCGCCAACGGCGCCCACGGCGGCGGCCTCGGTCGGGGAAGCGACCCCCCAGAAGATGGAGCCCAGGACGGCGACCATGAGAAACAGGGGCGGAAAAAGGGCCCGGGAAACGCGTTTGAAGAGATCCATGCGGCTCATGGCCGCCAGGGCCTTCCTGGGGATCGCCGGCGCGATTTTGGGTTTGAGCCATGCGGCCACGAGGATGTAGAGGATATAGAGGGCCACCAGCACCATGCCCGGCAGGACCGCGCCCATGAAGAGATCCCCGACGGGGACGCCGACGATGTCGCCGATGAGCACCAGGACGATGGACGGCGGGATGATCTGGCCCAGGGTCCCCGAGGCCGCAACCGTGCCCGTGGCGATTTCGTGATGGTATCCCCACTTGAGCATGGTGGGCACGGCGAGGAGTCCCATGGTGACCACGGTGGCCCCGACGATGCCCGTCGACGCGCCCAGCAATGCCCCGACGATGACCACCGATACGGCAAGCCCCCCGCGGACCCGGCCGAAGACCATCCCCATGGTGTCGAGGAGCTCCTCGGCCAGGCCCGATCGCTCCAGCATCACGCCCATGAAGACGAAAAGCGGCACCGCCAGCAGGGTCACGTTGGTCATGACCCCCCAGATCCTGAGGGGCAGCAGGTTGAAAAACGACCACCCGAAGCCGATGAGGCCGAAGCAGAGGGCGGTTCCCATCAGGGTGAAGGTGACCGGAAAGCCGAACATCAACAGAATGGTCAGGGCCAGAAACATCCATCCGGGCAGATATTCCATCAGCGTTCCCCCTCCGTCTCGAGTTCTTTTCCCTTACTTTCTTTTCCGATGATCGTCAGGAAGCTTTTGATTCCCATGGAGATGCCCTGGAGAAGGATGAGGATGAACCCCGCGGGGATGCAGGCCTTGATCAGATAGCGGTAGGGAATGCCGCCGGGGTCGGGGGACCCCTCCATGACGCTCCAGGCGTTGTGGACAAATTTGAATGATGTGATGATGATGAGGCAGCAGCCCGGGATCAGAAAGAAAATCACGCCGATCAGGTTGATCCACGCCTGGTTCCTGGGGCTCATCCGCTGGTAAAAGATGTCCACCCGGACATGGCCTTCCTTGAGAAGGGTGTTGCCGGCGCCCAGGAGAAAGATGAACGCGAACAGGTGCCATTCCAGCTCCTGAACGAACACAAAGCTCGTTTTGAAGACATAGCGCATGACCACATCGACAAAAACCACCATCACCACCAGGAACGTGACCCATGAAACGCCCCGGCCGACCCGAGTGTTGAGGGCGTCGATCCAGCGGCAAATCGATCTCAGGAACGTCATAGCGCCTCCATGTCCGATGCGATGGATGTTCATGCGGATCAGGCCATATCGGGCATTCCGATCCCGAAGCAAAGCCGGTTCAATTTATGACCATGGAGACTTTAATGAAATAATGAATAAAAATCAATCATTAATTCTTGGTTTAGCCGAATCATGGGATGTTTCCGATCAGGAGGGTCGGCCGCAGCCCGCCGTGGGAAAAGGGATGATGGAAGACCGGAAACGGGATGTCGCCGGTCCATTCCGCCTCCGGCGCCACCAGAACGACCTTCCACCCGGCATAGGCCTCCCGGAGACGGCTGCACACCGATCGAAACAGGGCCCTCCCCTGCCGCCGGGTCCCCAGGCGGTGCCCATAGGGCGGGTTGACGGCGACCAGCCCCGGTTGCGAAAACCTGTCCCCGGGGGAGAACGCGAAAAAATCCCGGCAGGACACGTCGATCATGGGAGACAGGCCGTTCTCTTCCAGGTTTTTCCGCAGGGACCGGCAGACGTCGGGGTCGATGTCGGCGGCAAAGATGGTGGGGGTCTCTGGAAGGGGAAGACTGTTTTCGGAGGTGCGCTTGAGATAGGCCCATTTCCGGGGGGCGAAGGACGGCCATCCCATGAATGCAAAGCTCCGGCGCGAGCCCGGGGGGATGCCGCCCGAGATCATGGCCCCCTCGATGGAAAAGGTGCCGGAGCCGCACATGGGGTCCAGGAGGGGCAGGCGGCCGTCATAGCCCGCAAGGGTCAGGGCCGCTGCGGCGATGGTTTCCCGGATGGGGGCCTTTCCGCCCCCGGTCTTGAATCCCCGCTTGTAGAGCAGCTCCCCGCTGCTGTCGATGGACAGGGTGAAATGATCCTCCGCCGCGCGCACGAAAATCCGCTGAACCGGGACGTCCGGAACGTCACCGGCCTCCTCCGGCCGAACCTGTTTGAAGCGGTCCCGGATGCTCGCCTGGACCCTTTCGGCGACGGCGTCCGTGTGGTAGAGGCGGCTTTTCGCGGCGGCGGCGTGGATGACGGGGGCGCCACCCGGCCGGAGGTAGAGCTCCCAGGGAATGTCCGCCAGTTTCTTCTCCAAGCGGGGAAAGGACGACGCGCTGAATTCATCGATTCTCATGAGAATCCGGCCGGCCGTGCGGAGGTGGAGATTGGCGAGCCAGCAGTCGTGCAGCCGCCCTTCGAAAACGATCCCGCCCGGAACGACGGCTCCGGTGGCGATGGAAAGGGGCGGGGCCTGGAGCTCCGCCAGGCAGACGCTTTCAAGCCCCGGCGAAACGGCGACGAAGAACTCCCTCGTCCGTCCGGCGACGTGCCGTTTGATGCGCTTGGACAGCGGGGTTTCAGGGGTCATGGGGCTTATTTCTCTGCGGGTGCCCCTGGCTGACCTTCTAGTAGCGTTTGAAAGCTTTTCATGGAATGATCCCTGAAGATCCGGCCGTTGACGAACACCGTCGGTGTTCCGCTGACACCCAGCCGGGCAGCCTCCGAGGCGTCCCGGTTCAAGGCGGTCATCACTTCGGGATGGCTCATTTCCCGGGTCAGGCGCGCTTCATCAAGTTTCAGTTCCCTGGCGATCTCATTGATTTTCTGGAGAGATAGCCGGTTATAGTTGTCGAAAAGCGCATCGTGAAATTCCCAGAACCGGTTCTGCCTGCCCGCGGCCAGCGCCGCGGCCGAGGCAGCCCGGGAAAAGCGGTGGCTGCGGAGCGGGAAGTTCATGAACACCACCTTGATCCGCTCTGGATACTCGGTCATGACTTGATCGAGAACCGATGACAACTCGGCGCAGGAGGGGCACTCGAAATCACTGAAAACAACCACTTCGAAGGGGGCATCGGCTGGGCCTTTAGACGGCAGACCGCTGGAATCGATGGTCTGGATCAGGTCCAGCAGGATGACCTTCAAGGTCTGCTCTTTTGAATTCCCTATGAGCAGCATGTCTTCTCTGGGCGTGGCCTTGATGCTGTCCGTGCCTTCACCGACCCGGACTTTCTCCTGAAGCCGACCATCCGGGGAATAGATCAGCAGATAGCCATTTTCGGTCAGCGCAAAGACCCGCATGCCGTTCAGGGAAATGGCAACATCCATCGGTTTGGCATCCAGTTTAAATGTCTGCAGGACATTCAATTCGATTTCAGCATTAGCCCGGCTGAGCGCCAAGGATGTCAGCATCACGACCGATACCATCAGGATCTGAGTTATTTTCCGCATACCGGGAACCTTTCTGTCGTTAAAATGGAGAGCTATGTATCATATATTTTGTATGGCGAGAAGATAGAACCGCAATTTTCAGAGGAGTGGCACCCCACCCGCTCCGGGATCAAATCCGGGTGCCGGCGTTACGGGGGTGAAGAGCAGAAGTGAACTGTCTGCATTTCCGGAGATAGCCACCCCGCAGAGCCCTGCAACAGAGGACACGGCGATAATCCGCTCGATCTGTGTAAAAGCGATACCGGGAAACCAGTTGGTGTAGTAGCCGGTACGTTTGTCATAGGGATTGATCGTCATGACAACGCTGTCCAAAATCTGATCCGCGCCGACGGCATGGAGGGTTACGGATGCAGGAGCATCGCTCATGTTGGTGACGGTGATGGCCTTCCATTCGATTTTCGGGCTGAGGTCGTTGAAATAAAATCCTATTTGTGTGTCCTTGGCTTCGGCGAGCGTAAATTCGGCCAAGCCCCCGCCCTGCAGGTTTTCGTAAAAAAGACGGAAATTGAACAAGCTGTTGTTGTAAAGGATATATCCGGTTCCGGAAGTGATACCAGGAACCAACTCTCTTAAATCAATGATGGTTCTGCCGAGGCCAGCCGTGGAGAACAACCCGGAATAAACCTCCGTTCCTCCGTCGTGGAGGGCGATGCTGAATGATGCCTGGGTCGGGGCGTTGTTGTCGACCTGAAGAATCGTTTTCCAGATTCCGCCGTTCCCCGTGACGTGGGGGATACCCACCCCCAGGGAGAAGCTTTCTCCCCCGGTGCGGCCGATGATGGCATCGTCGAAAAAAATGAATTTGGCATCCTCGGTCTTCCCTTCGGTTTCGTAAACCTCGAAGGTGCTGAAACCGCTTGTATCGATCACGCCGTAAAAGAGGGTTTCGGTGGTCAGGACGGTATCTTCGAAGTCAACGGTCACGCCGTCTATGATCATTCGAATTCTGGCGCCGGGGGTGTTGGAGCGGACCCAAATTCCCAGGGCGTGAATCGTCCGGGGAGTCGCTCCTGCGATGCCGTCGCGCTGGGAATCGAAAGGGGCGCCGATGAGATCGCCATGTGGGGTCGAAAACATGCCCCACAGACCGCTTCTCGCGGCACCGCTCGATGTGGTGATCCGGTTGCCGCTCAGGTTGGCGCGCCAGGTGATGCCCTGGCTGGTAGCGCTCTCGGCGTTGTCCGGTGTCCGCAAGGCCCCCCAGACGCCGGCGTCCTCAAAGCCCTCCTGAAACGTGGCATATCCGAATGATGCCGCGGCGGCCATGAACTCAGATTCATTTCCGTAGGTGAGGACTTCCGAATGGGCCGCAACGGACGCAAAAAACAGAAATGCGCCCAAAAGAAGCCCGCATTGCATTTTTTTCATGGTACACCTCCTCTTCCGGTGATTTCGGAGTATGTTGATGGGATTCATCTTGATAAAAGAATACCTTTTTACCTTAACCACGAACGTTGCATCGCGCCACCACTGTGCGGTATAGACCGTCCAAGCCGCGAGCCCCTCCCCCGGCCGGGCGGCGCTCTCAAGATCGTCGTACCCGTCCTGTTCCGCCTCGAGTCCTGAGCGGGCTAATACCCTTCGAGGATAAAATCGGAGAAAACCATAGGCCAGGTCGATATGGCCGCAAAGACGAAGAATCCGATCATTGCAACGAGGCAGAGCCGCTGCTGAATCGAAGGCAGGCGGCGTTCCAGGGATTCGGGACCCCTGACCCGTTCAAGCATCCCCACGCCCATGCCCGCGATGCCCGCCGTGAGCAGTGATGTGTAGAGGGGGTAGCCGATGTAGTGGTATTCCCGCTGGAGCAGGCAGAAGGGGCAGTGATGGGTGGGGAGCTCGTAGAAGTAGAGGGAGATGAACGAGATGATGGAGACGATGGAAACGAGGAAGAAGAGCGCGCTAAAACCCGCGAAGAGGGACGCCGACCGGCCGGTGATGCGGAAATGGATGCCCGCACGGAGGGTCAGCACCAGGCTCAGGTAGAAGAGGATCTTGGCCGGGACGGACGGCAGCGCCGCCATGCTCCCCATGACGCCGCCGGCCTCGGCGTTGAAGAGGATGCCGCAGCAAGAGGTGAGGATGTTGGCCTTCATGTTCAGGAAATACTGGGTGACGAGATAGGCGTCGAAGACGCACAGGGCGGTGACGGCGAAAAGGAGCCGGTATTTGGGTTTGATCAGCGGGTAATCGGGGCATTGATTGTCGGCGTGGTTCAGGATCAGCCACAAGCCCGACAGCACGGCGGCCGCGAGCTTCACGACAAGGACCGGATATCCGTATTTGTTGACGTTGAGGGATCCGGCGGCGCACATGGCCCCCGTGAAGAGCGGATGGATGCGATCGGCGGTATAGACGAAAAAAAACATGGAAAAGAGCCCGATGGCAAAGAGGTGGGTCAGGACCGACGAGACGAGGTAGGTCTGCTTTTCCAGCGCCAGTTGGCCTTCACTGTCGCTCTCGATGTCCCAGTCCCGGAGGATGCGGTATCCCAGGGTCGATGCATAGATCGCAAAAAGCGCCGTAAGCAGCGCTGTCAGGATCAGGGTGATGATGGCCGGGTTCAGGATCAAAGGCTCTGGTGCTCCTCTAAAATGCTGCCGTCCCGCATGTCGATGACCGCATCGACGATCCCGGCCTCGAAAACCAGCGGATCATGGCTCGCCATCAGGACGGTCTTTTTTTCATGGGACAACTGGGCGACGATGTCCAGGAATTCTTTTGACAGGGCCATGTCGAGATGGGCCGTGGGTTCGTCTGCGATGATGATGGCCGGGTCGTTGATGAGCGCCCTTGCGATGGCCGTCCGCTGCTGCTCGCCGCCCGAGAGCTGCTCCACCTTTTGCCCGGCCTTGGAATCAATCTTCAGCCGCGCAAGAAGCCTCAGGGCGTCGGCCTTCACCCGGCCGTGTTTTCTTCCCGTGGGATAGGCGGGCAGCATGGTGTTTTCCAGGACGGTGATGCCTTTGATGAGGTTGTAATTCTGGAAAATGAACCCGAAGGTGGAGCGCCGGATCTCGGAAAGAAACCGCTCGGGAAGGCTCGTGGTCTCCCGTCCGTCGACGAAGATCCGGCCCGACGTGGGGCGGATCATGCAGCCGATGAGGGAGAGGAGGGTGGTCTTTCCCGATCCGCTGGGACCCTTGAATACGGTGATCTTTTCGCGGCCGATGGTGAGGTCCACGTCCCGCAGGGCATGAAATTCATTGGATCTGCCGGCGTTGAAGGTTTTGGAGACGTTTTTCAGGGAAATCATGGCGACGGATCATCCTTCCGGGGGTGTTCAGACATTGCGCATGGCCGCATCGGGCTCGGTAACGGATACCTTCCAGGCGGGGATGATCGTCATGATCGAATAGGGAACCACTGTCAGGGCGAAAACGGCCGCCAGTTGAAAGGCATCGATGTCCGGGTGGAGCTTGAACGAGGGATAGAGCACGGACCAGCCCTTCAGGGCATGTTCGAAGAGCGGGGCTCGGGAAAAAAAGACGTGGACGTACGCGGCCGCCACCCCCGCGAGAAAAGCGCTCAGGGAGATGAAGAGGCCCTCCTGGAATTTGAGCAGCAGGATGTCCGACGTGCCCCACCCCAGGGCCTTGAGGATGCCGATCTCCGTCCGCTCCTCGCCCGTGAGGCCGGTGGCCTTGTCCCAGGCGAAGATGAGAAAGGCGAGCATGGCCCCGAAAAGCTGGACGATGATATAGCCGCTCCGCCAATCGAAGATGGAGGCATAGGTTCGCAGAATATCCTCTTTCAGCACCGGCCGGGTGTCCGGGAGGCGGACAAACACCTTCTGGGCGATGGTCAGGGCCTCCTTCGGGTTCCGGATCCGGGCGACCATATCCGTGGCAAAGCCCGCCGGGACCCCGAAAATGCGCCGGAAGGCGGCTTCGGTGATGAGGATGAGGTCCGCCGCCACCAGGTCCGTCTCCGCCGTGAGGACGGTCTTGATTTTCAGGACGACGGGCGTTCCGTCATATCCCCGGATGTAGAGTTCCTTGTCGCGGATCGTACCCCAGGTCCGGAGCACGCCGTTGCCGATGGCGGCCTCGTCATCCGCGAGATCGAAGTTCCGGGTCGCCGTCACCGTGTAGCTGGATGCCGCGGCCTGATGGTAGTAGTACCCCCAGAGCCGCGGCTGGACATCGTTCACGCCCCGGATCTCTGCTATGGCGCTCTGGTATTCCATGGGGATCAGGTCGTGCCTGCCGGCCATATTCCGTTGAATCACCATCTCCGGCGTCTCTTTCAATACCGCCGCGGCCTCTTTCCGGATGGCGTCGGCAAAGAAGACCACCGAGGTGAACAGGAACACCATCGCCGTGTAGACCAGGGCGAGGGACAGGTTCTTCCATTTCCTGCGAAGCAGGGAAGAGATGGCGAAATCCAGGAAGTATCGCTGCTTTTCGATCATTGCCCCTCCCCTGTTCCCTGCCCCGGGGTCATCCACGCCGGGGGCCGGGTCATCGACCCCGAGGGATAATGCTCCAGGGCCAGGGGCGATTCCTGAAAGGCCGAAAAGAGATCCGCCTGGGACAGGTGCCGCGTATACCGGACCTCGGTAAACAGGCAGAGATCGGTGATATCGAGTTTCTGGACCAGCATGGCGTTGTTTTTCACGATCATCTCGCGGGACGGCAAATTCAGGCGCGGATGGATCGCAATCATCAGCACGAGGCCTGTTCCCAGGACGGCGGTGTGGATCAGAAATATCGTCGATCTTCTCATGAAAAATCCGTTGTCTGCTGTTGCCCGGGTGCATGGGGAGGGCAGGCACGGGGGCCTGCCCCTACGGCTATTTTTTCAATGCAGGGGCAAGTCCCTTGTCGTTGCCCGGGTGCATTGGGAAGGGCAGGCACCCAGGCCTGCCCCTACTGGTGTTTCATCTTTTTCTTCTTTTCGCGGATCATGTTGATGTCGTTGTACATGTCTTCAAAGCTCGCCTTAAAGGCATCGTCGAAGGTCGCCTTCGTACCGCCGTTTTCAGCGATGAATTTCTGGGCGGCGGTGTCATCCGCGAAGGCCCATTTGGCCCGGTGGGTCATGACGCCCATCTTCGATCCGCCGATGACCCAGGTCGCCTTTTCGGCGTCGATGAGGGTCTTGGTGTTGTAATCCCCCACCATGATCTCCCGGGGGGTTTTCCCGACGTTGACGGCCATGTCGATGGCGGCGCAGTGGATGGAGCAGGTGCCGATCTTCGCGCCGTCGTCATAGACGACATAGACCCGGGAGTGTGCAAACTTGGCGCGGTCCATGCCGCAGAGCGGGCAGGCGGGGTGTGCGGCGATGTCGTCTTGAGCGAAGGCGCTCAGGGCACCGGTCAATAAAAACATCATCATGCCGAACATTACCAGCTTTTTCATGTTGGTCTCCTTTTTTTTGTGGGTTGATGGATATGGATCGTAGAATTCATAATGGATTTTTCTCCATTTTAAACAAGAGACGCCCATGCAGGTCAAGGGATTTTGATGTTGCCGGATTCTTTCAAACTGAGCCCACCGGACACCGTCATCCTTTCCTTGAGCCGCATCTCCTGGATTGCGCAATAGAGCACCGGCACCACCAGCATGGTCATGACCTCCAGGATCATGCCGCCGAAGGTGGGGATGGCCATGGGGATCATGATGTCGGAACCGCGACCCCGGGAGGTCAACACCGGGATGAGGGCCAGGACCGTGGTGGCGGTCGTCATCAGGCAGGGCCGTACCCGCCTGAGGCAGGCGCCAATGGTGGCCTTGCGGATCTCTTGAACGGTTTGGGGCGAAGCGCCGGCAAAGGTCTGGTTCAGGTAGGTGGCCATGATCACGCCGTCGTCTTCCGCGATGCCGAAAAGGGCCAGGAACCCGACCCAGACGGCCACCGAAAGGTTGACCGGGTGAACCTGGAAGAGTTCCCGCAGGGAAATGCCGAACACCGAAACGTCGAGAAACCAGGGCTGGGCATACAGCCATATCATGATGAATCCGCCCGACCAGGCCACGGCCACGCCCGAAAAAATCAGCGCGCTGGTCGTCACCGATTTGAATTCGAGGTAGAGGATGAGAAAAATGATGGCGAGGGCCAGCGGCAGAATCACCCGGAGCTTGCGGTCGGCCCGGACCTGGTTTTCATAGTTGCCGGTGAAGCCGAAGCTTACACCCGGGGGTAGTTTTATCTCACCGGTCTCGATTTTGTCGATAAGATAGGCCCGGGCTTCTTCGACCACATTGGTTTCGGCGAAGCCGGGCTTCTTGTCGAACAGGACGTATCCGACGACAAAGGTGTTTTCGGTCTTGATGACCTGGGGGCCGGGCACATAACGGATCTCCGCCAGCTGAATCAAAGGGATCTGGGCGCCGTCCTGCGCGGGGACGAGCACCTGGCCGATGGTATCGATGTGATCCCGCAGCTCCCGCATATACCTTACGCGGACAGGATACCGTTCTCTTCCTTCAACCGTCGTGGTAATCTGTTTGCCGCCGATGGCGGTTTCAATGACATCCTGCACCCGCTGGAGGTCTATGCCGTATTGGGCGATGGCGCGGCGGTCGATCTCGATTTCGATGTAAGGTTTACCGACAATGCGGTCGGCGATGACCGACAGCGGATCAATGGATCCCACGTCTCTCAGGTGTTTTTCGATCTGTCTGGCGGCGTTCTCAATGGAGGCCAGGTCCGGGCCGGAGACCCTTACGCCCATGGCCGCCCTGATCCCGCTGGACAGCATGACGACTCTGGCGGAAATGGGCTGGAGCTTGGGTGCCACCGTTGTCCCGAGAAGGGTCGCCGCTCTCAGAATTTCCCTCCAGATGTCATCTTCGTTATTAACGCCGGCCCATGCTTCCCTGCCGGCGTTGATCCTCGGATCCAGGGCCGGCCGCCACAATGGAAACGGATGGCCGCCAGGGTCGGGTATCAACTGACGATGCTCGTCCCTTTCATAGCGGCCGTTGATGTGATAGGGCTTTCCGTCCGGAGCCGAAAGCGGGCGTCCATCGGGGCTCCGGAAGAAATCTGCCGCATCGGTGGTATATCGAAACCGCAGGATGGCGCCGTTTTCATCTGCCAGGAATCTCGGGTGATATTCGATGAGGGTCTCGATCATGGATACGGGGGCCGGGTCCAGGGGGCTTTCGGCGCGGCCCAGCTTGCCCACCACCGTCTTGACCTCGGGGATGGCCTCCACGGCCCGGTCCTGCCGCTGCAGGATATCCAGCACCTCCCCGATGGACGCATGGGGCATGGTCACCGGCATGTACAGAAAGGCGCCTTCGTCCAGCGGGGGCATGAACTCCTTGCCGAGGCCGGGAAATTTTCGCGTCAGGTACTCGGATGTCGGGGTTTCGGTAAAGAGCCGGGGCAGCCATCCGAAGACGGCCCCGTATCCCAGCCAGACAACCACCCCCAGAACCAGACAGGCGGCCGGAAGGGATAGAAAGATGACCTTGTGTTCCAGGCACCACCCCAGGATGCGGTCGTACCAGTGTTGAAACGCAAGGAAAGCACCCAGGATCAAGCCGATGGCGGCGCCGACGAAAACGAAATTGCGCAACAGGCCTCGGGACACGCCGACAGGCTGCCAGATGTAAGCCAGCAGCAGGGCCGCACCCATGAAGATGATCGCGGTGTTGATTTCCCCCGCCCATTTTCCGAACGTTGGGGGGAGCCGCAGCGCCACGAGACTCATCCCGCCGATGAGGGCGATGAAAAGCCCGATTTTCCAGTTCAGGGCAAAGGCAACCACGGCGCCGGCGTAAATTACCCCTTCCCGGAGCAGCCATTTCGGTATCCTGAGGTTTCTTCTGCGGACGAAGACGGCATAGGCCAAGGGCGGCAGGACGCAGAGGGCGATCCCCATGGATGCCATCAAGGCAAACGTCTTGGTGAAGGCAAGGGGCCGGAACAGCTTTCCCTCGGCGGACACCATGGTGAATACCGGCAGAAAGCTGACGATGGTGGTCGACACCGCCGCGACGACCGCCCCGCCCACATCCCGGGTGGCCCGCAGCACCAATGCCATCCGGTCCTCTTCCGGGCCTGCCGTTTCGAGATGCCGCAGGATGTTTTCGGTGATGATGATGCCCATGTCCACGATCGTGCCGACGGCGATGGCGATGCCCGACAGGGAGACGATGTTGGCGTCGACGCCGAAGAGCTTCATCGGGATGAAGCATAACAGAATCACCAGGGGCAGCATCCCCGAGATGATCAGAGCGGAGCTCAGGTGGCGCATCATGATCAGCACCACGATGATGGTGATCAGCGTTTCCTGGGTGAGGGTCGACTCGAGGGTCCCCAGGGTTTCCAGAATCAGCCCGGTACGGTCGTAGAAGGGAACAATGTTGAGCCGGCTGACCCTGCCGTCGGGCAGGGTGCGGCTAGGCAGACCCAGAGAGATTTCAGCGATCTTTTTTTTGACCCGCTGGATTACTGCGAGGGGGTTTTCCCCGTACCGGACGACGACAACACCGCCCACGGCCTCCGACCCGTTTTTATCCAGTGCTCCGCGCCTTGACGCCGGTCCCAGGGAGACGCCGGCGACATTTTTCACCAGGATGGGAATGTCATTTTCAAGCCGGATAAAGGCGTTTTGAATATCCTCGACGGACTTGGCAAAGCCAAGACCGCGGATAACGTACTCGACCTTGTTGACCTCGATGGTTCTGGCGCCCACATCCACGTTCGCCCGGCGCACCGCATTGACAACCTCCTCCAAGGTGACGTTGCGATATCGCATCCGATCAGGGTCCACGTCGATCTGGTATTCCTGAACAAACCCCCCTACGGAAGCCACCTCGCTCACGCCCGGCACCGACATCAGGGCATACCGAACGTACCAGTCCTGAACGGTCCGCAATTCATGGAGATCCCAGCCACCGGCCGGCTTCCCCCCGGAATCCAGGCCCTCCAGCGTATACCAGAACACCTGACCCAGCACGGTGGCATCGGGTCCGAGGGTGGGCTGGACGCGCTCGGGCAACTCGCCCGACGGAAGGCTGTTGAGGCGCTCCAGGACCCGGGACCTGGACCAGTAAAAATCGATCTGATCCTCAAAAATCATGTAGACCAGGGAAAAGCCGAACATCGAATAGCCGCGGATGGTTTTGACGCCGGGGACGCCCAGGAGGGCGACGGTCAAAGGGTAGGTGATCTGATCCTCAACATCCTGGGGGGACCGGCCGGGCCACTCGGAAAAAACGATCTGCTGGTTTTCGCCGATGTCCGGAATGGCATCCACGGGAACGGGGTCGCGCCACAGCCCGCCCATCTGCCAGTCAAACGGCGCCACCACCAGCCCCCATCCAATGAGGATGACGACCACCAGAAAAACAATCATCCCGTTTTGCAGGCAAAACCGTATCATCCGTTCGATTGGTGACGCGGATCCTGTCCTGTTGGATGTGCGCTCGGGCATAACACCGGCCGGATTATTTTGATGTCAGTATCTTGAAAACGGCGTGCCGATCCAGATTGCTGGTGAAAAAGATATCCATATCGAATGATTAACGCGGCAACCATGTCTTGACTGACATCCAGTCGCCACGGAACGGCCTAACCGGGGAGCGATTCCTGCATACCCTGATTCTCATCAAAAAGCAATTTCCAAAAAAATATTGCGGGTCAGTTAATAATGTCAGGTTTTTCTCCCCCCAAAAACAGGGAAACCCTGATTTATTCCGTTTGGCTTTTGTTTTACGTTGCGTCTACTGGAAATGTTAAATTTTCCCCATGAGCATCGGGAATATTACCTTCTTCCCCCGAGTCTGCTGACAGCGCCTGCATGCCTTGAGCGGTAGGGTTTGACATAAGCAGGACGGTCTCTATTCTCAGCGCTGTCCAGCGGCTCCTGTGCACTATTTGCCGATCAACGGAACCTGTGGACGAATCAACATCCCGCGCGGTGGTGAGCGATTAATTCCTGTTGATCTCTCATAATCAACTGATTCCAGCCTGTCTCGGCGGAGAGATCCATGGCGGCCTCTGCTGATGCTCTTTGTGATCTTACCGTTCCCAAAACAATAGATGAAACCATAAGGAGGCAGAATGATGCAAAGTTACTTCGATTCAATTCCAAAGGTACGGATCGGTAGCTGGGTGTTGCTCACCCTGGTTATCGGCGCATTTTTAGGTGCGAATGCCCTGGCGGCGGTCAATCTGACAGTCAACGGGGTCAACAAGGACGGCACGACCACAGCCCTGTCGGAATACCGCTGGCTGATCGAGGAGGACCAGACCTATCACGTCCAGCGAAACGCCAGCGGCCAGGTTCAGACCGATGCGGCCGGCAACCCGATTCTCGACCCCAACTGGCGGGTGGGCGACCCCCTGAAGAACACCCTGTCGGTGAGCTTCCACCGCAGTTACATGCCGGTAGTGGCCAAGGGATCGGTTCCGCTGGATACAGCGAACCCTCGAGAGACGGCGCTGGCCTCCCTCGATTTGGATTCCGACAAGAACTACCATGTGTCCGTGATTCCCAAAGAAGCGGGAACTTATTCCATCGGCGGTGCGGCCGTTGAGTTCGACGCCGCGGGCAATGCCAGCGCCACCGTCTACCTTAACGAAAACCCCATCCCCACGGCACAGATCACCATCTTTGTTTTCGAGGACACGCTACCCATCAACAACGCCCCGGATGCCACGGAGCAAGGGCTTGCGGGCTTCTCGATCCTGCTTGAAGACGCCTGCGGGAAATACGGCGCCTGCGCCGGTGCTCAGTCCAAGGACGCCTTCGGAAACAATCTGGGCACCGAGTACCTCAGTACCTGCGACGCCTTCGGACAGCCGGACGGCGACCCCAACACGAACTTCGGGTGCCTTGACGCCGACGGCAACCCCATCATCAGCGGATCCCACCCGCTCGTCACCGGTCCGGACGGCACGATCAC
The DNA here is from genome assembly GCF_041737845.1 of Desulfococcus sp. Taxonomy (GTDB): domain Bacteria; phylum Desulfobacterota; class Desulfobacteria; order Desulfobacterales; family Desulfococcaceae; genus Desulfococcus. The sequence continues at coordinate 51,176 of NZ_JBGSQX010000116.1, forward strand.
CATCAAGAACCTGGCGCCCGGCAAGTACGGTGTCCAGGCCGTGCCGCCTGTGGGCAGCGGATACCAGCAGACCGCCACCATCGAGGGCAAGAAGGTCATCGACGCCTGGGTCAAGGCCAACGAGCCGCCTTTTTTCGCGGAATTCGGCCCGCCGGGATATCATGCCTTTATTGGCTTTGTTAAAGAATTCAACAAGATCCCATCAGCCAACGGAAGCAGCGCCACCATCTCCGGCCAGGTCACCAATCTGCACATCTCCCGGCCGCCGGGCAGCGCCTTTTACAGCGGCGCCCCCTTCACCCACACCACCCCATGGATCGGCCTCAACAACAACGCGGGGCTGGCCGGCGCATCCGAGGGCATCTATGTGGCCCGAACGGACGGCGGCAGTTTTGACATCCCGGCCGTTCCCCCGGGCGATTATCAATTGGTCGTCTTTGACGACAACATGGACCTCATTTTCGGCTTCCACGGCATCACGGTAAAGGCCGACGGTACCTGCAACACCGTCGACGGAGACTGCGACCTGGGAGACGTTCCGGTTTTTCAATGGTTCACCCGGCTGGAGCACGAGGTCTTCCTGGATACCAATGAAAACGGGGTTCGCGACGCCAACGAATTGACCCCGATCCCGGAGCAGGCCGTCAACCTGCGCTGGCGAGACGGCACTGTCTACCAGTCCTTCCCCACCGACAGCGAGGGCTTCGTGCCCTTTGACGAGGTTTTTCCGTTCTTCTCCTGGCTCGTTGCCGAGGTGGACTTTTTACGGTTCAAGGCCACCGGCGTCACGGTCACGGTGGATGACGGCGGTCCCATCCCCTTCGGTGATCCGTCGACATTCGGCAGCCAGCTCAACCCGCAGCCCCAGGGAAATCCCCCTGATCAGGACATCGGTGTGACCACGGCAACGAACCGGACCGAGGAAGGGCCGGTGCTGACGCAGGGATTCCAGGGCTTTTTAGGACAGACCAGCGTCATGCAGTGGGGCAAGACATCCTATGGCCGCGGCGAGAACGGCGGCATCTCGGGCGTGGTCTACTATGCGGTCACCCGGGCCGAGGACGACCCCGCCAAGGCCGCGGTCGAGTTGTGGGAGCCCGGCATCCCGAGGGTGCAGGTCACCCTGTATGAAGACAAGGTCATCAACGCCACCGGATTGCCGGGATCGGACCAGATTCCCGATGATCGCAACAACAACGGCCTCAACTATGCCGATATCGACAACTATCCCTTCAACTGGAACCCGAGCTTGTGCGGCGATACCTGTACCGGCATGGGTCCGGAAGACGTCAACCGAAGCGGAAACACCACCAATTTCAATTTCGGCGACGCCATCATGATCACCACCACCGACAGCTGGGACGACAACCTGCCCAGCAACTGCCAGTACGGCGCCAACGCCTCAGTTCCCGGTGAAGCCCCCTTCGAGTTCCGGGGCGTGCGCACCGACTGTTACGACGGCATCCGCAACTTCAATCAGGTGCGGCCCGGGGTTTTCGACGGCGGCTACGCCTTCACCGAATACTTTATCAACCCCAACAACGGGAATGTTCTGCCGCCATGGAACCCCAACGGCGTGGCGACCCCCCTTCCCGAGGGCTTGTACATCGTGGAGGCCAGTCCGCCTCCGGCCTACGAGATCGCCATGCAGGAGGACCGAAACGTGGATTTCGGCGAAAGCTATATCCCGAGCCCGGGGCTGCTGCCCCCGCCCTGCGTGGGTGGCCCCCATGAGGTGCCGGCCGAGCTGACGCTCTTCCCCGGCGTACCGGTGGGCTCCAACTTCGGCGGCACGACCCAGCCCCTCTGCGACCGCAAGCTGGTGACCCTCAGCACCGGCGCCAATGCGGCGGCGGACTTCAACTTCTTCACGGAAGTGCCGGTTGCGGGCCACATCATCGGCTTCATCCTGGACGACACCGCCAACGAATTCGATCCGGCCGCGCCCACGTTCGGCGAGAAGTTCGCACCCCCCTTCCTGCCGGTATCCATCCAGGACTGGCAGGGGCGGGAGATCTCGCGGACCTACTCCGACGAGTACGGGGTCTACAACGCGCTGGTGCCCTCCACCTACACGGCGAACCTGCCGCAGCCCAGCGGTATGTCCCCCAACATGCTGACCACCTGCATGAACCACCCGACCCTGGCGGACGGGACCGAGGATCCGCTCTTCAACCCGCAGTACAGCACGTTCTGCTACACCTTCCAGTACATGCCCGGGTCCACGACCTACCTGGATACGCCGGTGGTGCCCACGGCGGCTTTCGCCGGACCCGGCCAGTACCCGCTGGACTGCGAGTTCCCGGACGCGACGCCCAGAATCCGACGGGTCACTGTTGGCGGCAACGGGGTGGGCGGCGGGCCGTACATTGCCTTGAATTCTAATGGAACGATCAGGGCGGGGCAATCGATCACGATCCAGTCCATGGGCCAGGTTTCCGTTCCGAATCCCGAGTATGAAGGCGTGGGCGGAACAACGCCTCCCACCATCTCGCGCAACTACGGCTTCGGCGGGCAGCGGGGCACCGTGACGTTAGGTGGGGTGCCGCTGACGAACATCACCACCTGGAATAATGGAAGAATCGTGGCGGCCCTGACTCCCGCGCAACTGAACGCGCTCGCCGTCGGCGGACATCCGTTGGTGGTAACCCGCGCCACCGGCGTCTCCACCATCATGGGCATGACGGTCCAGAAGGGCCTCCGGGCCGGTGCGAGCGTCAGAACTGTCTCTCCCGGCCCCGTTGACGCCCAGGGAAACGGACCGATCCAGCGGGCCATCGACCAGGCCGGCATCAACGATCTCATCCTGGTAAGACCCGGCAACTACAACGAGATGGTGATCATGTGGAAGCCCGTCCAGCTTCAGGGCTGGGGGGCTGGAGACACCCTCATCAACGCCATTAACCAGCCGGCCGAGAAACTGCAGGCATGGCGGGAGAAGCTTGAACAACTGGTGACCAACGGCGATGTCGACCTGCTGCCCGGGCAGGAGGTCGCTTTCGGCGGCATTGAACCCGGGACGCTCTTTACCGAGGAGGGCGCCGGGGTGCTGGTGCTGGCCAAGGCATCCGGTCCCAGAGCCTTTAACAGGAATCAGGCAGGCGTCCAGGTCAACCGGGGGGCCCGAATCTCCGGCTTCACCATCAAGGGCGCCTCGACCGGCGGCGGCATCGTCGTCAGCGGGTATGGTGATTTCATAGACATCGCCAACAACGTGGTCAAGAACAACAGCGGCTTTTTCGGCGGCGGCGTCCGTGTGGGCCACCCCGAGATGATCAACCCGCTGGCCGAGAATTACCAGGATGCCGACAATGACAACGTCCGCATCTTCAACAACCAGATCAGCCAGAACGGCGGCCAGGGCGGGGCCGGAGGCGGCGTGTCGCTCTGCACCGGGTCCGACAACTATGAAGTCACCAAGAACTGGATCTGCGGCAACTTCTCCCTCAGGGACGGCGGCGGCATCGGCCACCTGGGGCTGAGCAACAACGGCCTCATCGCCAACAACAAGGTTCTCTTCAACGAAAACTTCAACCAGGGCCAGACCTTCAACGGCGGCGGCATCTTCATCGGCGGCCTGGCGCCGTTCGGGACCGATACCCTGACCCAGGGTTCCGGCCGGGTGACGGTGAACGCCAACCTGATCCTGGGCAACGCGGCCGGCGCCGGTGACGGCGGCGGCATCCGCACCAGCCAGGTCAACGGCCAGGATGTGCAGGCTTCCGGAGCCAACGAGAACGGGTGGCATCTGATCGACATCGCCAACAACATGATCATCAACAACGTGGCCGGGCTGGCCGGCGGCGGCATCTCGCTGGGAGGCGACACCGCCCGGGTGCGGATCATGCACAACACCGTGGCCAATAACGACAGCACGGCGACTGCTGCCGGGGCCTTCTCCCCCAGCAGCCCCAACCAGTCCAGCCCGCAGCCGGCAGGCATCGTTGCCCGGGCCCACAGTGCCGGGCTGAGCACCCTGCTCGCCACCATAGGCTGCACCAGCCAGTTCTGCGACCCGGAGAACCCCAACCCGTTCCTGCTGGACAACGTCATCTGGCACAACCGGTCGTTCTACTTCAAGATCGACCCCAGCCAGATCCCGGCGACCACGGGGCTGGTGCCCGATGTGGGTGCCGGCGGCGCAGCCCCGGTCTACGACGACCTGGGGGTGCTGGGGACGCTGACGGCGCAGTATTTAGATCCGCGCTGGAGCATCCTCACCGACAGATCTGAGGACGCGGGCCACACCTATGTGGCCAACAACCAGGATACGGCAAGCGGCGCCAACCCGGCGTTCGTGAACGAATACTTCAACGGCGGACGCGGCACCACCGTGGTGCCGGGCGAGCCCACCACCGCGATCGGCGTGCCGGCGGCCTTCGACGAAGGCGGCAACTTCATCCGGGTGCGCTTCGGGCCGCTGACCCTGTGCGACGATCCGAACCCGAACAACAACGATCCGGGTACCTGCGCGGATTACCATATCGGCATCGCCTCAACGGCTTTGAACGCGGGGTTTGCGTCAGGCGCCGTGATCCTTGGAACGGATTTCGACGGTGATCCCCGGCCCATCGGCCCGGGTGTCGATATCGGGGCCGATGAAAATCTGTTCGGCGGATTTTAGCCATGGATTTAAAGAGATAGACCATCCCCGCCGGCTGGCGAACCACCGGCGGGCCCAACTTGGTATCCCCGCAGCCCTGCCTGTATCAAGACAGGCAGGGCAGGACGGTAAAGATATTCAAAAGATTCAACTCAGGACGAAGTTTTCCGCAGACCGCCACGGATATGGACATACCAAGATCACATCCCGGTAAACTCCGTCCAAAACGAAAGGGGTGTCACCATGAAAAAACCTTATCGATTTTTAATCCCGCTCCTGATGATCGGTATGCTCGTGTTTGTCGCGATGCCGTCCGGAGCGGCGGTTTCCGTTCAGTGCCCGGGCGACACCGACGGTGACGCCGCCTGGAACTCCCCTGGAGAAATCCAGCCCGCCGACACCAAGTGCTTGCACCTGACCGGCGGCGACGGCTTCATCACCATGGCGGACGGGCGCCCCATGTACATGTTCGGTTTTGCCGACGTCACGGGAATCCCTGAAAATCAAGTCCTGCAGAAAGGTCTGCTGGCGCAAACCTTCGCGGCACCGCCCATCGTTCTGGACGAGGGAGACCATTTTTACCTGACCCTGTCCAACGTGGGCATGGTGATGCGGCCGGACCTCTTCGATCCCCATACCGTCCATTACCACGGCTTTCCCGAGTCGTCGAACATCTTCGACGGGTTGCCCGAGAGCGGTATTGCCATCAACATGGGCTCCAGTCTGACCTATTATTACCTCAACAACGAGCCCGGCACCTACATGTACCACTGCCACGTCGAGGCCACGGAACACATGCAGATGGGCATGCTGGGAAGCCTGTACGTCCGGCCCGCCCAAAACGGCAAATCCATCGGCGGGTTCACCCAGTTTGCCTACAACGACGGTGACGGCTCCACGGGCTACGACGTGGAGGTTGCCATCCAGCTCGGCTCTTTCGATTCCGCCTTTCACGATTCCAGCGAGGGGGTCCAGCCCCTGCCCTTTGCCCTGATGCGGGACGACTACCCCATGCTCAACGGACGGGGCTACCCGGATACGGTGGGGCCCGCGCCGGCAGCGCCGCCGGATGCCAAACCGATTGCTCCGGCCACGACAACCCAGCCGCTGAGCGCTCTGGTGGAGGCCAATGGGGGCGACAGGATCCTGCTGCGGCTCTCCAACCTGGCGGTCACGCGCTTTTACACCCTGACCAGCCTCGGCATCCCCATGCAGGTGGTGGGCAAGGACGCCAGGCTGCTGCGGGGCCCGGGCGCGAACGGCAAGGACCTATACTATACGACCAACTCGGTCACCATGGGCGGCGGGGAATCTTACGACGTAATATTAGACACCACGGGCGTGGCCGCTGGGACGTATTTCCTCTATGCGGCCGACCTGAACTACCTGGCCAATGGTGATGAGGATTTCGGCGGCATGATGACCGAGATCCGCATTGCACCCTAAGGAAAGGAGAACGGCAATGAATAAAACAACCTATCGAATTTCAAGGGTTCCCATCCTCGTTGCGGCGGTGCTTCTATTCCTGCTGACGGGCAGCGCCGGGGCCGCAATCGACGGCATCAGCGGAACCAGTTTCAACCTGACGGCCAGGGTCGACCGGATCAGCACCGCCGACGGCGGCAGCGTGCTGCTCTGGGGCTACGCCAACGGCGGTGCCAGGGCACAGTACCCCGGCCCCACGCTGATCGTTACCGAAGGCCAGACCATTACGGTTCAGTTGACCAACAACTTGGCCGTAGCGGGCGGCGGTGCAATCCCCAACGTTTCCATGGTCTTTCCGGGACAGGCGGTGACGGTTGAGGGTACGGATCCCGGAGTTCCCGGGCTGCTGACGAGCGAGGCGGCCCCCGGTGGCACGGTCACCTATCAATTCACCGCCGGCCATCCCGGCACCTACATGTACCACAGCGGCACCCGGCCCGAGCTCCAGGTGGAGATGGGGCTGCTGGGCGCGCTGATCGTAAGGCCGAGCGGCTTTCCCGGCAACTACGCCTACAATCACCCGGACAGCCGGTTCGACCACGAGTATCTCTTCCTCCTGAGCGAGATGGATCCCCGAATCCATGACACCGTGCAGTTTTTCGGACCCGATGCCGCACAGTTGAGGCAGTCCGACTATCTCTCGGACTACTTTTCCAACTACTGGTTCATCAACGGGCGCACGGCGCCGGACGACATGTCAGAGTCCAATGTCTTCTGGCTGCCGACCCAGCCCTACAACACCGTTCCGAGGATGCATCCCGGTGAGCGCATGCTGATGCGGGTCATCGGAGGGAACCGCGACATGCACCCGTTCCATCACCACGGCAACCACGCCCGGGTCATCGCCCGTGACGGACGAATGCTGGAGAGCGCCCCCGGCCGCGGAGCCGACCTGAGCTACGAAGGCTTCACCATCAACGCGATTCCGGGGGAGACCGTCGACGCCATCTTCCAGTGGACCGGAAAGGGGCTCAACTGGGACATCTACGGCAGCACGCTCGATGATCCAATGTATGCCCACAACTGCATCGACATCGTCAACAACGAAACAGGTCTGGCGCCGCCGGATGGTTTTGCAGACGCCAACTCGGATTTCCCCTACGAGTACTGCGCCGACCACAACAAACGGTTTCCGGTGACCCTGCCCGAGAAGCAGGACCTGGCCTTCGGCGGCTGGTACAGCGGCAGTCCGTTCCTGGGCACGGCGGGGGCGTTGCCTCCGGGGGAGGGCGGGCTCAATCCCAACGGCGGTTTCAGCTACATGTGGCACTCCCACACGGAGAAGGAGCTGACCAACTACGACATCTTCCCCGGCGGCATGCTGACCATGCTGATCATCGAAGCCCCGGGCGTGACGATACCTTAAGAGAGGAGGGATGAGGATATGAATGACACTATTTTCAAGATATATTTCAGGCTGCTGGCCCTTGCGCTGGCTGCCGTCGCCCTGGCGGCGGGTCCCTCCCTTGCGGCAAGCGTTACGCTGAACCTCAAGGCCGAGGCCCGGCCGGTGACCATGCCCGACCCGGATGGCGCAGGACCCCTCACGGGTCAAGTCATCACCATGTGGGGGTTCTTCGACAGCGCGGATGCCGGAACGCAGTGGAAACCGTTTGATATGCCCGTAAAACCTGTTGAGGGGGACGACCTCACCATCAACCTGACCAACAACCTCCCGGTCCCGGTTTCCATCGTCATTCCGGGCCAATCAAAACAATTGACGCCTGTCCCGTTGCCGTCGGACCCCCTAAGGGTTCGCTCCTTCGACGTGGAAACCGGGCCGGGTGAAGGACCGGTCGCTTACACCTGGACCAATCTCAAACCCGGCTCCTTCCTGATCCAGAGCGGCACCCATCCGGCCCTGCAGGTGCCCATGGGGCTTTACTTCGCCCTGGCGGTGGATGTCGCACAGGGCGAGGCCTATCCGGGCCTTTTCTACGACAGCGAGGTTGTCCTGCTCTACAGCGAGATCGACCCCGCCCAGCACGCAACGGCGGTCGGCGCAACCCCGCTGACCTACAAACCCAAGTACTTTCTCATCAATGGGAAGCCCTTTGATCCGTTGGCTCCGACGCCTCCTCTCGACGCCGGCGGGGTTGGAGAAACCTTGCTGATCCGGATGCTGAACGCCGGGCTCAAGTCGCACTCGCCCATGCTTTATAACGGCGGGTACATGGACCTGGTCGCCGAGGACGGCAACCCCTATCCCTACGCCAGGGAGCAGTACTCCGCCCATCTTGCCCCCGGCAAGACTATCGATGCCCTATGGGTGCCCGGTGCGGAAGCGGTCTACCCGCTATTTGATCGCATGCACCACCTGACCTCGGGCGGCTTCGGAAAAGGCGGGATGCTGGCCCGGCTCCAGGTGGGCGCGGGAACCGCGAGCGACACGGTGGCTATTTTACGGACGCGCTACCTTACGGCTGGCGAACTGCGGGTCTGGGCCGACTCCAGCGCAGCTCCCGGTGCGGTGCTGACACTGACCGGCTATGGCCTCATGCCGTATATCGGAAACGTCGATTTCGACTACCGACTCTTTGCCCGGGGTGTTGCGGCAAACCCGGGGACGGCCGGAGTGACGAGTGACCAGGGCGGATCGGATTCCAAGCCGGTGCCGTACACGGCGCCTCCCGTGGCCTTCGCAGACGCCTACAGCGTCAATGAAGGCGGAACCCTCATCCAACCGGCAGCCGGCGTGCTTGCCAACGACACTCGCGGCGGCTACTTCTTAGCCGCCGACAGCCTCAGGGCCTCCCTGGTGACGGCGCCAGGCAACGGTGCGCTGACCTTGAACGCCGACGGCGGATTTACTTACATCCACAACGGCAGCGAGACCCTGTTTGACACCTTCACTTACGTGGCCAGAGCGGTCAACACCACCAATAACACGGTGCAGGCCACCAGCAACGAGGTGGTCGCGACCATCACCATCACCCCCCAGAACGACCCGCCGACGTCCGTTAACGATTCGGCGAGCACCGACGACAACACGCCGGCGGTGATCAACGTGCTGGCCAACGACACGGATGCGGACGGGGATGCGCTGAGGGTTAACACCTTCAGCCAGGGAACCAGCGGAACGGTGACCTGCGATACGGCCGCCCCGGGCGGCACCTGCACCTACACCCCGACCGTAACGGGCGAGTACGTGGACACCTTCACCTATAGCGCAACGGACGGCACGGGGGTCGGCAATACGGCCACCGTGACGGTCACGGTGACGGCCGGCGCCAACCAGTCGCCGGTGGCGGTGGACGATTTCGCCACCACCAGGGCCTGTAACAACACCACGGTGCCGTGCGTCACTAGAGCCATCACCATCAACGTGGTCGGCAACGACTCAGACCCGGACGGTGCTATCGCTCCGGCCACGGTCTGCGTGCGATTCAATGACTGCCTCAACCCTGCCCCGAGACTGTCCAAGAACGGCGGTCTGGTGACCAACAACTACAACGGCACCATCACCTACCAGCCGCCCCCGGGTTATTTAGGGACGGACCTGTTCAAGTACAGCGTCGAAGACGATGACGGGGCTGTTTCCAACAGGGCCAACGTACGGGTGAATGTGCGGCAGTAATCGGCAATGAAAAGCCTTCTCCCCCCTTCGGCGGAGAAGGCTGCCATTGCGTGTATTTCTCTTGAATTCAATGCGATATCGGGCGGGGGGGCAACCCCCGTCCCGGCCGCAGCCAATCAAGCATTCAGGCATCGGCTGGGCCGTGCCGGAAGACGTTTTTACGGACGACGCATGGGATGACGATCAATTCAATAACCTTTTCAAAGAGGATACGGCCATGATGGAAGATATGAAAATTATAAGAAAATTCATAAAAAAGGGGTGTCTGAAATTTATGATGTTCACCTTTGTCCTGCTGCTCGTCGCCGCTTTCCAGGCCACGGGCGATGCCACGACCCCGCCGTCCAAGGAGGTTGCGCCGGCCGCAATGGCGGAAAAATGGGGCGTGGAAGTGGTGGCCATGCGAACGGCCATGGCCGGCAATATGATCGATTTTCGCTACAAGGTGCTGGATTCCCAAAGGGCCGCCTCGCTGTTCAAGCGGGAGACCAAACCCTACCTGATCCATCAGGATTCCGGCAAGGTGCTCTCCGTCCCCGTGACCGCCAAGGTCGGGCCCCTGCGCAGCTCCAACAACCCTCAGGAAGGCCGTACCTACTGGATGTTCTTCGGAAACCAGACGAAGCTGGTGCAAAAGGGGGACAAGGTCACGGTCGTGATCGGGGAGTTCAAGGCGGAAAACCTGACGGTGCAGTAAGAAGCCGGTGACAGCCGGATCGGGGAGCGGAACGCCCCGGCAAGTTCGATGCGCCGGTATTGATCCTTCGGCGCAACCCCCGATCTCCTGTTGCGGCCATTTTTTCATCGCGGGAGGCGCTTTACAATCGCAACGTTGCCTGGTTACGGCACAACGACTGCGGCGGCAAAGCCTCTCCCACAGTGAAAAACCAGCGGCGGCCGGAGGAAAATGCCTGAGTTGAACGATAATTCGGAGGTGAACCCATGAAAAGACAACTATTTGCTGTTATGCTCTTTCTGATTCTCTGTGCAGCGGCGGGGCCGGCGACGCACGCCGGCGAGATCGATCCGCTCCTGATCTCGAAACTCAATGCCCTGGGGCCCGACGAGGAGGTTCCGGTCATCATATACCTTTACGGCACGGTAGACTTGACGGCCTTCACAGACAAGGACAAGGCCGTCAGAAGTTCCAAGATCATCAAATCGCTGATTGATAAAAAAGACGCAACGCAGAAGGAGCTGCTCCAGATCCTCAAAAAAAACAAGATCAAGAACCCGGTATCTCTTTGGATTGTTAACGGCATTGCCGCAAGGGTCCCGGCGTCCCTCGTCGATGATCTTGCCGGCCTCCAAAGCGTGGAGAAGGTAGTATTCGACGCGACCATCACCCTGCCGCCGGAACCCGCGCCGGCAGGCGAGACAGGAGGGTCCGCCACTCCCCAGTGGAACATCGATGCCGTCCGTGCGCCGGACCTCTGGGCCCAGGGTTTTGACGGGACCGGCGTCGTGGTCGCCGTCATGGATTCGGGCGCGGACCTGAACCATCCCGACATCGGCCCCCGGTACCGGGGCGGCACCAACAGTTGGTACGACCCCAACGGCCAGCATGCTGCGCCATATGATGCCAGCGGGCACGGCACCCAGGCCCTGGGGCTGATCGTCGGCGGCGATGCCGGGGGCAGCGCCATTGGGATGGCGCCCGGCGCCCGGTGGATCGCCGTGAAGATCTTTGATGATTCGGGCCAGGCCTCCCTGAGCGACATCCACCTGGGGTTCCAGTGGGTGCTCGATCCCGACGGCAACCCGAACACGGGTGACGGCCCCGATATCGTCAACAATTCGTGGTACCTTGACGGCACCTACAACCAGTGCAACGCTGAATTCGCCGATGATATCGCCGTTCTTAAGGCCGCGGAGATCGCGGTGACCTTTGCCGCCGGAAACTCCGGCCCCTCGGCTCCGTCGAGCGTGAGCCCCGCCAACAACCCCGGGAGCTTTGCCGTGGGCGCCGTCGACGGCAACGGCAATATCGCCTATTTCAGCAGCCGGGGGCCTTCCGCCTGCGCCGGCGATGTTTTTCCGGAAATTACGGCGCCCGGGCAGCTCGTTCGAGCATCGGATCTCACCTTCGGGGGGATTTTCCCCAACTCCTATGTGAGTGTGACCGGAACCTCCTTCTCCACGCCCCATGTGTCCGGCGCCATGGCCCTGCTCCTGAACGCGATGGCCGGCCAGGGGATTACCCCGACGGTATCCCAGATGGAATCCGCCATCGGCGAGAGTGCGGCCGACCTTGGGGCGGCCGGACCGGATAACCTTTACGGCGCAGGCCTGCTGGATGCCGCCGCCGCCTATGACTGGCTCCTCGCCAACAGCGGCTCGCCGCAGCCCGGTCAGTTGCAGTTCAGCACGAGCGATTACAGTGTAGATGAAGCCGGCGGCAGCGTCACCGTGACGGTGACCCGGACAAGCGGCAGCGCCGGGGCGGTCGCGGTCGATTACGCGACCTCAAACGGCACGGCCGCTCCGGGGGCCGACTATGTCGCCGCCTCCGGCACGCTCTCTTTTGCCGACGGGCAGACCAGTCGGATGTTTACCATCACGATTCTGAACGATACGGTCCACGAGGGCGATGAAGACCTCACGGTGACCCTTTCCAACGCGACCGGGGGCGCCGTGCCGGGATATCCGGACAGTGCGCTGGTGACGATCATCGACGACGACCCGCCGCTAAATCCGGACAGCGACGGCGACGGATACGCCGCCGATGTCGACTGCAACGACAATGATGCCGCGGCTTACCCCGGGGCGCCGGAGGTCAAGCACGACGGCATCGATCAGGACTGCAACGGCTATGACCTGACCATCGATATCACCCATGCCGTCTACCAGGTTTCCACCGACAAGCTCACCGTCTACGCCGAAAGCGGACTGGGCGCCCAGGCCGGTCTGAAGGTCACCATGTACCTTGCGAACGGCGGGAGCATCACCCGCAACATGACCTGGAATGCCACGAAAAGCCGCTGGCAGCGGGCTATCAACAGCTTCGCAGGCAGCTTCGGATCGCGGCCCGTCTCGGTGACGGTGTTCGGCCCCGAGGGATCGGAATCCGCATCCATCGTTTTGAAGTAGCACATCACGGAACTGGCGCGAATGGGGCAGAAGCGGCAAATCGGCCCCCTGCCCCTGGCATAGGCCGGGTTCCGATGGGATTGTAAAGCATCCCGACATCTTTTTTGAGACAGATCAAATGACTTTAATGCTTTCCGGTAAGTCTATATTAATATATAAAATTAGAATGTTATGTTTTTATGCGATAGATCCGGTGGTTTTCAATTGGCTATGCTTGTCGGAATTTCTTACATTTTTCGGTAAGTGGGACAGGCCCATGAATGAAAAGTGTTTAAATACAAATTGTTAGCTTTAAGGCATGTTTATTGCTTTCATTTACAGCAGCCAGTTCAACGCAGCGGGAAAGCCGGCCTCCTCAGGGATATACCCCCGGGGATTCCGGATTCAATAATATGCCGGTCATTGCATCCGGTGTTTTCGTTAGGAGCAGTAAATACTTTTGCCAAGGAAAGGAGAACGGGTAAATGAAAAGAATGCTATCCTCTTTGTTTGTGGCGTGTTTGTGTCTTGCAATGTCAAGCACCGTTTGGGCTTTGCCGTTTACGGAGACATTTCTTGGTTCGAAAACGGACAATAATTTTTTTGCCATGGCTGAAAAGGGGTTGCTAACTCCCGGTGCGGATATGGGATACAGGGCGACATTTGATTTCTTTCTTGACGCCAACAACGACCAGACAGAGCCCCCGGACGGAAGAGCGAGATTGTTTAACTGGAATGCCACAACAGAGGCGGATGTTCGGGTAAGAAATGACCTGCCAACCGCGGATTTTGTCCTGCCGGATATCCTATCAATGTCGATCAGCTCGGCGTTTATGTATTTCAATTTTACATCCCAAGATACCGATCTTGAGAGCATCCGAATAAGCATCCAGATTCCCGACCCCTTGCTTCCCAATGTGATTGTGTTTAACGATGTCTTCGATGTCGGTAGAATCGCCGACGGTGGTTTCAATTTCGAATTGAACCTGGCGTCAGCAGGACTGTTGGACGAACTGAATGATGGTAGGATCAGATCCATCGTCTTGGCACCTGCGGCAGGCGCCATCAACAATAGCTTCCTGCTTCATCAGGTGAGTCTTACCGGGGTCGCCGATTCCGTGCCGGTTCCCGAACCCGCAACCATGGTCGTCCTCGGGATCGGCCTGGCCGGGATTGCCGGATTCAGGCGAAAATTCCATTCATAGCCCAATCGCATCAATCCCGATGCGACCCGGCTTCCCTCCCCTGCCGCAGATCGGCGGCCGGGGAAGGAAGCCGGCGCCTCAAGTCCTCCCCTCCGAACCCAGGGCGCTCATCCACCGTTCACCTTACGCAGCGCTTTTGCAAACGCAAAGGATGTGGTATTCTCGATTCCACCCAAGAAAAATCACCGCGCCAGATCTCCTCTGCTGACGGCTGACCGTGCAACATGCGCTACGGTCGCCCTTGGGGATGGCGCGGCGGCCTCCCGCGGAGCGTATTCGGAACCTGGCCGGGAGGCATTCCAATCGGCCACTACCATTGAGGACCGGTGACATCCATGAAAATCCCCATCGACAAGTTCATCTTCCCCAGGCAGCTCGTCGTTATTGTGGCCGCCGTCATGCTGGGTTTCGGCGTGGGCTACGGCCTGAAAGGCAGCGGGCCCGGCGCCGCCAACCCCCCGGCCCATGACCACGCCCCGGCGGGAACAATCGATAACGCCGGCCATGAGCACGCCGGGATGTCGCCGGTCGATGCCGCCGAGGAACTGCTCTACATCTGCCCGATGAACTGTGTTCCACCCATGGAAAAGCCCGGTCAATGCCCGGTATGCGGGATGGAGCTGGCGGCGGTTCCCGCCCAGGAACAGCGGCGCGAGGAAGGCCCGCCCCGGGTGTCGTTTTCGGAGGAGGCGGTCCAGGCCGCCGGGATTCAGGTGGCGGCGGTGGAGCGAAAATTCGTCTCCGCCGAGGTCCGGCTGTTCGGCAAAATTGAATACGATCCCGTCGAGCAGTACCAGGTCACGGCGTTTGCGCCGGGCGTCATCGACCGCATTTATGTCAAGCGCGCCGGGCAGACCGTTAGACGCGGTGATCCGCTCTTTGATATGCATTCCTCCGAGCTCTATTTCCTGGAGCAGGATCTGTTCGAGATACTCAAAAAGTATCCCGACCCTCTCGACTACCGGCCGGCCAGGGGCCAGCGCTACAAACGGCTGATGCGGCCGGCGAGAAGATCCCTGATCCCTTCACAGGAGGACGATCTCTCCGAAGCGGAACAGACGGCCCTTGCGGCCGACCAGGACAAGCTGGATCAGATCCAGCGCAAAATGCTTCTGTTGGGATTGTCCCAGACCGACATCGATAATGTCATGGCGCGGGGCCAGCCCTCCGGTATCTCCACAGTGACCACCCCGACCACGGGCGTTGTTCTGGAGCAATACGCCTATAAAGGCACCTACGTCAACACCGGGGAGACCATCTTCACCATCGCCAACCCCAAAAATATATGGGCGAAATTCGACGCCTACGAGTCCGACGTCCCCTGGATCCGGATCGGCCAGGAGGCTGAGTTTGAAACGGATTCTTTTCCGGGAGAAACCTATACCGGAAAAGTGCAATATATGGACCCCTATTTTGACCGGAAGACCCGGACCTTCCAGGTCGGCGTGCTCTACACGGACCCCAAAACAAAGCTGAAACCCAACATGCTCGTCCGCTCGGTCATCCATGCGAGAATGTCGGCCGATGGCATCAGCGTTCCCGGCAAGGCCGCCGACGAGAAGCCACCGCTGGCGATCCCGGAATCAGCGCCGCTGATTACCGGAAGGCGGGCCATCGTCTACGTAGAAATCCCATCGAATCCGGGAACCTATGAAGCGCGCGAGGTGGTTTTGGGCCCCCGTGCCAAAGGGTACTATGTCGTCAGGGACGGGCTGAAAAAAGGGGAGAAGGTTGTAATCAACGGCAATTTCAAGATTGACAGCGCCGTGCAGATTTTGGCCAAGCCCAGCATGATGGAGCAGGCCGGCGGCAGGATGACCGGAGAGCACGGCCTGAATTCGGGGACACCGGTCATGGAAATGGAGATGGAAAGGGAGTCTGGGCACAATCTGCCGGAAAGAGGCCCTCAGCATCGGTTGTACGGCGGGGATCCCCCGGCGGAAAATTGAGCGCGGATCAGGCACGAATTCGGAAAATATCCCGGCTCAGGTATGCCCTCCCGGTCATGACATGATGGATGGCGGGAATCAATTCCTCATAAGCGCATTCCTTCAGGAGGTAGCCGGAGACTCCGGATAGAAAGCTCTTCTCGGCGTATAGCCGGTCGGACTGCATGGATATGGTGATCACCTTGACGGCAGGGGCATGGCGAATCATGTTTTGTACGGTCCGGATAATTTCCGGCAGCGGGATATTGATATCCAGGATCACGATGTCGGGCTGAAGCCTTCGGGTCAGTTCCAGGGCTGAACGGATGTCCGAGGCTTCCGCCGCAAGCCGCAGGCAGGGATGCTGTTGAATGAGCCGGCGCAGGCCTTCCCACCCGATGCCCGGGTCAATCACCAGAAGAACCCTGATCGCCATGGTCACCCCCTAACCGGTTGCCGCCGTCCCCTCTCTCCTGCCCCGACCCGTTCCGCAGCGACTCGATCCCGGGGCGTTACCCGGCCTCGGGGACGAACAGATCGAATCATCTCAAAAAGGTATTCTTTTAGGAATAATATAGGCGGGCTCCAGGAGAATTACAATCAGGCAATCCCTGATTTTGGCTTTGAAAAACCCTGTTTCTCCCGGAATTTTCGTTGGCCCGGGGGCGAGGGAGGCAAATCCGGCCTGGGAAGACTGGCTGAAAGGGGGTGCCGGGGACGGCCGCCCCCTGGATCTACAGAGTGGTCAACCCCTCGCGGAGGGCGATCTTGGTGAGTTCCGCAATGCTCTTGACATCCAGCTTTTCCAAAAGTTTTTTACGGTGGGTTTCAACGGTCTTGACGCTGATGTTGAGGATTTCGGCGATGGCTTTGGTGGAACGGCCTTCGGCAATCAGTTGCAGCACTTCCCTTTCCCGAGAGGTGAGTTCGACCGAGGGGTCCGGCGCCCTCTCCCGGAGGTGCCCCACATAGTCCTGCACCACCAGCCCGGCCACATCAGCGCTGAGGTATACGCCGCCCCGGATGATCGTTTTCAAGGCCCGGTTGAGTTCCTCAAAGGCGCAGTCCTTGAGCAGATAGCCGCTGACCCCCGCCTTCAGCATCTGGTCCACATACTGCTTGTCGGAATGCATGGAAAGCACAATGATTCGGATGCCGCTGATCTCGGCGATCATCTGGCGGGCGGCGTCGATGCCGTTCAGGTCGGGCATGCTGATGTCCATGATGGCGATATCCGGATGATGCTTTCGGGCCAGTTGAAGGGCCTTGCGCCCGTTTTCGGCTTCGCCGACAACCTCGTAGCCCCCCTGATGTTCGAGCATCTGCCTCAGGCCGTCACGGACGATCTTGTGATCATCGGCGATCAGAATCTTAATGGTCATGAGCGTTTCCTTTGTTTTCAGGATAGTTCGCCTGATGTCAACGGCAGATCGATGGTCATCCGGGCCCCTTTTCCCGGGGAGGAATCAATGGTTAAGCGGCCGCCGTGGTGGTTCAATTGCTCCTGGATGCTGAAAAGTCCGAATCCAAGGGAACTGTTGTCTTCGGCTTGGATATTTTCGGGCGAGAACCCGACGCCGTCGTCACTGACGGTCGCCTGGACATGATCCGGCCGGATGCGGATGGAAATGATCGCCTGGCTGGCCCGGGCGTGCTTGACCGCGTTGAGAAGAAGCTCCCGGACGGTGCGGAACAGCAACTCCCGGGCATTGCCGTCCAGCAGGGTTTCATCGCTGTGGTTCTGCTTGACATGAATGATGAGATGGCTCTGATTGCCGAGGTTTTCCGCCAGCCACTGCAGCGCGGAGATCAGCCCCAGTTCGTAGAGCACCGGCGGACTCAATTCAAAGGTCAGCGAACGGGTGTCTTTGATGGTCTGGGCGACCAGGTCTCGAATGTCGTCAATCGCTTTCAGCGTTGTATCGTCGGAGGCCGCAGCCCGGAGCGCGCCCAGTTGGATTTTGGCGATGGCAAGCGTCTGGCCGATGCGGTCGTGGATTTCCGTGGCAATCCTGCGGCGTTCAAGCTCTCCGGTTTTGAGAAGCACGGCGGAGAGTTTTCGAAGCTGAACCTGGTAGTGGAGAAGGGACTGCTCGGTTTTGAGGTGCTCCGCTATTTCCTGTTTCAGCTTTGCATTGGTCTGCAGGAGCGCTTCGGTTCGTTCCTGGACTTTTTTTTCCAGCATGCCATAGGAGGCCTTCAGCGCATTTTCAGCGCGGATGCGCTGGATGGCGGAACCCAGTTGCATGGCCCCACCTTCGAGAATATCCACAATATCGAAAGGAATCTGGTTTTCCCGCCTGTCCGCCACGTGGATCAGGCCGATGCTTTCGTTGCCGGATCGAATCGGGATCAGGGCCAGCGATTCAAAGCCGAACTGGCAGCAGGGATTGTGCAATGGATCTTTTTCGTATCCGGGGGCCGTTCCCCAGAACCGGGTGCACTGATTGTGGTGAAAAGAACCGTATGGGGTAAAGCAATTCAGGTTCTGGGGAGCGGTGTGATCGAGAATATGTTTGCAAATGCCGGTGTTGTTCTCGCCCCCTGCTTTTTTCAGCGGGCAGAATTCCGGGTCAAAGCCATGGGTGGCGGCATAGGGCAGGCTTCCAGTTTCATTCAGGATACGAACGGCGACTGCCTGGCAGTCGGTGATTTCACGGATTTCTTTGATGAAGTCTTCCAGAACGGGGGTCATCTCTGTGTGGCGATTGGCGATGGCCAGAAATGTATAGGAGGCGTTGAGTTTCCATTCCGCCAGTTTGCGTTCGGTGATGTCTTTTTGAAAGCTGATGATATAGGCGGGAGTGTCGGTTTCATCACGAATGCACGAGTCCGAAGCATCAACGCTGATCGTGCTTCCGTCTTTGGCGATGAATTCGTATTCCCCCCGGTGAAATCCATTGGAGAGGAGCGGCTGTAAATTTCCCCGGAAGGCCTGACCGGAAAGGATCGACATGAATTCCGCCAGTTTTCTGCCGAACATCTCCCTTGCGCTGTACTGCAGCCGGTCGAGGGCCGCCGGATTGGTCATGAGAATACGGCCTTCGGGATCGAGCATATGAATCATGTCGGCGGCGGACTCGAAAAAAGACCTGAAGGTTTCCTCGCTTTGCTTCAGCCGGGCTTCAGCCGCCTTGATTTCCGTGATGTCCCGGGTGACCGTCAAAATATGGGGTTCGTTTTTAAGGTCGAAGATTTTCGAAGAGAGCAGAACGGATCTGACGCTCCCGCTTCGGGTAATGAAGTGGGTCGCCAGATTGCGGACAAACCCGTTTTTTCTCAGATCATCGATGAATTCTTTTCGATCCCCGGGGTTCTTCCATAATTTGAGATCTTCGACGGTCTTCCTGACGGCATCCGCCTGGCTCCAGCCGGTGAGCGTCGTAAAGCCCTCGTTGATATCCAGAATCATGCCGTCCTTCAGCCGGCTGATGTTAATCGCCTCGGGGCTGGTGCGGAAGATGTCGCGGAACAGGGTTTCACTCGCCTTCAGGGCTTCCTGCGCTTTTTGGCGCTCCTCAATTTCGGCGGAGAGGCGCTCGTTTATATGCGCCAGGGTCTGGAGGTTTCTGGTCCGCTGGCGCTCTGACTTTTTGATACCGACCGCCAGGATGATCATCAATACAACAAAGATCCCCACGACGCCGGAATAGGCGATGAAATAATGGCGCTGGTTTTTACCGGCGACGGCCTTGAGCGATCGTTCCATTTCATTCAGATAGGCCATCAGGGCGTTGAAATCCTCACGGTTTTTCATTTCCAGGCCGGCGGTGTCCTTGCCGTTTCGTTTGGCTGAAATCACGTGGCGCGTCGAAGACTTGAACTGGGTTATCTTGTCGCTTAGCGTCTCAAGCTGTTTATCCAGCTCTGACGGCAGGTGGGTGAGGATCGGATGGCCGATCTTTTCACGGGTGGCACACAGGCGTTGAAAATACCAAAGCGCCTGGTCCATATACCTCCAGGCGTTTTCCACCTTGCCTTCCATTTGGCTGTTCAGGGCATTGTCAATCAACAGCCTCGCGCTGCCGGCCTCCAGTTGGAGTTCATGAACGGCGATGATGAGGGGGGAGTCGATCCGCTCCAGCCGAACCCCCATATAAAACCCGTAAACCACCAGTCCGGACAGGATGATGATGATGCCCCCGGCCAGCAGATAAATCTGCCGGATGGAAGCCGAGGCGGCGTCTTTGGGGGGGATGGCTTGATGTTCAGAAAATCTCATCTGTTGCATCGGCTTCTGCGCTTTTTGTCGGCGTAGTTGTGCGTTGCCCGGGGATGTCAATATGTTTACCAAATATTTGCCAAAAGTTGTAAAAGAATTCTGCAAAAATTATGCAACCGTCCCAAAAAGCGTATGTCAGGAGATGCATCAGGATGCGATATTGGTTTGAATACGGGAGGATATATGGTTGGTTTGGCCAATGAGAGCAGCGGTTGAACACGATGTTGGTCGATGGCTGTTTCATCATGGTGCATGGTTTCAACGAAAAATTGATATTCATGGCAATTTTTGCCAGCCAATGCCTGCTGCCGATTGAGAAGCCTTTGCGCTTTTATTGGAGGGGTGGTGTTTGGTCAGGAGGGCGGCTTTGTATTCATTCATCGATCCTGGTGACAATACTGAATGAGGTGCACCCGGATGCCCTGACGGCATCGACCACTTTCATCAATCGAAGGACTTCCAGTCGCTGGTCGGCATGGATGCATACGGTCTGCCCGCCGTCGGCCTCTCTCAGGCTGCGCAACAGGGCGGCCAGCTCTTGAAGCGGATAGGAAACATCGTTGAGAAAGACATCGCCATCGGCCAGAATCGCAATGATGAGTCCATCCGGAACGGGCTGATCGGCTTCGGACGAAGGCGGCAGAAGCACGTCGATGGCAGACTCGTCAGCCATGTTGTAGCTGAGCACAAAAAAGAGCAGCAACAGGAAAACCACGTCCACCAGCGGTGCGACCTCAATATAAACGTGCTTTCGGGGCGGGCGTTCAAAATTCATGCTTTTCCTTTTTTTTCTTTAAAACTATCGCCACCTCTTTCATTGATGCGGCGATGTCGTCCATCTGCCCATCCAGGACGTGAAAGGCGACATGGCTTGGAATGGCAACGAGCAGCCCGGCGGCGGTGGTCAGCAGCGCCTGCCAGATGCCCCCGGCCAGCATGGACACTTCGACCCGACCCTGTTGGAGAGCGATGGTTTGAAAGGCCTCTATCATTCCGGTTACGGTGCCGGTAAGCCCCAATAGCGGGCTTATCAACGAGATCAGTGAGAGCATGCCAAGGCCACGCTGCAAACTGCGAAGCTGCCCGGAGCCAATAAGCGTGATTTCCTCGTCGCTGCACCCGGTATCTATGGCATACATTATCGGGGATAGGAGGGGCGGGCGCTGTTCCACCACGTCATCAATCCGGACCGAGAGCTGTTGCAAGGCCCGCCGCAGCATCAGCCATTTTTGCAGCGCCACGCCGAGGGCCACCACTGAACAGATCAAGATAGGCCACATGAGGGGGCCGCCTTTTAGAAAGAGATCCAACATACCTCACTCCTTGAGTTTGAATCGGATCGGCAGGATGGCGCGGCTGGCGACCGGCAACCCGTCTCGCAGGGCTGGATGGAACGTTGACGCACGAACTGCGCGAATCGCCGCCTCGTCAAGATCCTGTCCGGCGGACGTGACCACCTCAATCTCGTTCAGGCGTCCCCGGGAGTCGATGGTCAGTCGCAGAACGACGGTACCCGCTATCCGCGCGCGAATGGCTGCGCGCGGATAGCGGGTTCTGACGCGGCGGTTGAACTTTGGCCCATCGTCCGAACCGAAGATCGCCTCCGCCGGGGGTGCGGCAACCGTTGCCTGATCGCGGCGTGTCGATGCCTTCGGAGCAACCGATGACCCGATCGGGGGGACCTTCGGGGCCGTGGAAGCCGACACCGGAGGTGTTGATTCGGGCCTGGGAATGGGTTTCGGTGGATGAACAGCCTTGGGCTTTGTTGGTCTTGTTCTGGCAACGGATTTGGGTTTCTTCGGCGGCTGGGGGACGGCCTTTGACCGGGGAACAGGAATTGGAGCGAGCCTGGGCTCCGGCGGTTCAGGTTCGGAAATTGCGGTCGTCACCGGTTCAGGCTCCGGAGGTTCAGGCAGAGTCGCCGGCTCGGGATCAGGCCGAGTGGGAACCGGAGGGGGTGGCGTTTCAGGTCGCTCCTGCGGCGCAGGAGGCTGTTGAGGATCCGGTGGCGTGACCTCGACCATCATTCGTATCTCCGTGATGGGGCTCTCTTGGGGGGGCGGAATGAAAATATGTTCAGGCAACAAGAACAGTGCGCCATGCAAGGCCATGGACGCCATCAGTTCCCAGCGCAATATAGCGGCATCAAAAACCGTGCGCAGAAAACCCATTCAACCCCCGGCACGCTGATTTAGGATCGAACTGCCTGATTTCATGACGATGTATGCAGGCGCTGGAAAATCCAATGACGCCGGGGCGCGGAGATCTGCCGCAGTTTCCGATATACATCAGAAATCGTAGCGCAGGGTGATGTAGAAGCTGCGTTCAGGTTCCGGGATTTCGTCGTTGAACCCCAATCCGTTTCCGTAATTGAAGGCGGACTCCCGGGTCAGGTGTTCATTGTAATCCTCATCGAACAGGTTCTCGACGCCTGCCTCCAGTTTTATGGCCGATGCGATGCTCAGACCGCCGCGAAGGTGAAAGACCTGAAATGATGCCGTCTCGTTTTCAGGGAAGGTTTCGTCAATGTTGCTCTGGCGGGCGACAAAACGGCCGCCGAACTCGCCCCACCATGCCATGTCTTTTCCGCCGTGCACGATCACCGAGGCCCGAACCTCCAGCGGCGGAATTTCGGGCAGGTCACGGTCGTCGCTTCGATTTCTGCCCGCGACATACGTGGCACTCACGGGAAACCGCAGGTAATTCAGGGGATCGTAAACGACGCCGACCTCTGCGCCATACAGCAGGGCGTTGATGTTCTCGTAGCCGCGGATGATGTCCGACATGCCGTCGCCGTCGATATCCTGGTAGGCGATCTGGGTGCTGTAAATGTAGTCGTCGACATAGGCTGCGAAGCCCGATACCTCAGCTTGCACCTGTTTGCTTTTCCACGCCGTGCCGGCATCGATTTCATACTTGACCTCGGGATCCAGCGTCGGGTTTCCCACGAGGAACCCGCCGGAAGCCGGGGCAAAGGCGAAATATCGCTCGGTAACGCCCGCCGAGCGGGAACTCACGGCAGCGCCGGTAAATACCTCGAGGTGATTCGTGGCCTGCCATTCCAGCACCGCGTTGCCCGACCCGGTCACATCCGTAGCGTCGACGTCGGCGGCGTCCGGGCCATAAAATCGCACATAATTCTGGCGTACGGTTTTACCGCCAAGGCTGGGGGCATCCGCCGCCCCGGCTTCGTTATCAACGACATCCCCGCGGAGTCCCGTCCGCAGGTCCAGGGTCGGGGAGAGCCGGGTGTTGGCCTCGAAAAACAGGCCGAAATCCGTCTGGCTGGCGTCCGGCCAGATCCGGTCGAAGAAAACCTTTCCCGCATTGGGGCCGACAACGAATTGACGGCGCCGGGTGGCATCCCGGTTGAGGGTATAGAAATCGATGCCGGGGGTCAGGGATAGGGCGTCGCCTATCTGAATGTCGCCTGACAGTTTGCCCGCGTAGGTATCCGACTCGGTGGGTGTTTCGGCGATCATCATGTTTCGGTTGGGCTTGAAGCGGTTATCCATGAGATGGTCGACATTGGTTAAGCCGGCTTCGAAGTTGAGCGCCCTCAATTTGCTCTGGTCGAAGTTGACGCGGTAGCCGGTGCTGAAGAAATCGAAATTCGAATCGATACTGTCCATGGGCAGGGACGGGAAATCGATGTCGCTCGTGTCCACATGGATGTAGCTGTTGGACCAGCGGTGATTTTCAAAAGGCCGGAAGCCGGCCGAGGCCGCTACGCTCAAATCCTGATATTCGGCGGGCACTTTCACGCCGGAAGGACTCTCGTAATCGTCGAGTTTCGTGAACCCGGCCGAAAGGCTTCCGTCGAACCAGTCGTTTCCGCCCCGGATGCCCGCCTCGCCGCCGCCGCCTTTCCTGGCGGTTTCACCGAAGCCTTTGGCGAAGCCGTGTACCTCCGGCGAGCTGCCGGGTTCTCGTTCATATTCGGTATCCGCCAGTATGCGTCCGGCGGTGCCGGCGGGACCTTCGGTCACCGACGGCATTCCCTTGAGAATCCTGACCGACTGTATGGCGTGGGTGGGGATATAGGTAGACGCCGGGTCCATGCGCGACGGGCAGCCGCCATAGATGGGGATGGCGCCGATCTGGGTCTGAACGCGCTCGAACCCGAGACCGCGGATGACCGGTTCGGGCGCGCTTCCGCCGCGTCGCACGCCGGCCACGCCAAGCTCCTTGACCACCAGGTCGCTGACGGTTGACTCGCGCTTCATCTCGAGGATGTCGGTGGTGATGACCTCCGCGCTCGGCTCCTGCGGCGCCTCGACGATTTCTTCCTCGAACACGGTATCCTCTTCCGGCGGCGCAGGTTCGGTGGAGCGGACCAGGGTAGGGCTCGTGAGCAGCCAGGCCGAAATTCCGACCAGCATGACAATTCGAAGCATACACACCTCCTATGACCATGGGGTTAGGTTTATTACGCATTCCGTATCGGGTGCTTCCGCTTTAAGAAGAACCTGTCAGGCAAACCAGAAAAAGCCAATAACTTTAAGAAAAATGTTGCTGCCGGCGCTTTTTCGGATTGTACAAAAAAGATAGCTTATCGCATTGAATATATTTTGAAAAGAATGGATTATCAAGAAAAAAATTTAGATTCACGAATGAATACGATCCGGAACAGGGTTTCACTCGCCTTCAGGGCTTCCTGGGCTTTTTCGCGTTCCTCAATTTCGGCGGAGAGGCGCTGGTTCGCCAGCGCCGGCGTCTGGAGGTTTTCGGTCCGCTGGCGCTCCAGCTTTCTGATGCCGACCGAGAGGATGATGCCGAATAGGACAAAGATCCCCACGACGCCGGAATGGGCGATGAAATATTATGAGGCGTCGTGCGTTGCCCGCGAAGTAAAAGAAATCTGCAAAAAGATGTGCAAAAGAAACAAAAAAGGCCAGCCCGGATGAGCTGACCTTTTTAGATTGTGGCGGGAGCGACGAGACTCGAACTCGCGACCTCCGGCGTGACAGGCCGGCGTTCTAACCAACTGAACTACGCCCCCGAAGATGACATCGGAAAGTCGGGAAAATACTGATGGGCGGAACAGGGCTTGAACCTGTGACCCTCGGCTTGTAAGGCCGATGCTCTCCCAGCTGAGCTACCCGCCCTTGCTCCGCAGCATTTCCGTCAAAAGCGAAAAGGTAATAGCAAGATGATCAAACGATGTCAAGATAAATTTGACGGTTCCTTAAAAAGTCCGATATCTGCGTTATGCTTCATCCCTCGTCACTGCGGCGTACTTACAGTACGCCTCATTCCTCGGGACTTGCAAGCCTTGATCTCGAACCTTTTACGAAACCGTCTGAAAGTCAATTTTTTGCGGATGAATTAAATTTGACGGGTCCGTTAATTGATGATGGTTCCCTGAACCAGATCCTCCGCCTCCTTGGGAATCATCTCGACGGCCATCTTGGCATCCTCCACGACCGATGGATTGTCGGACTGGGGCGGCCGCAGCGCGTGGAAGAGGACTTCGTCCATGTGTTCCACCGGGACAATCTTGATCTGCCTGGATACCGCCGCGGGGATGTCTTTCAGGTCCTTCTCGTTTTCTTTGGGAATCAACACCTTGTTGATGCCTGCCCGGTGGGCCGCCAGGATCTTCTCTTTGAGGCCGCCGATGGGCAGCACCCGGCCGCGCAGGGTGATTTCACCGGTCATGGCGATATCCCGATGGACGGGCCGCCCGGTCAGGGCCGACGACAGCGACACCCCCATGGCGATGCCCGCCGACGGGCCGTCTTTGGGGATGGCCCCTTCCGGCACATGGATGTGCAGATCGACATCCTTGTAAAAATCGACGTTGATGGAAAGGGCCTTTGCCCGCGAACGGACATAGCTGAAGGCGGCCTGGGCGGATTCCTTCATGACATCCCCAAGTTTGCCGGTGACGGTGAGGCTGCCCTTGCCCGGCATGACCGCGGTCTCCACGCACAGAAGCTCCCCGCCGAACTGGGTCCAGGCAAGCCCGTTGACGATGCCCACCTGGTCTTTCTCCTCGACCTGGCTGTGCCGGAAGCGCGGCGGCCCCAGGTATTTGAAGACCAGTTTCGGCGTCACGCGGAAGGATGCGAGGGTCTGGTCCTTGGTGAACTCCCGGGCGATCTTCCGGCAGATGGACGCAATTTCACGTTCGAGATTTCTGACGCCGGCCTCCCGGGTGTACTGCTGGATGATCGTGTAGATGGCGCTCTTGTTGAACTGGATGTCCTTGCCGGACAGCCCGTTGGCCTCGATCTGCTTGGACACCAGGTAATCCGTGGCGATGTGGTATTTTTCATATTCCGTATAGCCGGGCAGCCGGATCACCTCCATCCGGTCCTGGAGGGGAAGCGGAATGTCGGGCAGGGTGTTGGCCGTCGTGATGAAAAAGATCTCCGACAGGTCGTAATCCAGGTCGAGGTAGTGGTCGTTGAAACTGTTGTTCTGCTCCGGATCGAGCACTTCCAGGAGCGCCGCCGACGGGTCTCCCCGGAAATCCATGCTCATTTTATCGACCTCGTCGAGGCAGAAGACCGGGTTGTTCACCCCCACCTTCTTGAGGGACTGGAGGATCTTTCCCGGCATGGCGCCGATATAGGTCCGACGGTGGCCCCGGATTTCGGCCTCGTCCCGGACGCCGCCCAGGGACAGGCGCACGAATTTCCGTCCGGTGGCCCTGGCGACGGATTTGGCGATGGAGGTTTTTCCGACGCCCGGAGGCCCCACCAGGCAGAGAATCGGCCCCTTGAGCTTTTTCACCAGGGCCTGAACGGCCAGGTATTCTATGATCCGCTCCTTGGGCTTTTCCAGGCCGTAATGGTCTTCATCTAGAATCTTCTCGGCCTGTTCGAGATCCATGTGGATCCGGCTGCGGTCGAACCAGGGCAGGCTGATGATCCATTCGATGTAGTTGCGCACCACCGTGGCCTCGGCCGACATGGGGGTCATCATCTTGAGCTTCTTGAACTCCTGAAAGACCTTGGCCTTGGCCTCGCTGCTCATCCGCTTTCGCCGGATCCGCTTTTCCAGGTCATCCAGCTCTTCCGACCCGTCGTCCTCGGACCCCATTTCTTTCTTTATGGCGCGCATCTGCTCGTTCAGATAGTAGTTTTTCTGGGTCTTCTCCATCTGCTCCTTGACCCGGACCTTGATGCGCTGGTCCATCTCGTAAACCTCAACCTCCATCTTGATGAGGCTGAGCAGAAGGGAGAGCCGCTTGTAGGGGTCCACCTCTTCCAGGAGGCGCTGTTTGTCCTCGATCTTGAAGGAGAAATGGGCGGCGACGGTATCGGCCAGCCGGGAGGGTTCCGTGATGCCGGCCACGCTGCTGATGAGGTCTTTGGAAATGCTCTTGTTCAGCTTGGCATATTCCTCGAAGCTGTCAACGATGGTCCGGGTGAGGGCGACGTGGTCGGCCGGAAGCGCCGTCGGCTCCGTCAGCACCATGGCCTCGACCTGAAAGAACGTTTCGTTGGGGATGAAGTTGTGGATGATGCCCCGGGATTTTCCCTCCACCAGGGCCTTGACGGTGCCGTCCGGCAGACGGAGCAGTTGAAGCACGTTGCCGATGGTCCCGACGATGTTGATATCTTTGGGTTCGGGTTTGTCGATCCCGGCTTTTTTCTGAATGGCGAGAAAGACGCTCTTCTCGCTGTTCATGGCGTCGGCAAGGGCGTTCACCGACTTGGTTCGGCCCACGAAAAGCGGCGCCACCATGTGGGGAAACACCACTATATCCCGCAGCGGCAGGAGGGGCAGCACCAGGTTCGAGGGTCCGCTGTCGTCATCTTTACGCAGAATTTTTGGAAAATTGATCATTATATCTTCAGTACATCCTTACGCCTGTTTTTTGGTTTGCTCGTAGAGAAGAATGGGTTCTTCCTTGTTCAGGACGACATCCTCGCCGATGACGCACTCCTTGACGTTGCCGATGGAGGGGATGTCGTACATGATGTCGAGCATGCAGCTTTCCATGATCGCCCGCAGCCCGCGGGCCCCCGATTTTCGTTTCAGGGCTTCTTTTGCAATAGCGGAGAGGGCGCTGTCTGTCAACCTCAGGTTGACCCCTTCCATCTCGAACAGCTTCTGGTACTGTTTGACCAGGGCGTTCTTGGGTTCGGTCAGGATGCGGATCAGGGAGGAGGCGTTGAGTTCTCCCAGGGTCGCGATTACCGGAAGCCGCCCCAGAAATTCGGGGATGAGGCCGAACTTGATGAGGTCCTGGGGCTGGACGTCTCTAAGAACCTCCCCTACGTTCCGCTCGTCGGACCGGGTGATCTTGGATCCGAAGCCCATGGTCTTGGAGCCGGTCCGCTGGCGGATGATCTTGTCGAGGCCGTTGAAGGTGCCGCCGCAGATGAAGAGGATGTTCGAGGTCTCGACCTTGACGAAATCCTGCTGGGGGTGCTTTCGGCCGCCTTTGGGCGGGACGCTCGCCGTGGTTCCCTCGATGATCTTGAGGAGCGCCTGCTGCACGCCCTCCCCCGAAACGTCACGGGTGATGGAGGGGTTGTCGGACTTGCTGGCGATCTTGTCGATCTCATCGATGTAAACGATGCCCCGCTTGGCTTTCTCGACATCGTAGTCGGCATTCTGCAGGAGCGCGAGGATGATGTTTTCAACATCCTCCCCGACGTAGCCGGCCTCGGTGAGGCTCGTGGCGTCCGCGATGGTGAAGGGGACGTTCAGAAACCGGGCCAGGGTCTGGGCGAGCAGGGTTTTCCCGGAGCCAGTCGGCCCGATCAGCAGGATATTGCTCTTCTGGATCTCCACCTCGCCCGATACCACCTGGGAATCGAGTCGCTTGTAGTGGTTGTAGACGGCCACCGACAGGACCTTCTTGGCGTCCTCCTGTTCGATGACGTATTCATCGAGCTTCTTCTTGATTTCCTTGGGGATCATGGCCACCTCGGTCTCCCGGGCGTCCTTTTCGCTCTCCTCCTCGATGATTTCACTGCAGAGCTGTATACATTCATCGCAGATGTATACGGCCGGACCCGCTATCAGCTTCTTTACCTCGTTCTGGCTCTTTCCGCAGAAGGAACAGAAGAGGTTGTCGTTTTCGTCGCTTTTTCTGCTCATCGCATTACTCCTTTTTATCTACCAAATGATCGAGGTCATCCCGGCTGGCCATCACGTGGTCAACGAGCCCGTAGTCCATTGCGTCCTGCCCCGACATGAAGAAATCGCGATCCGTGTCGCGCTGAATCCTCTCCAACTCCTGGCCGGTATGCTTCGCCAGGATCTCGTTCAGGGTGTCCTTCATGCGAAGGATCTCCCTGGCCTGTATGGCGATATCCGAGGCCTGCCCCTGGGATCCGCCCATGGGCTGGTGGATCATGATGCGGGAATTGGGAAGCGAATACCGCTTTCCCCTGCTTCCGGCGGCCAGAAGCACCGCGCCCATGCTCGCCGCCTGGCCGATGCAGACGGTGGCGATATCGGGCTTGATGTACTGCATCGTATCGTAGATCGCAAGACCCGACGTGACGACGCCGCCTGGAGAGTTGATATAAAAATTGATGTCTTTTTCCGGATCTTCAGATTCGAGAAAAAGAAGCTGGGCAATCAGAAGGTTGGCGACTTCATCCGTAATCGCCGTACCCAGAAATATGATCCTGTCTTTCAGGAGCCTGGAGTAGATGTCATAAGCGCGCTCGCCTCTGCTGCTCTGCTCAACGACCATGGGAATCAACGGCACGGTATTCTCCTTGCTTTGAACGTTAAGATGGGGAAATTTTTTGAATCAAAACAAACATATCAATTTCGACGATGTCGGCCCGTATGGCCGCGTGCATGCCGGGAGGTGATCGGAGGAGAGGATCGGGATAAGATTGGGGAATCCTGAGCAGATACCCGAGGGGCTCCAGGTATCTGCTCGTGGCTGCAAGCGCTTCCGTTGTTATGCGCTTTCTTCGGTTTCCGAGGCTAATTCCGCCGCTACCTCTTCGATATCACTCCTGGTAATGATAAGTTCTATCGCTTTCTTTTCAAGCAGCGTATGTTTGAAATAGGCGAGCCGTTCCTGGTTTTCGGTTGCTTCATAGAATTTTCGGATCTCTTCCGCCGGCTGGCGGAAGGACTGGGCCATGTTTTCATAGCCCCGGGTCAATTCCTCTTCCGAAACCGCCAGCGCTTCCTGGTCGATGATCTTGCCCAGGATCAGGTGGCGTTTGACCTGCTTGAGGGCGGTGTCCCGGTATTTTTCCCGGAGCACCTCGTGGGTCATGCCCATCTCCTCCATGCTCATGTTATGATAGCTGAAAGCCCGTTCGGCGTCTGAGACGATGTGTTCCAGCTCATAGTCGACCATGGAATCCGGAACCTCGAAATCGATCCGCGCCAGAAGCGTGGTGAAGATCTGCTCGTTCAATTCCTGCTCGGTTCGCTTCTCGTATCCTTGGGAGAGGTTCTTGACGATCTCGGCCTTCAGGTCTTCCAGGGTTTCGAACTTTCCGAAATTTTTTGCGAAATCATCGTTGATCTCGGGAAGAACCTCTTTCCGGATCTCCTTCAGGGTGATGTTGAAGGCAATTTCCTGGCCTTTCAGCTTTTCGTTGGCGTGATCCTCGGGAAAGGTCACGGATACCGTTCTGGCTTCACCGGGTTTCATGCCGATGACCGCCTCATCCAAGGCGGCTGCGATATGGGCCGAACCGATCTTCATGGTGAAATTTTCCGTCCGCTGGGTCTCTTCAAAAGGCTGCCCATCCTTGAAACCTTCGTAGTCGATCAGGACAAAATCGTCCGTCACGACAGGCCGGAACTCGTCGATCTTCTCCTGGCGGGTCAGGTTTCTCCGAAGCGCCTTCAATTGACCGTTGATCTCCTGATCCGTCATCGGGTAACGGGTCTTTTTCAGGGTGATGCCGGAGAAATCGATGGTATCGAGTTCGGGGCGGATCTCAACGGTGGCATCAAAGGCGTATGCGTTGTCATATGCCAGCTCCGGCGGATCGATCTGGGGGGTTCCGATCACCTCCATGCTGTTGCTTTTGACGGCGTCGGAAAACGATTTCTGGATCAGTTTGGATGAGACGTCCGCGTGCACGTCCTTCCTGTAATGCTGCTCCAATACCTGGCGGGGTGCCTTCCCGGGGCGGAATCCCTTGATCTTGGCTGTTTTCCTGAGGTCTTTGTAGGCATTGTCGATCTCCCTGTTGACGACATCCTTCGGGACTTCGATATGCAGGATCTTTTTCACGCTGCTCAGATTTTCCACATTCACTTCCATCGTATTCCTCTCCAAATAAATCAAATGCCTGAAGTCAGTCCCTCCCTTCAGGCACGCTGATATGAAACCCTATATTGGTGCGAGAGGGGAGACTCGAACTCCCACTCTGTTCCCAGAGCTGGATCCTAAGTCCAGTGCGTCTACCAGTTCCGCCACTCTCGCATCGATACTGCTTTCAAAAAAAAGCCAAACAGCCTAAGATCCCCCGCTTTTATCGAAAACATGCGACAATAGCCTGAAGTTATTCAGCTTTCAAAATATACAATGTAGGAGAATAATACCAAACGATTTTGGTGTCAAGAAAAATTGAAAATCGAAACGGTTCTGGCGCGCCTTTGCGCGCCCGGCATGCCGGACCGTTTTTCGGCCGCCGCGGGCGTCCTCGAACGCCCGCGGGGTCAACAAAATCTTGCATTCCGGCGCATATCGTGCTAACGGGTTCACGTCCGACGTGTCGGGGCGTGGCGCAGCCTGGTAGCGCGTCTGCTTTGGGAGCAGAAAGCCGGGGGTTCAAATCCCTCCGCCCCGACTCAAAGAAATCAACGGGTTACGGTGAAAACTGCAACCCGTTTTTTATTTTTTCATGGGTATCCCCTTCCAATCCCTATCCCGGAGAGCGCGTAAAAGTACGATCCCATTTTTTTTCCGTCCGGATCCCGGCGATCTCGCCCATGGCCGTGGTGCATCCGCTTGCCGATGGCTTGGTGACCAATGGGGAAATCCAGCAGCAGATAATGCAGCAGATAATAAGGAATTCAAAACGGTTTCGGGGTAACCGGTCGGACTCAAAAATGATGCTGCAATTCTGGGAAAATCTCTACGAGACGGTCTCGACGGTAATCGAAGATGCGGTCCAGCTTTTTCCGGACGATCCAGCGATGGGCGATATCGCCGAAGAGGCCCCATTTCAGGGCGTAATGGACGATGTCGGTCATCTCGACGCCCTCAGGCGTCTCGCGAAAGAAATGCTGATGATGCCAGAGGCGGTAGGGCCCGATGCGCTGTTCGTCCACGAAGAAACGGGGCTCTGCGACATGGGTGATCTCGGACACCCAGCACATGGATACGCCCTTGAGCGGCTTCAGGCAGTAGGTGAGGATCATGCCAGGATACATGGTCTCCGCTGGATCCGACGTCAGGGAAAAGGCCAGCCAGGGCGGGGTGATGTCCGGGAGGTTCCGTGGGGACGAAAAAAAAGCCCAGGCCGCTGTTGCGGAGATGGGAAGCATCTGGGTGCGCTCGATCGTGTGGATCATCTTCGAAACCTCGATCGCCTTCCGTCAGCCCGAACCCGGTGGGTTGCCGGCGGATATTTCAGGACGGGGGCCGGCCGGCGGAGCGGTCCGCCGCATCGGGATCCGATGCCGCGGCGCCGGCAGGCGCCGACATGCCGAAGGCGCTCCTGAGCAGGTGTTTCACGGCGCTCCGGTCGTCCGTGGTCAGCGAGACGATTTTCGCGCCGGTGTGCATCATCGCGAGCGTCAGCCAGGCGATCAGGAAGGCGCCGCAGCAGTAGACCGTGAGGGCCATGATATTGGCCAGGGGGACAGCCCTGCCGTCCAGCCGGAGATCAAATGCGCTGCCGCCGATGCTGTCGGCCATCTCCTGGATCACGCCGGTCAGATAGGCGGGGGATTTCAGGATGGTGAAAACGAGCTGAAAGATTTCCATGGTGTACCGGAGGCCGATGATGATGATGGCGAGGCCCAGGCATGTGGCGACGAGGCTGATGACGCTTTTAACGGTTTCCACGGCGGGCAGGGGGTTCTGTCTTCTCGATAGGTTGGTCGTCATGCGGCGGTCCACCTCCTTGATCCGGGCGCTGTGATCGAAATGCATGGTTTGGGGTTACGGGCCGTCGGGTTCCTTTCAGCATTCCGATCCGCTGGAGCAGCACAGGCCTATATGTCGAGCGTGCTCACCGCGAGGGCGTTGCTCTGAATGAATTCCCGTCGGGGTTCGACCACGTCCCCCATGAGGAGGGTGAAGATCTCGTCCGCCCCGACGGCGTCCTCCACCTTGACCCTCAGGAGGGTCCGCCTGTCCGGCGCGGGGTTCATGGTCGTCTCCCAGAGCTGTTCGGGGTTCATCTCCCCGAGGCCTTTGTAGCGCTGGATCTGGATCCCCTTCTTTCCCTCTTCAAGGAGATAATGGAGGAGCGATCGCTTGTCTTCGAATTTCTTGCCATCCTCGCCCTTTTCTGCATTCTCGACGGTATACGGCGGGTCTCCGAAGGCGAAGATCTTTTCGGAGAGCTGCCGGCATTTCTGGAATTCCGGCGAGTGGACAAAGCGGCGGCCGAGCTTCAGGGGCTCCTGGGTCTTGGCGGCGATATCCCGGATGACCGTCTCTTCGCCCATCTCGTCGCAGATGCCGATGGTCATCTCGTAAACGCCTCGATCCTCGCACCACTCGGGATCGCTCACCTCGCATCCCCGGCTTTCCAGCGCCGCCTTCAGGCCCATCATCTTCTCCCGGTCCTGGAGAAAGGTTTCATCGAGGCCGTAGCGGATCATGAATTCAACGACCTCCAGCCGGATGCCCCCTCCCCGCGACAGCCTCCCGAGCCCCTTGAGGTATTCGGCCAGGTCCCCCACGAACAGATAGAGTTCATGGTCCGACAGGGCCGCAGCGGCGGTATTGCTGCGGACGACTTTCTGGGAGCAGATTCTCCTCAGGAGATGCTCGTTGAGGCCGGCCTCATCCTTGAGGTAGATTTCGCTTTTGCCCTTGCCCACGCGGAAGAGCGGGGGCTGGGCGATGTAGAGGTAGCCTTTTTCGATGATCTCCTTCATCTGGCGGTAGAAGAAGGTCAGGAGGAGGGTGCGGATATGGGACCCGTCAACGTCCGCGTCGGTCATGATGATGACCTTGTGGTAGCGGATCTTGTCGATGTCGTACTCTTCGCCCCCCACCCCGGCGCCCAGGGCGGTGATGATGTTCTTGATCTCGTCACTCCTGAGGATCTTGTCGAGCCGGGCCTTTTCAACGTTCAGGATCTTCCCCTTGAGGGGCAGGATGGCCTGGAACCGACGGTCTCTTCCCTGCTTGGCCGACCCGCCGGCGCTGTCGCCCTCCACCAGGAAGAGCTCCCGGTCCTTGGGGTCTGAATACTGGCAGTCCGCCAGCTTCCCCGGGAGGGTGGAGTCGACCAGGGCGCCGGTGCTCCGGGCCAGGTCCCGGGCCCGCTTGGCCGCATCCCTGGCCCGTGCCGCATCGACCGCCTTGGCGAGAATCTTTTTCGCCACTGCGGGGTTTTCGCCCAGATAGAGGGTCAGCTTTTCATTGACCAGGGATTCCACGAGGCCCTTCACCTCGCTGTTCCCCAGCTTGGTCTTGGTCTGGCCCTCGAACTGGGGCTCCTTGATCCGGATGCTGATGATGGCCGAAAGGCCTTCCCGCACATCGTCCCCGCTGAACTTGGTCTGGAGGTTCTTGGGGAGGTTGCTGCCGGCCGCGTAGCTGTTGAGGGAGCGGGTCAGGGCGGCCTTGAAGCCGATGAGGTGGAACCCGCCTTCAATCGTATTGATATTATTCGCAAAGGAGAACATCTTCTCCTTATAGGTGTCGTTGTACTGGATGGCGACCTCGATCACGACCTCGTTCCGCTCCCCCTGGATGAAAATGGGCTCGTGCAGCGCAGTGTCCCGCCGGTTGAGATACTCCACGAAGGAGGCCAGTCCGCCTTCGTAGAAAAACGCCTCCTTCTCGTCCGACCGTTCATCCTCGATGGTGATGCGGACGCCCTTGTTCAGGAAGGCCAGCTCCCGCAGCCTGCGGCTCAGGGTTTCATAGTTGAAATTGTCGGAGTTCATGATCTCGGTGTCGGGTTTGAAGCGGACCCTGGTCCCCTGTTTTTCGGTCTCTCCGATCACCGTGAGTTCGCAGGTCTTGGCCCCGCGGGAATAGGTCTGGTGGTATATTTTCCCGCCGGTGTAGATCTCCACCTCGAGCAGGGACGAGAGGGCGTTCACCACCGAAATGCCGACGCCGTGGAGGCCGCCGGAAACCTTGTAGGAGTTCTTGTCGAACTTGCCGCCGGCATGGAGCTTGGTCAGGACGACCTCCACCGCCGGAACGTTCTCCTTTTCGTGCATGTCCACGGGGATCCCGCGGCCGTTGTCCTCCACGCTGACCGAATTGTCCGGGTGCACCTTTACCTGGATCGTGTCGCAATACCCGGCCATGGCCTCGTCGATGCTGTTGTCGACCACCTCGTAGACCAGATGGTGCAGCCCTTCCATGTCAATGTTTCCGATGTACATGGAAGGCCGCTTCCGGACGGCCTCGAGGCCCTCCAGGATCTTGATGTTATCGGCGGTGTAATTGTTTTTGGATCGTTGTTCTTTTGTCATATTTTCATCGGCATGATGATGCTCAGGTAGCTCTTGTCGTTTTCCCCCTCAACGAGGCAGGGTTTGTCGGCACTGAGGATATTGATGATGACGCCGTCATCTTCGATGACGCTCAGGGTGTCGATAAAATATTTCGGGTTGAACGCCGCTTCGATGGGGTCCCCCTCGAATTCGATGGCCATCTCTTCCTTGGATTCACCGATTTCGGGATTGGTCGCCCGAACGGTCAAGAGGTTGTTTTCGAAATTGAAGATGACGCCCTTGTAGTTTTCGGAGCAGAGGATGGACATCCGTTTGAGAACCATGAGAAAGAGATGGCGATCCACCGGGATATCGTGGCCGATGCCCCTGACGATGATATTCTTGTAGTTGGGGTATTCCCCTTCCAGCAGGCGGATGGTGAAGATTTCGTTCTCTTTTTTGACGACGAAATGGCTGCCGTTGAGACCGATGTGGAGGGTCTTCTCGGGCCCCAGGAATTTCAGTACATCGCCAAGCCCCTTTTTGGGGATCAGGATGCCCTTCTCGACGGGGCACTCGCCGGCGTCATAGGGATAGTCGACTGTAGACAGGCGGCTTCCGTCGGTGGAGACCATTTTCAGCACCTTTGAATCGCCGTCGACGATATTTTCGAGATAAATACCGTTGACATGGGCGCGATTGTCATCCGGCATGCCGGCGATGATGATCGTTTTTTCGATCATCCGCTTCAGCGCCATCGCGTCCATTTCGAACAGGGGCCCATCGCCCACCCGGGGAATCTCGGGGAAATCATCGGGGTTCATGCCGACGATATGGTACTCGATGTTTCCCTTGCCGATCTCGATCCAGCGGTTTTCCACCTCGGTGACATCGACGGATTCGCTGGGAAAATCCCTTACGATTTCATATAGTTTCTTCGCGTTGATGGCGATCAGCCCCGGGGATTCCACGGTAGCGGGGTATTCGCCCTCGAATCCCGTTTCGAGGTCGGTGGCGGTAACCTTCACCGTATCCGCCGTTGCCTCGATCAGGAGGGTTTCCGTGATGGCCAGATTGGTCCGCCGGGTGGTGATCCCCTGAACCTTTCCCAGGATACTTCGAATATCGTTTTTATTGATGACGAACTTCATAAAGGATACCTTCCGCTATTCATGGATCCACTTCTGTAACCGTGGCAGCACCCGTTCATTCCAGTCGCCGGAAAGCCTGGATCGGAGGAAGAGGCCATAGAGCCTGTCGGTGAGCCGGACGGCCTTCTCCACCAGGTAGGCCTTCTCCAGGAGGAACCCCTCGATATCGTCGCGGGTCTCGATGGCGCCGGTTTCAGGGGTCTTGAGGCCGGCGATGTGAAAGCTTTCCCCCTTGAGGGTGAAGCGCCATTCCTGTTCACCGATCTTGAACACGAGGTTGAGTTCCGTGACGACCGCGCCTTTTCTGAGGGCCAGGAGTCCCTCCTCGAGCCCGGCATCGTCTCCCTTGATGGTGATGCTCTCCACGGCTTCCTGGATCCGGTTTTCGAGGACCACGCGGTTTCCCATGGCAAGGCCAGTCAGTTCCGGTTCGACGGTGGCGGGGAGGTCCCGGTCTTTTTCCACCACGAACCAGAGCCAGGTCAAAAATTCATATCCCAGGAAAGCATACCGGTTGTAGGCGACGGCAATGTCCAGCATGAGCTACTCCGCAAACCGCGCAGGGGAAAGGACGGCCAAGGCGTCCTGCTCCGCGTCTGAAAGCCCGGCGGCAAGGTGGGCGATGGTATAGGGAAAGAGCCGGATGAGATTGCTTTTAAACGATTTGGCGAACAGGGTTTCCAACTCCTCGTTGGCGGCTTTCTGGGTGGAATAGAACCAGAGGTACGCCTCCTCGACATTCCACAGGACGTCGCACACGCTGGGGGTCGCCGGGATCCGCATGCTGAGCAGTTCAACAACCCGCTCCTTGATCTCCTGCTTTTCGCTCTTGGCCAGGTGTTCCCGCCCGGTTTCGGTCAGCCGTTTGGCCATCTCGATCTGGTAGTGCTTCTTGACGATCTTGGCCGGAATGCTTTTCTTGTCGATCCGGAGGGAAAAGACCAGATACGGGCCGATCACGAAGGAAGACCCGCTGAAGTCGGGCCGGAACGGGCTCTCCAGGGAGGTCCACCCCACCGATTTTTCCGAGGCTTCGTCGTCGATCTCCGTAATGGCGTTTTTGGCCAGGCCCGTGGCGATGGTCTCCAGCACCGGCTCTTCGATCTTCCCCTCCACCCGGTAACGGGTGATGGACACCGTGGATGACAATATTCCCATGGATCTCCGTCAAAAAGGGTCTGTACCGCAACAGGCGCGATCCGCGGCGGGCAACCCGGTGAAAACAATATTCGTAAACAGTGGTTTATATCCTGTTTTAGCGGGGGTTACAAGGGGTTTTTAAGGAATATTGGCGGCGTCGCAATCCAGGTGAAGCACTTTACGCTCAAATGGCATCACGTTTCGATCTTAGAATTAAAAAACGCCGGGGCCGTTTCCGACCCTGGCGTTGATTCAAATCAGTTCTGGGATTTTGTTAAGGACGATTTACTTCAGATAGCTGATGGCGCGCCTGTCATTTTTTCGGAGTGTAGCCGTCGGAGAGGGTCTTCAGGAAGGCGACAATAGCGGCCTCCTCATCAGCGCTAAGCCCAAGATCGCCGAGCTCTTCGGTGTTGACGTTGTCGGCCACCTCAGGAGCCGGCCAGCAGCCCTGGGATAGCGCATCTGCCTCGGTGGTGAAGGGGTCGGGGCATTCCAGTTTTACATCCCTTGTGTTGTAGAAGTTCACGATACTCTCCAGGCTTTTGAAGTAACCGTTGTGGCCGTAAGCTTTCACAAAACCCGGTCCAGGGCGTTTATCCACATTACGCAAACTCGGGACCTTCTGCTTACCCATCTCCAACGCATAATCAGGTTCTCCTATGCTCTCAAGAAAACCCCCAAGACCATTGTCTACCCAATTCAAGCCATCAGGATTCCACTCTGGCTCGAAATAAAAAGGGTTCTGGGGGTTTCTTGGGACACCCAAGTTGTCGTAAGTGAAGTCCGTGAACAAGGGTTTAAGCCCCTCACTAATATGGCAAGCCGAACACTTCCCCTTTTCGTTGTCGTTAAACAGCTCAAGTCCCCGCAATTCCTGAGCCGTAAGAGAAGCCTTTCCATTCAAATATGCATCATATTTGGAGCTGAACTGACTAACCTCGGACGAACGTTCGTAAGCAGCAATGGACCGGCCGATGTTATCGTAGGCATCAGCCACATTCGTGCATGCTTCTGACCCCCAAACATTCTTGAATAGGTCTGAATACTTGGAGCTGCAAACCCTATCCACAACGTAACTTGCATTTGGAAGGGCCTGCTCCAAGGGGTTCAGAAACGGACCCAAGGCCTGTTCGGCCAGCGGATCCCCGAGATCCGACCCTGTAGCTCTTCCATCCCAAAACATGCCCCCAATCCAGGCTTCTCCATCGTAATAAAGAACTGGGCTGTCTCCCCCATAAGCAACCGTAGGGGGTTTTCGATTGCCAAATCTAGTGCGCACGGAACCGAAGTAAACTGATCCAGCTTTATTGAATCCCGGGATGGGACCTGTCCATCCAACACTGGGAGCATGACATGAAGCGCAAGACTGGTTATTGCGCACCGAAAGCTTCTGATCGAAGAATATGGCCTTCCCCAATTCCTCTATTGGTTCTAACGCTGAAGCTGATGATGCCGTCCCTAAAAAAATCAAGGCAAGAATTGCAAACATGAGCTTTTTCATCCGCACACCTCCTTGGCAATTTTGATGGATAGAAAGTGAGATAGAGTATTTATCTCCGTCAATAATTAGGATATTTTAATATCATTATTGAATCTTCCAAACAATGGGGCAAACCCTAAATCCCGGGTAGGAATTTCCTATATCTGATGGGGCAAATGGTTACCGTCGCCGGAGCTGCCGCTTCCTGTCCTCGGATTCGGCGAATGGCGCCATTGCCCGAAAAGGCGATCGGTGATATGAACCGGGCCATGGCATATGAGATCATTGACCACACGGCCGATTTCGGGCTGCGGGTGACGGCCACCGACCTGCCGTCCCTGTTCGCGGAGGCGGTTTTCGCGCTCTTTGACGTGCTGGTGGAGGTGCGCGTTCCCGCGGAGGCGGCGGAAACCCTCACGCTTCAGGTTTCCGGGGACGACTGGCCCGATCTCATGGTCAACTGGCTGCGGGAGGTCCTCTACCAGTGGACCGGCGAGGAGCGCATCGTCCGGAGGGCCGAGATGCTGTCGATCTCGGCATATAGCCTCACGGCCCGGCTTTTCTATGAACCCTATGATCCGGGCCGCCACGCGGTCCTTCAGGAGATCAAGGCCGTCACCTACCACCAGATCGGCGTGGCGTCCGTCCCGTCCGGGTGGGAGGCGCGGATCATCTTCGATATCTGAGAACCCGGAGGATCTGCCGTCACAGGGCATCGGCAGGGGTCGGCGGGAGGTCTTTCCCCGCGCTCTTCCTGAGGTTTTTCAGCCACGAATGAAACGGGATCAGGTGGGCGTCGAGCATATCGATCAACACGATGACCTCGTGGTGGGTGTATTTGGTCAGGATGAACCGGGGGATTTCCGGGGTGACCTGGTGCGGGGCGAACATCGCGATCATCAGGTCCAGATACGCCGCACCGGATGCCGCGTGCGCTTTCTTTTTTTCCGGATCGATCTTTTTGAAAACACCCCGCGAGGTGGCCGGACCCCAGCGGCCCCGGAGGATCTGGGCCAGGCCGCTTGCCCCGCGCTGGCGCTTTCCCCAGATATAAAGAATGTCCATCATGGCGGTCATGCGCGTCTCCCTGTCCTCGGACCGGAGCAGGGGCAGAAGCTCCCGGTAATCCCGCTTCCTGAGGACGATCTTCTGCTGAAATTTTCCCATGCCCTCGATGACGGCCGCCACCACGTCGGACCAGAATTTGGCCTGAACGATGCTGGGCACCAGCAACATGTTGCCGAGGGGTGAAAAGGCGGCCGAAAAGGGCCAGGCCAGGACGCTCCTGAAAAAATTGGCCCGGATGACCCGGTTGTCGAACCGGCGGAGCTTGTTGTGGGCCGAAATGTAGAGGCCGTTGGCGATGCAGATCACCAGAAATTTCAGCCACACGAAAAGCAGTCCGGTGAAGGCGAACGTCCAGGAATAGTCGAACCCCAGCTTGACCATTCCGAGGAGGGGAACCGAAAATCCCGTCCAGAAGAGGGACTGGGTGGTGTTGTCGAAGTTGACGTCCCGGATGGACCATGCCTTGGGACGGGGCCCTGAAAAAGCGACGAGGTCCACGAATACATTCCGGAAAAAGGTGATCCCGAACCAGACCAGGGTGTATTCCCAGCCGATCCAGAGGTAGGCCGGGATCACGCCGATGGCCACGCGAATGATGTTTTTGAGCGACGGGTTGAGGTAGCGCCAGGTCCTCAGGGGGCCGATCTTTTCGATGTGCGCCTCGTCGCCCACCAGATTCGGCCTGAAATGGCCGCTTTTTCCCAGGCAGTATATTTCGTCAATGGTGCCCGGGCTGTTCGGATCGGTATTCGAGGTCCGCCCCGCCCCGTTGATCAGGTCCGAGACGGGCCTGGGAAGCCGATAATGGGTCTGGCAGAAATATTTGCGGGATTTTTTCGGGATGCGCGATTCCCGGATGAACCCCATGCCGGGAACCTGAGGCTTCCATCCGGTGGCCGCGCTGGCCGCCAGGGGGATCAGAGGGTCCTGGTGGTATTTTTCGAGCGCGTTCCCGGCAAGGCCGGGGTCAACGGTCCGACTGTGAAAATCGTTCAGGAATCGCTTCAGTTCCGGGAGGGCGCCGGTGTTGACCAGGCTGACGAAGCGGGTCAGGCGGATGATCTCGGTCGGGTCCCGGCCCATGCTGTCGCGCATGTTCATCAGCTCGATCTGGTCGATGTGGGGATGGGCCGCAAGAACCGTCTCGACGGCGGATTCGAACCCGTGCTCCAGGGGGCGGTTGAAGACGATGACGGCGCCGGACTTTTTCAGATCCGGCATGATCTCCGCTTCGGAGGCGAAGGCGGAGTCGTAGTCGATGATATTCTTCCCCGAAAAATACTCGCTTTTAATCTCCGCGGGGCTCAAGGCGGTGTAGCGTTTCCGGACCTGGCGGTAGGCGGTCAGCACCTGTTCGAACTCCCAGCCGGTCAAGATGTCCTCCCGGAACATCTGCCTTGCGATCTCAAATTGGGCCTTGAGGAGGAGAACCCGCTTTTTCAGCACCTCCTTGAGCTGTTCGTAAATCAGTTCGCTCAGGTGGTTCCGGGAGAACTGGCCGTGGGGAACGATCCTTTCAAGATCGGAGAGCTGCAGCGGCTGAAGGGCAAAGATGCCGTCCTCGGGAAAGCCCTGGTTGATTTCGATGCGGTGGGTCCGATTGAAATTTTCCAGGATCTCCGTGATGACCCGCCGCCGGTGATTCGTGTTTTCCTCCAGGCCGTCGTAGAAATGGGCGAGCACCCCGCAGTTCAAATTGAAGAATTCCAGAAAGGCGTCGCAGGTTACGGCGGGCGGCAGGAAC
Organism: Desulfococcus sp.; assembly: GCF_041737845.1. Taxonomy (GTDB): domain Bacteria; phylum Desulfobacterota; class Desulfobacteria; order Desulfobacterales; family Desulfococcaceae; genus Desulfococcus. Next base: position 93,382 of record NZ_JBGSQX010000116.1, read on the forward strand.
AGGAAATGCTTTCTCCGGGTGCGCCGCCCGACGCTGAACTCGATCCCGATGGAGACCTCGACGCCCAGGATTCGGCCGGCTTCCATCGCCTCGAAGATGATATCCCGGTGGGGGATGTCGTAGTAGGCCAGGGTGAGGCGGGAAATGCCCTTGATGAAGGCGTCCAGAACAAGCTGGCTGGGGGTTTTTCTTCCCTCTGAGAGGTTGTCGTGGACATGGGCGTCCCATCCCATGTCCAGGTTTTTGAGCGGCTGGTCTGTTTCCGGGACCTCAAGCCGCCGCAGTTCCTGCAGAAAGCGGCGGATGGTCGCCTCGTGGCCGTAAGACGCCAGGGAGAAATCGGCTATCATCTCCATCTGGCGGCGTCGGTTCCGGATGTTCTTGACCGCCTCTTTCATGATTTCCGTCTGGACGCGGGCGGTATTGAGGGGCATGCTGATGGTCTTGGCGTGCAAAGAAAAAGCCACCAGGGTTTTCAGGGCGTGGAGGCGGTCCCGGACGTTGCTGTGAATCAGTTTCTGGGCGATCCGGATGTAGGATTCCGCAATGCCCATGCGCCGCTTCCGAAACGCCCGGGTAAAGCCGCCCGGGTGGGAGAGGAGGTCCGGCGTCGCCTCTTCGGTTTGCTCGACCTTCCGGTTCAGCATCTCCACCAGGTCCCGGATCTGGTCGTTGAAGCTCACCGCATCGATGACCCGGTTGAACCATCGCCTGAACCGATGCCGTCTGCGATCCATCATACCCGCCGCTCCTCGCTGCCGGAATTCGACAGACAGGCCGCCGCCGCCACAGGGTCGTCCGTGAATATGCCGTCAACCCCCATGTCAAGCAATGACAGGATCTGTTTGCGGGAATTGACGGTATAGGTGAACACCCGCAGCCCCATGGCGTGGGCCTGGTCGATCCGTGTCCGGTTCACATATCGGTAATCGACGTTCCAGGAAAAAGCGCCGATGCGTTGACATACGTCGAAAACCCCGCCAAGGCCGGCCCCTTCGGTCAGGTACCCAAGTGCCGGCGGGCGTTCCATCCGGGAGATTTCGGTCAGAACCCGGGCGTCAAAGCTGGAGACCACGACATCGTCTGTCATGTGTTGACGATGCAGGAGCTCCCATACCTGGCGTTCGACGGCATCCTCCGGGTGACGGGTGTCATAGGCCTCGGGCTTGATCTCGATATTGACGGCGGCCCGTCCGACCGCCATCTTCAGCACATCCGCCAGGGTCGGGACGGGCTCCCCCGTGAACCTACGGGAGAACCAGCCGCCGGCATCCAGCCGCTTCAATTCGGCCAGAGTATGGTCCATCACCCTGCCGCGGCCGTTCGTGGTCCGGTCGAGGGTCTCGTCGTGGATGACCACGAGTTCCCGGTCCCGGGTCAGCGTCACATCCAGTTCGATCATCTGAACCTTTGATTCGAGGGCTTTTTCAAAAGCGATGAGGGTATTTTCCGGGTATCGCAGACTGCAGCCGCGGTGGGCGATGATCAGCGGATACCGGAGGCGCTGCATCTTCATCGAACCTCCTGACAAGGGCGATTGAATTTTTCAACCTTTGATAAATATTATAAATCGGGGGCGTCGTCCACTGAAAAGTGGCGCTGTGGGCGCACCGCCCGTCTTCCTGATGAAATCGAACACCTGATTGCGGCGGCGGCGCAGCGTATCGCCGGAAAGTCTAAAGATTTTGGTTTTTTTGATAGCGGCCATATCTTCTCTATGCTTCAATTGCCGATGGGTTTTGGAATTCGGTGTCGGCCTGCCGGGCGTCATGAAGATCCCGACGGCGCCTGGACAACAATGCATGATCATCATTTCATATCATACCGGCCTGTTGCGTTTTTTTTGACCCGGCGGCATCCGGGGCCTTGAGACGCCGGGCGGGGGAGGTCAAGCGATGGCGAGCGAACTGATCCAGATTGACGAATATACATGGGAAATTCCCAGAACCGGAAACATGCGGGTTCCGGGAAGGATTTATGCCAGTGAGTCCATGATCGAAGTGATCCGGCACGAGGATGCCTTGACCCAGGTGGCCAACGTGGCGACACTTCCGGGCATTGTGAAAGCCTCTCTGGCCATGCCGGACATTCACCAGGGGTATGGGTTTTCCATCGGAGGGGTGGCGGCTTTCGACTGGAACGAGGGGGTCGTCTCCCCAGGGGGTGTCGGCTATGATATCAACTGCGGCGTCAGGCTTTCGACGACGCGGTTGGAAGAAAGCGATGTGAGGCCCCGACTGGAGGACCTGGTCAACGGGCTCTACCGGAACATTCCCTCCGGGGTCGGGTCCCAGGGGACGATCACCCTTACGGAGCGGGAGGAAAAAGAGGTCCTCAGAACCGGCAGTCCGTGGGCGGTTGAACGCGGCTTCGGTCAGGAGGGCGATATCGAGCATACCGAAGACGGCGGATGCCTGTCCGGCGCAAACCCCGACGAGGTGAGCGACAGGGCGCTCGCTCGGGGGAAAAAGCAGTTGGGGACCCTGGGGTCGGGCAACCATTTTCTCGAGGTCGGCGTGGTGGACGAAATCTACGACGAAAGGGTGGCGCAGGCCTTCGGCCTCTCCGAAGGCCAGGTGACGGTGATGCTCCATTCGGGGTCCCGGGGCCTGGGGTATCAGATCTGCGACGATTTCCTGGCGGTCATGGCCCGGCACGTCCAGACCCTCCCGTTTGAGTTGCCGGACCGTCAGCTCTCGTGTGCGATGATCCAGTCCGATCCCGGCAAGCGGTATTTTTCCGCCATGGCCTGCGCCGCAAATTATGCATGGGCCAACCGTCAGATCCTCATGTATCTGGCCCGGGAGGTATTTCTGAAGGTTCTGCGTATCGGGCCCAGGGATCTTGGCATGCGGCTGCTGTATGACGTGTGTCATAACATCGCCAAAAAGGAGGAGCATCTGGTGGACGGCAAACCGCGCACCGTCTGTGTTCACCGGAAGGGGGCGACCCGGTCCTTTCCAGCGGGACACATGGCGGTGTCTCCGGCGTATCGGGGCGTGGGGCAGCCGGTCCTGGTGCCCGGAGATATGGGAACGGCATCCTATGTTCTGGTGGGAACGGACAAAGCCCTGAACGAGACCTTTGGTTCCACCTGTCACGGGGCCGGCAGGGTGCTGAGCCGCACCGCCGCCAAAAAGGCGGCCAGAGGGCGGGCCATCTACCGGGAACTGGAGGACAGGGGAATCCTCGTGCGATGGACCGGGCGGGGCACCATGGCGGAAGAGATGCCGGACGCCTACAAGGATATCTCCCAGGTTGTTGAGGTCGTCCACGGTGCGGGTCTTTCCAGAAAAGTCGCCCGGCTAAGACCCATGGCGGTTGTAAAAGGGTAATAATACCATTTGAGTTTTGGTAAAATTTGTGATTTATATTTGTACAGTGTCGGCCAAGCCTTGTTATAATTAATATTATATATTTTTTGCCGGACGCAACACAAGACCTTCCGGCGGCATTTTCGCGGCATCATGCCATGAAGGCTCGATCTATGATGCCGCTTCGCGGAATAGCGGTGATCCTGAATTTCGTAATGGATAATGTGACGACAATTTGACGCACGACTCCTGCGTTGTTCTCATTCGAAGGCCTGCTCCCCATGCGACTGTTGACACCTAAACAGAAAAGCGACATCGGCATACGCCTGCAGACCAAATTTATGATCGGCATCATCCTGCTGGAATGCATGATCATGACCATCACCATCATGGTGGTCGAACGCAGGATGCACAACTCGATCATGGAAGAATTCCTCAAGCGGGGCGTTTCCATCGCTAAAAATCTCGCGGCTGTGAATACGAGCCTGGTATCGACCTACAATTATGTCGGCATGGAACAGAATGTGGCGGAAACCGTTACGGGAAACGAACTGGTTTATGCCATGATCCAGCTCTTCGACGGCGAACTTGCCGCGTATCGGGGGGCCGCCCACCTCAAGGAGCACATCCTGAAATCGCTGCTCGCAGCCGGCGATGAGGAAACCAGCGGCGTGTCGATCCGGTATCTGGAATCTGACGGCGGCAGTAAAAAGATATGTGAAATCGCAGCACCCATCAGCGTCCTTGACAAACACTGGGCCACCGTCCGGATCGGATTGTCCCTGGAGTCCATGAACGCTGGAATCGAACAGACCCGAAGAACCCTGCTGATCCTGGGCGCTATCGTGCTCATTTTGAGCTGCCTGGTATCCATCCTTTTCTCGACGCGCATCACCCGGCCGATCGCAACCTTGATGAAGCATGTCGAAGGCATCTCAAAGGGGGATTATGACCAGGAGATCCGGGTCGAATCCCGCGACGAAATCGGCTACCTGGCCCACCGTTTCGGCAAGATGCAGGAAAAGCTGAAGGATCATATTCAGATCATAGAAGATTCCAACAATGAGCTGACCTTGACCAACCAGCGGCTGCGGCATCTCTTTGAAGCCAGTCAGGCCATCAACTCCCTGAAAAACCACGATCGGCTCTATGACCAGATCCTGGAGGTGGTCCTCTCGGCCACCGAGACCCTGGCCGCGTCTCTTCTCATCCTGGAGCCGGATCAATCGGCGAAAATGGTCGCGAGCGTCATCAAACCCCAGGTGGACGAAAAGGATCTGCATCGGTTTCAGAAGCTTCTTGAAGAGCGTCCGTTTTTTGACAGGAACTACCTCATCGCCATCAGTGAAAACGCCTCCGTATCCGGATATGACGGCGACGCCGGGGCACCCTTCGTCAAATCAAGCGTCAGTTTTTTTCCTGAAGTCGAACTCATCTCGATACCGCTGCGTCAATCCAATGACATCGCCGGGTTCATCAACCTCATCCGCCATCAGAAGGAAGCCATGGTGTTGGGAGAGGTGCAGACGCTCTGCGTGCTGGCCAGCCAGACCACAACGTCCATCGAAAACATCCGGCTGTTCGCTCAGCTTGAAAACGCCTATATCAGCTCGATCAAATCCTTGGCCAAGTCATTGGAGTTTAAAGACAAATATACCCACGGCCATGGGGAGCGGGTGGCTGACCTGAGTCGGGAAATCGGCAGGCGCATCAACCTGGAGGCCAAATCTCTGCAGATCCTCTATAATGCCGCACTCCTTCACGATATCGGCAAGATCGGCGTCATCGATAACATCCTAAACAAAATCAGCATGCTGGATAATTCCGAGTACCAGGCCATTCAGCGGCACCCGGTGATCGGCGAGGAGATTCTGAAGCCCATCGTCTCCCTCCGGGAAGAGCGCCGAATTGTCCGTCATCACCATGAAAGGGAGGACGGCCGGGGCTATCCAGACGGCCTGACGGGAGACCATCTCTCCCTGTCGGAAAAGATCATCATCGCCGCCGATGCCTTCGACGCCATGAACTCCATAAGGAGCTACCGGGAGTCGCTTCCGTCCCGCAGCATCAAAACAGAACTGATTAACAACAGGGGGCGGCAGTTCGATGGTCAGGTGGTGGATGTCCTTCTGGAAATCTACGAAGAGCGGCTGGCCCAAGGCAACGTATATGATTTTGCAGAAAAAAGCCGCTTGATTCAGTTGCCGATAGGTAAAAGAATATAAGCCCCATTGATAATTTTGGCACGATATGTGCTCAGAATTTCGTTCAAGGGATCCTGATGGCACTGTCGGTAGATTGGTCCACCCGGATGTTTTTCCGATTCGTCATGATTGGTGTTGGTGGCCATGGATCGGAAATGATGGGTGGCTTTTTTTGGCCCTTCGTTTTGAGTCCGCCGGAAAAGATTCATCAGAAAAGGCACGCGCCGGACTGAAACACCAAAAATATGGAGAGGAAGAGAAGAAGATGATGCTACTCAAAATTATCAGCTCGCGAAATCGAATTATGCTTTTGGTCATGGTCGCATGCGTGTTGTGCGGAACCCCTGCCTGGGCTGTTCCGGGGCCGGTTTCGGGTGGAAAATACAACATTCCCCTCTCCGGCGAACCCAGTTCTCTTGATCCGGCGTATATCACCGACATTTATGCCGTAAACGTGGCCAACAACCTCTTCGACGGCCTGGTGGAATACGACAAAGACCTGAATATTGTTCCCGCCATCGCGGATATCTGGAAGATTGCCCGGGATCATAAATCCTATACCTTCCTGCTCCGAAAGGATATCCGGTTCCACAACGGCCGGATCGTGACGGCGGACGATTTCGTGTTTTCATTCCGCAGGATTCTGGATCCGGCGACCGGTTCGCCCGTGGCGTCCTTTTTCATGAACATCGAAGGGGCGAAAGCCTTCAGCGAAGGATCGAGCGACACGGTTTCCGGCCTCATCGCCAGGGATCCCCATACCCTGATCATCCGGCTGGAGGAGCCCTATGCACCCTTCCTGTCGATCCTGGCCATGGCGAACGCCAAGGTGGTTCCCAAAGAGGCGATGGGCGTGGATTTCAGCAAAAAGCCCATCGGCACCGGGCCGTTTCGATTTGAATCCTGGGAGCCGGGGAAGAGCATCATCCTTTCGGCAAACGGTTCATATTTCGGGGGCCGGCCCCACCTGGACTCCCTCTATTTTCAGATTTACCCCAATAACGAGCTTGAAAGAATCTTCGATGATTTTGAAAGGGGGTATCTGGAAGAATCCATCATTCCGAGCGACAAATATGAGATGATCCATACGAACCCGAACTATACCCAGCGGTACAATATGGTGTCCAAACCCTCATTAAACCTGGTTTACATCGGCATCAACGTCAAGATCCCCCCCTTGGACAATGTCAAGGTCCGTCAGGCAATCTCGTGCGCCGTCGATACGGACACCATCGTCAAGGAGATCACCAAACGGGGCAACATCCGCGCCAAGGGCATTCTGCCGCCGGGCATCGCCGGGTTCAATCCCGATTTCAAGGGGTATACCTACAATCTCGATATGGCCAAGCGCCTTCTGGAGGAGGCCGGTCATCCCATGGGGAAGGGCATTCCTCCCCTTGAGATATGGACCGCATCCAAATCAGAGAGCGTTCAGTTGGAGCTGGCGGCCTATCAGAAATATCTGGGCGCCGTCGGCATCATGGTGACCCCCAGGGTTGCGGATGACTGGAAGCATTTTGTCTCGCTCATCGATGCCAAAAAAGTGCCTCTTTTTTATGCCGCATGGTATGGAGATTATCCAGACCCTGATAACTTTCTTTATGTCCTTTTCCATTCCAAAAGCCGAACCAACCGGATGGGGTATGCCAATCCCATCATTGATCAGACGCTTGAAGAGGCCCGCCGCGAGATGGATTATATGAAACGTGTCGAAATCTACCGCGAGGCCCAGCGGCTGATCATGTCGGAGGCCCCCGTCATCACCCAGCATGTCAACAGCTTCAACTACCTCTTTCAGCCCTGGGTGAAGGGTGTTGAAATCAGTTATCTGGGGGGGGCCTATATTCCGTTCCGGAAGGTGTGGATCGATTTCAAGACCACCCAATAGCCTGATAATGAATCAAAAAAGATAAAAAAAACGCCGCCCTGAATTTCCGGTGGTCCGGTCGGATGCGGATGCACGAATGCGCCGGAAGAAGCGGCTCGGATCGCAATTTCTCAAGTTTGGCCCGATTTTTCGGGCAATTTCCCAACAAAATAATATAAAAATTTTCCCTTGTTTTAACGCGGTGGATTTTTTAATATGCATTATAAAAAAAATTATAGCCTTTTATTCCACCGGGCAGGACACTTCGGAAGCAGAAGACAAAACAACGGGAAAAAGAAATAGATTAGGGGGACCGATGAAATATACAAAATGGATATGGACCGTCGTTGTCGTCATAATGGTTGTAACCTTCGTGAACCTCAGGCCCCTTCATGCCGGGGAAAATTATCGCAAAAAGATCATTCTGTTTTCAGAAAAAACCAAATGGGCGGAGATCCGGGCGTATGCCGTAAAATGGGAGAAGCGCGGGGTCGTGATATCAATGGAGGTCCCCATCATCAACGGCCTGGTGGCTGGGGTTCCGGAGGGCGTCACCGACGCGGAGTTGGCGGCCGATCGCCGCGTTTCATCGATCGAGACCAATCTGGAGCTTTCCGGAAACGACGCCGTCAAGGGCCAGGGCGCCAGTTTCATCAAGCCCTTGAAGCGCCCCCCGATGGTGGACGACGCCGCGAATCGGTACGAGGCCCCCTGGAGTGTTCTCAAGCTTTTTGACCAGCCATACGATAATCGATATTTTTCGGGCTGGCTCACCCTGAACGATATACCTGATGCGGTCATCGATGCCCTGGGCAAACTGAACGAAACGAAAACATCCATCGCCGTCTTTGACACGGGAATAGACGACATTCATCATTACACCCGGGATATTGTCCAAAAGGGTGTCAACGTGGATGAATTCAGTGAAAATGACGGCAGGCTCAAACTCCAGGAGGAAGATTCCTATGACGACAATGGCCACGGAAGCCATATCGCCGGAATTCTGGGTGCAATTCTGGACAGAGAGCATTCGTGGGGGCAGGAAGCGGATATCGATCTGAATTCGATCAAGGTTCTTGGCGATGACGGGATGGGGTATTTGTCCAATATCATCTACGGGCTCCAGTGGGCCATTGATCACGACATCAGAATCGCCAACATGAGCATCGGCTATCGCCAGGACAGCCCGGCGGTGCGGAGGGCGGTCAAAGAGGCCTCCAAAGCCGGCATCATCATGCTGGCGTCCGTGGGAAATAAATCCAACTACGATCCGAATGTCACGCTGAAAACGACAGCAGACGGCGCTTCGGCAGACGGGGCTTCGGCAGACGGGGCTTCGGCAGACGGCGCTTCGGCAGACGGCGCTTCGGCGGACGGGGCTTCGGCGGACGGGGCTTCGGCGGACGGGG
>NZ_JBGSQX010000169.1:0-10393 GCF_041737845.1 Desulfococcus sp.
CGATGTCGAGTTCCGGGCAGAGGGACACATACCCGTTGCCCTCTCGCTCAATAATAACCGTAAATTGTCTCCGCATGATCATCTCTCCTGTAAACCCGGGCGACCTGTGATTTTGAATCAGTCCGTAGGATGGGTGGAGCGCAGCGCAGCCCATCCCGCAATGCTGGAATGCTGCAACTCAACCGCACCGATGCCCCAACGCCTGTTTTCGGATTCATCCACCGATAGGGGCGGTTCGCGAACCGCCCCTACGGGACGACCGGAAATTCGCAGGATGGGTGGAGCGCAGCGCAAAACCCATTCTGAGAGCTGTTTTACATCACCCATTGTAAAGCCGGATGGTCTTGGCCGCCAGGATAAAATCATTCACGTGGAGGCCCCGGATGGTATAGGTCCACCACCCGACCGTCACCCGGCCCCACGCCGTGAGGATTTCGGGGTTTTTCGATCCCGTCAGTTCCCAAAATGGGTTTGATTCGTGATAGGCGATCAATGTTCAACCCAGGCAGGTAACGGGGTACCCGTTGCCTCTGAATAAAGCGTCTCGGGTGAAACATCCAATTCATCCTGCCAGGTAATGATTCCAAGTTCTTCATTTACAGCGAAATTTTTAAAAAATTCAATATTCTTGAAACGTTCAAAAACGCCGCCCATTTGAAGATATTTGGAAAAATCGACGATACCCATCCTGCCGTCGTCAAACCGCACCTCGATTTTGTAGCCTTCGATATATCTTGCTGAAATTACATCTGGTATCATCGTAACACCTCATCATTTCAACGGTTCAATCTTCTGAAGCGGTTGCTTATTTTTTGCCAATTCCCAGACATGCCGTAAATCCTCTTTATGCTGAGATGCCCATTCAATGACAAGACCCAATGCACGAGGAGGAAATTTTCCTTCCAGAATTCGAAGGCTATCTATCTCAATGGCAATTTTCTCTTTCCCATAGCGTCCATGAAAATGGGGTGGATTGTGATCATCGAAGAACATCGCAATGATGATTCCAATAAAATCGACAGATTTCAGGCACGGGAACTCCTCTTAAATGGGTATACCGTCTTCTTTCAGGCCCTGAATATGCAGTGCAATGGCTTCACGAATGTTCATCGCTGCTTGATCTTTTGTTTTTCCGTCGATACACAACCCGGAAGATCCGGGGAATAGGCGGAGTAGTTTCCGTCGGCTTTTTCGATCACGATCAAAAACCTCTGCATGGCCGGCCCTCCTTATTTTCATGCAATAGAATCTCGAATATTTTTTTTGCACGATCCCAATCCACAAATTCATCATCACCGTTTTTTAGCGACCGTTCTCGCCCATCCAAGATTTCCTGATGCCATGAAGGGGATTTTATGCGATCGGCATTTTTACATAAATCATCCCAGAGTGCCTCCATGGCCTGAAGTTTTTCCTCAATGGACATGTCTTCTAAAGGTAATGTGACAAGCATGGTAAACCCTCCGGAAAATCATTTTGATTTTCATTGATTACAGCTCGTTTTATGCTCAGAAAGCGAGATATACCTTGCACGGTCATCATCTGCGATTTTCCTTAACCCCCTCTCCCAACGGGAGAGGGGTTGGGTAAGGGGAAAAAAGCGAAGAATATGACCGCTCAAAGTATATCGCCTTTTCCAATGGAGTATGCCGTCACAAATCTCTGACGTGGATCTTGAAGATCGATTACCCGGTGTGCAGACCTGTCTCCCCGATAGGATGCGCAGCTTACCCAACGGCCACTTCCACTCGAGTCACATACACTTCCTCGTGCAATCGGGCCTGAATCTCCTGCCGGGATGCCGTCTCAAAGAAAAGCTCGAGCGCCTCTTGCAGGTTGTCGCGGGCGGCTCCGATCGTCTCTCCCTGGCTGGCGATGTCGAGTTCCGGGCAGAGGGACACATACCCGTTGCCCTCGCGCTCAATAATAATCGTAAATTGTCTCCGCATGATCATCTCTCCTGTAAACTGGGGGCGACCTGTGATTGTGAATCCGGGGCCGAATGTTCCGCCTTGATTGGAATGCCTCCTTTTTATTGTAAGGCGCAACCCTGCCTTCTTCACCCAGTTTCCTTTATACCTTCCGCAGTCCGCAGGATCAAAGAACGGATTCGCCCTGAATGGTTGCCGGGGTTATTGAATTCAATTCATCGGCTTCGGCCTTCTGAGCAAAATAAAGATCCCACCTGAGTTGAAGGTTCAGCCAAAAGTCTGGAGAAACGCCAAAGTACTTGGCCAGCCTCAATGCCGTGCTGGGGGTGATACCCCGGCGGCCGTTAATGATTTCATTGATTCTCTGATATGGCACATGTATCGAATCAGCCAATTCCCGCTGAGTAATTCCCATCGGTTTCAAGAATTCCTCATAAAGCATTTCACCGGGGTGGGTGGGCGCTCGATGTGTTGGTATCCTGATCATCATGATCTCCTGACGGTTTATGTTCAATGGTAATCCACAACCTCAACGTCGACCGGTCCCGATTCTGTCCATTTGAAACAGACTCTGTACCGGTCATTGATACGAATGCTGTGCTGACCATTGCGGTCTCCTTTGAGCGCCTCCAAATGATTCCCCCGAGGAACCCGAAGTTCATCCAGAGAGGCTGCAGAATCAAGCTGGTCGAGTTTTCGGGAGATGATATTCCATAAATTTCTGGGACATCGTTTCAAAGCAGCCTTCGTGGCGGCTCCATTGAACAAGTCTTCGGTTGCCTGATTCTTGAATGACTGTATCATAAGATCAAAATATCACGGCCAAGATGCTATTTCAAACGTTCTATCTCCCGCCGTTTCATCCGACCCATACCGTTTCCTGGACGGCGTCTTGGTAATGTGACAAGCATGGTAAACCCTCCGGAAAATCATTTTGATTTTCATTGATTACAGCTCGTTTTATGCTCAGAAAGCGAGATAAACGCGGCACTGCCGTTTTCGATGATGGTGCCGCCCGTTCCCTTTAGGATTCTGGATATGCCACTTGGTTACGCTGTTTTACGCGACATCTCCTGATAAGAGAACTCCCATTGCCCCGCGCTTGCTTTCGCATGTTCTATGGTCATGCTGACGATCTTGCCTTGCCCGTCGATATCGATATAAATGTTTTCACTGATTTCTTTGGTTTCAAAGACATCCTTGTCGGTAAATTCAATATGAGCCGTATCCGTGTCCGGAAAATATCTCACCTTCATCCTTCACTCCCCCTTGTAGGATCTGTCGAAGAACGCATTATGGACCGTTTCCGCATCTTCGAGCAGGATCACACGCAAGTACTTTCCTGCCTCCAATACCTTTCCCCACTTTCTGATCCTTCCGTCGGACTGTGTTTCGACCTTTTCAGGGTTTTCGACGACTGCCCTGATCCAATCCTCTTGAATTCCGGCACGATCAGAGTGTTTTCTCGTATATTCAAAATATTGAGTAGTCTTCATTTGTCAAAAATCCACATGTGCCGTTATGCCGAAAGCAAAGGTGAGCCATTAGCCCGCAGGATGGGTGGAGCGCAGCGCCGCCCATCCTGCTGTCTGCCCGATCAGCCTCTTTTGCTTAATTGTTTTGAAATCCATGCCGGATCTCTTCGCATGGGCAATATAGCGGCAACATAGGAAAAATTATCCCCGGTTGTTCGAGAATCGGCTTGGGGATGCGCAACCCCTGGGAATTGCCGATTTTGATGACTCGTGCCTTCATGAACCACCTCCTGTAAAAAGTGATCACATCGTAATTACACGATTTTTGGTTGTCAAGTCACCATCGGATGGCCGCACGAGTCCAAAACCATAGATGAATCAGATGATCTTATCCCAGTCCAGCCGATCCCTCGGAACCCCGGCCGGCTGCTCCGCCGGATACCCGATGCTGATGACCGCCTGCACCGACAGGGTGTCGGGGAGTCCCAGGAGCCTTCGGACGTGGGCTTCAGCGGGTCTGCCGTCGGCGTGGTTCCGGCCCCGGATCTGGACCCAGCAGCTTCCCAGGCCCAGGGAAAGGGCCGTGAGCTGCAACAGGATGGCGGCGATGGCGCAGTCCTCCACCCAGGTGTCGGATTTGGCGGCGTCGGCGCAGACCACGACCCCCAGGGCCGCGCCCGCCAGAAAACTCCCGCCGTGGGGCTTGGACCGGGCCAGCTCGGCCAGAAGGCCCCGGTCGTCGACAAACACAAAGGCCCAGGGCCGGATGTTCCGCCCCGACGGCGAGCGCAGCGCCGCCTCCTTCAATATCTCGATTTTTTCCGGCTCGACGGCCCGGTCTTCATATTTCCGGACGCTCCGGCGCCCCCTTAATAAATCGATCATGGTCTTCTCCTCGGTGTCTTCACGTTGCTTTTTGGGCGGCTACGGCCGCCGATGGATTTCCAACAGCCCCAGGAGGACGAATGCCCTCGCGGTCAGGGCGAAGAAGGCGGCGTAGAGCACCATCATGGGGAGCTCGAAGGCGAGGTGGGCGGGGTGGCCGCTCTCCACCCCCCAGATGTCGAAGAGGTTCATCTTGACGGTGTGGAGGATGAGGTACCCGATCAGCACCAGCACCCCGGCGATCAGGGGGATCCAGGCCTTCCGACCGGCGTCGGCAAGCACCCTCCGGCGGCTGAAGGCGGAGAACAGCACAAAGAGGGTCAACAGGGTCGCTATGGCCGTGACGAGCCCCGCGGGAAGGATGTGGAAGGCTCCCTCCCGATCCAGCGGCGCCATGGGGATGACGGTGAAGGAGGCATTGGCCAGGGGGAAGAACACGGCGGCCCCGGCGAGGGCCCCCCACAGCCCCTGGAGGAATCCGACAAAGGCGGTCAACTCGTCCAGAAAGGCCCGGCCGCGCGCCGATATCGGCTCCGGCGCCGGGCCGGAAGGAGGGCCGCCCCCGCGCGCCGCCTTGGGGTCGCGGACCGGCCCCTGCCCAGGGTCCGGCGGATGATCGGTCTCTTGTTCGGACTTGCCCATTTGCATCGTTCCTTTCGCGTCTTGAATCTCAGGCCCCTCAAGGCCCCGCCGTCAGCACGGGCGCGGGTTTTTTCGGCCTCACGTGGACCACCAGGATGCCCGCGGTGATCATCGCGAGCGCGATCAGCATCCGGGGGGTGACCGGCTCGTCCAGCATCCAGGCGCCCAGGGCCACGCCCACCGGCGGCATGACGAAGATGAACGAGTGCATGGCCACGGCGCCGTACTTCCGGAGGAGGGTGTTCCAGGCGAGAAACCCATAGGAGGCCGTGACCAGGGCCTGGTAAGCCATGGCGGCCAGGACGTCCCCCGCGGGAGGCAGGGTCATTGGGCCGTCCGCGACACCCCCCGCCGCCAAAAAGATCGGCACGGCAAAGACCATGGGATACAGCACCAGGTGGAAGGTCTCGAACCGGTGGATGATCCGCTTGACGTAGACGGAGTTGACGGACCAGAGGACCACCGCGCCCAGTATGATGAGATCTCCCGTGCGGAGATCGGCCGAAATCCCCGCCTGATCGGAAAAGAGGAAGGCCACGCCCCCGAACCCGAGGAGGATTCCCAGGCATTTCCTCACGGTGAACCGGTCGCCGGGGATGACAAAATGGGCCAGGATCAGGACGAAAAACGGCACCAGGTTCGACATCAGGGCTCCCCGGGAGGCGTTGGTGCGGGCCATCCCCAGGTAGAACAGGGCGAGCTGGGCGGTGAAGATCATGGAGGTGGCCAGAATGTGGCCGGCCTGCCCTTTTTTCAGCCGGAAGGGCCGCCCGGTGGCCGCGGCCCACACGATGATGGCCGCCCCGGCCACGGCAAAACGCAGGCCCGCGTTGGTGAAGGGCCCCATGCCCGACAGGCTGATCTTGATGGCCACGGTGTTTCCGCCGAACAGGGCGCACAGAAAGATGGTGTAGAGGATCGCCGGAAGCGGCATATCCACGGGTTTTGCATCAAACGGCATGGGGTGATGTTCTCCAGGGGCAAAGCGCGCGCAGGCCGCCTTCGGCCGCTCGGGCCTGTCGCAAACCGGTCGGGGTCATCCGGCCAGGCGCTTCAGCAGATCGGTCCGGCCGGTCCGGACGGCGTCGACAATGAGCTTGCCGGTCAGCTTCAGTTTTTCCAGGCGGCCCTTCTTCCGGGCCATGAGGATGCCGTAAAGATCCTCCCGGGTCCGGGGCGGCCGGACCTCTTCCGACTTTTTTTTCAGCATGACGGCCTCGGTCGGGCAGGCGGCCACACAGACGCCGCACCCGATGCACCGGTCCAGGTCGACAACGGCCGGCCCGCCTTTCTCCGGCACACACACCGCGCCGACCTGGCAGCGCTGCTCACACAGGCCGCAGCCGGTGCACCGGCCCGGGTCCACCGCCGCCTGGAAGTTGGCGGCCCAGTAATCGAGGGGCCGGGGAAGCTTCCGGCAAATGTCGAGCATCCCGCAGCAGCACCCGCAGCACGAGCAGATAAACTCGGCCTTTTCCGTGTTGGACGGCTGCAGCACCAGACCCGCCTGCTGGTTTTGCGTAATGACGGCCATGGCCTCCCGCCGGGATATCTCCCGGCCGGTGCCGCCCAGGAGGATGGAGCGGGCGATGCCGCCCATGGCGAGGCAGGTCTCCTTCTCGTCCGTGACCCGGCAGGGCGCCCCCTC
The DNA here is from genome assembly GCF_041737845.1 of Desulfococcus sp. Classification (GTDB taxonomy): domain Bacteria; phylum Desulfobacterota; class Desulfobacteria; order Desulfobacterales; family Desulfococcaceae; genus Desulfococcus. The sequence continues at coordinate 6,582 of NZ_JBGSQX010000169.1, forward strand.
CATCTCCCGTTTCTTCCGGCAGATGCACGGGAGGAGGACGAACGGCGCGTCGGCCCCTTCGATCAGGGGCGTTACGGCGTCGAAAGGGGCGGCGTGGTGCCGCGGCTGGATGCTTTTGGCGACGGGGATCGTCCGCATCTGGGGGAGGGCCGTGCTCAGGAATTCGATCCCGAAGCGCCGGTCCCCGGTATATTCATTGAAGTCCCTCACGAATTGAGGGGTCAGCCGGTCGACCTGCATCTCGTACATCCCCACCACCAGGGGGGCGTTGGCATAATGGGTTCTGCCGTCCTGGACGCTCGATTCGAGGCCGCCCTTTTCCCGGATGCGCTCCAGGATCTTCTCGAGTTTCCCGGACGAGGGGGTCAGGTGCCCCGCCCGCTCGTAAATCCTCTCGAGGGGCTCGGGCCGCCAGCTCAGGCAGGCGGCGATCTCCGCCTCCCCGGGCGTGAAGATGTGCCGGAGGATCCGGATCTCCGCACCCGACGGCGTGGCCGGAAACCCCACCGGCTGGCGGTCCAGGTGGCGCTGCAGCCTTACGTAAACGTCCAGTTCTTTTTTTTGCATGATGTTTTTCCTGCCGGCCATGGCGGGCGGACGGCTTCGAAGATCGGTTTTTGTGGATGCAGGCGAAGCCTTCTCTGTCCAGGCATCCTGGCTATACCAGAATTGCCGGACGCGGACAAGCCCCGCAAAGTTTCGGCCCGGTGCTCAAGTTTTCGACCGGGATGCCGATATTCCAATTGAGATCCATATATTTCCCGGGATCTCCCGGAGAGTTCCGGCCGATTCAACCCGGATCGGCGCATCAGGCATTTTCAATGAACGAGAGAGCCACATGAACGGAGGCAGCCCATTGCCGCATCTTACCGCAGCCGACTGGCATCGGGTGCTGGATACACTTGACTATGCCTTTCAGCCCATCGTGAACATTCACACCGGCGCCATTTACGGAGTCGAGGCCCTGATCCGCAGGTGGGACGACGCGGGATTTACATCGATCCCCCTGTTTTTCGACACGGTGTTCCAGGATCGAGACCCCCACGAGGTGAACCGGGGGCTTTTCGACATTGCCTTTGCCAAATTTCAGCAAATGCCCTGGGCCGGCCATATCAGGCTTTTCTACAACCTGGACAGCCGCCTGTTCCATGCGGAAACATTCCTTCCCGATGAACTCTTCGCCGCATTCAAGGACGCCCGGCTGCCGCGGGGATCTGTCTGCCTTGAAATCACCGAACGGCACCAGGTGTGCACCGCGGACAACCTGCCCATGAAGATGAAAGGCCTGCGCACCATCGGCTGCGGCATCGCGGTGGATGATTTCGGCGCCGGTTTTTCCGGCACCCAGCTCCTTTACTATACCCAGCCGGAATACGTCAAAATCGACCGGTTCTATATCCAGAACATCGAAAAGGACACCCGCAAGCGGATGCTGGCGGCCAGCATGGTCCGGCTGGCCCACCTCATGGGGAGCCTGGTCGTCGCCGAAGGGGTCGAAACCGAGCTGGAGTATCACTGCTGCAAAAACATCGGCTGCGACCTGCTCCAAGGGTATCTTGTCCAGCGACCCACCCTCGAGATCGGCGACATCCGGCAGAAATACGACGCCATCGACACGCTGCGGCTCTCGGACCGGCGCGCCGGATCCCGGGGAGATATGCCCATGGTGGAGGCCGAAATCGAAGCCGTCGAGGCCGCGGGCTCCCATACCGAACCGGCCCGGCTCATGGACATGGCGAGGGCCAATCCCCGGCGCGCCTTCGTTCCGGTTGTCGGCGAAAGCCTGGAGCCCCTGGGCATTGTCCGGGCCGCAGCCGTCGAGGCCGCAAGTCTCTCCGAATCCGGCCGGGGGGTCGCGCCGCAGGCGCGCCGATCCGGGCCGACCGTCGCAGATCTCATCACCCGGATCCCCGTCGTGGACATCCATACGCCCATTGATGAAATCATCGACAGGTTCGCGGCCCAGGGCAACTCCGAGGGGGTCCTGATCACCCGGAGCATGAAATACGTGGGGTTTCTGAGCGCCCATGCGATCCTCCGCATCCTCACCGAGAAGAAGCCGACCCTGGACCAGAACCCCCTGACCGGCCTTCCGGGAAGCCGCATGGTTTATGAATACCTGTCGCGGACCTTGAACGGGAGAGGAGACCCCCGGGTCCTTGTCCGATTCGATTTCGACCGCCTCAAACTCTATAACGACACCTACGGGTTCCGCCAGGGGGATCGCATCATTCTTCTCTTTTCGGAGTTACTCAAGCAGCACGCCCCGGGGGCGGATCTCTTTGCGGGGCATCTGGGCGGCGACGATTTTTTCATGGGCGCGGGAGGTCGGCCCCTCGAGGCGGTGGTTGAAGACATCCGGAAGGTGCGGGAGCGGTTCCGGTCCGACGCCGAGAGTTTTTACGACCCGGACACCATCGCCCGGGGCTGCCTCGAAACCCGACGCCGCAACGGGGGCCTCGAACGCGTCCCCCTCCTGACGGTCAGCGCCGCGGCCCTGGAACTGGCCCTGCCCACCCCTCACTTCCACACGCCCGAGACGGTCGGCGCCGTCATGGCTGCCATGATGAAAGAGGCCAAACGCCTGCCGGAGGGAATCCGGGCGGGCCGGCTGGACACCCGCGGCACGGACGCCCTCCGGCGGCCGTTCAAGAAAGCGAGATCGACCCTCACAGCGGCGTGAAATCCCCTTGACCCCGTCCGGGGCACCTGTTAGGCATACGGATATTTTTTCCCCTGATTCGCTTGAAAGGAATCCGCTGTGACCTTTCAGATCTTTATCCTCCTCGTCATCATCGCGGCGGCCTTCATCCTGTTCGTCCACGGTCGGCTGCGCGTGGATCTGGTGGGGCTTCTGGTGCTGTCGGCCCTGGCCCTGACGGGGCTGGTCACGCCCCAGGAGGCCCTGGCCGGCTTCAGCAGCCCCGCGGTGGTCACCGTTTGGGCCATGTTCATCCTCTCCGCGGGGCTCACGCGCACCGGCATCGCCCACCGCCTCGGAGAACCCCTCCAGCGCTTCGCCAAAGGCGGGGAAGCCCTCCTGGTGACGGCCCTGATGATCGCCGCGAGCCTCCTGTCTGCACTTATCAACACCGTCACGGTAGCCGCCATCCTGCTGCCGGCGACCATGGAGCTGGCCAGGCGAAGCGGGCGCCCCCCCTCCCGGCTGCTGATGCCCCTGGCCCTCGGCTGCCTTCTCGGGGGGCCCTTCACCGGCATCTCCACCCCGCCCAACATCCTGGTGACCGACGCCCTCCGGGCCGCGGGTCTTTCGCCCTTCGGCCTCTTCGACTTCACGCCCATCACCGCGGCCCTCGTGGCCGCGGGCATCGCCTTCGTGGTGGGCGTCGGCAGGAGATGGCTTCCCCGGCGGGCCTCAGGTTCGGATGCCGACACCCGGACTTCTGTCGGCGCCTCCTACCAGCTCGACACCCACATCTTCACCACCCGGATCCCCCGGGAGTCGCCCCTGGCCGGCCGCACCCTGGCCGAGAGCCGCCTGGGATCAGCCCTTTACCTGACGGTGGTGGGGCTCCAGCGGAAAGGGGTATTGATCCTGGCCCCCCGCCCGGCCGAGGTCCTCCAGGACGGGGATACCCTCATCGTCCACGGCCGCCCCGACCATCTGCAGCGCTTTCACGGCAGCCAGCACCTCCTGGTCGAACCGTCGGACGCGGTCGACGCCCGGATGGCGGAGCGCCTCCTCACGGCCGAGGGGGTCGTGGCCGATGGGTCGCCGCTTCTGGGGGCCACGCTGGAGGAGAGCGGCCTGAGGCGCCTTCATCGGGTCCATGTGCTGGCGCTGCGGGGGG
>NZ_JBGSQX010000008.1:0-78459 GCF_041737845.1 Desulfococcus sp.
CCATGTCAACGGCTACATGGACAACATCGTCGATTTCATCCGGCAAAAGCACAACCTGCCCCGGATCAACCTCATGGGCATCTGCATGGGCGGCGCCTTTTCCGTGATGTATTCGGCCCTCCACCCCGAAAAGATCAAGAACCTCGTCACCACCGTGACGCCCACCCACTTCGATACGGACACCGGCCTCCTCCATATCTGGATGAAGAACACCCGGGCGCTGGAGATGGGCGACGCTTACGGCAACATGCCGGGGGACGTGATGAACCTGGCCTTCCTGCTCCTCAACCCCGCGCGGCTCATCCTTGACAAATACGTCGGTTTCTTCGAGCACATGGACAACAAGGAGTTCGTGGAGAACTTCGTCCGCATGGAGAAGTGGATCTTCGACAGCCCGGATATTCCCGGGGCAACCTTCCGGCAGTTCATCGAGGACCTCTACAAGAAGAACCTCCTGATCCAGAACAAGATGGAACTGGGCGGCCGCCGGGTCGACCTCAAGAAGATCACCATGCCCCTGCTCAACATCTACGGCAAGTTCGACCACCTGGTGCCGCCCGCGGCATGCGAGCGCCTGACCGCGGCGGTGGGCAGCGAGGACACCGAGGACCTCTGCCTCAATACGGGCCATATCGGCATCTATGTCAGTTCCAGGTATCAGGCGGAGTTCGCCCCCAAGATTGCGGGGTGGCTGAAGGCGCGGGAGGGTGACCGGAAGGCGGCGGCTCCGCGGAAACAGGCAGCCTCCCCGCCGGTGAAGAAAACCAGAACACCCTCGACGGGCAAGACTGTCTCAAGGCTGGCGTCAAGCCGACGGTCCGCCGACGAGAAAAGACGAAAAACCGCTGGCGTCGTGAAGGCGGAACCGGTTAGAGCTGAAAGAAGAATTGGGACATCCTTAAAAAAAAGCACGCCAAACAAAAATATCTGAAGGAGATCCCTTCAACAACGAATTCAATATGCATCGACGGGAAGAAGGAGGAATGGAATGAGCGTCAACAAAGATTACTTCAAAACCTTCTGCAAGATCAGCAAGGCCATCGGCTCCACCTTGAAGCGGGACGATCTGCTGGACCTGATTGTGGGAAGCGCCATCGAGGCCATGGACGCCAAGGCGGCCAGCCTGTTCCTGGAAGACAAGGCGAAGGGAGTTTTTGTGTCGGTGTGCCAGAAAGGCTTGTCCGACAGCTATCTCCATTCAGACCCGTATCGGGTGCAGAAGATGAGCGACGAGATGATGACAAATGGGTGCATCGCGTTCGAGGACGTCGCGAGCGATGAACGCATCCTCAACCGGCAGGCCAAGATCGATGAGGGCATCGCCTCGATTCTGGTCGTTCCCGTGATGGTCGAGGGAAGGATGATCGGGGTGCTCAGCCTCTATACCGCCGACGTCAGGCATTTTTCCAAGGAGGACATCGAATTCCTGGGCGCGCTGGCCGATCAGGGCGGCGTCGCCATCCAGAATTCCCGCCTGCTCCATCGGATCACCCGGAATACTAAACTGTTCCATGATCTGGCCGACAGCATCAATTCTACGAACCTGGACATCAAGAAAATCCTCCACATCATGACGGCGGATATCGCGGAGGCTTTCAATATGAAAGGCGTCAACATCCGCCTCCTGAACAGGGATACGGATACCCTCGACATGGTGGCCAGCTACGGCTTGAGTGAAGAGTTCATCAACAAGGGCCCGGTCCACAAGGAAAAAAGCGTCAGCCAGGCCCTCGAGGGGGAGACCGTGGTGATCCCGGACGCCTCCGCCGACGAACGGGTGGAATACCGGGATGCCGTGAAGAAAGAGGGGATCGTCTCGATGCTCGTGGTTCCCATTCAATCGGGAGACGAGATTATCGGCGTGATGCGCCTGTGCAGCGGGGAGGCGCGGGAATTCAGCGAGGACATGATCCTCCTGGTCGAGGCCCTGGCGCACCAGGGTGGCCTCGCCATTCAGAATGCCTCCATGTACCTGTCGCTGCAGGAAGATAAGAACAGCCTGGAAAAGGATATCTGGAGCCACCGGTCCTGGTTTTAGGGTGGATTTACCTTCATGGCACGCCATGACGTTGGTGGCGATGATATGGTTTCGGTAACACAAAAAAGGAGAAGAGCATGACTGGAAAGACGATGGCGGAGATTCAAACAGGCGATGCAGCAGAATTTTCCAAGACCGTTTCGGAAACGGACATCTACCTTTATGCCGGCATTACCGGGGATTTCAATCCCGCCCACATCAACGCCGCTCACGCCGAGAAGACGTTCTTCAAAACCCGTATCGCCCACGGCATGCTTACGGCCGGGTTCATATCCACGATCCTGGGGACGCTTCTGCCCGGACCCGGGACGATTTATCTCAAGCAGGAGCTTCGTTTCCTGGCACCGGTGAGGATCGGGGACACCATCACGGCCAGGGCTGAAGTGACGGCAAAGATGGAAGACAAGAACAAGCTCACCCTCAAAACAACCTGCACCAACCAGGACGGTACGGTGGTTCTCGACGGCGAGGCCATGGTCAGTCCGCCCAAAGCGCCCCGCTGAAGCCGCCCCTGCGGCAAACGGAGGGGCGCTGTGCCGGCGCCCCTCCACGTCGCCCGATTGCGCGTGCCTTTCTAACCTTCCGTCTTCCGCCTCAAATCACATTGCCCAGCAGATAGTTTTCGACGCAAGTTTCGATTTTCCCTTTGGACATGGCGCAGAGGCGGTCCCGGCACTCCTCGCAAACGTCGACGGTGTCCGTGTCGCTGCGGTGGATCTCCTTGCCGCAGAATACGCATTTTCTTGAAAACAGCCTCACCCCGATCCTGTAGGTGGGGGTCTTTGTCTTCCTCTCCTTCAGACACCAGCGGACCTCTCCAAGGTAATCTGGGGTGGGTCTGGCGCCGTTCGGGCTTGCGGTCGTTTCCGCCATGGTGATCAGGATGCCGGTTCCGGGTTTCAGTTCGTGTTCCGTAATAAAGGACATGCCCCCGCTGCTTTTCTCGAGGAGTTTCCCTTTATGACACTCCGCCGTCCTGCTTTCCGTGAAACGAATGGCGGTTTTCTTGCTGGTCCGCGAAAAGGCTCTGTAGGTGATGGCGCTCATGGGTGACCTCCCTGTTGCCTTGCTTGAAACCACGAAAAGAACGGTCTTCAGCCTGTTGATCCGATGGTGGCCGGGCGGAAGGGGGATGGCGGTTCTGGAGTCGCGGCGGGAGAAGGGGTCGAGGGCGTCTGGTTTGATTTGCAGCCATCGGTTCAAGAGCCTATGACCTGATGAACTCAGTCTGTCCTGATACCACAATATAATTTTGAAGATTGGGGCTGTCAATGTTTTTCAGCGGGCAGGCGCCCGGAAAGGCCTCCGGCCGCCTCACAGACCTCAGTGGGCCTCGGCCCAGTTTTCTCCGGTGCCGATGTTGACCTTCAGGGGCACCTTCAACTCGGGCCAGACGGTCTCCATGATTTCCGTGACCAGGCGCCGGACCGTTTCGATTTCGTCGGGGGGCGCCTCGAAAACCAGTTCGTCATGGACGGTGAGCAGCATGGCGGACCGGAGTTTCTTTTCTTTTAACGCCCGGTCGACGCGGATCATGGCCAGCTTGATCAGATCCGCGGCCGTTCCCTGGATCGGCGTGTTGACCGCGGTTCTCTCGGCAACCCCCCGAACGTTCTGATTCGTGCTGCGGATCTCGGGGAGCTGGCGGATCCGGCCCAGGAGCGTGCTGGTCATGCCCGTCCGTTCGGCGGTTTCGATGGCCTCATGGATAAAGTTCCGGACGCCCTTGTACCTGGCGAAATAGTTGTTGATGTATGTCTGTGCCATTTTCCGGCTGATGCCCAGCTCCTTCGACAGGCTGAAGGCGCCCATGCCGTAAATGATGCCGAAATTGATGGTTTTGGCCTGCCGCCGCAGTTCGGGGGTGATCATCTGGGGGAAGACCTGGAAGACCTCGGCGGCCGTCCGGCTGTGGATGTCCTCTTCCTCGACAAAGGCCTGGATGAGGATCTCGTCGCCGGAATAATGGGCCAGCAGGCGCAGCTCGATCTGCGAATAGTCGGCGGCCATCAGGGTCCAGCCCTTCCGGGGGATGAAGGCCCTGCGGATCTCGATGCCCTCCTCGGACCGGATGGGGATGTTCTGTAGGTTGGGATCGGAGCTGCTGAGGCGCCCGGTGGCGGTGACCGTCTGGTTGTAGGAGGTGTGGATCCTGCCTGTTTCCGGGTGGATCATCTCCACCAGGGCATCGGCGTAGGTCGATTTCAGCTTGGCCAGGGTGCGGTGCCTCAGGATCAGGGCCGGCAGTTCGTGGTGCTCGGCCAGGGAAGTGAGGACCTCCACGTCCGTGGAATACCCGGTTTTCTTCTTGGTCTTTTTCTGCACCGGCAGTTTGAGCTTTTCGAAGAGAATATCGCCCATCTGCTGGGGGGAGTGGATGTTGAACCGCTCTCCGGCCATGGCGTATATTCCGTCTTCAAGTATCTCGATCTGTCCCTGAAATCTCTTGGAAAGAGCGGTCAGCCTGTCCCGGTCGACGCAGATCCCCCGCATCTCCATGTCTTTCAGGACGGGGATGAGGGGCGTCTCCACGGTTTCCATGAGCCGGAGAAGGCCCAGGTCCTCGAGCTTCCGCTTCAGCACCCCGTAAGCAGCCAGGGTTATGTCGGCGTCTTCGCATGCGTAGGGAACGGCCTTTTCGATGAGGACCATGCCGAACCCGACCTGGGATTTCCCCTTGCCCGCGACCTCTTCGTAGGTGATGGTCCTGCGGCCCAGAAAATCGAGGGCGATGCGGTCCAGGTTGTGGGCCCTCTTGGAGGGATCGATCAGGTAGGAGGCCACCATGGTGTCGAAGGAAACCCCCGAAAGGCGGATACCGCAGCGGTCCAGCACCATCCAGTCGTATTTGATGTTCTGCCCGATCTTCTGGATGTCCGGGTTCTCCAGCACCGGTCGGAGCGTTTCTATGACCGTATCCCGGGGAAGCTGGGGCGGCGCCCCCAGGTATCGGTGCCCCACGGGGATGTAAAAGGCCTCGTTTTCCTTCATTGCGACGGAGATCCCGACAAGCTCCGCCCGCATGGGGTCAATGGCCGTGGTCTCGGTGTCCAGGGCGAAGGCCGGGCAGCCGGCAAGGCGCCGGACGAGGTCGTTCAGGGCCTTCTCGTCGAGGATCCCGGTGTAGGATGTTGAGGGTGTGTCCCGGGGCGCCGCCGCGGCATAGATCCGGTGGAGTTCCTGAAACTCCAGATCCTTGAAGAGCGAAGCCAGCGCCCCGGCGTCGGGCTCGACCCGCTTGAAGGCATCGGGTTCGAAGCGGATGGGCGCGTCGGTCCGGATGGTGACGAGATCCCGGCTGAGATAGGCCTGGTCCCTGTATCGGACCAGGTTCTCATGCCGCTTCTTCATGGTGATGGTGTCGACGGCCTGATAGAGGCCGTCCATGGAGCCGAAGTTTTTGATCAGGTCCAGCGCCGTCTTGGGGCCGATGCCCGGAACGCCGGGGATATTGTCCGAGGTGTCCCCGGAAAGCCCCATCACGTCGACAAGCTGGGCGGGTTCGATGCCGAATTTTTCCCGAACCGCGGAAAGGTCGGTAAGCGTGTCCTTCATCGGGTCCCAGATACTGGTCCTCTCGGAGACGATCTGAAGGAAATCCTTGTCTCCCGTGACGATGACGACGGCAACCCCCCGGGCCTCCGCCTGCCGGGCCAGGGTGCCGATGAGATCGTCCGCCTCGAACCCCTCGATCTCGAAAAGCGGAATGTTGAAGCCGCGGACGATGGCCTTGATGTAGGGGATCTGCACCGAAAGGTCTTCCGGCATGGGCGGCCGGTTGGCCTTGTAGGCCTCGTAGATATCATGCCGGAATGTCGGCCCTTTCATATCGAAGAGGACGGCCAGGAAGGCGGGCGCTTTTTCCGCCAGCATTTTTTTCAGCATGTTGGTGAATCCGAAAGCGGCGTTGGTGGGGAGACCCCGCGAGTTGGAAAGGCCTGCGCGGATGGCATGGTACGCCCGGTAGACATAGGCACTGCCGTCGATGAGATGGAGTGTGGATGGATCGGTCATGGCGGCCCTTTGCGGTTGTGGTGAATGGGTTTGAGTTGACATGCCCCGCCTCCTGAATTAGATTTCGAAATATTTCAGGTAATCATCTCCGCAGCATGGGTGTATCTGTATCATCAACCGCCGGGTACGACAAGTACAGGGGGCATGAAAAATTGAAAAAAGGCGAAATCCTTACCGATCAGAGAAAGATCCTGTCCGTGCTTCAGGAGGCCAGAACCATCGCCGTTTTGGGGCTGAGCCCGAAACCGGACCGGGACTCCTATCGCGTGGCCCGGTATCTTCAGGACGAAGGCTACCGGATTCTGCCGATCCGGCCGGCCCAGAAGGAGATCCTGGGAGAAAAGGCTTACAACGGTCTTGAGGAGATCGATGAACCGGTGGATATCGTGGATGCGTTTCGATCGAGCGATCAGATCATGGCCCATGTCCCCGGGGTGATCCGCCTGCGGCCCAGGGTTTTCTGGATGCAACTGGGCATTGAGCATCCGGGGGCGGCGGGGATGCTCATGGATGCGGGAATCGATGTTGTCATGAACCGCTGTATTAAGGTGGAGCATGAAAACCTCTTCAGAAAAAAGATCATCGTTTAAAGAGCGCCGCCGGCGCTTTCGCGATGGCCCATGCCACTGCTGCGGGGGCGGGCCGCTTTTCAAATGGCAGTGCCGCTGTGGATTTGCCATCTGCCAGGCGTGCATGGGCGAGAATGTCTGGGGCATGTCCTGCAACGGCATTACCTGGCAGTGCCCGGATTGCGGGGACCACAACGGCTTCGGGAATCAATAACGGACCGACATACATCAGAGGAGTCATTAAATGGCGTTTGAAACCAAGGAAGAGGTCTTTGAGCGGGTGATCCTTCAGAAAAGACCTCTTTGCAAATATTGTCAACAGGAGATGAGCATATGGGAGGCCCCGGATATGGTGATTGACGACGGCCTGGGATGGGGAACGCCGTATATGTTCGTCTGTTTCAACGACGCGTGCCGGCTTTATGCCCAGGGATGGGACAACATCCGGGAGAATTACGGCCGCACGGCGTCCTACCGGTGCATCTGCTATCCGGGAACCGAGAACTTCGAGTGCATGTCCGTGTACGGCCCCCAGGGCGGCCATGGTCAGATCATCGAGGAAGAGGCCCTGGCCAGACAAAAGGAGATTGAGGCCAGGATCGGGAAGGGTTTGTCGACCCTTGAGGCATGTGCCGGTGAGAGCGGCGGAGAGACGGCCTTGAGGATCCTCATGGATGCCGATGAACCGATGCGGGTTCGGGTGAAGGCCGCCGAGATCCTGGGCGAGCTGGGCCGCAGCGATGCCGTAGAACCGCTCAAGAACAAGAAATTCGGCAACGATATCCTGCGAAAGCGGGCGGCGGAAGCCGTCGACAGAATTCATGAACGCCATTTCACGCGGGAATGCCCTTTCTGCGCCGAGATCGTCAAGAAGCGGGCCAAAATCTGCAAGCACTGCGGTCGTGAACTCACCGAATAAAGGGCTGCCGCATACAACGTCCCATAACCCATCACAATCCTCCCCGCCGGATACCGGCGGGGGCTCACCCTGGAACCCCCATCCATGCTTAGCGTCTATTTGAAGCTCTTCATGACCGCGCTCTTCTGGGGAGGCACCTTCGTGGCCGGCCGGATGCTGGCCGGTCATATCACCCCCTGCGCCGCGGCATTCCTCCGGTTTGCCGTGGCCTCGGGTTTCCTCCTTCTGCTGACCTGGAAGATGGAGGGTCGGCTGCCATCCGTGGGTCGGCGGCAGATTCTTCCCCTGTTTCTGCTGGGAATGACCGGCATCTTCTCCTACAACATCTTTTTTTTCAAGGGGCTCGAGCTGATCAGCGCCGGCCGCGCGGCCCTCATCATCGCCCTGAACCCGATTTTCATCTCCGTCTGTTCGGGGCTGTTTTTCAGGGAGCGGTTGACCGTTGTCAAGATGGCCGGCATCCTGATATCGGTCACCGGCGCGGTGATCGTCATCTCCCGGGGGAATCTCGGGGCCGTCCTGAGCGAGGGCGCGGGGTTGGGGGAGTTCTACATCTTCTGCTGCGTTTTGAGCTGGGTCGCCTTTTCCCTGATCGGGAAGACGGTCCTCTCCGGCATTACCCCCTTGATCTCGGTGACCTATGCATCGGCCGTGGGTGCCGTGGCCTTGTTCGTGCCGGCATACCTTGAAGGGATGATCCCCCGGATGGGGGAATACACGGCCCTCGTCTGGCTCAGCGTCGTCTATCTGGGGCTCTTCGGCACGGTGATCGGCTTCATCTGGTACTATGAGGGCATCCAGGCCATCGGCCCCACCAAGGCGGGACTCTTCATCAATTTCGTGCCGGTCAGCGCCATCGTGCTGGCCTTTTTCATCCTGGGCGAGCCGGTGACCCTCTCCCTGCTGGTGGGCGCCGTCCTCGTCGGCTGCGGCGTCTTTCTGACGAACATGAGGCCCGGGGCACGGTGCGTGCCGGCCTCCTCCGCGACCTGACGACGGCCGTTCCCCGTTTCAGAGCAGGCGGGCCAGTTTTTCGGCGAGCATCCGGTTGATTTCCGGCGTCTTGAGGGAGATGCGGATGAATTTTTCCGAAAGCCCCGCAAAGTTCCCGCAGTTCCGGATGAGGATTCTTTCCCTGGCGAGGGCCGCGCAGACGGCTCCGGCTATGTGGGCTCCCGTCAGTCGAGCCAGGATGAACGAGGTGCAGCCGGGAAAGACCTCGATGTCCGGAGAGGCTTCAAGCCGGGCCGCCATCTCTTTTCGTTCCTGATCGAGAACGCGCCGGCTTTCCGCCACAAACGGGTCGATGACCTCCCGCCGCTCCATCAGATAGACGACGGCCTGATGGGCCAGGCTGTTCACGCTCCAGGGCAGAAAATAGCGTTTCATTTTCCGGACGATGGCCTCGGGGGCCGCCAGGAAGCCGATCCTCAGGCCCGGAACGCGGAAGATCTTCGACATGGAGTGAAGCACCATGACGTTGGGCAGGTCCGCGCAGACCAGGGTGTGGGCATCCCCGCCGGTGACAAACGGCAGGTAGGATTCGTCGATGACGAAGCGGGTGGAGGGATGCCGCCGGCACAGGTCCGCGAGGTCGGGGCCGGGGATCAGGCGGGCCGTGGGATTGTTGGGATTGCAGATGAAGACCGTGTCGGCCCGTCCGCAGGCGTCGGAAAGCCTTGCCGTGTCGGGGGCAAATCGCCGGGGGGCATCGGACAGGACGTAGGTGAAGGGAACGTCGTGCATCCGGCAGGCGTCGGCATAGTCGGAATAGGTGGGGCCCAGGATCAAGGCCCGCCGGGTTTCGAGCGCCGCAGGAAGGGTATGGATGAGCTGGGTGGTCCCGTTGCCGGGGACCACCTGGTCCGGACGAAGCCCGTAGCGGGCGGCAAATGACCGGACGGCCGAACCCGCGTCCACCTCCGGGAGGGCCGTGACGGTATGGAGGTTCGCCCGGAGGAGCGCCATCAGCCCCGGGGGCGGGCCGAAGGGGTTGACGTTGCTGCTCATGTCGATGATATCCGAAGGGAGGCATCCCAGGTCCCTCGCCAGTTGATGGACGTTTCCGCCGTGGCCGGTGATCATGCCGCGCCCCCTGCCGCGGCCGCCGCGAACAGGGCCGCCTCCGTGATTTCAGTCATGGCGCCCAGCATGTCCCCCGTGATGCATCCCATGCGCCGCCTGTAGAAGTGGAGGACCCCGGCCACCACCAGGACGAAGGCGAGGGTCACCAGGATGCCTTGGAGCCCCGCAAACGCCGAAAGGGCGAGGGGGATGCAGAGCGCCCAGAAATCCGACAGCCGGATCCGGGTCTCAAAAAAGGCATGGCCGGTGCCGCCTTCGGGCCGGCCGTAGGACAGAAAGCGGAAGCCGAAGAGCATGCTTGCCCGGGCATAGGCGGGGATGATGAACAGGAGAAGGGCGCGGTGGCGGTCCAGGTCGGCGATGGCGCCCCACTTCACCGCCAGGGCCGAGACCACGGTGACGAGCGCCATGGCGCCGATGCGGCTGTCTTTCATGATCAGGAGGGCCTTTTCCCGGGGCCGGTTGCCGTACAGCCCGTCGGCGGTGTCGCCCAGCCCGTCGAGGTGGAAGGCGCCGGTGATCCATACCAGGAAGATGCCGTCCAGGATCGCGGTCATGTGGCCCGACCAGAGCCGGGAGACGACATGGTCAAAGGCGGCCAGGAGGGCGCCGATGAGGAGCCCCACCACGGGGAAGTACTGGATCATGCCCGAGGGTTCAAAGGTTCCCGGCGCGCCGACCGGGATCCGCGTGATAAACTGGATGGCGGATACGAGGTTTTTCATCTTCCGTTCAGGGGGTCCTTTCTGGATCGTGAGGGGCCGGTCGTCAAACATTGGCCGTGTTCAGGCTGAGGGGCGCTTTTCTCCCTTGATGGTCACCGGAATCCCCGCCACCGTCCAGATGACCTCGTCCGCAACGGCCGCGATCCGCTGGTTGACCGTCCCCATCACATCCCGGAAAAGCCTGGCGAGGCGGTTTTCCGGAACAATGCCTGCGCCGACCTCGTTGGATACCAGGATGACCGGGCAGCCGGAGCGGTCGAGAGCGTCGATGAGGCGCTCCGTGTACCGGTTGATGTGGGGGGATGCCTCGGGGGAAAGCAGGAGGTTGGTGGTCCAGAGGGTCAGACAGTCCACCAGCACGACATTGCCGTTTTCTGCGGCGGCCGTCACGGCATCGGGAAGCTCGATGGGGGCTTCCACCGTCCGCCAGTTCCCGTCCCGGTCGTTCCGATGCCGGGCGACCCGTTCTTCCATTTCCTCATCATGGGGGATGCAGGTGGCGATGTAGACCCTCCGGGTTGATGAGGCCGCCTCGGCCACTTTCTGGGCATGGCCGCTTTTCCCGCTCCGGCAGCCGCCGACAACGAATGTCACTTTTTTCAAGGTCTGCTCCATGGGTTCATTGCACTGCTTCGCAGGGCCTCATATCACTTTGGCGGCGGAAAAGCAAAACCGGGTGCGAAGAAAATTCTCGGGATTCCGGTTTCAGGGTCACCAGGCCCGGACGGCCTTGCTGCTGCTGCGGACCATTCACATTGCGAGCTGAAAAAACAAGAACCCGGCCAGATCAATGGTCGGGTTCTTGTTTGGGACGGGATCTTGCGGTATGATGTTGTAAAGGGTCTATTTCATGGCGTGGCCAACCGTGGAGAGATACTGATCGAACAAGCGCTGGTTGTCCTCTTCGGTGATTTTTTCCGGCAACCGTTTCAAGGCCAGATTGACCGATGCATCGATGAGCTGCTCTTTGAAGGCCCTTTTGGCCATGAGGATATAACCGCCGACCTTCTGCTCGGCCATGGTCATCATGAAGCGGCTCTCCTTTTCGGCTTCTTCGATCAACTCCTGCCGCCTTTTTTCACCCATGCGGACGATCGTTTCCTTCACTTCGGCAAATCGGGCATCGCCGGCCGCCATGGTCTTGCGGGCCTCGTTGATCTTCTCCAAAACCAGGGCCTTTTCATTTTCAAGGTCGCTGATCTCCGCCGCAATCGCATCCTGTCGCGTCCTCAGGTAACTCATCAGCGGATTTTTGCCATATTTGACCAGCACAAAGACCAGAATCCCGAAATTGACATACATCATCACCATATCATAGGTCTTGCGCCAGTCGCCCGCTCCGTCTTCGGCGAACGCCCGGCCTCCGGAAAGATGGAGGCATGCGGCCGCGCCGGCAAGGATGAAAAGCGCCAGGCTCAGGGATTTCCACTTCTTTTTCATGAGGATAGCCTCCGGTTCAATACCTTTTCCATGATGCGGACTGCCAGTTCTTCGGATTCGGCCTCAAGATGTTTTTTGGCTTCATTGAGCTGCGCTTCGACCTGTTTTTCCGCTTTAAGTCTCAGTTCAGCAATGGCAGACATGGAAGCCGAATGGACTTTTACGGCCTTATCGGAGCCCTCCTGCTCTAACTTCGCACTTAGATCGAATGCCTCTCTTTTGACAGCTTTCTCCCGTTTTGTCAGGTCGGCCAGGATCTCCTCCACCGCTTTCTCTGTGTCGGTGATGCCCTGGATGATGCTCTGGATATATTCATCCCGTTCGGCCATGGTCGCATTCAGCGGCTTGAACATGACGCGGTTGATGATGAACATGAAGATCAGAAACGAGATCAACTGGACGAACAGAGTTTCATTGATGCTGATTAAAGCGATATTGCTGACGATTTGCATTATTATCTTCCATTTATGATGATAGTAAGGCTACACGACAAAAAGAAGTAACAGCGAAATAACAAGCGAATAGATACCCGTGGATTCGGTGACCGCCTGGCCGACGAGCATGGTCCGCGTCAACAGGCCGGCTTCCTTCGGGTTCTTGCCGATCGCCTCGCACGCCCTGCCGGCCGCATATCCTTCACCCACACCGGGGCCGATGGCGCCCAACCCCATGCATATGCCCGCACCCAGAAATGCCGACGCCTTGATGATTTCTGCACCTTCAATAGCCATTTTAACTCACTCCTCTTGATTGTTGGATTAAATGAGCCCTTGATACACTAAATCATGATGATACGCTAAATTCATATTACGAAAATGAGAATCAACGAAATGACCAGGGAATAAATGCCGGTCGATTCCGAGACCGCCTGCCCCACCAGCATGGTGCGTGTCAGGATTGCCAATTGTTCCGGCGCTCGGGCCATCCAGCGGACCGCCCCCTCGCCGGTAGCGCCCTCGCCGATGGCCGGCCCGATAGCGCCGATGCCCATGCAAAGGCCCGATGAAACCAGGGCCATGCAGGTCGCCATGGAGGCCGTCGGTTCAAAGCTCTTGAAGAGCAGGATGACGGCGATCAGGAGGCCGTAGATGGAGGTGGTTTCCGCAACGGCCATCCCCAGGAGCATCCCGTTGGTGACGGGACCCCTGCTGAGCGGCTGCCGGGCGACCCCCTCGCAGCCCGCCTTGGCCACGAATCCCTCGCCGATCCCGGAGCCGATGGCGCCGATCCCGGCGGAAAGGCCCGCCCCGAGGACGGCCGCCCAGGTCGGAGAAAAGGGACGGGAGTAAAAGTCGGCATAGAGCATGATCAGGGAGGTGACCAGCGCGTAGATGGCCGATGTCTGGGTGACGGCCGAGCCGACCAGCATGGTGGTGGTGAGTTGTTCCGACATGGCCGGCTGCCGGGAAATGCCGAAGCAGGCCTCGCCCGCCGGGTATCCGGCCCCGATGCCGGAGCCGATGGCGCCGATCCCCATGCACAGACCCGACGAAATCAGAATGTAGATCGTAAGCGGGTCTGCGCGATGCGGGGTGAAGAGCAGGATCATGGCAACCACCAGCGCGAAGATGGCTGCGGATTCCGCTACGGCCTGCCCGACCAGCATGTTCTTGAAAATGTTTACGGTGGCGCCGGGATTTCTGGAGAGCGCCTCATTCGCCCGACCGGCCGCATACCCTTCCCCGATGGCGGCTCCGATCGCCCCGAACCCCATGGACAAACCGCTTCCGAGAAACGCCGATACCTGAACCCAAGTTGCAATGTCGTAAGCCATGGCTATTTAACCTGTACTGAGATGTAAACGACGGTAAGCATCGTAAAAACGAATGCCTGGATGGTTCCCACGAAAATCCCGAAAAAGACGTTGAGAAGCGGTGGAAGCAGAACGCTGTAGGTCAGATACGAGACCACCATGATGATGATGGAGCCGCCCATGATGTTTCCGAAGAGACGGAAGGAGATGGAGACGACCTTGGCCAGTTCGCCGATGACGTTGAGGGGCATCATGAAAAAGATCGGCTGGAAGTACTCTTTGATATAGGTCTTGATCCCTTTTTGCTTGATTCCTGCATAGTGGGAGATGACAAACCCCATGAGGCCCAAGCTCAGGGTGGTGTTGAGGTCCTTCGACGGCTCGTGGAGGTGGGGGATGATGCCCAGCCAGTTGGAAATCAGCAGGAACATGAACAGGGCGGAGATCAGGGGGGCGTAGGCATTGACCTTATCCTTGCCTACCGCATCCTCCGTGAGCCCGTAGAGCTGAGCCACAAAAAGCTCTCCGACCACCTGCATCAGGCCCGGCAGACGGCTTTTTCTCCGGGTCGCCATAAAGCCGAAAGAGAGTAGTATGGCGATGACAATCCACGTCATCACCATGACATCGAGATTGAATCGCATCTCATGTCCGTAAAACGGAACGATCAACTGGTATATCCTGCCCAATTCTTCCATATCGCGCTTCCTCTGATTACCCCTGTCTGGTTGAAAAAGTTAAGGATGAAATATGATCGACTAAAATCATCACCTGGACCATGAAAAGGCCGGCGGCAACGGCAAACAGATTGTAGTCCTCGGATCGGATGGCGACGACCAAGGGCACGGCCATCAATGCAAAGCGCAGAAAGATGGATCCCAAGGAAAAAATGAATGTTTTCTTTTTTGAGGATTGGCGTATTCGGCCGGGCAGGGTCTCGCCGATCAGAATGAAATTGAGGATGCTGGCGAATGTGCCGATGATGAGGCCCTTGGCGATGGGCTTCTGTGCTGCGAGGATGAGGACAAATCCAATGATGATGGCGGTTATCAGTGCTCTGGAGCAGTACTTCTTCTGGGTTTGTCGAATGGAATTCATTCCCGGTTATCCGTATCTCCGTCTTTTTCCTGCCCGATCAATTCCATTATCTGGCGATAGACCACATTTCCACCCCCGATGACGCCCAGGATGATGAAAATGGTCACAAAGATCCCACGGGTTCCCAGCCACTTGTCGATGAGCCAGCCGACAAAGAAACAGAATATGATAGAACCAGCCATGGTGAGTCCGAGCTGCATGACGATCTGCATATTTTCAGCCCAGTCTCGATTTTTTTTATAGTCGAAAAGCTTCTTCTTCGTTGTACCCCTCCAGTCGATGAATGACGCTGTGAATCGCCCTGTTGGAGCGATGGCGTGACATGATTCTTTTCCTGTATTTTTTCGTTTGGCCTATAGCAGAGGATGATCCGCCGTGTCAAGTCATGAATTTATTCCCGAAAGATTTCCACGGCCGGCCCGGATGGGCCGTTTTTCCATCATGGTGAGCCTTCAGCGACAGGCCTCCGGAGGCGGGGGAGACGTTGGCGGGGGACGCCATGGAACCATGCATCCGTCCGGTATTCAGACGCCTCCTCGACCCGGAGCGGCCGGAAAAGATTCTGGCCGGCGAGGGGAAAAAATGTTTGTAATATGCGTCAATGCGTCATAGTATTCTGGGTGGAAACTACCGTTCCTTGATCCGCATTGCGCAGGTGTGACCGAAGTTATGAAGCTATCCGCCGTCGAAAGGCTTCGACGTTTCTACAAACAGTTTTCAGGCAACGACCAGGTGCTTGTCCTGATCAATGCCGACCCCGATGCCATCGCCAGCGCCATGGCCGTCAAACGGCTCCTGTGGCGGAAGGTCGCCGGCGTTGCCATCTCGAACATCAACGTCATCAAACGGCCCGACAATTTGGCCATGGTTCGTCTTCTCGGCGTGAACCTGCTTCATGTGGACAACCTCAAGGGCGAAACCCGGTTCAATCGGATCGTGATCGTGGATTCACAGCCCAGCCACAATGACGCCTTTCTGAGGTTCAACCCGGATGTGGTCATCGATCATCATCCCAGGACGGACATGAACGTCCAGTTCGCGGATATCCGCCCGGAGTACGGCTCCAACTCCACCATCCTGACGGAATACCTGCGCGCCGCGAGGATCAAGCCCTCGGTGAAACTCGCTACCGGGCTGTTCCACGCCATCAAGACCGACACCCGGAATTTTGAGCGGCAGACCCTGATAGAAGACATCCGGGCCTTCCAGTTTCTGTTTCGATACGCCAATACCACGCTGGCCAGGAAGATCGAGCAGGCGGATCTCCGGCTCGATTTCCTGAAATATTTCAAAATCGCCATCGAAACCATGCGGGTCCACCGGGGGCGGGTGTTCGTCCATCTCGGGGAGGTCGTCAATCCCGATGTCTGCGTATTGGTCGCCGATTTTTTCATGCGGGTGAACCCCGTCACCTGGAGCATCGTTTCAGGGGTGTGCGACGGGACGCTGATCCTGATCTTCCGAAACGACGGCATCCGGAAGAATGCGGGCACGGTGGCCAAGAAGAGCTTCTGTCAACTGGGGTCGGCGGGCGGCCACAAGAGCATGGCCCGGGCCGAAATTCCGGTCAGCTGCATTCCCGAGATGGTCGATATCCGTGACGAACGGCAGATGCTGCACTGGATTATTGACCGGATCGAGCAGAAACATCCGGTGGCCCAGAACTGCCGGAAAAACACCGTGGGTGCCGAGAGGGATGAATGACGCGTCCATCCGGTGACCTGCGGGTCGTCGTTCTGGGGTCGGGGACCTGCGTGCCGTCTCTCCGGCGGAGTGCCTGCTCGGTATACATGGAGACCGGCGACGCCAGGATGCTCTTCGATCTGGGTCCCGGCACCATGCGCCGGCTGCTGGAAAACGGCACGGAGATTTTCGAGATCACCCATATATTTCTGAGCCATTTTCACCCCGACCATTCCGGCGAGCTGGTACCCTTTCTCTTTGCAACCAAATACCCCGACATCTCGCGGCGGAAAACGCCGCTGACCCTTGCAGGCGGAAGGGGAACGATTGCTTTTCTCGACGGGCTTTTCCGGGTTTACGGAAGCTGGATGGATCTCCCGGAGGCGCTTTTCCGGGTCATCGAATTCGATACGGCCGGCCCGGACGGCCGGGTGTTTGAATCCTTCCGTGTGGACACGGCTCCGGCGGCGCACAACCCGGAGAGCATCGCCTTCAGGGTTACGTCGGCCGGCGGCAGGTCGGCCGTCTACTCCGGGGATACCGATTACAGCGAGAACCTGGTCCGGCTCTCGCATCTGGCGGATCTTCTGATCTGCGAAGCGGCCCTGCCGGATGCCATGAAGGTGGAAAAACACCTGACCCCCTCCCTTGCCGGAGAGATCGCCCGGCGTGCCTCGGCAAAGCGCCTGATGCTGACCCATTTCTATCCCCCGTGCGACGCGGCGGACATCCGGGGGCAATGCCGAAAAACCTTTTCAGGGCCCCTCCTGCTGGCGGAAGACCTGATGGCGGTGGTCTGGTGAAAGGCAAACCCCGATGCCCGTCTATCCCATAAATCTCAATGTGCAGGACCGCCTGTGCGTGGTGGTGGGCGGCGGCGCCGTCGGCGCCCGAAAGGCGCTCCTGCTGGTCCGCTGCGGGGCGCGGGTGACGGTGGTGAGCCCAGAGGTGACCGATGCCCTGCGGCCGGACATCGACAGCGGGGCGGTCTGCTGGCGGGCACGCGGCTACTGCAGCGTCGACCTGGCTCCGGGTCCGTTTGCGTCGCTGCAGGAGGGCGGGGCGCCCGAGGAAACGGCATCCGTTTCCGGGGCGGTCTTTCTGGTGATCGCCGCCACCGACAACCCCGCGGTCAATGCGCGGGTTGGGGCGGATGCCCGGAGAAGGGGCGTTCTCTGCAATATCGCCGACCGGCCCGAGGCGTGTGATTTCACCCTCCCGGCGGTGGTGTCGCGGGGGGACCTCACGATCACGGTGTCGACATCGGGCAGGAGCCCCGCGCTGGCCCGGAAGCTCCGCAAGGAACTGGAGACGCTCCTGGGGGAGGAATATGCGGTCGGCCTCAGGCTGATGGGGGCCGTCCGGAAGAAACTCCTGGGAGAGGGCCGCGATCCGGAAACCCACAAGATCCAGTTCCGGCGGGTAATCGACGGCGGGCTGATTTCCCTGATCAAGGAAGGCCGGTTCGCGGAGGTCGACCGGCTGCTCCTGGACGCCCTGGGCGAAGGCTATACCTTTGACTCCCTGATGAAAGCGGTTTGACGGCCATGATGGATACGATGAATATGCTCGTTACGGCGACCATGGTGTTTTACGTCCTGAGCACCCTGGGGTATTTCGGCTATCTGTTCCTGCAGAAGGAGCCCTGGCAGAAACTCGGATTCGTGCTCCTGGGCATGGGCTTTGCCTGCCATACCCTGCTGATCGGATATGCCTTTGTCCGCTTCGGGTCCCTTCCGGCCCACAACCTCCACCAGACCCTTCTCCTGGCCGGCTGGGCGGTCACGGGATTTTTTCTGGGATTCCAGTACCGGTTTCACCTGAAGGTGATGGGGGTGTTTGCCGCGCCGCTCGCGGCGTTCGTGATGATCGTCTCCTCCCGGCTGCCCGTCGAGCCGGCGCAGGTCCAGGCCCACTTCAGGAGTGTCTGGCTGATTTTCCACGTGGTCATCATTCTGGTCGGCGAGGCCGCCTTTGCCATGGCCTGCGGGGTGGGGATCCTCTACCTCGTGCAGGAGCACGCCATCAAGCACAAGAAGCGGGGGTTCTTCTACCGCCGCCTCCCGTCGCTGGATCTTCTTGACAGCACGGGATATGCGTGTATTGTTTCCGGATTCACCCTGCTCACCATTGGGCTGATCGGCGGGTTCCTGTATGCCAAGACCGTCTGGGGAAGGTTCTGGAGCGGGGACCCCAAGGAGGTCTGGTCGGGCATCATGTGGCTTTTTTACGCGGCCCTCCTTCACGAGCGGCTGACCGTCGGATGGCGGGGGCGGAAATCGGCGATCATGTCCATCATCGGGTTTGCGGTCCTCCTGTTTACATTTCTGGGCGTCAACATTTTTTTAAAGGGGCATCATGGAGAGTTTACACAATGGTAAGCGTCGTACAACAGGAGTCCTGTGATGGGGGGAGGCCGGCCATGGAGGATAAAGACCCCTCGGGGCGGGCGGATTTCGGAGAATTGACGCCGACGTCCGCGGAAGCGGATTCAGGGCTGTGCTATCTGGAGTGCGGCAAGAGGAGGCCCCGTCTGGATATCGTGCTTCTGGGGCTCAATCACAAGACCGCCGGGGTGGAGCTTCGGGAATGCTTGGGCTTTTCCACCGCCGAAGCCGACCAGGCCCTGCGGAATTTTCAGGAATCGCCGGTCATCCGGGAGGTGTTCCTGCTGTCGACCTGCAACCGCGTGGAGATCCTGCTGACCACGCCGGATGCGCCCGCGGCGGTGGCGGCGGCCAAAACCTATCTCAGCGAATCCAAGCAGCTCCCGGTGGCGGATTTCGAATCCGCCCTGTACGTTCATCACGGAGACGAGGCGGTCCGCCATATCTTCCGGGTGGCGGCGAGCCTCGATTCCATGGTGGTCGGGGAGCCCCAGATTCTGGGCCAGATCAAGGAGGCCTACCGGGCCGCGGTCGACAAAAAGACCTCCGGGGTGATCCTGAACCGGCTCCTCCACAAGACCTTCTTCGTGGCCAAACGGGTGAGGACCGAGACCGGCATCGGCGACCACGCGGTCTCCATCAGCTATGCGGCCATTGAGCTCGGGCGCAAGATCTTTGGCACCCTCGAGGACAAAAAGGTGCTACTGGTGGGCGCAGGCGAGATGGCGGAACTTGCGGTGGAGCATCTGATCCGCCACCGCGTCGGGGAAATCCATGTCGCCAACCGGACCTTCGAGAGGGGGGTGGCCCTGGCGGAACGGTTTCACGGAAAGGCCATCCGTTTCGAGGAGGTCCCCGACGCCCTCCATGACGTGGATATCATCATCAGTTCCACCGGCTCCCCCGGTTTCATCCTGCAGCGGGACCAGGTGAAGCAGGCGCTCCGGCCGAGAAAGAACCGACCGCTCTTTTTCATCGACATCGCCGTTCCCCGGGATATCGATCCGGAAATCAACCGCCTTTCCAATGTCTATGTCTACGATATCGACGACCTTGCGGGGGTCATCGAGGAGAACGTCGAAGACCGCCATCGGGAGGCCCGGCGGGCCGAGGGGATCATCGACGAGATGGTCGTGCGGTTCCGGCAGTGGTACGGGCAGCTGGACATCGTGCCGACCATCGTGGCGCTTCGGGAAAAATTGTACGGGATCGCGGACGCCGAGGTCCGGAAGACCCTGAGCCAGTCTCTGGGCCATCTCCCTGCCGAGGACGGACAGGCGGTCCGGCGGATGACCAATGCCCTGGTCAACAAGATCCTCCACGATCCGACCCTGTTTTTGAAGCGCAACGGGTGCCTGGGGGAGAAGTCGGTCTATCTGGACGCCGCCCGTAAACTTTTCAGGCTGGATGAGGATGAAATATGAAGAAAATCGCATTTCTGTTTCCCGGCCAGGGGTCCCAGTCCGTGGGCATGGGAAAGGACGTATTCGAGGCGTATGACGTCGTGAGGGACCGCTTTCAGGCGGCCGAGGAGATCACGGGGCTGCCCATATCCAGGCTCTGCTTCGAGGGCCCCATGGCCGCGCTCACGGAGACGGTCCATCTCCAGCCCGCGGTGACCACGGTGAACCTGGCGTTTCTCGCCGTGCTGCAGCGGGAGGGGGTCACGCCCCATGTCGCCGCCGGACACAGCCTTGGAGAGTACAGCGCCCTGTGTGCTGCGGGGGTCGTCTCCGAGGCGGACACGCTCCGGATGGTTTTCAAGCGGGGCGAACTGATGCACCGGGAGGCGACCCGGCACCAGGGGGCCATGGCCGCCATCATCGGCCTTCCCATCGAAACCGTGCGGGGCCTGGTCGCCCAAGTGGCGGACGGCGTCGTTTCGGTCGCCAACCACAACGCGGAAACCCAGATCGTCATCACCGGTTCTCCCGAGCCGGTGAAAAAGGTGTCGGAGCTGGCCGCGGCCGAGCGGGCCAAGGCCGTTCCGCTCAAGGTCAGCGGCGCGTGGCACAGCCGGCTGATTCAAGGCGCCGAGGCGGAGTTCCGCGAATTTCTGGGCACGATCGCCTTTCATCCGCCGGCCTGCGGGGTGATTCACAATGTCACGGCGGACCGCATGGATGACCCCGTCCGGATCCGGAGCCTCATGGCCGAGCAGTTGTGCAGCCCGGTCCGCTGGTACGATTCCATGCGCAAGCTCATGGCCGAAAAGGTCGATGTCCTTGTGGAGGTCGGTCCGGGGAAGGTGCTGGCCGGACTCGCGAAAAAAATACTGCCGAAGGCCTATCCGTGCGAGGTCTATAATGTCAACGACAGGGAAAGCCTCGAAGCCTTTCTGAAAGGCGTGGCATAGCCGGTCAGGAATCCACGCCAGAGGATGTTTCGGGGGGAAATTTGAAGAACTGGACGCCTTCGTCCTTGAGGAGTTTCTCTTCATCGGCGGTGCTGTTGCCCCGGATATTCCGGGGTTCGACGGCGCCGTAATGGATTTTGAGGGCCTCCTTGGCGAAGTCGCACCCCACATCCTCGAAGTTCTTGTCCACAAACTCCGTGAGCCGCCGGCCGATCTTCGCCAGGTCCTCCCGGGAAGGCGGCGGCTCCGGCGCGGTATGGGAGGATTTGATGGCAAATGCGGAAGGGATTTTCGAAGCGGTCGTGTTTCCGCAGACCGGGCAGACGACCAGCCCGTTTTCCATCTGCGCCTCAAAAGCCCGACTGTCTTGGAACCATCCTTCGAAGAGATGGCCGTTGGCGCATTGCAGGTCAAATACGATCATCGATCTTGCCTCTGATTGCAGGGGTTATCAAGCCTGACGACCGTTAAATTACCATAACGACCCATCTTTTCAAAGAGATTATTGACGGAACATTTTTTTTTGACGTATGTATACAGACCTTCCCGACAGGCGCCGAAGATTAACCGACAGATCCCATGGAGACGGTTCACTGATGAAAAAAGTGCTTTCGATCGGAATGTTGCTTTTGGTTTTTTCCACGGCCGCGCTGGCCGAGAGGATGTATGTCAGCGACAAGATCCGGATTACGGTTCGGACGGGTCCCGGCATCGATTTCAAGGTCATTGCGGAAGCCGAGTCCGGGCAGATGATGGACGTGCAGGAGGAGAGGGCGGGGTGGAGCCGTGTCATCCTGACGAGTGGAAAGGAAGGGTGGGTGCTTTCCCGCTTTCTCGCGAAAACCAGGACCCGGGGAGATCAGGTCAAGACGCTTCAGATTGCCCATGACGAGTTGAAGACCCAGGTGGATGTCCTGAAGACGGAGAACGAGACGCTGAAGGAGGAAAACCAGAAGCTCGATCTCCTGACCGGTGAAAATCGGCGGGCGTTGGAGGAAATATCCCACGCCTACGAGGTCCTCAAGGCGGAGTCCAAGGACTACCTGAAGCTCAAGTCTGACTACGAAAACGCCGTTTCCCGCATCGAGGAGCAGAAAATCGCGGCGGAGCGGCTGAAAAACCGCATGGAGGCGTCGGCGTGGAAGGAAAACGCCGCTTTTTTTATCGGCGGCGGTGTTCTGGTGATGCTGGGATTCGCCATCGGGGCGTTGAGCCGGGGAGGGGACAAGCGGAGATCGTCTCTTCTATAGTTAAACGGGGATCCTCCCCACGCCGCGGGCTCGCCGGACGGGGCGCCACGCGTTGACATTCCTGAATTTGGCATTAATTTTTTCCATAGTTCAGCGAGTGTGGCGTTTGCGGTTACACATTTATCATGAGTCGGGAAATCAGGACGTTAGATGACGACAAAAAGGGATTATTACGAGGTTTTGGGCGTAAGCCGCGACGCGAGCGAGAGCGAAATCAAGAGCCGGTATCGCAAGCTCGCCATGCAGTACCATCCGGATCGGAACCCGGACGACAAGGCCGCGGAGGAGAAGTTCAAGGAGGCGGCCGAATCATACGATGTCCTCCGCGATCCTCAGAAACGGGGCATATATGATCAATACGGCCACCAGGGCCTTGAAGGGCAGGGCTTCTCCGGTTTTGGCGGTTTTGATGACATCTTCTCCAGTTTCGGGGACATATTCGAGGATTTTTTCGGGTTTGGGTCGAGCCGCCGGTCGGGGAGCCGGACGCGCCGCGGCGCCGATCTCCGGTATGACATGAAGCTCTCCTTCATGGAGGCCGCCTTCGGCGCGGAAACCCAGATCAACGTGGAGAAGCTGGCCAACTGCCCGAGCTGCGGCGGCAATGGCTGCGAGCCGGGGACGAAGCCTGAATCCTGCTCCCATTGCGGCGGTTCCGGCCAGATATCCCGGTCCCAGGGATTTTTCACGGTCCGGACCACCTGCCCCTACTGCCGGGGGAACGGACAGATGATCGGCAGCCCCTGCAACAACTGCCGGGGCGCGGGAAAGGTGCGGGTCAGCAAGAAGGTGGCCGTGAAGATACCGGCAGGCGTGGACAACGGGTCGCGGCTTCGCCTGAGCGGCGAGGGCGAGCCCGGGGAAAACGGCGGGCCGCCGGGTGATCTCTATGTATTCGTTCATGTCACCCCCCACGAATTCTTCGAGCGCCACAATATCGATGTGATCTGCCAGGTGCCCATTTCGTTCATTCAGGCTGCCCTGGGGGACAAGATCCAGGTGCCCACGCTCCAGGGCGACAAGACCCTGGTGATTCCCAAGGGAACCCAGCCCGGGGAATTGTTCCGGTTTCACGGCGAGGGTATCCCCTCCCTCAAGAACGGTCGGCGGGGCGATCAGGTCATCCAGGTGGACATCAAGACGCCGACCAGCCTGAACAGGAAGCAGGAGGCGCTGCTGAAGGAGTTTGCCAAGCTTGAAGAAGGCAAATTCTCAAACAAACTCAGAAATATGCTGAAATCCACAACGGCCGGGGCGGTGAGATAGAAACCCGAATGCGGAGACTGTTATGTTTGAGCTGAAGATCCTGACCCGTTTTGCCGCCGCCCACCAGTTGAAAATGGTGGGGCAGAAGTGTGAAAACCTTCACGGCCATAACTGGAAGGTGGAGGTCTGCGTCGGAGGGGAGCGCCTGAACGAGGCCGGCGTCCTCATGGATTTCGGGGATGTCAAACGGCATGTGGCCGCCATCATCGATGACATCGACCACAAATTCCTCAACGAACTGGAATTTTTCAAAAGCGTCGAGCAGCCCTCGTCCGAAAGAATCGCCGTCTACATCGCCCAGGAACTGCTGAAAAGAATTGTCGATCCGGGGATCAAGGTCACCCGGGTCAGCGCATGGGAATCGGACGACGCCTGTGCGACTTACATCCTTCCCTGATCGAAGCCCATCCCGCCCGGACGCGGCCGATTTCCGGGCCGGGGTGTTTTCGTCGGACCCCCCGGTTCAAGGAACCCGCGCGGAAGCGGCGATGCCCGCCGGGGTTCAGCGCCCCGGGAGAGGCGTTTTCAGAAGGCTCGCCACTGGCGGATGAGTTCGTCCCGGGTGATGATCGCCGTGGTATCCGGAACATATTTTTGTATATTTTCGAGGCCGCCCTCCTGCCGGTCGACGAGGACGACGGCCTTGACAACCTCCATGCCCTCGGAGCGCGCCCGCTCGATGGCCTTGATGGTGGACCCGCCGGTGGTGGCGACGTCATCGATGATGGCCACCCGGTCCCCCGCAGCCATGTCCCCCTCAATCCACCGAATGATGCCGTGGTCCTTCTGTTCCTTTCGAATGGAAAAGGCCCGGATGGGATGTTTGTTGAGTTCGGAGGCGAATGCCGCGGCAACGGCGATGGGGTCCGCCCCGAAGGTGAGCCCCCCGATGCCCGCGATATCCGCATCCCTGACCGCATTGAAGACGAGGTGCCCGGCCAGGAACATCCCCCGGGGGTCCAGGGTCGTGGGTTTGCAATTGACATAAAAACGGCTCATGCGGCCCGAGACCAGCTTGAAAACAGGCTTTTCACTGTATTTGAAGGATTTTCGGCACAGAATTTCGATCAACTCCTGTTTCATGAACAGACCGCCTTTTGTGGGGGGATGGAACGGGCCGGACGCAGTCCTTCTACCCGATCGTGGAATAATATCTTGATTTTAGCCTTCTCATCAGATAAAAAAAGCCTCCACTGATTATGGAAGAAGCCTATCAATGGGATACAGTGGAGGCTTGGAGTGAGGAAAACTGGAAACAGCACTCCCCGGCTCGCACTCCTCATACCAGCTTACCCCCCGAGGGTCAATTCAAAAGCATTGGAGAGCATCCGCCGTGACTGCTTACGGGTCGCAAAGCGCCATCATCCAGATGTACAGGGTTTCCAAGCGGTATGGCGCCAAAAACGCGCTGGTGGACATTTCCCTTGATATCGCCGACAACGAGTTCCTCTTCCTCAGCGGGCCGAGCGGCGCAGGGAAGACAACCCTGCTGAAACTTCTCTACCTGGGGGAAACCGTCTCGGAAGGCCAGATCATTGTCGACGGGCTGAACCTGTCCCGCATTTCGCGGAAACGGGTTCCGTTTCTCCGCCGGAAATTCGGCATCATCTTCCAGGATTACAAGCTGATTCCGACCAGAAACGTTTACGACAATGTCGCGCTGGTGGTCGAGGCGGTAGGCGTCGATCGACGGTCCATCCGGAAATTGGTCAGCAGCCTCCTCAGAACGGTTGAAATGGAGGACCGCAGCCGGGCGTTCCCGCCCAGCCTCTCCGGAGGCGAGCAGCAGCGGGTGGCCGTGGCCAGGGCCATCGCCGGGAATCCCAAGATCATTGTCGCGGATGAACCGACCGGCAGCCTGGACACCGAATCGGCCATGGTGATCATGAACCTGCTGAAGATCTACCATCGGCGGGGCGCGACGGTCGTCATCGCCACCCATGATACGGAGCTGATCCGCAGCACGGGCGGTCGGGTGGTCCTTCTCAACGGCGGATATCTCGATGTCTCAACCGTCATTCCGAGGCAGCGGTCATGATCTATTTTGCCAAAAAAGTCATCAAGGACATGAAAGGGAATTTTTTCCTCAATGCCGTCACCTTGATGGCGATTGTTTTTTCCGTCCTCATCTTCAGCGCCTTCAGCCTTTTCTTCGTCAATGCCGGCGCACTGGTCAACCGGTGGATCGAGGATGCCAGGATCATGGTCTATCTGCAGCCGGATGTCTCGGCGGCGAAGATTTCCCGCCTGGGCGAAAGGATGGCGGCTGTTCCGGATGTGCGGGGGGTTGAATTCATCCCGAGGGACAAAGCCCTCGAGCGGTTCAGGGCTCAGTTGGGAAAACAGGCCTCCCTCCTGGACGGCATCACGGACAATCCCCTGCCGGATGCTTTCGAGGTTCTGATGGGGGTGCGGTCCTGGCGCTGGGACCATATCGAAACCATCGCCTTACGCATCGGCGCCCTCGACGGTGTGGCGGAGGTCGAATACGGCCAGGCCTGGCTGGGCCGTATTGTAAACATTCTGAATCTGTTCCGGCTGACCATTTTCGGTATGGGGGGGCTCTTCTTCATGGCCGTGATCTTTTTCGTGGCCAACACCATCCGGCTCGTTCTCTATTCTCGACGGGAAGAGATCGACATCATGCGGCTTGTCGGCGCCTCGGAGAATTTCATCCGATACCCCCTTTACGTGCAAAGTCTGCTTCTGGGGGCCATCGGCGGCGTCCTGGGCATCGGCGTGCTGTTCGAGCTGTACCGCCTTCTGACCGCCAACATGAGCGCCACCATGGCGTCGGCTTTTTTTGAAATGCGGTTTCTTCCGGTTGAAATCATTTTGACCATACTTTCGGGAAGCATGTTCGTGGGATGGTTGGGATGCTATATTTCTCTCAGAAAGTTCTTAAGGTCTTGACCGCCGCCGGGAAGGCCGCCGCATTTGCCGCGGGGCTTGTGCTTGTCCTGGCCGCGGCAAGCGCCGGCGCTTCCCGCGAGGATGGCAAGCCGCCTCAGGCGCTTGAGCGCCTGAAGGAAACCTATGGCGAAACCCGGCGGGAAATGAAAAAGAAACAGGAAGACATCCGGAAACTCGCCGAAAAGGAGCATCAGGCCCTGGACAGCCTCGACGAGATCGACCTGTCCATCGATCGGGCGCGGAAAAGGATCGCATCATCGGAAGAAGCGCTTCGGGTCATCGAAGGGGAGATGTCGGCCGTTCTGTCGCGGTTCGAGGTTGTCCAGGTGGCGGTCCGGGAGCGAAAGGCCCACGCCGCAAAGCGGATGGTCGGTCTGTACAAGCTTTACAATCTGGGACGGATGAACCTGATCGCCAGCGCCGACTCTCTTGCGGATTTTCTGGGGCGGAGAAAGGCCTTGGAGCGGGTCCTCGACAGCGACCGGATCATCCTTGAGGAGTACCGCCGGCGCAGGGAGGAACTCGCGGAATTGAGCGCGCAACTGGCCCGTCAGAGACAGGAGCGGACGGCTGCGGAGGAGGCCCATCGACTGCAGATCGATGACATGGAAGACAAAAGACGCCGAAGGGAGGCGCTGCTTGCCGGGATCCGGGATCAGAAGGCCGTGAGGGAAGCGACGCTGGCCTCCCTCAGGGAGCGGGCCGCTGCGCTGGATCGCGAGATTCAGTCTTTTCGGATTGAACCCCGGGAAGAAGCGGCGCCAGGGGAAAGAGCCAATGCTGATGGCGGATTCCGCCGTTTAAAGGGCTTGCTTAACCTGCCGGTTAAGGGTAAAATCACAAATTCTTTCGGTCGACATCGAAACCAGGCATCCGGCGTCATGAATTTCCAGAGCGGAATTGACATCCAGTCAGACAGAGGGGAGCCCATCCGCTCGGTCTATCGGGGACGCGTCATTTTTTCGAGCTGGTTCAAGGGGTACGGCAATATGCTCATCATCGACCACGAGGATCATTACTACACCCTCTACGCTCATGCGGAAGAGCTGTTCAAGCAAAAGGGGGACAGCGTCCACGAGGACGAGGTGATCGGAACGGTCGGCGACAGCGGTGCCATGGGCGGCCCCGGCCTCCATTTCGAGGTTCGTCATCATGGAAAACCGGTAGATCCCATGATATGGTTGAAAAAAGGATAATCATTTTTTTTTAAGGAGTTCATCAATGCCTCGAAACAAAGAACGGTGTGTCAGACGATGCCTTGCCATCTTCATCCTGATGGTCTTATGGCTCGCTTCGGGAAACCTCCAGGAGCTGTCGGCCGGCGATGAAGAGACCTACAAGGGGCTCAAAATATTTTCAGATGTCATCGACCTGATCGAGAAGAATTATGTTGATCCCGTGGACAGCAAGGATCTGATTCAAAAGGCCATCCAGGGAATGGTCGGCAGCCTGGATCCGCATTCCCAGTTGCTTCCGCCCGAGGCGTTCGAGGAGCTGCAGATCGATACGCGGGGGGAGTTCGGCGGCATCGGCATCGTGATCACCATGCAGAAGGGGTTCCTCACGGTGATCTCCCCCATTGAGGGGACCCCGGCATACAAAGCCGGGATCAAGGCCGGCGACATCATCATCAAGGTGGACGGCGAATCGACCAAGGACATGATGCTCTGGGAGGCGGTGAAAAAAATGCGCGGCCCCAAGGGCGAGTCGGTGGAGATCACCGTTTTTCGGGAAGGTGAAACCGATCCCATGGATTTCACCCTGGTCCGGGATATCATCCCAATCGAAAGCGTCCGTTACATGGCCCTTCAGCCGGGATACGGCTATATTCGCATCACCAATTTCCAGGAAAACACCACCGATGACCTCAATGCCGCCCTGAAAGCCATGGAGCAGGGAAAAACCCCCATGAAAGGGCTGGTCCTGGATCTGCGCGACAATCCCGGCGGGCTTCTCAATCAGGCCGTCGACGTATCGGATGTCTTTCTTGACGCCGGAAACATCGTCTCAATCAAGGGCCGCCTCGAAAAACATACCAAGATATTCGATGCCAAACCCAACCGCCTGAAGCGTGCGTATCCCATCGTCGTCCTCATCAACGGCGGCAGCGCCAGTGCTTCCGAAATCGTCGCCGGTGCGCTTCAAGATCATCACCGGGCGGTGATTCTGGGGACCACCTCCTTTGGCAAGGGATCCGTCCAAACGGTGGAATCCCTCCGGGACGGGTACGGCCTTAAATTCACCATCGCCCGGTACTACACCCCCAGCGGGCGATCCATCCAGGCCCAGGGCATCGTACCCGACATCGAGGTCAAGCCGCAGGTGATCGAAGAAGAGGCGGGGGGCGAAAGCGAGCAGATGCTGAAGGAGCGGGACCTCAAGAATCATCTGGGCGCTGAGCCGTTCCCCCCGGCCGCGCCCGAACCCGGCGACAAACAGAAAAAGGAAAAAGATCCCGCGGATGACCGGAAGTCGGATACCCGCTACGGGCCGATAGATGTCAAGGGTCTCCAGAGCGACAACCAGGTGATGCGCGCGCTTGAAATCCTCAAGGGATACCAGATCCTGACCGAAGCGCGCAGTTGATTCCCCCCGCAGGTTTCGCAGGCGAGTTTCATCCCGCCTGAAGGCACGACCGGGCCGACGCATTCCCCTCGCGGGGAGCGCGTCGGCCCGCCTTTTTGGCGCAGAACGCCCGCTCTACCGTCCGCAGGGCGGGCCTGCCGGTACGCATCCGGCAGGCCTTTTCCGGCCCCCTGTCTCGAAACGCTGTGAATTTTATGCTTTACTATAACTTCATTCATGTTTATGCTCCTCATTTAAAAAAAAATCAATTAGAGAACCAAGACCCAACAACATGATGCGGGGCGCACTATGAAACAGGAACATATTGATTATTTCAGGGCATTTTTAACCCAGCGGTTACAGGAGCTGTTGAACCGTGCAGACAATACCGTGACCGGTATGACGCATCAGAAGGAAAATTTTCCGGATCCGACGGATCGTGCGTCCCTGGAGTCGGATCGAAATTTCATGCTTCGCATTCGGGACAGGGAAAACAAACTGATCAAGAAAATCAAGAACGCCCTCGATCGGATTGAAGACGGCTCCTTCGGGATCTGTGAGAGCTGCGGAGAGGATATCGCCATTGAACGCCTCCAGGCGAGACCGGTGACCGCCCTGTGCATTGCGTGCAAGACCAAGGAGGAGGCGAAGGAAAAGTCCCTTGGACTGTAATCGCGATGCAAAGGTAGACCTTCACGTTCACTCCACCGCCTCGGATGGAACCCTCCCCCCGCTTCAAATCCTCCGACGGGCCGTCGCGCTGGGGTTGAAGGCGATCGCCATCACCGATCACGACACCGTGGCCGGCGCAAGGGATGTGGCGGCGGCCGGCGTCCCGCCGTCGATGCGCTTTTTCACGGGGATTGAGATCAGCGCGGCACCCCCGCCGGGTTACCCCTGCCGCGGCAGTTTTCATGTGTTGGGCTACGGGATACGATTGGATGACCCGCTGCTGGAGGACGCCCTGGCCGTGCTTCAAACCGCCCGAAGGGAGAGAAACCCCGGCATGATATCCCGGCTCCGGGAGCTGGGGATGGACATCTCCATGGCGGAGCTCGCAGCAGAGGCGGGGGACGGCCAGATCGGGCGGCCTCATATCGCCAGATGCATGATGAACAAAGGGTACGTGGAAACCTTTGACGAGGCCTTCGATCGGTTCATCGGGGCCGGAAAGCCCGCCTACGTCGACAAATATCGCATCAGTTGTGAAAGGGCGATCCATCTGATCCGCCATGCCGGCGGCGTCGCCGTGCTGGCCCATCCGGGCCTGCTGCGCCCCGCGGGCAGCCCGTCCTTCGATGATCTGATCCGGGGATTGACGGCCATGGGGCTGGGCGGCATCGAGGTCTATTATCCGGAGCACACCCCGGAGCAGACCGCCCTTTACCGGAGCACCGCGGAGCGTTTCGGGCTCGTCATGACCGGAGGCACCGACTATCACGGCGACATCAAGCCCGGCATCGAGCTGGGAATCGGAGACGGCACGTTTTCGGTTCCCGAGTTTGTTTACGAGAAGCTGGCCGAACGCTGCGGCGCGGCCGGCGGAATTTCGGAACGATAGAGTTCCAGATAATGATCCTGGCATTGCCGCCGATGGCCGATGGAAGACCGGAACGACGCGCTCCTCATGCCCTGCCTGCATCATTATCTGAAGGTCTGCACTCCCGGACTGTTGGTTGGAAAACGATGAAATTGTCGAAGCTGGAGTCAAAACTCTCCTACCGGTTCAAAAACAGGCATCTGCTTGAAGAGGCCTGCCGCCACAGCTCCTTTGTCAATGAACAGCCGGAGACCCATGCGGCGCCGTCGTCCATGAAAGACAACGAGCGGCTCGAATTCCTGGGGGACGCGGTGCTTAACCTGGTGGTCGGGCATATGCTCATGGAACGGTATCTGGAATTGCCGGAAGGGGATCTTTCCCGAATGCGGGCCAACCTTGTCAACGAATCGGAGCTGGCAAGCGTGGCCAAGGAGATCGATCTCGGGGAGTTCCTCCGGCTGGGCCGGGGGGAGATCCAGAGCCACGGCCGGGAGAAGAGGTCCATCCTGGCGGATGCCTTCGAGGCGGTCATTGCGGCCATTTACCTGGACGGCGGGTTCGAGGCGGCCCAGCGCTTCGTCCGGGACCGGTTTGCCGAGCGGGTTTCCGGCACCGCCACCCCCGTGTCGCCCGTGGACTACAAGAGCCGCCTTCAGGAGATCGTCCAGACGGCCCACAAGGGCATGCCGACCTATCATGTCATCGCAGAGAGCGGTCCGGACCACGACAAGACCTTTGTCGTGAAAATCGTCGTGTGTGATCTGGACGCCGAGGGGACCGGCAAAAGCAAAAAGACGGCCGAGCAGGATGCTGCGCGCCGGGCATTGACATTGCTGGAGAATCATCAACCGCTCCATTGACCTCATCCGCCACAAAGACAGCCGGGATCCAAAAGCCTTTTATTATTCCTGTTTTCATTCCACACGCAGGATGTCCCCACCGGTGCGTCTTCTGCAGCCAGGAGGACATCACCCGCCAAGGGGGCGGCCCATATCCATCGGAGGCGGTTCGTGCCCGGATCGACGCCTTCCTGAAGTTCAAGGGGCCGGGCCGCGGCGAGGTTCAGGTCTCCTTCTACGGCGGCAATTTTCTGGGATTGGAACCCGCGGAGATCCTGCGTCTCCTCGCGGGGGCGGACCGCTTCGTCCGCTCGGGCGCCGTGGACGGCATCCGGTTTTCGACCCGGCCGGACACCATCACCCCGGACCGCCTCGACCTGCTGTCGGAGTTCCCTGTCGCCGTCGTGGAGCTCGGGGCCCAATCCATGGATGACGGGGTCCTGGCGGAAGCGCGGCGGGGCCACACGGCGGCGGATACCCGGGCGGCGGTTCTTCGGCTCAAATCCCGGGGGCTCTCCGTCGGACTCCAGATGATGGCCGGCCTCCCGGGGGACACCCCGGAAAAAACCTGTGGGACAGCCCGGGAGATCGCGGATCTTTCCCCCGATTTTGTCCGAATCTATCCCACTCTCGTGCTGAAAAACAGCCTCCTCGCGGCCTGGCACCGACAGGGCCGGTATGCCCCCCTCTCCCTCGAGGATGCGGTAGCCCTCGTCGCCCGCCTGCATGCCTTTTTTGTCCGGAAGGGCATCCCGGTGATCCGGATGGGGCTTCAGGCCTCCGAGTCCCTCAATGACGCAGGAACGGTGGTGGCCGGCCCCTATCACCCGGCGTTCGGGCACCTTGTCTATTCGCGCCAATTCCTTTCCTGCGCGTCGAAGCTTCTGGAGAACGAAGCCGCAGGGTCTTCGCCGGTCGTCATCCAGGTGCATCCCCGGAATATTTCCCGGATGAGGGGGCTTGGAAACAAGAATATTGAAATTCTGAAGAAAATGTTTCATATAGATCGCATCGCGGTGATCCCCAACCCCGCGGTTTCGATGACCGCCGTCAGGGTGAATCGAACGGGCGATATCTACAGCGGACCTTTTGACAAATGAATCACGGCAACGGAGCGATCAGACCTTCTATGGAGTCGTCCATCTTGATGGTCTTCCAAGAGTTGTCGGACGGAGAGGAATA
This sequence comes from Desulfococcus sp., assembly GCF_041737845.1. GTDB lineage: Bacteria > Desulfobacterota > Desulfobacteria > Desulfobacterales > Desulfococcaceae > Desulfococcus. The sequence continues at coordinate 32,623 of NZ_JBGSQX010000008.1, forward strand.
TCATGTCGGAAAATGGCAAGTATGATCTGGTGATTGTGGGCGGTGGTCCGGGGGGGCTCTCCGCCGGGATTTACGCCATGCGCGCGGCCTTGAAGACGGTCCTTGTCGAGAAGGGCTTAGCCGGCGGACAGGTGGCGATGTCGGATGAGGTGGAGAACTACCCGGGGTTCATCCAGGTCAGCGGGGCGGAGCTGTCCATGAAATTCGTCGAGCATGCAAAGGCCTGCGAGCTTGAAATGGTCTCCGATGAGGTGACGGCGGTCGAACCCGGCCCTGAGCACCATTTGGTCCGACTGGGCTCCGGGAAGGTCTATCAAACCCGTTCCGTGATCCTTGCAACGGGGGGCAGGCCTCGCAAACTGGGCATCCCCGGTGAGGACGAATACTACGGCAAAGGGGTTTCCTACTGCGCCGTCTGTGATGGTTTTTTCTTCAGAAACAAGACCGTCATTGTCGTGGGCGGCGGCGACACCGCGGCGGAAGAGGCCCTGTATCTTGCCAAGATCGCCAAAAAAGTTTACATCGCCCACCGGCGCGATGCCTTCCGGGCGAGCATGATCCTTCAGAAGCGGATCGAGGCCGATTGCAATATCGAGGTCCTCTGGAATACGGTCCTGACGAAGATCAACGCCGATGCATCCGGCGTCTGCGGCGCGGACCTGAAAGACATCCGGACCGGGGAAGCGCGTTCCCTGGATCTGGACGGGGCGTTTATCTTCATCGGGTTCGACCCCGAAGGCGGGATCGTGCCTGCGGGCATCAAAAAAAATGCCGACGGGTATGTGGTCACCGATGACAAATGCGAAACCCAGATTCCCGGCATCTTCGTGATCGGAGACCTCCGGGAGAAATATGCCCGGCAGATTGTCATTGCGGCTGCGGACGGGTGTACGGCGGCATTGGCGGCCGCCCATTTCGTGGAGATGAAACAGGGGCTCCCCGATGTCTGCGAAGCGCCCGCGGGCTTGTTTGAATAGCGCCTCCGGCCGGCTGCGGGAGGATTTGAATTTGACAGGCAAGCGGCGGCTCATTATGATTCTTGTTGCTATATGAAGGTTTTCAAACGGGCTTGACATGGCGGCTCCGCCCGATGCCCGTCCTCCCCGAGAGGGCCCGAGGCCGGCGCTTTTCGCGGTGCGCCGCCGGGGTCCCGTCGATGATCAGGATAAACAACAGGGTTTTCATATCTTCATATTTTCTAGGAGAGACGATGCTCATCTACGACGATACGTATTCCTGGGAAGGATGGGGGGGCAAGCTGAAGCTCGGCAGCGGCCAGTGCCGGATGAAGATTTTTGATCTGGACAAGGGAAAGCGGCAGGGGCTTGCCCACCTGAAACCCATCATTGTCGTCGTGTCGGACCTCCCCCGCGAGCTGTCGTGGACCCCGAACCAGATGACCGTCAAAAGCTGTGCCAGCCACATCGCCACCCACGTGGTGCGGGAATTCAACATCGATCCCGAGCGGATGGTCTGGGTCGAGCACTATCCGGCGACCCCCGAAGGCGACCGGGTAAGATACCCCGTCGAAGAACGCTTCGACGAAGCCACGTTCACCTGGCGAGAGGAAGGCGCGCTTCAGGGGGGCTGGAAGCCCCTGTCTCCCCCCCTGGCGGCCCTCGTCAAAAAACTGCTGGCAGAAGCACCCAACCCCAAAGAAAGAGAGGCGTGACATGAAAGAGCGTACCGGTATCGTGACCATGAAGGGAAATCCCGTAACCCTGATGGGGAAGGAGATTCAGGTGGGCGACACCGCCCCGGACGTCGAACTGACCGCCACGAATCTGTCCCCCGTCAGGCTTTCCGCCTACCGGGGGAAGGTCTGCGTGATCTCTTCGGTGCCCTCCCTGGATACCCCCGTCTGCGACATGGAGACCCGCCGTTTCAACAAGGAGGCGGCGGCATTGGGAGAAGACGTGGCCATTCTCACCGTCAGCATGGACCTCCCCTTTGCCCAGAGCCGCTGGTGCGGGGCCGCCGGGGTGGACCGTGTCGTGACCCTCTCCGACCACTGGACGGCGGAATTCGGCGAAGCCTACGGCGTCCTGATCAAGGGGATCCGGCTTCTGGCCAGGGCCGTTTTTGTCGTGGACCGGGAAGGCGTGGTCCGCTATGTCCAGACCGTGGGCGAGATCGCCAGTGAGCCGGATTATGATGCGGCCGTTGCGGCCGCCAAGAAGCTGGTCTGAAAGGTCGGAACCCGGACGAACAGCCCCAATACGGCATATCAAGCCGGCGAACAGGGAGGAAAAATATGAAACGGTGGGGTGTGTGGGCTGCGATGACCGCAGCGGTGCTCCTGGCCATGCCGGCCATGGCCGCCATGACCGTCAAACTGGGGGTGGTGACCAAACCAGGATCCGCCCAGAACATCGTCGCGGAAAAATTCAAGGAACTGGTTGAAGCGCGGACGGCCGGCGAGGTCACGGTCAAGATCTTCCACAGCGCTGCCCTGGGGAACGAGACGGAGATCCTGCAGCAGATCCAGATGGGCACGGTGGAGATGGGCGTGATCACCAGCGGCGTTTTCGACACCTTCGATCCCATCGTCCGGGTCATCGATTATCCTTTTCTGTTTGGAGACGACGCCCTGGCCGATGTGATCCTGGACGGTCCCCTGGGCGCGGAGATCCTGGCAGGCCTCGAGACCTCCGGGTTCAAGGGGCTTTGCTTCTCCGAGAACGGCTTCCGAAATCTCACCAACAGCAAGCGTCCGGTCAAGGCCGCCTCCGATGTGGACGGGCTCAAGATCCGCGTCATGGACTCCGCCATCCACAACGCCATCTGGCAGTCCATGGGTGCCAATCCCACCCCCATGCCCTGGCCCATCTATACCGAACTGGAGCAGCGGGTCATCGACGGTCAGGAAAATCCCCTGTGGGTTCTGGAGGTCTACAGGTTCTACGAGATCCAGAAATATATGACCCTGACCCGCCATGTCTACTCGCCCCATATCGACGTGGCGTCCCTCACCTGGTGGAATACCCTGAAGCCTGAGATGCAGGCGTTGCTGCAGACCGCCATGAAGGACGCCGCAGTCTTCCAGCGGGCGGACAACCGCGCCGGGGATGCCGAACGCCTCAGGATGCTCAAGGAGAAGGGGATGCAGGTAGAGGAGAATCCGGACATATCGTCTTTCCGGGAAAGGACGGATCGCCTGAAAGAGATGGACCTCTACCAGGACCCCAAGGTGAAATCCCTCTTGACCAGGATGATTGAGGCCACCCGGTGACGGGGCGTTGATTCGAAATGATTCCGCCATGAACGTCCTCGACACGATCAGCCGGCGCCTGAACCGCTGGGTCGAGGGGTCCCTCTTTGTCATGGGTTTTGGCATGGCCGCCATCGTGTCGGCCCAGGTGTTTTCGCGATACGTTTTAAACCATTCCATTTACTGGTCGGAGGAGCTGTCCCGCTACCTTCTGGTGTGGCTGACATTTCTGGGCGCATCCTCGGCCTATCGCCGGGGCATGCATCCGGGGGTTGACGTTCTGTACGCCCGCATGCCGCCCCGGTTGCGGAAAGCGGCCGCCGTCATCGTCCACGCGGCATCCATGCTCCTTTTCGGCGTCATGATCTGGTATGGGTGCCGGTTCGCCTATTTTGTCCGCCTCCAGATTTCCCCGGCCCTCTCCCTGCCCAAATGGATCCTCTTCGCCGTCGTTCCCCTGAGCGGCGCGATCCTCATGGTCCACGCCCTGGTGCGTCTTGCCCGGGATGTGAAAGGACGCGGCCCCGGATGAGCGCGGAACTCCTCCTCCTGTCGCTGGTGTTCCTCTTCGCCCTCAATGCGCCCATTGCCGTGGCCATCGGGGTGGCGTCCATCGTCGCCATCGTCTTCCAGGGCAATTTTTCTTTGATGATGGTGGTCCAGCGCATGTTCGGCGGTACGGATTCCTTCCACCTCATGGCGGTGCCGCTCTTCATGTATGCGGGGGTGATCATGGAGGCGGGGGGCATCAGCCGGCGGATCATCGATTTCGCCAACGCCCTGGTGGGGTGGCTTCCCGGGGGGCTTGCTGCGGTGACCGTGGTTTCGGCCATGTTTTTCGCGGGGATCTCGGGGTCGGCGGCGGCCGACGCGGCAGCCGTGGGCGCGGTCATGATCCCGGCCATGAAAAAATCCGGATACGAATCCGATTTCGCGGCGGCGGTCCAGGCCTCGGGCGGCGCCATCGGCGTCATCATTCCGCCGTCGATCCCCATGATCATCTTCGGGTTCCTCACCGGCGCCTCCATCAGCCAGCTATTTGCGGCGGGCATCCTGCCGGGGGTGCTGATCGGCGTTTCCCTGATCGCCGTCTCCACGGTGATTTCACGCCGTCGGGGCTACGGCGCCACGTGCCGGTTCTCTTTGGCCGAGATCCGGCGGACGTTCCGGCGGGCACTCCTGGCCCTGGGGGCGCCTTTGATCATCCTGGGGGGGATCCTCTTCGGCATCTTCACCGCGACGGAATCCGCCGCCGTGGCCGTGGTCTACGCCCTGTTCGTGGGCATGGCCGTTTACCGGAAGATCACCCTGAAGGACCTCTTTCCCATCTTCCGGGACGGCTCCGTCACCGCGTCCATCGTGATGTTCATCATCGCCACGGCGTCGGTTTTCAGCTGGATCGCCGCCATCGAAGACATTCCGGCAAGGCTTTCGGGGGTCCTGCTCTCCGTGACGGCCGATCCGGTGCTCCTGCTCCTCCTGGTCAACGCGGTGCTGCTCGTCGCCGGTACCTTCGTGGAAACCACGGCGGCGCTGATCCTGCTCGTACCCATGATCACGTCGATGCTGCCCGCCATGGGGATCGACATCATCCAACTCGGGGCCATCGTGGTCACCAACCTGGCCATCGGCATGCTGACGCCGCCCATGGGCATCTGCCTCATCGTCTCCGGGTCGATCTCGGGGGATTCCCTTACGGCCGTCAGCCGCCGGGTGCTGCCGTTTCTGGCGGTTCTGATCGCGGATCTCCTGGTGATCACATTCTTTTCCCCGATCACCATGTGGCCTGCGGGGCTGGTCGCCAAATAGGCAGCCCGCCGGGCGGATCACTTTTTCTTTTTCGACGCCTCCTCCGCTAATTTTGCCAGTTCTTCCTCCTCGTCCTGAAGCACCTTCATGGCGGCTGCGGATGCGGCCTGGGCCAGATACGGGTCCACCCCGCCGGGCGCCGTCGATTTTCCCCCGGAAGCGGGCGTACCGCCTCCCTGGGTCATCTCCGGCGGGAAATAGACGGTGACGTTTCGGTGGGCGAATTCGATGCCGGCCTTCCGGAATTTTTCCTGGAGGAGCCGGTAGACCTCTCTTTGGATGATGAACTGTTCCCCCGGGATGCTCTTGAATTTCACGCGCATGACCATGGCGGAATCGTCCAGGGACTTCACGCCCTGGGACTTGATCTTGCTCAGCAGGGACTTGCCGATTTCCGGATCCTTCCGAATCTCCTCGTCGATTTTCTTGATGATCTTGCGCACCTGGTCCACGTCCGTGTCGTACCGGACCTGGAAGTTGAGCTTGGTGATGATGTAGTCGCGGCTGAAATTGGTGACCGAACTGAGGTCGCCGAAGGGGATGGTGTTGATCATGCCCCGGGGGTGCCGGAGCCGCATGGACCTCAGGGAGATCTGTTCCACCGTGCCCTTCATACTGCCCGATTCGACGTAATCGCCGATGCGGAAGGCGTCGTCCATCAGGAAGAAGATGCCCGAAATGATGTCCTTGACCAGGGTCTGGGCGCCGAATCCGATGGCCAGGCCGAAGATGCCGGCGCCGGCGATAAGTGGCCCGATGTTGACCCCCAGGGACGACAGGATGGTGAGCCCGACAAAAACGACGAGCACCATGAGGATGAATTTCCGGAGCAGCAGCAGGAGCGTCCCGCTCCGGGAGCCTCCCGCGCCCCCCTCGTCATCCATTTCATCGTGACCCGCCGGCATCTCCTCCTTGATCTTCCGGTCGATCCAGGCCTTGGCGAACTCCCAGGTACCATATCCCAGAAGAAGGATCAGCAGACTGCTGAACAGCGATCTTGTCACCTCCCGGCCGAAGGGCCAGTCGATTCCCCACAGACGAAGCATGAGGAACAGGAACAGGGCGACCAGAAGCACGTGGAACCCCTTCCGGATCAGGGGAATGTATCGCCCGATGGCCAGGGACTCCTCGGACGGAAAATCAACGGCCGGCAGGTCTTTTCGGGGCTCGCCCTCTTCCGTCTCCCCCGGGGGCTCGCTGAGGTCGATGGTGCTGGCGACCCGAACGAAGGCGATGCGGAAGAGCCTCTGACACCCGTAATTGAGGAGCAGGAAAACCGGGACGCTGAGGAAGCTCAGGATCAGCCGGTTGACCAGGTTTTCGGCGCCGCTCAGCATGCCGATCTCCCAGAAGAGGGCGATGCAGACCAGAAAGAAAAGGACCGGGATGTACCAGTGCTTCACAAGCCTTTCCTGGAGCGCGCTCGGTTCCTCCTCCGCAGAAAAGTAATTTTCCCGAATGGCGGCGGCGATCGGTTCGCGGCGCCGGATCACCATGACGGCCGCCAGGACGACCACCGACAGCCCCGCCAGGTTGTAAAGAATGAGATGGACATGGGCGCCTGGATCGACCAGTTCGAACAGGCTGCTGGTGACGCCCAGGAAGATGGCCGTGACGGCGATGAAGACCGTCCATCGGAAGAGGTACCGGGCGCCCGCGTCGCTCACGGGAAAAAACCGGAGGATGGGATTTTTCGGGGAAAGGATGAAGACCAGGATGAGGATGATCAGCCGCACGTAATAGGCGCCGAGAAGGTAGACGACGGTGAACAAACGGGTAGTGCCCGTCTTTTCATAGAACAGGATATATACCAGGAAGGTCGACAGGATAAAGATCAGGGCGCCTGCGATTTCGAGAGAAAGGTTAAGCATGATCCGCCATGCCTTTCGGACATGGCCCGAAGGCGGGGCGTTCGCCAGGGTCTGCCGCATGCCGGCCGTCCAGCGGTGGAAGAGCCATTCGGCAACCGCGCCCGAGAATATCAGGAGGAGGACCCCCATGCTCATCATCAAAATGGCCGAAACACCCCGGCCCCCGGTGAGGCGGTGGGCCAGCCGCGGCAATTCGTCCGGCGACGCCAGGGTGCCGCTCAGGAAGGCGTCGAGACGGGTATTGAGGGAGGACATGACGCCTTCCGCCTGACGGAAGATCTTGACAAGAACGCGGCGTTTCGGGGCCGGCGCTTCGGCCGTCTCCGGAACGGGAGGCGCTTTTTGATCGACGGTCTTTTGGATCTTGGCTTCGATCAGCCGGCCGAGAAGGGCGTCGATTTCCGTGTCGCTCAGGTCTTTCAGGGGATCTTCCGACGCGGCGTCGGCGCTGTTCCGGGCGTCCTTGACGGCCTTCATTGCGGCCGGGGATGCGGCCCCCGCGGTCTGGGCGAGCAGGCTGAACAGCATCAGGATGCCCATCGAAAACCCCAGGGTATTTCTCATTAGACGGCTCATACGACCTCCTTTGAGATGTTCATGGGATGACCATTGGCGTGAGGGTGTTTACGGGCTTATGCCCCTGTCGGCGTCCGGCTCCAGGTGGCCGCCGGCCGCAAGATATTTCCGGACGTATTCCCGGATGGCCTCCTCGAGGGGCATGCAGACATGGGCGCAGCCGGCATCCCGAAGCCGGGACGTGTCGGCGCAGGTGTAATACTGGTATTTTCCCCTGAGGGCTTCGGGCATGGGGACATACTCGATATTCAAGGGCTTTCCCGCTGCCGAAAAGAGGGCCCGGGCCACGTCGTTCCAGGACCGGGCCGTTCCCGTGCCGATATTGAAGAGGCCGTTGACCTCGGGGTGATCGAGAAAGAAGAGGGTCATGGCGACGGCGTCGGCCACATAGATGAAGTCGCGAAGCTGTTCGCCGTCTCCGTAGTCGCTCCGGTGGGATTTGAAGAGCCGGATTCTGCCCTCGTCCCGGACGCCGGGATAGGCCTTGTTGACGACGCTCCGCATCTCCCCCTTGTGGTATTCGTTGGGGCCGTAGACGTTGAAGTACTTGAGGCCCGCCATGTGGTCCAGCCAGCCCTCCCGGCGGGCCAGGAGGTCGAAGAGGTGCTTCGAATACCCGTACATGTTGAGGGGCCGCAGATGGTGGAGGGCCGCTGCGTCGTCCCTGTAGCCGTGTTCCCCGGCGCCGTAAGTGGCCGCGCTGGAGGCGTAGATGAAGCGGCAGTCGCGCCGGCCGACCTGCCACCGGGCGATCCGGGCGGTGTACCGGTAGTTGTTTTCCATGAGAAAATCGGCGTTCCGCTCGGTGGTGGCGGAGCAGGCCCCCAGGTGGAAGATGGCCCGGATGTCGCCACCGAAGGCGTTTTTTTCGAGCCTCTCGATGAAATCGCCCCGGTCGAGGTAGTCGAGATACCTCAGGGGTACCAGGTTCTTCCATTTTTCCGATTCCCCCAGGTGGTCGACGATCAACAGGTCGTCGATCCCCCGGCGGTTGAGCTGACAGGCAATGGCGCTTCCGATGAATCCCGCGCCGCCGGTGATCACAATCATATTCTTCATTTTCCCGATAAATGCGCCACGGCCTTCTCCAGGCCGTCAATGGACAGTTCGAACATTGGGAAGATCTGCCCGATCATGGTGATGGTGCGGGTGTATCCCCACATCCGCTCCGGCACGGGATTGAGCCACGCCGACCGGGGGAAGGTCTCCGTCAGGAACCGGAGCTGTTCGATGCTGGGCCTGCCGCTCCGCTCCTCCAGGTGGATCGATCCGTCCGCCGTCATGAGCTCGTAGGGGGCCATGCTCGCATCCCCCACGACGATGAGGCGGGTTTCCGGGTCGAACCGCGCGAACTCCGAAACCCGCTGGGCCTTTTTGTAGCGGGCCGCATCCGCCCAGACATTGTCGTAGATCGTGTTGTGGAAAAAATAGGTTGTCAGCTCCTTGAACTGGGCCCGGGCATAATTGAAAAGCGTCTGGACCACCGGGATGTAAGGGTCCATGGACCACCCGCCGTTGTCGATGGCGAGAATGATCTTGAGGCGGTCCTTCAGGCTCTGCTCGAAGACGATCTCGATCTCGCCCGCGTTCTTCATGGTCTGGTAGATGGTCTCGTCCACGTTGACCTGGTCTTTGGGGCCGGCGGGCACCAGGTTCCGGAGCCGCTTCAGGGCCTCGCCCATCATGGCCTGGGTCAGGGGGCCCTCCAGGGAGTAGTCCCGGTAGCGGCGGTCCATGGCCACCTTGACGGCGGACCGGTTTCGGGAGACCCCGCCCACCCGCATCCCGCCGGGGTGGTATCCGGAATGGCCCACCGGGGAGGTGCCGCCGGTCCCGATCCATTTGCTTCCGCCGTGGTGGGCTTCGGTCTGCTCCTTGAGGCGCTCTTTGAAATACTGGATCAGCTCGTCGGGCGACATCCCGGCGAGGGTGGATTCCTCCTCGCCCAGGGCCCTGGCCAGCTCCCGTGGGTTTTTCAGCCACTGCTCGAGGAGGAGGCGGGCCATGTCGTCGAGCTCGAAGCCGCCGGCGTCGGGGAGATCGGCGCCCGCAAAGTGGTGGGCGAAGACCTGGTCGAAGATGTCGAAATACCGCTCGCTCTTGACCAGGATCGCCCGGGCGGCCGTGTAGAACTCGTTCAGGGAGTGGATCATTCCGCCGGCGAGGGCCTTGTGAAGCGTCAGGAAGGCCGTGGGGCTGACGGGGACCCCCGAGCTTTTGAGCAGGTAGAAGAAGTCGACGAACATGGGCGCCTTAGAAAAGCTTCCGGCGGCTCGTGAAATTGAGCGCCCGCTGGTAGTCCCCGCTCTTCTTGAAGAGCACGCCCAGGTAGGGGACCTCCCCCTTCTGGAGCTTTTTCGGCGTGAAATCCGGGTCGGCCCGGAGGGCCCGGATCCAGTTGATGAGTTCCCGGGTGGCCGGCTTCTTCTCCACGGCGTCCAGCTCCCTCAGGCCGTAAAAAGCGGTGATGGCGCCTTCCATGAGGTTTTCCTCGATGCCGGGGAAATGGACCGCGATGATCTTGCGCATCATTTTGGGGTCCGGGAAGGCGATGTGGTGAAAATTGCACCGGCCCAGGAACGGGTCGGAGAGGTCCTTCTTGGCGTTGGAGGTGATGATGATAACGGGCCGGTGGCGGGTCTGGACGGTTTTGTCGATTTCGATGATGTCGAAGGCCATCTGGTCCAGGACGTCCAGCATGTCGTCCTGGAAATCGGTGTCGGCCTTGTCGATCTCGTCGATGAGGAGGACCGTCCGCCGCTCGGCCGTGAAGGCCTGGCCGATCTTGCCCATGGAAATATATTCCTCGATGTTGCTGACGTCCCGGCGGGAGTCGCCGAAGCGGCTGTCGTTGAGCCGCGTGAGGGTGTCGTACTGGTAAAGCGCGCTCACCAGCTTCATGCTCGATTTGACGTTCAGAACGATGAGCGGCATGTCGAGGCTCTCCGCGATGGCGTGGGCGAGCATGGTTTTGCCCGTGCCCGGCTCCCCCTTCAGCAGGAGGGGCATCTCTAAGGCCATGGAGATGTTGACGATGCTCGCCAGTTCGTCATCCAAAATGTAGCGGTTGGCGCCGCTGAACTGTGGTCCGGTCTCTGTCATCAATCCCCTCACTCTCCTCTCAGTCTTCTGGAAACCGCCCGGGTCAGCTCGAGGACGCGGACGGCATGATCCCGGCTCAGGGAACCGGTGCCGCAGCTCGGTGTGATGAGCGTCTGCGCGAGGATGCGGCTCCGATCGAACCCCAGTGCCTGGACCTGCCTGGCCTGGGCTTCCCATCGCGATACCAGGGAATCTACGGTTTCGGAGGCGACGGCGTCGCTGGTGGGGACGATCCCCCAGGCGATGATCCGCCCCTCCTCGATGAACCGACGGACCGCCTTTTCATAGAGAATGAAGCGGTCGAAATAGCTGTAGGCGTCGAAATTGACGATGTCCACCGCCGTATCCATGATCAGGTCCCATTCGGTGTTGGCGCAGATGTGTATGCCGGCCATGCCGCCCTCGGCATGGACGGCGTCGGCCACCTCGCCTACGGCGCCGGTCACGTCGGCCTTGGAAATGCTGATGAATTCCGACGACCCGAACCCCGCCAGGGCCGGCTCATCGATGAACAGGATGACGGGGCGGCCGAAGCGGGCCATCCGCCGGACCTGCCACCGGGCGTTCAGGGCCAGCAGCTTGACGGCCGCGTCCCGGAGCTGTTCGTCGTAGAACACGGCCCGGCCGGCCTGGTCCTTGACGGCGGTGGTGAAGGTGACGGGGCCCGTCACCTGGCCTTTCAAAGCGGCCGGCGGCGTACCCAGGGCCGCCACATGCGAAAGAAAGACGTAAAAGCCCCGGGCCGTGTCCGGCGCGAAGGCGAACCGGGTCCCGTCGAGGTCGGCGCCGCCTTCCGCCACAGCCAGGTAGTCCTCGTAAAATTCGGCCAGGGACGCCGAAAAATCCTCCGCAGAGGTATCGATGCACCGCCTTCCGCCCACCGTCGAAAGCCCCGGAAGCCCCGGCATGAACTGGGCGATCATTCCTTCCTCCGGGTAGGTCGGGAGCTGGACCCACAGGGGAATGTCAGGGGTGTGGCTGAAGACCAGCCGGGCCGCCTCCTCGTGATCGTCCAGAGGGAGGCTGCCGATGAGCACCGGGAGCCCTCCCGGCCGGAATGTCTCTTCCATGCGTGTTGTCGCCTTTCTGTAACGGTTGTCTCGGATCGAGAGGTCTGACCCGCGATCTTTCCGTAAAACCCACAATCATTACCATTCAGGCGGAATTTTGACAAGAATAGATTATTTGACACTGACCCATCGCGGTGGTATGTTTTATATATTAAGGAAAACATGGCCGTTTCGGCCATGATGGCTTGAGACCAACGGATGCTGATTTTGGCGGGGAAGACGCCCGGGTCAAGGCCCTGCACACGGGAATGCAGCCAATATCCTTGTCCTGAAGTCCATACCAGCGGTTGAGGTCGACATGGCGGATATCATCTCTCTGAAGAACAGGGTGCAGGAGACCCGGGAAAAAAAGATGGCCGCCGACAGGCTGCGCAAGCTTCAGGCCGTCAGAAGCGTGCTTCAGGAAGCCAAGGGGATTCTCACCTGTGAAAAGTGCCATCATGAACTCGATGAGGCGTCCCTGCACCGGGAGCGTGATCCGAGGGTGCCCTATCTTTTCTGTGAAAGCTGTGCCGAGGAATACGTCGACTACATCGAACGGCTCCAGGGAAGAGGCGACAAGATGTGCTACTGGAGAAACCGGCAATGGTTTGACATCTGGAAACGGTGGATTGAATACCGCGGGACGATCGACACCTTTCTGCGGTCGAAGGAATTTAGGCGGCTTCTGGAGGAGCTGAAACAGGTGGGGCCTTTTGAATAGGAGGAGTGATCTATGTTTGGAATTGGCATGCCGGAACTAATTGTTATCCTGGTGATTATCCTGATCATATTCGGTGCGGGCAAGCTGCCCGAGATCGGCGCCGGGATGGGGAAGGCCATCCGCAATTTTAAATCCGCCACATCTGAATCCGGGAAGGATGAAAAAGAGAAAATCGAGGACAAGAAAGACGTGTCCTGATGTAGCCTTTTGACCGCACCCCCGTTCGATGCCGTTTTGAAAGCAAAGCGACCGCTGTCCGGCCCGCGGCCGCTTTTTCTATGCCTTCCGGCTGGGCGGCGTCAGGCGTCCAGATTGATGATGACCCGGCCTTTCTGCCGGCCCTGAAGGATGCACTCGATGTCGGCATCCAGGTCGGCAAGGGAGATTTCCCTGGCCAGCCCGTCGAGACCGCCCGGTTTCCACTCCCCCGCCAGCCGCTCCCACACCCGGACGCGGGTGTCCATGGGGCAGTTCTGGGAGTCGATCCCGATCAGCTTCACGCCCCTCAGGATAAACGGGAACACGGTGATGGGCAGGTCCGGAGAGGCGACGTTTCCGCAGCAGGTCACGGTGCCGTTCAGGTTCGTCGACTTGATGGCCGTGGCCAGGATCTCCCCGCCGACCGTATCGACCACCCCGGCCCACCTCCCCTTGAGCAGGGGTTTTCCGCTGGTGTCCAGCACCGCCTCCCTGGAGAGGACCTCCCGGGCGCCGATCCCTTTCAGGAAGCTTGCCTCGTCGGTTTTCCCGGTGGCGGCCACAACCGTGTAGCCCAGCCCGGCCAGCATCGCCACCGCCAGGCTCCCGACGCCGCCCGTGGCGCCGGTCACCAGGATTTCCCCCCGGTCCTTCGGGGTGGTATGGGTGAGGTGAAGAAGGGAGAGGCCTGCCGTGAACCCGGCGGTTCCATAAATCATGCTTTCTCTCAGGCTGAGGCCGGACGGCAGCGGGACCACCCAGGCGGCCGGCACCCGGATATACTGACCGAAGCCGCCGGAGGTGTTCATGCCGAGGTCGTAGCTGGTGACGATGACCTCGTCGCCGGCCCTGATGGCCCCGGCGCCGCTCTCTTCGACGATGCCGGCCGCATCGATCCCCGGCGTATGGGGATATCTGCGGGTGACCCCCCGGTTTCCGGCGGCGGAAAGGGCGTCCTTGTAGTTGAGGGACGAATACCTGACCCGCACCAGCACCTCGCCCTCGGGCAGATCGCTTATAGCGCGGTCGGTAATGGTCCGTGCAAACCGGTTCGGTTCGACCTCTTCCACCCAAATCGCTTTGAATCGCTTGTCTTCCATGCCGTCCCCCTTTCTTCTATTCCCCCAGATAGGCCTTCCGGATCTCGGGGTTGTGCATCAGGGCATCGGCCCGGTCTTCCATGATGATCCGTCCGGTTTCCAGCACGTAGCCCCGCCGGGCGGTCTGAAGGGCCAGGTTGGCGTTCTGCTCCACCAGGAGAATCGTGGTGCCCCGGGTCGTGTTGATGTCGTTGATGATGTCGAAGATCTTCTGGACGATGAGGGGCGCCAGCCCCAGGGAGGGTTCGTCTAAGAGGAGCACCTGGGGCCGGCTCATCAGCGCCCTCCCGATGGCCAGCATCTGCTGCTCTCCGCCCGAGAGGGTTCCGCCGTGCTGCCTGCGCCGGTCCTTGAGGATGGGGAACAGGCCGTAGACCGTTTCAAAATCGGCTTCGATTTCCGTCCGGTCTCGTCGGTAAAAGGCCCCGAGCGCCAGGTTCTCGTCGACCGTGAGGCGCGGGAAGATCCGCCTGCCCTCGGGCACCTGGCAGAGGCCCATGGGCGGCAGCTTTTCCGGGGGCGTGCCGTGGATGGCCCGTCCCTTGTAAAAGATCTCTCCGCTGTCGATGGGCAGGACGCCGCTGGTCGCCATGAGGGTGGTCGATTTGCCGGCGCCGTTGGCGCCGATCATGGCGACGATCTCCCCGGGGAAGACCTGGATGGAGATCCCCTTGAGGGCCTGAATCCGGCCGTAGCTCGTATGGACGTTTTTCAGCTCCAGAATCGGTTCCACGGGGCTTATCCCTCCCTCTCTTCGGATCGCGTCCCCATCCGTTTGGCCGGGATCAAGCCGGAGGGCCGGAAGAGCATCATCACCACCATGGCCAGGCCGAAGGCCAGCATGCGGTAGGTTTCAAACTCACGGAAGACCTCGGGCAGGACGATCAGGGCCGCCGCGCCCAGGATGATGCCGGGAATGGACCCCATCCCTCCCAGGACGACCATGCTGAGGACCATGGCGGACTCGATGAATGTGAAGCTTTCCGGGCTGACGAACCGCATGCGGGCGCAGAAAAAGGCCCCGGCAAGTCCGGCGAAGAGGGCGCCCATGGCGTAGGCCAGCAGTTTGAGCCGAAAGGTGTTGACCCCCATGAGTTCTGCCGCGGTCTCGTCCTCGCGGATCGATTCCCAGGCCCTTCCGATCCGCGAATGGTTGAGGCGCCTGACGGCGACGATGGTGAGGACGGCCAGGATGAGGGCGATGTAGTAAAGGTAGTGGAGCTTCTTGATGGGAAAGAGCACGAAGCTGAACCCGGATTCGAAGTCCGGAAGGTAGATCTCGGGCGGATGGATGCCCATAAGGCCGTTGGGTCCGTTGGTGAGGGTCATCCAGTTGTTGAGGATGATCCGGACGATCTCGCCGAAGCCCAGGGTCACGATGGCCAGGTAGTCGCCCCGCATCCTCAGGGTCGGGTAGCCGATGATGCACCCGGCGATGCAGGCCAGGGCCGCGGCAATGGGGAGGCAGACCCAGAACGACATGCCGTAGTGGAGGTTGAGGAGGGCGTAGGTGTATGCGCCCACGCCGTAAAAGGCGATGTAGCCGAGATCGAGCATGCCTGCAAGCCCCACCACCACGTTGAGCCCGAGCCCCAGGCAGATGTAGATCATGACATTGGTGGCCACATCCTGGGCATATCGGCCCGTGAAGAAGGGATAGAGGAAGGCCAAACCCAGGAGCGCGGCGAGCCAGACCGGGACGGGGACGGCCGCGAGCAGCCGGGAGGCCTGCTTGAAGGCCTCAGGGAACACCCCGCCTATGGGTCTCAGCGCGTTGCCCTTTTTCAGAATATAGACGAGCAGGCAGGCGACGGACGCCGCGGCGATATACAGCCAGGCGGTAAGCGTCGTACTGAAGGAGAGGGTCCCGTCCGGATGAATGCCCAGCAGCGGCCACAGCAGCCCCAGCAGCCACAGCAGGCCGATGGTATAGTTTTTCCAGATTTTTTTAAACTCGTGTATCATCGATATTCTCGCCCATGATCCCCGTTGGCTTGTAGTAGAGCACGGCAATCAGGATGATGAAGGCGAAGACGTCCTTGTACTGGCCGGAGATATAGCCCGCCCCGAAGATTTCCACCATCCCGATGACGAGTCCGCCCAGCATGGCGCCCGTGATGTTGCCAATGCCCCCCAGCACCGCGGCGGCAAAGGCCTTGATTCCCGGAAGAAACCCCATGTCGTAGCGGACGGAACCGTAATAGAGGCCCACCATGATCCCCGCCGCGGCCGCCAGCCCCGCGCCGATGGCGAAGGTCAGGGAGATGATCCGGTTGCTGCTGATGGAGACCAGGGAGGACATGACCTTGTCCTGGGCCGTGGCCCGCATGGCGATGCCGATTTTGGTCCGGAATACCAGAAGATTGAGACCGATCAGCAGCACCACCGTCATGGAGAGGATCATGACCCGGAGGTAGCTGATGGTAATCGTGCCCAGGGTGAAGCCGCCCTGGAACAGTTCGCTGGGGTAGGCCTTGTCGTAGACGCCCTGGGTGAGCATCAGCGCGTTGCTTAAAAAGATGGACATGCCGAGGGCCGAAAGGAGCACCGCGAGCCTCGGCTGACGGCGGAGGGGCTTGTAGGCCACCTTCTCGACGCCGATGGCGAGAAAGGCGCAGTAGCCCATGGTGAGGGCGAAAGCGGCAATGAGGCAGAGGATGGGGTGGGTTTCCAGAAACCCCCGGCCGGTGAAGTAGCTGAGAAGGATGACGCCGACATACCCGCCCGCGGCGAAGAACTCGCCGTGGGCGAAATTGATCAGCTGGATCACGCCGTAAACCATGGTGTACCCGAGAGCGATCAGGGCGTACAATCCCCCCAGGGTGAGACCGTTGATCAGTTGCTGAATGAAGTAATCCATAGGCCCGCTTTTCAGACGCGATTCGGGGTGAACAGGAGACCGGCGGCCGCCCCGCCGGTTAAGCACAGGGCGGCCGCATGGAAGCGCCGTTTACTTGATCAGCCCTATTGCGGGGTCCCAGTAAGGCACGAACTTGCCGTTCTCGATTTTAAAGGCGATGTAGGTGGATCCGGAGTCGCCGTTCTCCTTGAACTTGATGTGCTTGGATGCGCCCTGGAAATCCATTTTCATGATCTCGGCCTTGAGCTTGGCGGGGTCGGTGTTGCCGGCGGCCTTGATGGCCTTGAGCAGCACAGTGGTCGCGTCATAGCTATAGGTGGCGTAGGCGGCGATGGGGCCGTATTTGGGGACGTACATCTGTTCGAAGGCCTTGTATTCCGGGGTGTTGGGATCCGTGAAACCATAGGTCAGATAGATGCCTTCGGCGGCTTCCTTGGCCACCTCCATGAATTTCGGCTGATACATGGCGTCCTGAGTCACGATCTGGGAGGTGACGCCCAGGCGCTTGGCCTGGATCGCCATGAGCGCGCCGGGGGAGTATCCCTGAAGGGACATGTAGAGGATGTCGGCGTTGATGGCTTTGGCCTTGGTCAGCACCGCCGAAAAATCCTTGTCGCCCTGGTTGACGTGGTCGTGGCCCAGCACCTCGATGCCGACCTGTTTGCAGGCTTTTTCGACGCCGTCAGCCAGCCCCTGGCTGTAGGTGGTCTTGTCGTCGATGATGAAAATGGTCTTTGCGCCCAGGGATTCCTTCATGAATTTGGCCGAGGCGGGGGCCTGGTCGTCATCCCGTCCGCAGAGGCGGAACATGTAAGGAAGGCCCCGGTCGGTCACCATCTCGTTGGTCGAGGCGGGGGTCAGCATGGGGATGTTCTCCTCCGCGAGGGCTTCCGAGGCGGGGATGGTGGAGGAGGAGCAGTAGGCGCCGATCACGCCCACGACCTCCAGATTGATCAGCTTGTTGGCCGCGGCCACCGCCTGCTTGGGGTCACAGGCCGTATCCTGGGGAAAGAGCTCGATCTTGTCGTAGCCGGGGATGCCGCCTTCCTTCGCGAAGACCTCGATGGCCGTGAGCGCGCCGTTCTTGATGTCCGTGCCGTCCGAGGCATAGGGGCCGGTCAGGGGGCTCAGGGAGCCGATCTTCAGGGTTTTTGCAGCGGCGCCGCCCAGGATGAACGGGACCAGGACACATCCCAGTACCACTGCCTTCAAGAATCTTTTCTTCATTTGCATTGCCCTCCTTAGTGAGAATGTTTGACGTTCACGCTTTGACGGTTCCGTAAAAAGGCCGAGATCAAGGCTTGCGAATCCCGAGGAATGAGGCGTACTTATAGTACGACGCAGTGACAAGGGATACGCGTAACGCAGATATCGGCCTTTTTACGGAACCGTCATGCTTTGGCCGGTTGACCCAGATAAGCTTCAATCACCTTGGGGTTTCGCTGGATCTCTTCAGGCTTTCCCTCGGCGATCTTCACGCCCCGATCAACGCAGACGATCCGGGTGCAGACCCCCATCACAACCTTCATATCATGCTCGACCAGAAGCACATCGATGCCCAGGTCGGATATCCTTCCAATGTCTTTCATCAATTCGGAGCTTTCGGACGGGTTCATGCCGGCGGCGGGTTCGTCCAGGAGCAGCACCCTGGGGTCCGATGCCAGGGCACGCGCGATCTCCAGGCGGCGCTGCAGGCCGTAAGGCAGGTTTTCGGCAACCGTGTCCGCGAACGCGTCCACGCCCATGAATGTCAGGGCCTCCTTGGCGCGCGCCTCGATGGCCCGCTCCTCCGTCCGCTGGGACCGGGTTTTGAAAACAGCGCCGACCACCCCCTTTTTGGAGCGGCAGTGCCGGGCGACCATGGCGTTTTCCACCGCCGTCATCTTGGAGAAAAGGCGGATGTTCTGAAAGGTCCTGGCGACGCCCCTGGAAAAGATTTCATGGGGGCTTCGGCCCAGGAGGCTTTCCCCCTCGAACCGGAAGTCTCCCCGGGCCGGCTTGTATACGCCCGTCAATACGTTGAAAACCGTGGTTTTTCCGGCGCCGTTGGGGCCGATGAGACCGACGATCTCCCCGGACCGGATATCGAAGCTCAACTCCGACAGCGCCTTCAACCCGCCGAACTTTACGGTGATATCCTGAAGTTCTAGATGTGCCATGATTCCCGCTGGTTTCCTGGGTTGTCCTGAGCGCTGGGGCCGTGGGTCCCGGGCCTTTTCTCCGTCATCGGGCGCGACGCGCCGGGGCCGCGGGGGATCTCCGGGCTTCCCGCCGTCTCCCGGATCACTGCCGCCAGCCGGGGCCCGCGATGCGGGGTGAGGGGGAGAGCCATCCAGCCTGGAAATCCGAAAGCGTGCACCCAACCCTTTGATGAACTCGCAAAAAGTTCGAGGTCAAGACCTGCGAATCCCGAGGAATGAGGCGTACTTAAAGTGCGCCGCAATGACGGGGAATGAAGCATAACGCGGATATCGGACTTTTTGCGGAACCGTGAAGCCTTAATGGTCTGACCATTTACTATACCCCGGGATACCGTGTCAAGCATTTTTCACTACACGAAAAGCGTGCAACCCGCCGGATTTGAAAGCCGTTTCCGCCCGAACCAGGGGGGACGCGCTGACCGGAACGGCGCCCATTCCAGGCCGCTCTATCCGCCGGTGCCCAGGCCCGCCCCCCGGCGCCGGCAGGCCTCGGCGAAATCCTCGGGGTAATGGCCGTTGATCCAACGGAGCTGCGCCTCGGTGAAGGAGCCGGGGGAATAGGGGAGCTTGGGCAGAAAGCAATAGAGCAGCCGCTGATCGGTATCGGCCGAGTCGAAGCGCCTGGACCCTTCGAAGGTCGTGATCATGCGCGCGCCCATCCGTTCCAGCACGGTGACGGCAATCCACATGGCCCGGTCGAGGGAGGCCCGCGTCCCGGGGTCGGCCTCCAGGATGTGCCCCACCGGCCGCCGGGTCATCAACTGGAGCTCCCACGGGGATGTCTGGGCTTTGGGCGCAAAAAGCAGCACCGCCTCGTCCTGGTGGACGATGAGGCTCTCCGGCCGGTCTGTCCGCCCGTCCAGCCTTCGGTTGTTCTGGATGGCGCGGAGGTAGGCCGAGAAAAAATCGATGTGATGGCGGTGCTTGAAGCGGGCGGTGAAGTCCGCGATCAGGTCCCCGAAGGCGAAGGTATCCGGAAGCCGGCCCCCGGCATCGCCCGCACCCGCCGAAGCGGTCGTCTCCACCCGGGAGAAGGCGCCCGGAATCATGGCGTACTGCTGGTGGACCTGCTGATGGGAGGCGTGGAGCCGGTAGCCGCTGGGCGAGAGGTCGAACCCGAAGTTCCATCCCCACAGGGTGGCGGTGAAGTCCAGGCGTTCGCGGTTTTCCGGCGAGGAAAGGGCGTCCAGAATCTCTCGTCGCAACCGCTCCAGATCCTCCACCGACATGGTTTTTCGGCCGGCGGGCACGGCGATGCCGAGTTCTTCGGCCACCCGGGCGTAAGTTCGCTGGTAGTAGAGGTGCCGCATGCCGACGATGTCTTTTTGCGAGAGATCGCAGGCCCGGTATCGAGCCGCGTCGTTGGCCATGTTGGCGGCATAGTGGCCCCAGGGGATGTAGCTGTTCCGGCGGAGATACTCAAAGATGTGGGTTCTGCCGCCGTCGGCCCGGACCTCGCCGACGATCTCGCTGGATCCCTGAGCCCCCGGACGCAGGACCATCACCTCCCGATAGTCCTCGGGCAGATGGATGTTGTTGGCCAGAACCTCGTGCAGGGTAGGGTCCAGGATCCTGGCCGACGGTTTTCCCTGTGGGTCCCGCTCATAGCGCAGGCCCGTGGGCCGGCCTGTCTCCGGGTCCGTTTCGAATTCACAGCAGTGCCGGGCGATCCGGACCAGGTCGCCGGGGTCCGTGCCGTTTGCGGCAAGGGCCAGGAGCACGGGGCTTGGCAGGATCCCGAACAGAGTGTCGAGCCTCGCGGGGGAGATGTCCTCGCCCAGCCATGTCCGGACGGCTTCGGACAGGGAGACGGCGGGCCTCTCCGGGAGCGATATGGCCCATGGGTCTTCGGCCAGCCGGTCGGCGCTCCGTTTGATGATGAAGGTGGCGCCCCGGAACGGGAACGGGTTGGCGATCTCGAAGATGGCGTCCGCGTGAGGTTCTGTGACGTCTCCGGGCGGGAAATTGGCTATGTTTCGGACGTCGGTGCCGTCGTCGCAGGCGCCCAGGGCGGCTACAGGGTCGGTCTCCCGGAAATTGCTGACGTGGAAGCCCGGCTCGTGAATGCCGACGGCAAAGCCTCCGCCGGGGGTGACGCAGGTTTTCAGGGTCATGGAACCGTACCTCAGGGGTGATGAATACGCATGCACGATGAAAATGCTCTTTTTCCCCAATAGCATATTGGCTCGTTCAGTCAAGTGGGACGTCATCCGTCGGTACGCATCACTTTTTCTTTTGTTCATTTTTGCCGAAATTTGTTATGTTAAAAGGAAAAATCAGCGAGGGAGGATGCACCATGCTCGTGAAAAACTGGATGAGCCGGCGGTTGATCACCGTCGACATCGACGCTTCCATGGCGGATGCCGTCAAATTGATGAAAACCAACGATATTCACCTGCTGCCGGTGGTCGATAAGGAGAAGCTCTCCGGCGTCGTCACCGACAGGGACATCAAACGGGCGTCCGCATCCGATGCCACGGCCCTCGAGATGTATGAACTCATCTACCTGCTTTCCAAGATCACGGTGCGCAGCATCATGACACGGAAGGTGATCAGCCTGGCCCCCGTCATGACCGTCGAGGAGGCCGCGGAGATCCTCATGAAGCACAAGATTTCCGGGGCGCCGGTCGTCGATGAGAACGGGGTGATCCTGGGGGTCATCACCAAAAGCGATCTTTTCAGGATGCTGATTTCCCTCACCGGGCTGCCGAACCGGGGAATCCAGTTCGCCCTCAAGGTGAAAAACCGGCCCGGGGTGATTCAGGATCTCGTCGAGATTTTCGGGAAATATGAGGGGCAGCTCGTCAACGTCCTGATCTCCCACAAACCGACAACCGATGAGAAATTCATCAAGGTTTATTTTCGACTCTTCGGCCTCGACCGATCGAAACTGGCCGCCTTGAAGGAGGACCTCCTGGAAAAGGCGTCCCTGCTCTATCTTGTCGACTATTTCGAAAACAGGCGGGAAATCTACGACGCCGACGGCGACTTGGCCGGGCGGACCTGAGCCCGCGGGATTTCTATTGCAAAGGAGGGCGGGATGGCAGAAAAACAGACGCGCATCGAACATGATTTTTTGGGGGAGATGGAGATCCCCAACGACGTTTACTACGGGGTCCAGACCCTCAGGGCCGTCGAGAATTTCAGGATTACGGACATTCCGATCTCCATCGAGCCCAAGATGATGAAGGCCCTGGGATATGTGAAAAAGGCCGCTGCCATGGCCAACATGGACCTGGGGGTCCTGCCCGGGGAGATCGGCGATGCGATCCTCAAGGCCTGCGACGCGGTGATCGCCGGAGAGCTGGACGGCCAGTTCGTGGTGGACGCCGTCCAGGGCGGCGCCGGCACCTCCACCAACATGAACGCCAACGAGGTGATCGCCAACAAGGCACTGGAGATCCTGGGCCACGAGAAGGGGCGGTATGACATCATCCACCCCAACAACCACATCAACTGTTCCCAGTCCACCAACGACGCCTATCCCACGGCCTTCCGGACGGCCCTGCTGCTCATCATCCCGAAGCTGACGGACGCCATGACCTCCCTGTCCGGGGCGTTTCGGGAGAAGGCCGGGGAGTTCAGCGATGTTCTCAAGATGGGGCGCACCCAGCTTCAGGACGCGGTCCCCATGACCCTGGGCCAGGAGTTCGGGGCCTTCGCCACCACCATCGCCGAGGATGTGGAGCGCCTCAAGACGGTCAAGGAGCTGTTCTACGAGGTGAACCTGGGGGCGACCGCCATCGGCACGGGCATCAACGCGCCGTCCGGCTACCGGGCCCTGGCCGTCGATTATCTCGCCCAGCTCACGAGCCTCCCCATGAAAAGCTCCGCCGACCTGATCGAGGCCACCTGGGACACCGGGGCCTACGTGCAGCTCTCCGGTGTGCTCCGGCGGATCGCGGTCAAGCTCTCCAAGATCTGCAACGACCTGCGCCTGCTCTCCTCCGGCCCCCGGGCCGGGTTCAACGAGATCAACCTCCCGAAGATGCAGCCGGGCTCTTCGATCATGCCGGGCAAGGTCAATCCGGTTATCCCCGAGGTGGTCAACCAGATCGCCTTCAAGGTCATCGGCATGGACGTGACCGTGACCCTGGCCTCGGAGGCCGGTCAGCTCCAGCTCAACGTCATGGAGCCGGTCATCGCCTTCGACCTGTTCGTCATGCTCGAGATGCTCCAGCGGGGCTGCCGGGTGCTGGAGAGCAAGTGCATCCGGGGCATCACCGCCAACCGGGAGCGGTGCATGGAGCTCGTGCTGGGCAGCATCGGCATCGTGACGGCCCTGAACCCCATCATCGGCTACGAGGCGTCGGCCGCCATCGCCAAGGAGGCCCTGGAAACCGGCCGGTCGGTCCATGATCTCGCCCTGGAAAAAGGGCTCATCGACAAGGAGAAGCTCGAAGAGATCTTCTCGGTCAAGAACCTCATGAACCCCAAGTTTTTCCGGAAATGACAGCATTGAAGCCTCAAGCGTTATATCTGAAAAAAGGAGTTGCACGATGAAAACGGCCTTGACCATCGCCGGATCGGATTCGTCCGGCGGGGCCGGCATCCAGGCGGACCTCAAGACATTCCAGGCCCATGGCGTTTACGGCATGAGCGCCATCACGGCGGTCACCGTCCAGAATACGCAAAAGGTCTTCGACGTGCAGGAAATGACGCCCGATATCGTCCGGGGCCAGATCCGCTGCCTGTTCGACGACATCGACATCCACGCCGTCAAGATCGGCATGGTCGCCAGCATCCCCCTCATCCGGGCCATCGCAGAATCCCTGGCGGCCGTATCCCCCCCGCCCGTCGTCCTGGACCCGGTGATGATCTCCAAGAGCGGCTACCGCCTGCTGCGGCAGGACGCCCAGGAGGCCCTCGTCGGGCACCTGTTCCCCCTGGCGGAGGTGGTCACGCCCAACATTTTCGAGGCCGAGGCCCTCTCGGGGGTTTCCATTCGGACCGTTTCGGAGATGAAGGCCGCGGCCCAGAGGATTCTGGACCTGGGGGCGAAAAAGGTGGTGGTCAAGGGCGGGCACCTCGGGGAGGCGCGGGCCACGGATGTCCTTTACGACGGGCGGGAGTTCCGCACCCTCGAAAGCCGATGGATCGAGACGAAAAACACCCATGGCACCGGATGCACCTTCTCGTCGGCCGTGGCGGCCAACCTGGCCCTGGGCCGCGATTTCTTCGACGCCGTGACCCGGGCCAAGGCTTACATCACCGGCGCCATCGAGCACGCCCTCGACATCGGAAAAGGCTATGGCCCCACCCATCACTTCTACGACCTCTACGCCCGTGCCGGCATGTAGGGGCAACCCCCCGTGGTTGCCCTCCGTCATCCATTGCCGAAATCTCCAATTGAAAAGAGAGAACGCCTCGATGAAACTCTTCGACAGCCATTGCCATCTGAGCGACCCGGGGTATGCCCAGGATTTTGACCGGGTCCTCCGCCGGATGTCTGATACGGGCGTCGCGGCCGCCATACTGGTTGGCGTCAACCGTAAGGACTCGGAAAAGGCGGTTCGGCTTGCCGCTTCCCATCCCGGACTGTATGCCTCGGTGGGCGTCCATCCCCACGACGCCGAGAACTGCTCCGAGGAAACCCTGCATGCGCTCAAGGCCCTGGCCGGGCACCCGAAGGTCCGGGCCTGGGGGGAGACGGGGCTCGATTTCAACCGGATGTTCTCCCCGAGGGACATCCAGGAACTGTGGTTCATGCGGCAGATAGAAACGGCGGATGAACTGGACCTGCCGCTGATTTTCCACGAAAGGGATTCCGGGGGGCGGTTTCTGGAGATCGTGAAGGTCACCCATGCGAAGGGACGGCGGGGGGTGGTCCATTGCTTCAGCGGCACCCGGAAGGAAATGGAAGCCTACCTCGACCTGGGATACCACATCGGCATCACCGGGATCCTCACCATCCAGCAGCGCGGGGCCGACCTGCGGGCATTGGCCCCCCGCATCCCGCTGGAACGGCTTCTGATCGAAACCGACGCCCCTTACCTGACGCCCGCCCCCCAGAAGAACAAAACCCGGCGAAATGAACCGGCCTTCGTGGCGTCGACCCTCCTGAAGCTGGCCGAACTCCGGGGCGAAGACCCCGAATCGCTTGCGGAGGCGACCTGGAACAATGCCTGCCGCCTGTTCGGCATCCATCCGGAAGCGTGAAGCCGACGTCGCAATCGTTTCCCTTCGCGACCTTTATGGTGATGTCTGAATGGACAATCATGAAAATTTCTGATAGACGTGATCGAAATTTTATCCGCCATCCGCACCCCCCGGAAGGGGAGCTTGCCTTTATGGAGAACTCGCTGCGCCCCAAAAGATATCTTCATGATTTTTCTTTAAATCTCCTTCATCCGAGCGTGTTTGAGGCCCGTAATTACAATTGACATACTGGTTAGGCGTTGATAGAATACCCAACTTTTGTTAAAGCAACCCGGTTGCTTATCGGTAAAAAAACACATCAGGCATGCGTGATATGGAAACGAGCAGGGCGCACGACCCCCTTTCAAGGGAGGTCGTCATCATCAACGAACTGGGCCTTCATGCCAGATCCGCCGCCAAGATTGCGGCGATCGCCGGCGACGCCGAATCGCAGGTGTATCTTTCCAGGGACGGCGAGTCGGTGGATGCCAGAAGCATCATCGATATGCTGACCCTGGCCTGTGGAAAAGGCGTGCGGATCACCATCACCGTCGATTCAGGAAAGGATGCCGGAATTTTGAGCAAAATAGTGGATCTCGTTGAAGATGGATTCGGAGAGTAAACCGATATGACCGAACCGGAATCACAGGAGATCGTGCTGAAGGGCCTGGGCGTGGCCCCGGGCATCTGCATTGGAAAGGCCTATCTGGTCGACAAGGAAGGGGTCAATGTCGTCAAGAAATACACCGTCGCCGAATCGGAAATCCAGAAAGAGGAGAATCGATTCAAGGCTGCGGTCGGCAAGGCCAGGCAGGAGCTGCGCGTCATCATCCAGGAAACGCCCAAAGAGCTTCGGCAGCATATCGCCATTTTAGAGACCCATATTGTCCTGCTGCAGGATAAGATGCTCTACGGCCGCACCATCGACACCATCCATAGATTTCGATACAATGCGGAATGGGCCCTCAAAAACGTCGTCGACGAGCTGAAAGCCATGTTCCAGAATATGTCCGAGCCCTATTTCAGGGAACGCGGCGCCGACATCGGCCATGTGTCGGACCGGATCATGCGGAACCTGGTGGGAGTGGAAGCGGTCAACATCAAGGACATCGACAAGCGGGTCATCCTGGTGGCAAGGGACCTCTCTCCGGCGGAGACCAGCCAGATTCAGCTCGAGCGCATCAAGGGGCTCGTAACCGACGGCGGCGGGATCGCCTCCCACACGGGCATCATCGCCCGGACCCTCGACATTCCGGCGGTGCTGGGCCTCAACAACGCCTCCCAGATCATCAAAAATGACGATTTCATCGTGGTGGACGGCCAGGCCGGCCTCCTGATCATCCATCCCACGGAACAGACCCTGATGGAGTACGAGGAGCGCTCCATACGGTATGAACGGCATAAGGCGCTCATCGCCCGGGAGAGCCGCATGCCCGCCAAGACCGTGGACGGCGTCGCTATCCAGGTGATGGGCAACATCGAGCTCCCCGAGGAGGTGGTCGCCGTGCGGGACCACGGCGGCAACGGGATCGGCCTCTACCGCACCGAGTTCCAGTACATGGGACGGCGGGGTTTCCCGACGGAGGACGAGCTGTTCGACAAATACCGGGATGTCGTGGAGGTGATGTCGCCCCGGCCCGTCACCATCCGGACCCTCGACATCAACGGCGACAAGGCCCTGCCCAACCAGCCCGCCACCGACGAGGCCAACCCGGTGCTGGGGCTTCGCGCCATCCGGTACTGCCTCAAGAAGCCGGAGATTTTCAAAACCCAGCTCCGGGCCATTCTCCGGGCGGCGCTGTACGGCAACGTTCGAATCATGTTCCCCATGATTTCGAGCTGCGAGGAGGTCCGGCAGGCCAAGGCCCTCCTCAAGGAGGCCGCCGACGCCCTGGCCGCCGAGGGGACCGAATTCGAGTACAATGTCGACGTCGGCATCATGATCGAGGTGCCGTCGGCCGTTACCATCGCCGACATGCTGGCCCCCGAGGTCGATTTTTTCAGCATCGGGACCAACGACCTGATCCAGTACGCCCTGGCCATCGACCGGAGCAATCGGTATGTCTCCCATATGTACCAGCCGCTTCACCCCGCCATCATCCGGATGATCCGGACGGTGGTGGACGTGGGCCACCAGAAGGGGATCAAGGTCTTCATGTGCGGCGAGATGGCGGGCGATCCCATCTATCTGCCGGTACTGCTGGGGCTGGGGCTGGATGAACTCAGCATGAACGCCCAGTCGATCCCGCTGGTGAAGAACGCCATCCGAAAGCTGAGCCTCAAGGAGAGCCGGGCCTTTATGTACAGGGTTTTCAAGGAGAAGATGGAAAGCCATGTCGAGGCGATGTTGAAAAGCGCCTACGCCGGCGTTCTTTTCGATCTGGATTTTGAAGAAGACGTCGCCGTCTGACCGGTTGCGACGAAGCGGGGAGACAGGGATTGAAAAAAGAAGGGCGAAAGCTCATCGCCAAAAACAAAAAGGCGCTGTTCAATTATTTTATCATCGATAAATTCGAGACCGGCATGGTGCTCGTGGGCACAGAGGTGAAATCGCTCCGGATAGGAAATACCCATTTGAAGGACGCCTACGCCAAGGTCACGAACGGCGAGATCTTTGTCTATCAGATGCATATCGGTCCATACCCCTTTGCGTACTACGACAACCATGATCCCCTGCGGCCCCGGAAGCTTCTGCTGCACGACTATGAAATCCGGAAACTTTACAGCAAGGCCAACGAGCAGGGGCTTTCCCTGATTCCACTGGATGTCTATTTCAAGGACGGCAAGGTCAAGATGACCCTTGCCCTGTGCAAGGGCAAACGGCTCCACGACAAGCGGGACTCGATCCGGGACCGGGACAACCGGCGGGACCTGGACCGGAGCCGAAAAGAAAACTCCTGATTTTCTTGACAACCGGCCGGAACTCCATTAATTTTATGTCGTAAACAGATCTTTTCCATACTTATCCTTATGGGGGCGAAACGGTTTCGACGGGGATAAAGAAGCATTGGTTGCATGCCGAGGTCTCCTGCAGCTCGTAAATCGCGGGAAAAAACATAATCGCAGACGATTATAACTACGCCGTAGCCGCTTAGGCGGCTGCCGTTCTGCCAGGTTCCTCCCGCGGACCTGAACAGGGCGTCGACTCAGCGGGATAGTTGGCCCGGATTGCCTGGCTCCGGTCCGGCGAACGTTACAGGCTGGCCTTATACGGTATCCCGTCCGGAGGAGACCGTAAGAGGCGAGAACTAAACTCCGGAATAAGCATGTAGATATCAATGTGGAATGTTTTCGGACGCGGGTTCAACTCCCGCCGCCTCCACCATTTTTTCAAAAAGAACTCGCCCAAATACTGCATCCAGTACGTTTGGCGAGTTTTTTTATGTGGTTACACAACCTAAGCAACGTTTCCCCAGGCGATGCCTTCAACCCTCCTGCTCCCGCTCAGGGGGCAATCGACCTCACCCCGCTTTTCTCCAGCCTGAAGATTCTCGTTTTTTTCCCCTGCCATCCGGACCTCGTCCGACAGTTGGCATCTTTTCCTCTAACCGCTGTTCGGCCAATTCATGGATATTTACCGGAGCAGCAGCAAACCTATCGGAAATTATTCGAATTTTATCTTGCGCAGCGCATAGTCGATGCGATATTTTGCCGAATGTATTCAAATGGGTGCGGCTCTTTTGCGGTGACATCAAATACCAGAGATAAAGCCGCTTAAGCACATTTCTCGTTCAGCCCCACGCGGGTTGTCGGCGGGATAATCCCTCGGCAAACCGATATGCCGGCTATTTTCAGCAAACCGGAACCGTAAGCAGCCGGGGCGAACCGGCGTCAGCCTGAGGCGGTTATTTTCAACTGGACAGCATGCCATTTTTCCGCTATGGGATGATAGCGAAAGGAGGATGCCATGCAAACAATGATCGAACGGCAACGGTTTTGTGGTCGAGATTTTACTGCGGATGAGCTGCTTCTGATCCAGGATGTCGTGGCCACCTGCGGCGGCATCAGCCGGTGTGAGCTGGCGCTCACGGTGTGCGAGCTGTTGGCGTGGAAGCGCCCCGGAGGCGGCCTCAAGGCACGGGAGTGCAAGGACCTGCTGGAGCTTCTGGAAGGCAAAGGCATCCTGAAGCTTCCGGAAAAAAAGCGAACCGGGAAGAACGGCCCTCAGAAGAGCATTGCGGAAGCGGCGTGCGAAGAGCCTTTCAGCCGCCTTGCGGGCAGCGTGGAGGATTTTGGGTCGCTGGATGTAGAGCGGGTCGAGACGCGCGAGCAACGGGATCTTTTCCGGGATCTTGTCACCCGATACCACTACCTTGGATACGCGATGCCCTTCGGGGCCCGGCTTCAGTATCTGGTATCTGTAAGCCGACCCCGACACGAAGTGGTCGGATGCATCCAGTTTTCGAGCCCTGCCTGGCGGATGAAGGCAAGAGATAACTGGATCGGCTGGGACGATGCGAGACGGGCGGCGGCCCTGCAGCAGGTGGTCAACAACAGCCGGTTTCTGGTCCTGGCGCGTATCCGCAACCTGGCGAGCACGATGCTTTCCCGTACCCTGGGCAGACTCGGATCCGACTGGCGGCGGCAATACGGGATCGAGCCTTTGCTGGTGGAGACCCTGGTGGACCGGCAACGTTTTCACGGGGGCTGTTATCGGGCGGCCAACTGGATAGAGCTGGGGGAAACCAGCGGCCGCGGCCGCATGGACCGTGCCAACCAGCGCCACGGCGCAGCGATAAAAACCATACTGGTCTATCCGCTGGTGAAACATGCCGCACGCCGGCTCAGGGATGGGAGGTAAGGGCCGATGAGCACGGCAATGGCGCTTTCGTCCCTGGAGTGGACCTATCACCAGGGGCGGCAATGCTTCCTGCGCATCATTGAACTTCCTGTCCCACGGGCTGCCAGATCGATCGTCCATCCCGCTAGAGGCCGAGCGCTTGAAGCCGTGCCGCCATCTCTTTCATGCCCCTGCCGTTCAAATGAAGGCCGTCGTCTGTGAACTCCCCACTTAACTCACCTGTATGGTTCAGGAATGCGTGCATGTCAACGAAATGGACGCGCGGCCGGCCGTCGCCGGCAAGATTTTTGAGAAATCTGTTTGTCTCCTCCACCTCGGTTTGATCCGGCATTGTGATTCCCGGGATGGAAGGAAGGATATATTTTTGGTATAAGGCCTTGTTTACCGGGAATATGGGCAGCAGCCAGATGTCGCTGCCCTGCGACTGCGAGGAGATCGTGGCCACAATGCGGGCAAATTCTTCGGTTGTCTGTTTGCAGGGAATGCACTTATGAAAGTTATTGATTCCACATAGAATCACAACATGGCGAGGTTTGCCGGCAATGATCTGGGGCAGCCGTTCTAACAGGTTGTGGGTGTCATCCCCATTGATGGCCCTGTTTTTGACCTTATTGTCATCAAAGAATTCATGCCACTCTCCATAGCTCAGCATGCTGTCACCCAAAAAGACGGTATCGTCGGGAGAGATGGGCAACTGTTCGAAAATACTGGCGCGGAGCTGCTGATGGTTGACCTTTTTCCGTTCGAGTTGCCGCAACCGCTTTGTTTCGTCTTCTTGGGATCGAATTTCCTGGTCGATTTTGCGGCACACCCAAGTCATCCCGCCTTTTTTGTTGATAATGGCGACGGCTCCAACCACCGCGAGCAGGTTCATGGTTAAGGATAGAACAATTAGTATTCGAAAATACGATCTCATATAGGTAATTCTCTATCGCACCCCAACCAGTCAGCCAGGTGTCTATCGTAAGGATATAATATAATCAATAATATTTGGTGATTGCCCTGCGCATCATATATCCGTCCGAAGCGGCATGGTTCTTTCTTGAACCCTTTTATGCTTCCATTATAGTTTTTAGATCAAAATATCAATGGAAAGTTTTTTCTCGTTATAACAAATCGTTTTCACATGGAATGTCAATAAAGATGTGATCGGGCACACATAGAATGGATTCCATCTGATTGAAATAGAACCTGTCTTTGTTGGTATTGAAGTGTCATAGCTTTTCAAATAACTATTTATAATCAATAAGGAAATGAATAGATTCTATTTCGTTGCGGTTGCCGTGGGGTCCTGGCGCTGCGCGAAACCGTCCCCGGTCGGGGATTTCATGCCCCTGGCCGAAGCAGCGTTCGGCTTGGTGCGCAAACTGGAGATCAAAACAGATTCCCCCTGCTGCGCCTGGCTGGAGCGAGCGGTCGCCCAACGTTTCGATCTGGCCTGCCGTGCCGATCAGGAGGCGTTCCGGCGGGAACAGACGGCCGTCACGCGGACCGGTCAGATCAAGATGCCTGGCGAGCGTGACGAAAAGGACGATCGCAGGCGGTATGAGCTGGGCTGGAGCAATGCCGCCAAGATTGCCGCCCTGGAAGAGAGCGCCCGCCGCCGGGAAGCGCAACTGGGCGCCTGGGGCAGCCGGATCAGCGCCTTGCAGCAGGAACAGAAGAAGCTCAAGGAGCGCTTGGAGGCACTCTTCAAGATCGATGAATACAATGACTTTCGCGAGCTCGACTGGGGGCCGACGGCGGTGGCGATAGCCCGGCTCGAAGCGGAAAAACGGGAGCTGGAAGCGGCCTCCGATAGGCTGCAGACCCTGGCCGCGCAGCTCCGGGAACTGGAGATCGAACAGGCTTCCACCGAGCGGCAGATGGATGAGCGCAAGGATCGGGTCCGCCTGGAACAGGAAAAAATCGGTTTCAATTACGTGGTTGAGGCGCTGAGTCCGATTTCATCTGGACTTGGCATGCGGTGTTCCGGTGGTTATAAAAGAAGTATAGATGGTTCGAAAGACATCGGCATGATCTGGTTTAACCGGCGTTCTACCCAAAAAAGGAGGGTGATATGGAAACATTGACAGTGCGGGATCTGATGGTGCCGACAGACAGATTTCCAAGAATATCCTGCCGGGCAACCCTCTATGAGGGGCTTTCAGCTCTCGAAAAAGCCCAGGAAAAATTCCTGTCCGGAGAATCCGAGCAAAGAATCCTGCTGGTTGAGGACGAGGGGGGAAAGGTCATGGGAAAGCTTTCTCCCATAGATCTGTTGGGCGGACTGGAAACCAATTACAAGCGGGTCAATGTGGAGGAGTCCCTCAGCCGCTTTGGGCTCCGATACATCTGGACCTCCATGCAGAACGACTACAATCTCTGGGAAAATCCATTCAAGGATCTTTGCCGCAAGGCCGAAGAGGTCAGAATCGAGGACTTTGTCAAGGCCCCCTCCGAAGGACAAACCGTGGCCCCGGATGACCCCCTCAACAAATGCTTTCACCTTTTCGTCATGAACCGCCATGACGCCCTTTTCGTTTTTGAGGGTGACAGGATCGTTGGGCTGCTGCGGTTCTCCGATGTCTATCGAAAGGCTGCCGAAACCATGCAAGAGTGTCGTTTATAGGCCATGCGGCGGGGGCGCGTAAAGCGCCCCGGTCCGACGCTTCATGAGTTTGTCCAGAAGCAGCATGCCAAAGCCCCAGGCGGCCCGGCCGTCCCATTTGCTCTCCCCGGAGAGCCTGCTCCTGAACTGGTAAGGAAGCTCCCTGCAGCGCAGCGGGATGGGGGAGGAAGCCAAGAGATCCAGCAGGATTTTCCCGCCGAGGCCCGAAATCCCTCTGATGCTGTGAACCAAGGCGGTTCGGCGAATCATGAAAAAACCGCTCATTGGATCTGTGATCGGGCCTTTCACAATCAATCGGCTGAGTCTTGTTGCCAATCGGCTCATCCTGGATCGGTGCGGATCCCAATCCCCAATCCCCCCTCCTTCTGCGTACCGACTTCCAATGGCGACGTCTATCTCTCCTGTTTTCAGGATGTTCAACATCAACGGCAGCAATTTTTCGTCATGCTGCATATCTCCATCCATCACCGCGAGGTACGGCGCAGCGCTGGAGAGCATTCCTTCGATACAGGCAGATGAAAGACCTCTGCGATGAATCCGTTGGATGCAGCGAATCCGATTGTCCTTTCTCCCCATCTTTTGCGCCAGTTCGGCGGTTCCATCCGGAGAGTCGTCATCCACGAAGATGACCTCCCAACGGACGCCCCTGAGCACATGGTGCAACACCTGGATAAGCGGCCCTACATTGTTGATTTCATTGTAGGTAGGCACGATGATGGAAATTTCGGGTCCGGGTGATGGCATGGTTGGGGTGTATCCGGTTCCTCAATACACGGCAACCCCAAAAGTGACTTTACCCCGGAGTCCGATCCTCATATAGACGTTATATAGACCTTGCCGAATCATTCAATCTATAGTATCGGCAACGACTTTGGACGAGGCCTGTGTTTACGGCCGCCGCAATGACATCGGATAGAGGAGAATTATGACCATCGCTTTTCTTGCAGTCGCCTTTGGTCTGGCCCTTCTGGTATGGAGCGCCGACCGGTTTGTGGAGGGCTCGGCCGTCACCGCACGCCATTTCGGCATGCCGCCGCTGTTGATCGGCATGGTGATCGTCGGCTTCGGCACCTCCGCCCCGGAGATGGTGGTTTCCGCGCTGGCGGCCTCCCAGGGAAACCCCGGCATCGCCTTGGGCAACGCCTACGGCTCCAACATCACAAACATCGCCCTCATCCTGGGGCTGACGGCGCTGATCAGCCCCATCGCATTTCATTCCCAGGTATTGCGCAAGGAATTGCCGATTCTGACCGGCGTGACGGCGCTGGCCGGCTGGCAGATCAAGGGCGGGGAGATTTCCCATGTTGATGCTCTGGTGCTCTTGGGGGTGTTTGGCGGGCTGATGGCCTGGACCATCCGGCAGGGCTTCCAGAAAAAAGCCGATGCGCTGGGCAGCGCGATGGCGCTTGAACTGGAAACCCGCACCATGACGGTCCGCAGGGCGGTTTTCTGGCTGGCTGTCGGCCTGGTCCTCCTCATCGTCAGTTCCCGCATCCTTGTCTGGGGCGCGGTGGAGATCGCCCGGGGTTTTGGCGTGAGCGATCTGATCATCGGCCTGACCGTCGTCGCCGTCGGCACGTCCCTGCCGGAAATGGCATCGTCGATCATCGCGGCGCGGAAAGGAGAGCACGATATCGCGGTGGGCAATGTGATCGGCTCCAACCTGTTCAACACACTGGCCGTGGTGGGAATCGCCGGGATGATCCACCCGATGTCGGTGGGGCCGGAGGTCTTCTCCCGGGACATGCTGGTTATGGCGGCGCTGACCGTTTCCCTCTTCATCATCGGCTATGGGTTCCGGGGTCCGGGCGTCATCAACCGGTTTGAGGGCGCGGCCCTGCTGGCCTGTTATGCCGGGTACACAGCATACCTGGTGAGCACGGTCTTCAGCCGGTGAAGGCCTGTGGTTCGATTCAGACGGCCGGCTGGGGGCACGCTTCATCCCCCTGCCTGGATTGGACCTTTCGAATCCATAATTTTCCGAGGACCAAGGTCCCGAAAGCCATGGGCAGGTAGCTGTATAGAAAGGTCGTGGTGAAGTCCTGCGGATTTTGATTGGCCCAGAAAAGGCAGCCCGCAAGTTCGGTCAAGACCAGGATATCCAGAAAAACCACGATCAGCCGCTGTTGGATTGACATTTTTTCCCCTTCTTCTCGGATGGGTCGCTGTATGCAGGGCGCGGGGGGATGCGTTTCGAAAGCGTCCACCCCGCGCCGGTTTGCTGGGATGCCTATTTTTTCATCAGATCCTGTTTGCTCACGTTCATAACTTTGAGCGCCGTGCGTTGATCCCCGTCGAGTTTGTAAGCGATTCTCAGGATGTCCCCGGCTTCGGGCTTCATCCCGATTTCCGCCCGGCTGACGTCATATTCACTCTGGACGTCCGTGGGCTTCCCGTATTTGGATTCCGGGCTGAAATGGGTATCGAACTCCTGAATTTTAATGATGTTGGCGTTGAATTCAACGCACTCCCCCTGGACGACATCCGAAGCCAGGGCCGCCGTTGTGTAAACGAGCCCGATAATGATCATTCCGATGGCAATGCTTGTTTTCATCTTGATTTCCTTTCCGGATGGGTGCTGAATGCGCTGGATGTCCATCAGGCCTGCGATCTGCTGACCAGCAGGGACTCCTTTTTAAGGCGCAGCTCCTCCATCGCGCCCTGGACCATGATTTTTATGATATACACGCAGATCACCCCGATGGTGCCGAGAATCAGCACTGCCGCGGGTGCGTTATACTTGAATTCCTTCAGGATAATGGAGATCATACAGCAGATGACGGCGATGCCGAAGGCGATCCGGATGCCGTAGCCCTTGGCGTATTTGGTCGCGACGGTGCCGATCTGGGCGCCGATGGCGGCCCCGGTCAGCATGACGAACACCGCCACGATTTCAATCCGGCCCTTGAGGGAATAGGTGAACGCGCCGTACAACCCGGAAATCATGACTTCAAACAAATCCGTGCCCACCGCGATATGGGTGGGGCATCCGATCAGGTAAACCAGGGACGGCATGCGGATCAACCCGCCGCCGATGCCCAGGAAGCCGGCCAGGATGCCGGTGACGAAGCTCACGCTGATCGGCAGCCAGGCCGAACAGGTGAAGCCGGCGGCCTTGAAATGCACCATGGGCGGGATCTTGATCTTATGGAGGGCTTTGTACCAGGTGATGCCTTCGGCCCCATGCTCCCCCACATCCCCGATTTTTCTTTTCTGGGTGGCCTTGTAGTAGTCGTAAAAGACCAGGGAAGCGATCAGGGCCAGCAGGACCACATAGACCCAGCGGACGACAGAGCCGACATTGCCGACTTTTTCAAGGTGCATGACGATCTGGGCGCCCACTTCGATGCCGGCCATGGTCCCGACGACCATGACAATGCCCAGTTTGTAATCCACATTGCCGAATTTGGAATGCCGCATGGTCGAAACCATGGACTTTCCGGCGATGTGGGCCATGTCCGTGCCAATGGCGAACGCCATGGGAAATCCCAGGATGTTCAGCCCCGGGGTGACCATCCATGCGCCCCCCATGCCGAAAAACCCGCCAATGGTGCCTACGGCGAAACCAATCATGACCAGTCCCGGCCAGAAAATTTTAACCCCTGCAATCGGCATGTACATGAACAACCATTCCATATTTTTTCCTCCTTTTGCGCAGGACCTGAGGATCTTGGGTCCGCAGTCCGCAGCAGCATTAATGTTCGATGATTTTTCGACTCTTGAGATCGAGGCCGGTCTTGGACATGAGATAGTCCATCAGAAACCCCAAAAAGGCGCCGTAGCAGGCGGTCAATACGGTGCACCAGACGGCGAACACCGTGATGTTGCTGTTGTAGGCATCGGCCATGTACTTCATGAAGCTTCCATAATAGCCGCTGTCCGTCAGGACGCGGGTATCGGCGACGACCACCAGATTGGCAGCCTTTTCTCCGGCAGCCGGCGCGATCGTCGGCATCATCAAACCCATAATCACGACCAACATCATCATTGCTGCAAATTGCCTCATACGGGTTTTCTCCTTTTTAATGAAAATTATGGTTGAAGGATGACGCAAAGAGCACGATTTTTGCTTGTCCTGGTAAATGCAAGCCGTATACCAAGGCTTTGTTTGCGTGAGGACGGCATTGTTTGGAGAGAATAATGCACTATCGCGAAACTCGCTTAAATTGCGGATCATCACATGACGATTCTAAATAAATTTACAGAGGGGGAGGTCATGGTCCCCCCCATCGGGAAAAACGAATTTAGTTTGCGGATCAAATTGTTATGGGGTCTTATCCCCTCCGTGATCATCATCTTGATGGTTACCGGGTATATCACCTATCTGACATCCTCCCATTTCCTGAATCAGGCCCTGGAACGCACCACCCGTCTCCATGCAAAGGCCATGGCCCATGAAATCGAGACGATTTTTACACGGTGTAAAAAAGATTTGCAGATTATCGCGCAAACTGCCGGGGATGAAGGCGATTTGCACAAAATTTTTGCAGGACTGGTTCGCGCAGGCGGGTTTGATTATCGTGAACTGGGATTTATTGCGCAGAATGCGCAAGACCATCTGTTCTGGATTGCGGGCAGCGATGGGCTGCTTAAGGTTCCGGCAGCCGAAATCACCGATATCCATCCAGACCCTCTCTTGTATACGGAGCACCTGATCTCCTTGAAGCCAGGGCAGGTGTGGATGTCGCAGGTGGTGGAGGTGGACCATCCGTTTCAGACCCCCGAAAACCCCAATCAACGCATTCATTCCCATGTGATCTATTTTGGGACCCCGTGTTTCTCAGAAAACGGGGAACGGCGGGGGTATCTGCTGTTATCCCTGGATGTCCGCGCCATACGGAATATCCTGTCCCTCTTCAATTCCCCCCAGTCCCCCATCCAGGCATTCTCCCGCACACCGGCGCTGCGCTATGCCTATCTCTTCGATCCGGACGGGTGGATATTGTTCCAAAACGAAAGCGTTGAAAAAAAGGACCTGGAACTGACCACGGACCTGGCGCGCTCCACCTACGACGACGGCATCCTGGGGAAGCCGGGCCTCCCTTCGGCATTCCGGCCGAGTTTCGATTTCCGGGATTTCTGGAAGATGGTTGGAGACGTCAAGAAGGGCCGGCATGACCTGATCCACATGGAAAATGCGGCCGGAGCCGGCGTTTTCGACAAGGACGCCTCCCTTGCCTATGCCCCTGTTCTGTTTGAAGGTGACCTCGTCGCCGGGATCGCCTATGTCGATCGGACCCAGTTCACGCGCATGGCAGGGTATAAACACCTTGATATCATGCTGTTTATAACGATTTTGACCATAGCGGTCGTATCGCTGATTATTTTCATCCTGGCCCGCATGATCACCAAGCCGATCTATCAGCTTGCCGGGGCGGTCAATCACATTCAGAAAAGCGCGCAGCTCCATCCTATCCGAATCCCGTCCAGGGATTATGAGGTCAATCTGCTCGTAAACGCCATCAACCGGATGATCGCCGTCATGAACGCCCAGATGGCTGACATCCGGGAAAAAGAGATCAAAATCAAAACCGTTGAAAACAAGGAGCGGATTGCCCTGGAAACGGAGTTCCCCAGACAGGCCCGGCCGGATAAAGCGCCGGATCTTCCGGAGATCATCGGCTTCGGCGCCCGGATCGAACAATTGAGATCGGATATTTTCAAGGCGGCGGGAAGCGACGCCGATGTCCTTATTATCGGTGAAACCGGCACCGGTAAACAACTGGCGGCGGAGGCGATCCACCGGCACGGGGGGCGGTCCGCCCGCCCGTTCATCTCCGTCAACTGCGGCGAGCTTGGCGAGACCCTGCTGCTGGACAGCCTGTTCGGTCATGTCAAGGGGGCCTATACGGAAGCGAAAACCGACCGCAAAGGCGCTTTTCTGGAGGCCCACGGGGGCACCCTCTTCCTGGACGAAATCCAGAATGCCTCCCTGACCGTCCAGCAGGCGCTTCTGCGGGCCGTATCCATCCGAAAGGTCAGGCCCGTGGGTTCGGATAAGGAGCTGGATGTGGATGTCCGGCTGATCTGCGCAACGAATGCAGACCTGACCCTCCTGATAGAGAGGCAGATGTTCCGGGCCGATCTCTATTTCCGGCTGAAGGTCATCACGATTCATCCGCCGCCCCTGCGGGATCAGAAGCAAAACATTCCAGTGCTCGTCAATCACCTGCTGCTTATATTGGAGGCGTCAACCCGACGGACGGGGATAGGCATCAGCAGGGGGGCCCTGGAAAAGCTGAAGCAATACCATTGGCCGGGAAATATCCGGGAGCTGAACAACTGCATCACCCGGGCCGTGGTGATGAGTGAAAGCCGCATCATTCAGGAGGATGACATCATCCTCGAGAAAAGCATGCGGACACAGCCCGATTCCGGCGATACCCCCGGCGGCAATGAACCCGAAATGGAAGCCCCGATGCTTCCCGGCCAGGATCCCCCGGTGCTTCCGGTCAGATCCGAACCCGGCCGCACCGATCCGGCCGGCCTTCCTTTCCGGATCAACCGCCGCCAGGAGAAGGTCTACCCGTATATCCTCTCCCGCAAAACCATCACCCGGAGCGACTACATGAAGTGGGTGGGCACCGATATTTCCCCGCGGACCGCTGTCTATGACCTCCAGGATCTGGTCAAAAAGGGCGTGTTGCGAAAGGACGGCAGCGGACCGGCAACCCGTTATATCCTCGTTGAGCAATAGGGGGCCTATGTTCAATCAATTACAGGGGTTTTTCAAAAAATTCGCCAAAAGACCGCCCGCCCAGGGCGAGATCATGACCCATTTTCGCAGAAAATACGCAGCGTTCAAGATTCTCCTGGAATCGAATGCCGATCTGCTGAAAACCATCTCCGGCATGGAGGAGAAATTGGCGGGCCGCCAGGTGTTCGGCATGTCCTACATCCGTTCGGAGACCGCGCGCATCATCTTCCATGCCATGCGGATGGTGAAAAGCTTCGAAGTTTTGATCGGCAGACCCTGCCCCGCCCTGATGGAAACGGTGGACCGGATCCAATGGATCATCAATCAGGAACTGGAGCTCAAAAAAACGCCGCGAATTCCAGACCGGGTCTTGCCGTTTACCCGCATCACCCGCGATATGGTCGATTTCATCGGCGGGAAAAACGCCAACCTGGGCGAGATCAAAAGCCGTACCCGTCTCCTCATTCCCAGAGGGTTTGCCATCACCACAACGGCGTTTGACGAACTGATCGAATTCAACGATCTCATGGATGAGATCCGCAGACAAAAGATGGAGCTGGACCCCAGGGATCCGGAATCTGTTTTGAGGATCAGCCAGACCATCCGGCGGTTGTTCCTGGAGAGCCGGATCCCGAAGGCACTGGAGAATGAGATCCTGAAGGCCTATTCCGAAGAGATCTGCCCGGACGGAACGGCCTTCGTCGCCTTGCGCAGCAGCGCCGTGGGGGAGGACAGTGAACGCTCCTTCGCCGGGCAGTACCAGAGCTTTCTGAATGTCCCGAAAGATCAGATTCTCCAGAAATACAAGGCTGTGGTGGCCAGCCTTTTCACCCCTCGGGCCATCTCCTACCGCCTGCGAATGGGCATCTCCTTCGAGGACGAGGCCATGAGCGTGACCTGCCTGGAAATGGTAGCGGCCAAAGCCTCGGGAGTCATGTATACGCGGCACCCCATAGAAACCTGGAAGGATGAGGTCATCATCAATGCCGTGTGGGGGCTCGGGACCAGCGTGGTCGACGGAACGGCAACCCCCGACAGTTACACCCTGTCCAAGTCGGCGCAGCCGGCATTGCTCTCCTCCAGCATCGCCGCCAAGTCCACCTGCATGGTTTCCAAATCGGATGGGGGGATTTCGGAGACGGCCGTGGAGGATGAGATACACCGAAAGCCCTGCCTCACCGACGCGCAGGCGGTCACCCTGGCCTCCTGCGGCATGGCGCTGGAAAAGCATTTTCAAGGGCCTCAGGACGTTGAATGGTCGCTTGACCATGATGGGAAGATCATCATCCTGCAAACCCGGCCCCTGCTGATGAAGGAGCGGGAAGGCGGGCCCATGGCCACGCCGATGTTCAGCGACTATCCGGTGTTGCTGGAGGAAGGGGTTGCCGCCTGTCCGGGAGTGGGATGGGGGCCGGCCCATATCATCCGCTCCGACGAGGACCTGCTGAGCTTCCCGGATGGGGGCGTGCTGGTGGCGGCCCATTCGTCCCCCCAGTATGTCATGGTCATGGACAAGGCCCAGGCGATTGTCACCAATGCCGGGAGCGTCACGGGCCATATGGCCTCCCTGGCCCGGGAATTCAAGGTTCCGGCCATTCTGAACACCCAGCGGGCCACGCAGGTGATCCGCCAGGGGGAGACCGTCACGGTTGACGCCTTCGGGGGCCGGGTCTACGCCGGAAAGGTGGAGGCCCTGTTGAACATCCAATGGCCCAGAGCCGCCTATATGCGGGACACTCCCGTATGCCAGACCCTTGAAAAGCTCTCCCGGTACATCATTCCCCTGAACCTCACCAATCCCAAGAGCCGGCGCTTTACCGCCAAAAATTGTGAAACCATCCACGACGTCATGCGGTATGCCCACGAGATGTCTTACGCAGAGCTGTTCCAACTCGGCGATTTCACAGCCGATCACGGCAAGATCGCGGTTCGCCTCGACGTCCCGCTGCCCATTGATCTGCACATCATCGATCTGGGCGGGGGCCTTTTGCTTTCGGAGAAAAGCGTCCGGATCAAACCCGCCCAGGTGGTGTCGACACCCTTCAAGGCCGTGCTGGAGGGGATGCTGCATTCGGAGTTGAAGCCCCTGGAACCCCGGCCGATCAATGTACGGGGCTTTCTGTCGGTCCTGAGCGAGCAGATGATCCGTCCGCCCCGTCCCGAGCATGAGCGTTTCGGTGACCGAAGTTATGCCATTCTTTCAGATAAATATCTGAATTTCAGCTCCCGGGTGGGCTACCATTACAGTATTCTGGATACCTACTGCGGAAAAAGCGCCATGCTGAACTATATCAATTTTCAGTTCAAGGGGGGTGCCGCGGATGACCTCCGGCGGAATCGCCGGGCCCGTCTGATCCGGAATATTCTGGAGGTCAACGGGTTTTTGGTGGAGGTTCAGGGGGACAGGGTCAATGCCCGATTTGCGAAGCAGCCTCAGGCGGTGATCGCGGAGAGGCTGGAGATGTTGGGCAGGCTCCTGATTTTTACCCGTCAGATGGACATGCTCATGGAGAATGAAACCATGCTGGAGCGGTTGACCGAATCGTTTCTGAGCGGCCGCTATGACGTGAGCGAAATTTATGGGAATTAGCGCTCTGTCGACCGGATATTCGTTTCCGTCCTCTCTCCTGCGCCTTGAGGCATCCGGTTATCGACATTTCTCTCTTTCCAGCCGGCATTCGAAGGCCAGGGAGATCTTCACCAGGAGTTCATCGATGTCGCAGGGTTTCATCAGGTAATCGTAAGCCCCGAGCTTCACCGCCTCGAGGGCCACGTCCATCGAGGCATGCCCGGACAGGATGATCACCTCCACGGGGAACTGCCGCTTTTTAATCCACTTCATCAGCTCGATTCCGCCGATGCCGGGCATTTTGATGTCCAGGATCACCACGTCATAGGCTTCTTTCGCAAGCGCCACCATGGCGGCTTCGCCAGTGAGCGCGGCGGCGGCGGAGATGCTGTGAATCGAAAGAACCTTTGCGAGGGTCCGGCAGAACCTTTCCTCATCGTCGATGATTAATACCGTGGGGGTTTCAGGCATATTCACGCCTTTCTATCAGAAGCAGGGGGTTGAACCTTGACGGTCCCGCCAAAAGTGCGATATCTGAGCGCACGAGTATAGGGAGATCGTGTTTGAGTGTCAATATCTGACGGTTCCGTAAAAAGGCCGATATCTGCGTTACGCTTCATCCCTCGTCACTGCGGCGTACTATAAGTACGCCTCATTCCTCGGGATTCGCAAGCCTTGATCTCGGCCTTTTTACGGAACCGTCTGAAAATTGACTTTTTACGAGACCATCAATATCTGCGATGGCAAACCATGAACCAGGGCGCGATTCCAAAAATGGATCAGCTGTCGAAGGGAGCCCATGACCGTAAAACAACCCCATATCGTCGTGCAGGATCTCACCATGGCCTATGGCGATTTTGTCCTCATGCGCGATCTGACGTTTACGATCAACCGGGGGGATATCTTCATCATCATGGGCGGCAGCGGCTGCGGCAAGAGCACCCTGATGACCATCCTCATCGGCCTGAAGGCCCCGGCACGGGGGCGGGTGATGTACGGCGACCTCGACTTCTGGGGCGCAGACCCCCAGATCCGGGACCGGGTCATCCGCCGCGCCGGGGTCATGTACCAGAGCGGGGCGCTGTGGAGCTCCATGACCCTGGCCGAAAATATTGCCCTGCCGCTGGAGACCTACACGACCCTGAGCCCGGCCCGGATCCGCGAGGTGGTGGCGCTGAAGCTGGCCCTGGTGGGGATGGGCGGATTCGAGGAGTTCTACCCTTCGGAGATCAGCGGCGGGATGCAGAAGCGGGCCGGCATCGCGCGGGCCATGGCCCTCGATCCGGAGGTCCTCTTTTTCGACGAGCCGTCGGCCGGGCTGGACCCGGTGAGCGCGCGCCGCCTGGATGACCTCATCCTGGAGCTGCGGGAAAGCCTGGGCACCACCATGGTGGTGGTGACCCACGAACTGTCCAGCATATTCGCCATCGGCAGCAATTCGGTGTTCCTGGATGCCGCCAAGCGGACGATGACGGCCACGGGCGATCCGAAAAAGCTCCTGGCCGAGACCCGGAATTCCACCCTGCGCCTGTTCCTGACCCGCGGGGAAAAGTCCTGACCGAAGCAACATGAAGATGGGAAACATTTCAGACAGGGAGATCCCCTTTAACTATACCTCGGCGGACGATCGCCGCATCCTGGCCTGGCTCCTGGGGCCGGATGTTCTTGCGCCCCTGGGCCGCCTGGTTTTTACGCGCCGGACGGGGCGGTCCTGGCGGCTCTTGATGCGCTTTGTGGGGGATCTGTTCATCCATTGCCGCAACCCGTTTCTCTACCAGGAGCTGATCGACAGCCAGGACCGCCGGCGGCTTCTTCTGGGGGCGCTCCAGCGGGACCTCTCGCTCATCGAAGAACGCGGCATGGAGGCGCCGGATCTCATCTTCGTGATGGACAGATGCCGGCGGAGGCTGGACGCGCTCATCGCCGAGTTGTCGACCGTCGCCCGGAGGCGAAGCGGGATTCGCCAGGAGCTCGGCGCCGTCGTCGGGCATCAGAACGTCTTCTTCGATCCCTTCACCCTCATGGCCCACGCCACCGACGCCACCAACTGGCGGCTGCACCTGCCCGTCG
This sequence comes from Desulfococcus sp., assembly GCF_041737845.1. GTDB lineage: Bacteria > Desulfobacterota > Desulfobacteria > Desulfobacterales > Desulfococcaceae > Desulfococcus. Next base: position 76,210 of record NZ_JBGSQX010000008.1, read on the forward strand.
CCGTGGTTCGCCCCTGCGAGGAGGCCCAGGTGCCCCCGCTGCTCATTGCCATTGCAGGCCTCGGCCTGAAGGCGATCCCCCGCGGCGGCGGCACCGGGCTCACGGGCGGGGCCGTCCCCGTCGCCCCGGACTGCGTCGTCATCAACACCGAAAAGCTGGACCACATCGGCCCCATCACGGAGGAGACCTTCGAGGCGGCCGACGGGACATCCCTTTGCATCCCGACCATCGAACTGGGCGCGGGCGTCATCACCGAAGCCGCCATGGCCGCCGCAGCCCAAGCCGGCCTGGTCTTCGCCACCGATCCGACCTCGGCCTGGGCCTGCACCATCGGGGGCAACATCGCCGAGAACGCCGGCGGGAAAAAGGCCGTCCTCTGGGGGACGGCCATCGACAACCTGCTGGGCTTCCGCATGGCGGTCCCCGGGGGGCGCCTGATCGATATTCAGCGCACCTGCCCCACGGGCCGCCGCATCGACCCCCGGGAGACCGTCTCCTATGCCGTGACCGACGCCGACACCGGCGAACGCCTCCATCAGATCCATATCCCGGGCGACCGGGTCCGGAAGCCGGGATTAGGCAAGGACATCACCAACAAGGCCCTGGAGGGCCTGCCGGGGGTCCAGAAGGAGGGGACCGACGGCATCATCACCCGGGCGGTCTTCCTCCTCCACCAGGGCTATCCCCACCAGCGCACCGTGTGCCTCGAATTCTTCGGCGAGGACATGGACGAGGCCGGCCGGGTGATCGTCGAGATCTCCCGGGCCTTTGTCGACCGCGGGCGCGAGGCCCTCATGGCCCTCGAGCATTTTGACGAGGAGTACGTCCAGGCCATCGACTACAAGGCCAAGGCGCCCCGCAGCCGGCGGCCCAAGGCCGTGCTGCTCATCGACATCGTGGGGCATGCCGCCGGGGAGATCGATGAAGGCCTGTCGCGCCTGAAAGATCTCCTCTCCGCCTATCCCAACACCTTCATGGCGGTGGCGGGCAGCGTGCAGGAGGCCGAGCGATTCTGGCGCGACCGCAAGCGCCTGGGCGCCATCGCGGCCCGGACCCACTCGTTCAAATTGAACGAGGATATCGTCCTGCCCCTTGAGGCCCTGGCTGAATTCGCGGAGTTCGTCGACAATCTCAATCTGGAGGAGGAGCGCGCGAACCAGGTGGAGGTCCTCTGGCAACTCCTCAATTATCTGGAAAAGGCCGTCCCCATCGAAGACCCGGAATGGCTGGCGGCCAAGCTGCCCCGGGCGCGGGAACTCCTCGGGGAGGCCATGGACCAGATCTACCTGGCCGGCCGGAGCCATCTGCGGGAGGAGACCCACCTGCGCCGGGTGACGGCGGCCATGGCAGAACTCCTGCGGGGATTTGTCAAGGTCAGGGCCGAGATCGACCGCGACGTCGCCGAGATCCGGGGCCGCCGCATCGTTGTCGCCACCCACATGCATGCCGGCGACGGCAATGTCCACGTCAACATCCCGGTTTTCGCAAACGACCGGGAGATGATGCGCCGGGCCGCCGAGGTCGCCGACACCATCATGGAGAAGGCGGTGGCCCTGGGCGGGGTGGTCAGCGGCGAGCACGGCATCGGGTTCACCAAGATCAAGCACCTTGATGCCGATATCCTGGCGGCCTTCAAGGCCTACCAGCGGACGGCCGACCCCGATGACCTGATCAACCCGAGAAAGCTGACCGACCCCGGCGTGGCAGACCAGGTCTTCACCCCGTCGTTCGATCTCATCGAACTGGAGGCCCGCATCCTGCGTTACGGCCATCTGGAGCAGCTGGCGGAGAAGATCTCCCAGTGCGTCCGCTGCGGAAGATGCAAGACCGGCTGCTGTGTTTTTTATCCCGCCGCGAACCTTTTTTTCCATCCGCGCAACAAGAACCTCGCCCTGACCGGGATCATCGAAGCCCTGCTCTATGACGCCCAGCGCTCCCGATCCGTGGGCCTCCGGCCCCTGCGCTGGCTGGCGGAGATCGCCGATCACTGTACCCTCTGCCACAAATGCCTGCCCCCGTGCCCCGTCAACATCGATACCGCCGAGGTCTCCATCCTGGAGCGCGAGGTGCTGGCCGACCGCCGGTTCAAACGGACGCCCCTGCCGACGCGGCTTGTCCTGGGGTATCTCGCTTCACGGTCGGAGACGGCCAACACCCTGGCGCGCCGGGTTCTTTTCCAGTGGGGGGGTGCGCTGCAGCGGACGGCGGCCCGCCTGATCGGCGGGGGGCAGGCGGCGGCCGTCATCGCTT
>NZ_JBGSQX010000027.1:0-10771 GCF_041737845.1 Desulfococcus sp.
CTGTAATTTTGGAACAAGATTGCATTGAACTTCAAAGACAGAAAATATGGAAATTAGCGTCAAATCAACATTTTTCATTTCACCATTTTCCATAACCCGAACTTTTGATCACGTTGTACCCACTTCCGCTTGAAAATTTCGAAGAAGAAATATAATTGCAGTGAAATAACACTATAGGGCACGTTCTGTTCGCTCTTCTGACCCCTAATCAAAGGTTTCACGCGTTCAGTGTTGAAAGATGCAAATCAGTTTCTTTCCATGCATCGGCAAAGCTTTCAGTATTTTAAATGAATATGCTCCAAGAAAACTGGCCATTGAATCAACGCAACTGTTGACGTCTCGCTTATTCATGCAGAATGAATGGGGCGTTCATGAAGTTGGTAAGTGCGTCTAAATGCCTTTTGAAACGCACTGGAAGATATTGGGATACTGTTGTGTGGTCTCGAAGGGAAGAAGCAGCGGATCTGCATCGCCCGGGCCATCCTGATGGACCCCAAAATCCTGATCCTGGACGAGGCCACGGCATTCCTCGACGCCGCCGTGGAGGACCGATTAAAGGAGACCGTCCGCGGCCTGATGAAGGGCCGCACCATCCTCATCGTGAGCCACCGGGAGCGCTCCTTCGATGATGCGGACCACATCGTCGTTCTGGAGAAAACCGACGGCCCCCACGGCGAAGGGGAAAAGACCGGCGCCCGTATCGCCTATGACGGGCCCCGGGAGGGATACCGGCCCTGAGATGGCCGTCACCGTCGCCGTCATCGACAGCGGGATCAACGCCTCCCACCCCCACGTGGGCGGGATCGCGGCCGGCGTAAGCTTTTCGACCGGCGCGGACGGCGCCGTCGTCCAGGAGAAAGGTTGCCGGGACGCGATCGGCCACGGCACGGCTATCGCCGGCGTCATCCGGCTTTACGCCCCCGAGGCCACCCTTACGGCCCTCAAGATCTTCCACACCGACCTGACCGCATCCATGGCGGCCCTGGTGGCGGCATTGGAATGGGCGGTGTCGGGCGGATTCCGCATTATCCACCTGAGCCTGGGCACCACCCTGGAGCGCTGCCGGAAGCCCCTCCGGAGCTTATGCGCCAGGGCCGCGGCCCAAAACACCCTCGTGGTCGCCGCCGCCCGCTCGGCCGACGACCCGATCTACCCCGCCGTCTTCGATACGGTCATCGGCGTCTACCAGTACCCTGCATGCCCGCCGGAGGGCCTCATCCACCACCCGGGCGTCCCCGTCAACTTCGGCGCCCACGGCCGGCCCCGCCCCATCCCAGGCCTCCCCCAGGAACGGAATTTCCGCGGCAGCAGCTTTGCCGCGGCCCACGTCACCGGAAGGGTGGCCGCCTTCCTCGAAGCGCACCCAGAGGCCGGGTTCGATGCGGTGATGGCGGCGTTGCGGGAACTGGCGGCGAAAGGGAATGTGCAATGAAGGGGGTGCTTGAAAATTGATAGATGCCGTCTGAGGGAGCCGCACGGGCTTGTTCGATCCATGGTGGAAGAAAATGGTGATTCGGGATTATTTCAACCAATTATCGAGATATGCTTTCGGCGCTGCTTGGAGGTCGGAAAGCAGACCTTCGCACCCCCGAAGATCTGAGCCGGTATTTTCGCCAGCGAGTGTTGGAGGAAGCCGAGGTGCAGTTTGCGGAAGGATGATATCATTCGGTTGCGGCACATGCTGAATGCAGCGTGCGAGGCTATCGGATTTGCACAAAATTGAACCGGCGTCGATCTGGCCCTTCGAGCAATGGGAGAGCGCGTTCGATCTGGAGTAAACTGATTTCATCATTCAACCCCACAGAAAACCAGACAAGCGAGGCAAAATCATGAAACTTTTTGAACAGGATGCGAATCTTTTTTTCGAGTTGATGTGGGCGCTTCAATATTTTGTAAATCAAAAGTTCAAAATTCTGCCCAATATCAAAAGTGTGGATGCCTATGTCGAGTGTTCCCCCGAGGAAAAAGCTGAAGTCCGGAACGCGCTTTATGCAGACATCAAGCTGATTGATGCTTTTGTTCAACAAAACCCGCAGCATTTTTCCGTAGAGAATCTTTCGCTTGTTTCCGGCTGGAAAAACTTTATTCCAGGGGATTTTCAAATTGAGCGTTTCTTGAAGCAATACGCCGTTTTCATCAAGGGCGGGGATGTTTTTGGCGTCGTGGGGCTTTATCAAGGGTTTGACGAACTGGTTCATCGCTCCCATCTTCCCCTTCATGTTCAAGCTGTTCTGCTGCCGTTCAAGGGGAAAATTATCTATGACGGCATGTTTCAGACGTACAATATCCATTTTGGTGGGGGGATTAAGCGTCGATTAAAAGAAACCTACATGACGGCGAAGCAGAACAATCGCATTATCGAAAACCTCGATGCTCCGCCACAGAAAACCGCAACGCCTGCGCCGGCCAAACCATCGAAGGATTGGGCGCCGGTATTGGACGAGCTTGCCGCCATGGCCAAAAAATTGCGGGGCCGATCCGGGGACCCGGCAATTTATGGTGCGGCATTCGGGTTGGCTAAGGCGAGCATCGAATTTGCGCAGCAATCGGTATCGGATACAGCCGGGCCGTATGATCTCCACCAATCCTTGAGGAGGGTGGACCGGGCATTGAGAAAAACGATTACGGTGCTGAATCGGGAAGAGCATTAGCCCGAAGAAGCTCAGGAGCCATATCCACGGGGCCTTGAACGCGGGCGCCCGACGGCATCCGCCGGAAAGCGGCGAACCGAATCCGGTGGATTTGTTTTAGAAAGAGAACTGACCCATGACCCAACGTTACGTTCACGGATACGATCACAGGGAAAGCTCGCGGCTGCAGGATCAGGCGTCGACCCTGGTGGAACTCCTCCACGCCGATACGGCATACCCGCCGGGGGCCAGGGTCCTCGAAGCGGGGTGCGGTGTCGCCGCGCATGGTCTACGTGGATGCCAGCCGGCCGTCGCTGGTGGACGGGTTTATCCGGAAAACCTTCACGGCCATGATCGAGGGGGTCCGCGATGCGGCCGTCGCGTCCCACCTCATCAGCCGAGAGGAGATGGACCGGGGCATCCGGGACCTTTACCGGACCGCCGCGTCCGACGGGGTTTTCTGCTACACCTTCTTCAAGGCTGTTGCGGTGAAGACGGATGAAAGCGACCCGGCTCCCGGGAGCGATGGATGAGCTGATGCTCAATTTCATCAAAACAGGAGGAGATGGGAAGCGATCTCTGGCGTATAGTCCTGCTCAACAAAGGATTGAAGCTCCCTGATTTTGAAAATTTTGTTTGGATCCGGAGATATCAATGGTATATTTTCCTATCGATTTTCCGGTGCCTGAAAACCGGATTAGAGAAAGGAGTCCCACATGACGCCGGACAATGCCGGATACAGCCCGTCCGGACGAAAATGCCTGACGATTGCTCCCCTTTTCCATATTCTCCAGGCTGCGACCATCTGGTTCCGGTCCACACCTCGGAATTCGATCGTCTTGACCGCGCCATTGGGGCGGCGGGTGGAAGGTTCCGTTTGCTGATCGCGCAATACAACCGACCCTATTATCGGGACCAGCTTGTCGAGAGACTGATCGCGCTGCATGTGAAAAGCCGGATTCTCCATGTTGACCGGGAAAACCCCCCGGATTTTCGTGCCTTGCAATCCCGATTAGGAGAACTGGCCGGGAAAGCCAGCGTGCTTCACGTCCTTGGTCTGGATATCTGGGCGTATGATCCTGAAAAGGAATGGCTTCCGTCTTTGAATTACCAGCGTGAATCTTTGACGGGACAATGCCCCATTCCAATGGTCTTCTGGCTGCCTCGGGGCCTCATCAGGTTGATGGCGCTTCAAGCTCCGGACATGTGGGCATGGAGAGCCGGGGTGTTTGATTTTTCAGTTCATGCACAAGTTGAGGTATCTCCGCATATCAAACCAGACAAACTTTTCCTGTCCGCGACAGAACGTGAAAGACGGCAGCAATGGATTCGCGAGTTGGACGCATATCTTGGTTCACGACCTGATATGGCGGCCGGATTGCGCGCATCCTTGTTGTGTGAGCAAGGTGATTTGTATGAAGCTATAGGAAAGAACGCAGAGTCCCTTGTATGTTATGAACATGCCCTCAATCTTTATAAAACCTTAAGTGATGAACGGAACATCGCTGATACGCTGAGTCAAATAGCATACGTTCTGTATTCACAGGGGGAGTGGGATAAGGCGCTTGACATGTGGCGGAATGAAGTTCTTCCAAAGCATGAACGTCTGGGGGATAAACGATCCCGAGCGGTAACGATGGGCAAAATTGCCGACATCCTGGAGGCCCGCGGTGATTGGGAAGAAGCTTGGCGGATTCACCGCGAAGAGGAACTGCCGGTCTATGAGCATATGGATGAACGATCCTATGCCGTGACGATGGGTAAAATCGCTGACATGCATCAGGCGCGTGGTGAATTGGATGAGGCTTTGCGGATTCGTCGGCAGGAAGAGCTGCCTGTTTATGAGCGCCTGGGAGATGTTCGAGCGCGTGCAGTGGCGATGGGTAAAATTGCCGATATCTATCGGACAAGAGGCGAATTGGATAAAGCTCTTCGTATCCTTAAAGAAGACGTGCTTGTTGCGTTTGAGCGATTGGGTGAAATGCGTTCCTGTGCATTGACGATGGGTCAAATTGCCGACATCCATCAATTACGTGGTGAGTTGGATGAGTCCTTGCGGATTCGCCGGGAAGAAGAGTTGCCCGTTTATGAGCGTCTGGGGGATAAACGCTCCATGGTAGTTACGCATGCGAACATTGCAATGGCTTATCTCAGATTGGACCCAGCCCGCCTTGGGGAAGCCAACCGGCTGCTTTGCCTGGCCCTGTCTGACGCGCGGCGCATGAAGATTCCCGAAGCGGACATCATCCAAAATATTCTGAACAGATATCAGATGACCTGCGAGGACGACGGATCAACCCCGGATTCATCTTAATGATGGTAGCGTATGATGTTCATCACTGACTTTCTGGCGAAGGCCTTCCTTGACGGCTCAAATTAGTCCTCTGTGGAACAGGAATTTTGATCCAGGGCGGCCGAGCATTATATTTAGATCAATCTGTTTTTTCTTTCAACCCGTTGCCATGAAAGGAGGGGAGATGGCCGAGCCTGAAAAGGTCTATCAATGCCAGACCGTCAATTGCGGATGTCTGTATGATCCCGACAGAGGCGACCGGCGGCGCAAGATTCCCAAGAACACCGACTTCAATGAGCTGCCCGAGGAGTGGTGCTGCCCGGTCTGCGGGGCCACGAAGCGACGGTTCCGGCCCCTGACGGGACCCGGGTCCGTCAAGGACGAGCATCAATAGGCCGCAAATCGGAATGATCCGGAAATAAAGATGAAATCCCTTGACTTCAGCGGCCGGTACGGTTAAAAATTTTAAGCATAATTTCCGGCAGAAGCCGGGAAACGTCGTGAAAAACCGGTGTACGTTCCCAGAGGCCGGCATCCGGAAGCATGCATCCCGGCGTACCCTTGGATCCCAAAAGAGTTGAAACAGGCCACGAAGGTCATCCCTTCCGAAAAGGAGGCGCCTTCGTGGCTTTTTTTATGGGATGACCGGGGCAGGTCCTAATAAGGAAACGGAATTGACGAAGCGGATTTGCGTGATCGACGGGCAGGGCGGCGGCATCGGGGCCACCCTGATCAAATATTTGAAAAGCGCCTACGGCGAATCGGTCGAGTTGATCGCCCTGGGCACCAACGCCATCGCCACCGCCTCGATGCTCAAGGCCGGGGCCAACCGGGGGGCGTCGGGGGAGAATGCCATCTGCCGGTCCGTCCTGGAAGCAGACGCCATCGTCGGCCCCTTGGGCATCACCTGGGCCAACGCCATGCTGGGCGAGGTGACGCCCCGGATGGCCGAAGCGGTCATGTCGAGCCCGGCCCCCAAGATTCTCCTGCCCCTGTCCCAGGAGAACACGGAGATCGTGGGGATGGTGAAAGAGCCCCTGCCACACCTGGTCGAGGCCGTGGTGGCGGGAAAAATAAAGGAGATGTTGCGCCATGTGTGAAGCCAATGCGTATCTGGTAAAGGAAAACACGGAAACCCTGATCATGGAATCCGTGGATCTGGTGGAGCCCGAAGGGGAAGGATCCTGGCGGCTGGTGGGCATTTTCGGCGATCAGAAGATCGTGAAGGCCCGCATCCGGGGCATGAACCTGGTCGACCACAAGATTCTCTTCGAGGAGTAAGGTCGCGGGTGGGCATCCGGCGTTGACGGAAGGTTCCGAAACGCCGGATGCGGCCCGAATGAGGATCGCAAACAAAATTGATTGGACAAGATTGCGCCGGATTTTGGGTCGTCTTCAAGGCGCGTCAAGGGTCGCATACTTTGGGTATCCGGCCTTTGGTGCAACACAGAAGACGGCCCATTAGACAACCAGGATTGTTCAATTAATTTCGTTTTCAATCCTGAGCCGAGGGTGAACCCAAAATGAGCGGATCGGCGCCTGCCGTTTCCGGCCCATTCAGACGCCCGCCGACACTTCAGGGGCCGGGTCTTTCGCAGTTCCTCAACTTTCCCATTGCAAAATGCAGTCAAATCTTTTACAGAAATTTACCCTTGTCGAAACCGATTACGGGGATTCCGCCTGATTTCACCTGAAAAATAGATATCGAGACATGCCAATGAGGTCTTACAAGATTTCATGTCACAGGGTAGGTATGGCCGACACGGGCCAACCCGAAATTATTCCCATATCGAAAAGCCTTCCCCATACAATGAGGATCCGGGCCGCGTTTGACATCCCGGCTGACAAAACAGGCAGCCTTTTTCGGGCTGCCTGTCGTGTATGGGTCGCAGGGTAGAACCCATCAGGTTTGTGAAAGGAGTCAGAATGGATAACGCTGCGTTACATAAGGCCCTGAATCAGAAAACCAGGGAGACGCTGGCCCAGAAAACCAGGGAGGCGTTGGCAGCCGGCGGCGAGGACCGCGTCCGCAAACAGCATGAGAGCGGCAAGCTGAGCGCCCGGGAGCGGATCGACATCCTCCTGGACAAGGGCAGCTTCGTGGAGATGGACCGGTTCAAGGTCCATCGATGCACCGATTTCGGGATGGAAACCCAGAAGGTCCCGGGCGACGGGGTCGTCACGGGCCACGGGCTGATTCATGGGCGCCAGGTCTTTGTCTTTGCCCAGGATTTTACGGTGTTCGGTGGGTCGCTCTCCCTGTCCCACGCCGAGAAGATCTGCAAGGTCATGGAAACGGCCATGAAGGTCGGGGCCCCGGTGATCGGCCTCTGCGACTCGGGGGGGGCCCGCATCCAGGAAGGGGTGATGAGTCTGGCGGGCTACGCGGACATTTTTCTGCAAAATGTCATGGCATCCGGCGCTATCCCCCAGATCACGGCCATCATGGGGCCGTCGGCCGGCGGGGCGGTCTATTCTCCCGCCCTGACCGACTGGATCTTCATGGTGGAGAAAACCGGCCACATGTTCATCACCGGTCCGGAGGTCATCAAGGCCGTCACCCGGGAAACGGTCACCAAGGAGGACCTGGGGGGCGCCATGGCCCACAACGCCGTCAGCGGCGTGGCCCACTTCGCCATGCCCGACGACGAATCCTGCCTCAACGGCATTCGGGAGCTCATGGCCTTCATGCCCCAGAACAACCTGGAGGGGCCGCCCCATCTGGACATGGGGGACGACCCCATGCGCCGGGACGAGGCCCTGCGGGAAATGGTCCCCGCGGACCCCAACACCCCTTACGACATGCGTAACATCATCCGGTCCAATGTGGACAGCCACTACTTCTTCGAGGTCCACGAGCATTATGCCAAAAACATCGTCGTGGGATTCGCGCGGCTCGACGGGGGCGCCGTGGGCATCCTCGCCAACCAGCCCGCCGTCATGGCCGGATGCCTGGACATCGGCGCCTCCCTCAAAGGGGCACGGTTCGTGCGCTTCTGCGACGCCTTCAACATCCCCCTCATCGTCTACGAGGACGTGCCCGGGTTCCTCCCCGGCATCCAGCAGGAGCACGGCGGCATCATCAAGCACGGCGCCAAGCTGATCTACGCCTTCTGCGAAGCCACCGTGCCGCGCATCACCCTCATCACCCGCAAGGCCTACGGCGGGGCGTACTGCGTCATGAACTCCCGGCATATCCGGGGGGATATGGTCATTGCCTATCCCACGGCGGAGATCGCGGTCATGGGGGCGGAGGGGGCGGTCAACATCATCAGCCGCGGCGACATCAAGAGCGCCGCCGACCCGGATGCCGAGCGGAAGCGGCTGGTGGCCGAGTACCGGGAGAAATTCGCCAATCCCTACAAAGCCGCCGAACTGGGTTACATCGACGACGTCATCGACCCGGCCGACACCCGTCCCCGAATCATCCAGGCACTCCGGATGCTCCGGACGAAGCGGGATGCCAATCCCCCCAAAAAACACGGCAACATCCCCCTCTAGAAAGGAAATTTCGCGATGTCATGGGATCAAGTATTTGAGCTGATTCTCAGCATTCTGACCACTCAGACCGGGCTGCCCAACCTGATGTTCAAGCAGGTGATCATGCTGGGGGTGGCCTTTTTCTTCCTGTATCTTGCGGTGGGCAAAAATTACGAGCCCCTGCTCCTGGTGCCCATCGGGTTCGGCATCTTCCTGGTGAACTTCCCCCTGGTCCCCCTCATGGGGTTTACCGAGCACGGCACGCCGGAGTTGATCCGGGCCTTCTATAAATACGGCGTGGAGTGGGAGATCATCCCCTGCGTGATCTTCCTGGGCCTGGGCGCCATGACGGATTTCGGTCCCCTCATCGCCAACCCCAAGACCCTCATCATCGGCGCCGGGGCCCAGCTTGGCGTCTTCGTCACCTACATCGGGGTGCTCTTCTTCGGCTTCACCCTGAAGGAGGCGGCGTCCGTCGGCATCATCGGCGGGGCGGACGGCCCCACCACCATCTACCTGACGGCCAAGCTGGCGCCCCACCTCCTGGGGGCCAATGCGCTGGCGGCCTATTCCTACATGGCCATGGTCCCCCTCATTCAGCCGCCCATCATGCGGCTCTTCACCACGCTCGAGCAGCGAAAAATCCGGATGCGCCAGCTCCGGCCCGTCTCCACCAGGGAAAAGATCCTGTTCCCGCTCATCGCCTCGGCCCTGATCATCCTGCTCGTGCCGGCCGTGGCGCCCCTGATGGGCATGTTCATGTTCGGGAATTTCATGCGGGAGAGCGGCGTGGTCAAACGCCTTACGGACACGGCCCAGAACGCCCTCATGAACATCGTGACCATCTTTCTGGGGCTTTCCGTGGGCGCCACCATGGAGGCGGAAAAATTCCTGAGCATGAAGCCGCTGCTCATCTTCGCCTTCGGGCTTGTGGATTTCATGATATGCACTGTCGGCGGGATCCTGACGGTGCATATCATGAACCTGTTCCTCAAGGAGAAGATGAACCCCCTCATCGGTTCGGCCGGGGTCTCGGCGGTCCCCATGTCGGCCCGGGTCACCCATTCCGAGGGGATGAAGGCCGATCCGGACAACTGGCTCATCATGCACGCCATGGGCCCCAACCTGGCCGGGGTCATCGGATCGGCGGCCGCGGCCGGCATGTTCATCGCCATGTTTCAGTAGGAGGAGTGCCATGAGAAATATTCTGTCGAAGTCGATTCATTGGTTGTCCCGCGCGGCGATGGTGGCGGCCGCCCTGGCCCTCCTGCCGGGCGAATCCGCCGCCAAGATCGCTCCCGTCTCCGGCGATATCGAGAAGCCGGCGCCCGCCTTCAGCCGGGAAGGGGAGGTGATCGCGGCCAAGCTCATCCCCCGGGCCAAGAGCACCAGCGTCACCATCCGGTTCAAGACCGCGGGCGGTAAGCTTGCGGCGGTCGAAGGCGTCGATTTCTACAAGGCGGATCGGCCCGAGGTGGATGTGAAAAATTTCAAGTCGGCCCTGTTCTCCATCGCCGTGGAGGATGTGCCCAAAGGCGGGGAGGTCCGGGTGTCGGTCATTTCGGATTTCTTCACCAAATCGACCGCCTTTCGTGTGTTCAACGAGCGCCTTCCGGCCCCGTGGTCCGATTCCCAGGCTGAAAACATCTCCCACCCGGACCGGGTCCGGGAGCTGATCGTGACGGTCCAGGACGGCGGCCCCCGGGATTCGGACGGGGCCGCGGACGGAAAGATCACCCTCGTGGGCGGCCCCCGGGACTCCTTCTGGGGGTATGCCTTGGGGACGCTCTTCATCCGGTTCTTCGGCATCTTCATCGTCCTTTCCATTCTGATGATCGGCATGATCCTTTCCGGGGTCTTGTTCCAGTATCTGGACCGACGCAAGGAGCGGCGGGCGGCCGCAGCGGCGGCGGTACCTGAAAGCCCGCTGGAAGCTCCGCCGGAAGCTGCACGGGAGGATGCGGAGCCCGAGCCGGAACCGGAGCCGGAGCGCGCCCCGGACATTCCGGAAACGGATGCGGCGGCCATTGCCGCGGCCCTTCACCTCCACCTTCTGGCCGGCCGGGCTACCCCCACCCTGCCCCTGGAGTCCGGCCATTCGGATTCATGGGCGCACGACGGCCTGAACCGAATCATGGGCGACCGGCTCACCGTCTTCAACCGCACCCTTCACCGCAAGGATTGAGAGGAGTTTTCCATGAGATACCAGTTGAGCATCAATGAACAGCCGTTTGCCGTGGAGATCGGCGAGATCGCGGCCGGATACGTCCAGGTGAGTGTGAACGGCCGCCCCTATACGGTCTTGATCGGGCACGGCGAGTCCCCGGCGGCCCCCGAGGCAGCGCCCCGGCCGTCGACCCCGGCCCCT